>CAYILR010000004.1:25563-126805 GCA_964364175.1 uncultured Bacteriovoracaceae bacterium
AATTTTGTTTTGCCCCGCGGGTAATATGTGTGTCCTACTTTTTTTTGAGGGGGTGGTAATAAATTTGTTGTCGGACACCTATTTAGTTTTTAGCACTGGACTCAAACACAAACGGATAATCGACGTTCACCGTGACGCCACCCTCGGGGCGAGGGAATGTCCAAGACTTCACTTCGGCTTCCACGCAGCTTTTAACCGGTGGACTCTTCATCGTGTCTTCGCTCACTCGGCTGGTCATTACGCTTCCATCCGCTGCGATCACAAAATGGATCACCATTTTCCCAGCTAATTTCGGCTGGAAATTCAACTGCCGCTCGTAGCACAAGCGGATGCGATCAATGCGTCTTCGAATCACCGCTTCGATGACGTCGCGAGGCAGTCCTTCACGCTGGGTGCCTCCCTCAACACCATGGCCCGTTCCACCTTCCACGGGCGAGGTACCAGAGAGTCCCAAACGACCCGATCCTTCAAATCCACCTTCTCCACGGCCTACTGCTCGGCCAATCCCGATCGATTTGCCACCGCCACCCGTTTTGAGACCCTCGGTAGACGAACCACCCGTTCCGACTTGAGCAACTGCAGCTGTAGCTCCACCCTTATGATCTGCAACGGCTGGAGCCTGCTTGCCTAATCCTGTCAGCTTGCTGATGGCTGAGCCCACGTTTTCTTTTTGCAGCTCTTCGGCCACTGTATTTTCTTTTTTGACCTTGAGTTCAGCCTTTCCTGTTTCACCCGACTGAGCTCCCCCTGTCTCCGATTTCCTCTCTCCTACAGCGGCCTTCGCTGCCATTCCCTTGGGTGGAATCAATGTCACCAGGCGTTCAGGCGGCTTCTCTGGCTCCGGTGGAGTCCAAAAACTGATTCCTATCGCCAGTAAAAGAACAAAAGCAAATGCACCCGCAAAGGGGATCAGCTTCCGCCAATCCCTTGCTTCGGTCATCACCTGAGTCGAGCGGTTCACCCAAGAGAAATAAAAACTCAAATGCCCAATCACAAAATCTGCTTTGTCATTTTCAGACAAAACTACGGTGTAATAACCCGAGGCGTTCTTTATAATTTTGCTCTGTGTCTTTGCCTTGTGAAAAGACATGAGCTCGCCCTCTAATTTGAGGTGCCCTTCCATTCGGTCGTTAAACAGAAATTCCAGTTTTTTTCCGGGGAGGATATTCGCAACCTGCATCTGGTCCTTTCCCGTACCCTCAATTTGAGAAACATCTACATAGAAAGAGGAGTCCTTTTTGCGTCCCAAAGTCACATGAGCATTCGAGCGAAAAACTGCCGTATCGTAGAGGACATCCCCCCAAAAAACGGTGACTTTGAGTTCAGAACTGTCTTGCACCACTGATGATTTCATCATTGAAGTCCTTCGGGATATCGATGATTTGCTCCGAACGAATCCCTTTTCTTCTATAAATATAACTTAATTCTGGTTTTTTGAGTTTGCCTTTTAATTTTGCGCCCGAGAATTTATGACTCTGCGCGCCTTTTTTTGCGCTTGCAGGCGTTTCTCCTGGAGCTGCGACTGCAACGCCACTCATCAGTATGAGAACTAATCTGATGATTATTTTTTGGGTGCGAACCATTGCATGACCTCCTTGACCCAGGGTTCGAGCTGCGCATGCTCGTGAGCAGGCCCTCCCAGTTCAATTGCCTGTTTCAGCAGAACCGCGCCACTTTCGAGGCGGCCAGCCTTGAAGTGAATTTTTGCCAGGTTAAACCTCGCCATCACCGAACCCTGAGCAATGGCCTGTTCATACAAGGACTCCAATCTCACCTCAGGTTCCCCAGAAATGTCCTCAATCACTGCCAAAGCATTCATCAGTCGACCTGTTTTCCATTGGTTCTTTTTCGCCAGCGCATAAGCATCCACCCAGGTCAGCCGCGCCAAACCGATTTCATTTTTTTGAAATCGAATCACTCCCAATGTGTACCAAGAATTTTCGTCCGATTTCGAAGAATGATGCTGCTTTAGGATTTGATCTTCGGGTGCCAAATCTCCAACAGAATCCAGCCATCCTAATTTTTTATCTAAATACTGAATTATTTTTTCGATGACGCCAGCCTGCTGCGCATCTGCTTTCCATCCCCAGGTGCTCAATGCTTTTTCAAAATTAGGTCCGTGATGGCCAAGCTCCGTTCCTTTTTGAATACATTGAGAAGAAAATTCCTGAGCCTGGTTCCTCAAGGGCTTCACGACTGAATCCAGCAATTCCATCTGGTTGAAATCCAAAACAGCCGCTGCAAATTGCTGGTATAAAAATGGCAAAGCACAATAAGCCTCCATCGCAAAGTAGGTTGGAGCCTCGGGATTGGATGAATAATCAATGAGTGGCTGGGTGACTTTCTCAAGCTCCTCTGCCCCCTTTCGAATTTTTTCGGCCATTGATCCTTTTTTGGGCAGGGGGGATTTTTCGAAGGCTGTCTTCGCCTTCATCAGCTTGCCCCAAATTTCTGGTTCAATCAGAGTCTTTTTTTGAATTTTTTTTCGCTCAGCCAGTGCTTCGACTACAAGCGCTGCGTTCGCTTTGGCTTGTGTCAACACAGCAGGATCCAACTCTTTGGGCGGATTTTGAATCAATTGTTCGAGGTAAACCAGGCTTCTTCGATAATCTCCTGCCTCTTGATAAAAAGCCGAGCGAATCCCCGAGATTTCCCTGAGTCCCTCAAATTGGCTGTGATCTTTTTCAATCTGATCAGCCACCTCGAGAGCTCGGATTTTATCTCCTTGCTGATTGAGTTTCTGGAACGCCTGATAAAGAGCTTTTTCATGAAGGCGTTTCATTTCAGGGTCAGCTGCGATTTTCAAAAAAACTTCGGCTGCTTCTTTTGGCGCAGGAATACTTTCTGCTCTGAGAAAGGCAGACTCCTCGCGAATCGTCCTTAAATCATCAAAATAGACTTGAATGGCAGGTTCCTTTCGAGTCAAGAGCGAACTCGCCCAATCATAGGCAGTACCCCACATTTTTTTGTCGTAATAAGCAACTCGCAGATTTTTGAAGCACTTCTTTCCAATCTCATCCATCGGCTGAACTAAAAAAAGTTCCTGAGTCAAAGGCAGAGCCTCATCGACTTTTCCGTACTTGAGCAAGATTGTGGATTTCAGAAATCGAATTTGGCGACGATATTGGCTCACTGGGTAATTCTGAGCATATTCATCACTGAGCGTGAGCATTCGCTGAGTCGCCTCAGAAATCTGGGGAGCGGCTGTCTTATTCGCGTCTTCCAAAGTTTGAAGCGCATTCAGATACAGACGAAGAGCATTTTCTTTTCGGGGTTCTGCCAATTTGGGTGAAAACAGTTCCCAGTATTTTTTGAAGGCCACAGCAGCAGCTTCCATTTTTCCGTTTTCCAACAAGTACGCAGAATGAAGATAAAAACTCTCTTCGATATTTTCCCAGCCAGAAAACAACTGCAGATAGATATCTCCCAATCGAATCGCTTGATCGATTGCCTCTGCCGAATGAGCCTTGCGACCTTCCATTTGCAAGCCAACGAGCGCGTTTTTGAGCGCAGACTCAGAAAACACAGCCCCCTCGTCTTTTTTCTGGATTGCGCTCGTGAATTCAGAGTTTCGAGTCCGAATCTCTTCAGCAATTGCTAAAACTCTGGGCCATTGCCTCAGGTGATAGGCACCTTTGAGAATTGCAGCACGGTACCGTACCTGGCTTGCAGGCGATGAATCTCGGTTCAAAAGAGCTTCGTATAAAATCGCTGATTTTTCGTACTGCCCATTCTTATCTAACTCTTCAGCTAACAGCGAAATCCACTCCTGCGTATCCACGGGAGAAATCTGCTGAAAATACTGCCATCCCTTGCTCGCATCCCCCAGCTCAGCATAAATCGTGATCAGATCACTCTTGGCCTCACGGCTCAAAGACAAGCTTCCTGTCTCTGAATGGTCTCGAGCCCAAATATAAGATTTCTCCAGAGCCAGCAGCGCTTTTGCAAAAGCCTTTAAATTATATGCGCACCATCCGATTTTATAGAGAGCATAGCCAGCCACGCTCGACTGCGGGAATCGAAGAATTTTTTCATAATATTTCTGAGCCTCCGCAAATTTATTTTTGTCAAACTGCGTGTCCCCCAACATTCGATATGCGTCAGGCGCATTCTCGTCCTCAGGATATTTTGTCACGAATTTTTCAAGTGCCCGTTCCGACTCGTCCCATCGACCCAGATCCGACATCATGTATCCGCTGAAAAACACCGACCGCGCATGGAATTTAAAACCCGAATCATGATCAGCAATCGACTTGGCGATGCTCAATGCTCGGTTGCGATATTGATCAGCCAGCTTTTCGTATTTTGCGTCTCTCGTGGAAATGAACATGATTCCAGCAGATGATCCCAGTTCCCAAAGCAATTCGCTTTGTCGAAATTCTAGAGGAAGATTCCTCACCTCAATTTTTGGGGAGACTTCATCGATTTCTTGAACTGCGCTCCTGAGCAACTCGAACATTTGAAGATCATGATCGGCCATGTTCTTCGTGCGAGCTTCTTCGGGCAATTCCTTGAATTTTTCCCTCAGACGCTCGCGGTCCTCCAGATAGGATTCTGCGCGAACCAATTTGGATCGAATCCAGACTCTCGTCAAATCTCCTTTGCGCCTTGCTACCAGCTCCTGAACGAGGGAACCGCGTGCTGATTGGATCTGTTTCTGTGCGGGCAGCAGTTCATTAAAAAGCTTGCTGTAAACTGGAAATGATCTTTGATTCTCGCGAGACAGCGCATCGATTTCTTTTTTCCAACTTGCCTCGTACCTTTCGAGCGCTTTCATCCTTCCGTCCTGAGCTGTTTCTGATTTCAAAAAAGTCGGAAGAAATTCAAAATCGTGATTCTTCATCCAATCCGAAATTTTTGCATAAGCCTCGTTGTACTCGTGCTGAAAAGCATCCAGCTCAGTTCGACTTTCTGACGTCTTGCCAGCATCAACCAAGACGAGTGCTCTCAAGGCACGCGCTTCAAGTGCTTCGAAAACACCACGCTGGCTCGCCAAATCGGCTGCAGATTTCTGAGCCTCCTCGTGAAGATTTCGCGAGAGAAGAGCCCATGTTTTTTCCAGAACTGACCGAGGATAGTGTTTCGACTGTGGACTCACTTTGTTGTAGTTATTGCCCGCAGATAGATAATCCCCTTTCGCATAATAAGTTCGTGCAAGTCCCAAAACACCCAGCTCCCCAACTTGGGCTGCATCTTCTAATCCCTGTGAACTGAATTCGACTCTCAGATGTGATCCCCACATCCGTGTTCTCTCGGCGCCCACGTCCTGCCAAAACTCCGAACTCTTGCTCAGCATCGAAGAATCAAAAATACGAGAAAACTGCTGAATCGCTTCGTCATATCGACCTTGAGTCGTGGCAATGGAAGCCAGTAAATAAGCGGCCTGTGTGTAATAACGTGATCCGTGAGAAACTGAGTTGAGCTGGGAAATCGCCAAATCCCAATTCTTCGCTTCAAAAGCAGATCTCCCCTTGGCAAAACGAATCCCATCATCGTCACCAGAAATTTGATCGATTCGAGCTGGCAACCAGGCCATCGGAACTTTTTTCTGAAATAGCAAAACGATTTCAGACAGGCGATCTTGCCCGTGGGGAATTCGTTTCCAATCTTCCAGGCTAATTTTCTTGAGCACGCTCAAGGCCGAATGCGCGTATCCCTTTTGAAAAAGCGCAAACGCGCCATGGACTCTGATGATCGGGGGAGCATCTGAACGTGATGCGAGCTCGTTCGCAAGCTGTGCGGCCGCATCCCACTGCTCTTGTGCAATCAGCTGTTCTAATTCATCGACCCGAGAGGTCGCCTCCGCAGCTGCGGCACCGAAACAAAAAATGAAAATGAGGCACAACGAATGCCATCGTCTCATCGTAATCCGCGTTGTTTGTCGACGTACCCTTGAATTGCCCTCTTATGAGCTGGATTGACTCTGATAAATTGTAACGCAAATCCCTGCTGATCCGATTTCTCATCCGAATGACGAATCACCACCCCAGTCATTTCGAGCGTCTTTCCCAGATCCTCGGAGGCAAGCTTGAAACTGAATTCCGTCCCAATGGCGATTTTCTTTTTCGTCTTCACAAAAACTCCACCTTCGGAAATATCCTGCACCTCGAAACTTCCATATTCCTTGGATTCTACTTTAGCCTCGATTTTGACCTGATCGGAGTGCGCTCCCAGCTTTGCGACAGCTGGAGTTGCGACGAGAGCGGGTTCTCGCTCAGGTACTTCTGCTGGGGCTTCTTTTTTCGGTTCTCTTTTTGCCGGTGCAACCGGAGTCGGAGCTGGGCTCTCTCTGCGCGATTCTCGCTCGCGAGGAACTGATTTTGATGATTCAGAACCTAGTCCCATTACTGGCAAAATGTCTGGAGTGGGCGGCAGCTCTTTTTTGAATTCATCGATTTCAAAAATTCGTTGCCACTTCCTCATCCCCTCTGCCCACGCGAAGTCCGAAAAATGCACTCGTCCGTTGCGCAACAAAACGGCTAAATCATCGGTTGAAAAGGGGCCAAAAATTCCACCATCAATATGTACTTGCCAGACTTGCTTCTGCATCCTTTAATAGTAACGCGAGTCTGGCGTTTGGTCCACGTAGGTCCAACGATATGATTGAGCAACATTGTTAATGTATTAAATGCACTGCGTTGACCGTCCGATAGGGGATTATATGAGATTTTGGTTATTCATCCCAGTCTTAACACTTTTGGCATCGAGTTTCTCCGTACGCGTGCATGCAGACCGGAGCGAACAAGAAGGCACGGAGCAATGCAAAAAACTGCGAGATTCCGCCCTTAAGAAGGCTTTGGATGGCCGCGATCCCCAAAAACAGCCTTTGACTGATGCGGAAAAAATTCGAGCTGAGGCTGCTTTCAAAATCGGCCAAGAAGTGAGTCAAACTTTGGTCGCTATTGCCAAACTCGGACAGGCTGAAAAATGGAGAGAGCGCCTGGAAGAATCCCGTCGAAACAATAAGCCAGAGGCCGAAGAAATTCTTTTCCGTGAGATTGTCGTCAAAACTCAACCGATTGCGTCTCATTTTTTGGGTCATCACGCCTGGGACGTCCCCAAGCCCGAGGATTCTATTCACGAAATGTACGAAGAAGAATTCGTGCAACCTGATCCGCACGGATTTTTTCGTAAAGGACTTTTTGAGAAGTCCGGCCACTGGCGCGATTTCTCAGTGGAGAAATACAAACCCTCTATTTTTTCGAAAGCTCACAAATACACCCTTGAAGTTTGCATTGGTGTCTACTGCACCGGCAGCGATTTAGAACCCACGGGTTTTATCAAACCCGAGGATGCGCGGACCGCACTGGAAATCTGGGCCAAACATCCTGAGCTACCGAAGGATCTGCTGATCCTTTATTCCCGCGACGGCGAGCGCGCGTTCCTGGAAAACGACGAAACCTCTCGCGAATGTTTTCAACGTCGCCCTCAAGTCGAAGAAGAAGCCCGGAAACGTCGGTAGCTGAACGATCGATGAGTAAAAACCAAGGACATTAAAAAGGCAGCGGCCCCTAGCTGATGGAGCACTGCCAATACCAATGGCACGTTGAAAATCAGTGTCATCACTCCCAAGAAAAACTGCAATCCCAAAGAATGAGCCAACGCTTTAGACCACTTCTCTTTCCTGAAACGAAGCGCCAAACTCACCGCCACGATCAGTAATATCACTGCAATCCAACGATGGAGAAACTGAACGGCGACCGGATTCTCAAAAAAATTCGTCCATTCCGGTTCTAACGCGAAAAAAGCCGATGGAAACCACTCACCGGACATCGTCGGATAGGTGTTGTGAATGAATCCCGCTTTCAAGCCAGCGACAAAAGCTCCATAAATCACTTGAAGTGTGAAGAAAATATCCACGAAAATGAGATGAATGCGCGCGGACCTCGGTTGATGAATTTTTTCAGCGCTCTCTTTTGATGCGTAGGCTAAATACACCCAGAATAAATAACCCAAAATCACCATGGCCAAGCAAAGATGGATCGCCAGACGAAAATGGCTGACCGAGGGGCGATCCACGAGCCCGCTCTGGACCATCAACCAGCCTGCCAAACCCTGCAATCCTCCCAGGAAAAAACCTATTGCAGTTTTTGTGGCTAACGATCGATCAATCTTTTTTCGGGCAACGAAGTAGATCCAGGGCAGTAAAAATACGACCCCCATCATCCGACCCAGCAGACGATGAAAATATTCCCAGAGAAAAATAAATTTAAAATCACCCAAAGACATATTTGGGTTTTGCAGCTTGAACTGAGGATATTCCTGATATTTCTGGAAGGCTGAATTCCACTCTTCCAAATTGAGCGGTGGAATCGTCCCCATAATCGGCTTCCACTCTACAATCGACAGCCCCGACCCCGTGAGACGAGTCGCTCCCCCCACCGCAATCATTGCCATGACCATCACACAAAGGCTGAGCAGCCAGATACGCACCGAGAGTTCTGTGTTTTTCATTCTCATCGTTTACATCGCAGTCCGGAATCCGGTCAACCCGCCTGAGAATCAGCCACTTTTTGCGCCCTCTACAACCTCTCATCTTCAGTCAATTCAACCTGAATTTAGGCCTGTTTCGATATTTTCCAGTTTTTAACGCTTTCAACATGGTCGGGCACAGTTTTGGCATAGCTAATTCCCCAGAAAAGGAATCAGAATTTATGCAAACACAAGCGATATACATTGACTTGATGTATACTAAGGAGTTACTCTACGTATGAGTAAGGCAGTAGTATTGATGAACGATGTAGAAGATATTCAAGAACGCTTCCGAGTTAAACTTAAGGTATTCGAAGTAGAAATTAGTAAAAAATATCCTGGAGGAATTAAGGCGAAATTCGCACTATTTGATATGATAGACAGGACTCAAAAATTAATATTACTTGTAGATAATCACGAACCATTTGGCTTTCATGTTCACGGTGAACTACCAAAAAACTCTAGACTCCTGCTCAATACCATAAACTATCGGGAGGCACTTAAAGAGTTTTGGTGTCTCACATGGGAGATTATAAATGCTAAAAATTAAACCCTTAATTATTCAGTTTGAATCCTGGGATGAGATGGTTGCCAGAACCGGCAAAGCTCTCGAGGAGGCCGTATTGTACGGAAAAAAATCCATTCAACCTAAATACTTGCAAAGATGGGCTTCAGTGGAAGCCTATCAAGACTTCATGAGCGGTCAAAGATACGCCATTCTTGCAGCCATCTACAAACACAACCCAGCCTCCGTCTACCAGCTGGCGAAAATCCTCGGTCGCGCGCAACAAAACGTAGCCCGCGACTGTTCACTCCTGGCAGGACATGGGTTCATCCGAATCAGGAGGTCCGAAGGCAAAAGAAAGGCCACCGCTCCTCAGCTAGCCTTCGACTACAACGCCATCCTAGTTTGCATGCCCTGCGCGACCTACAAAGTGGCGCTCGACGCAGCGGCTTAAGCGAATCTGGCGTGTCCGGTTTTCGGACAAATTCCACCGGTGGAATTTACTTTTTCAACTCCTTCCATTGATGTCTATGTTTTGGACACCTGTATTGGGGGTTAGCAGTAGTTTTCGTGCTCATGAGAGGGAGAGGGAGAGGGAGAGGGAGATAAATCAAGGACTTAGCTCTCAACTGGCATTTGGCACAAGCCGTGCAATTGATCAGGGTAATCCAGATTTTTGGAGAATTTTTTGAGAGAGAAAGAGAGAGAATTTATGAGAACGAAATTACTAGTATTATCCAGTGTCGCCCTTTTTGCTACGAGCCTAGCTCAGGCAGCCGAACAGCAAGACCCGGCACGCTCAATTAGAATCACGACTCTAAAAGAAATCATCGTCCCAAAACATCACAACTCCATTGTTTTTATCAAAGACGGAAAAAAACACAAAGTGAAGTCCGGATTGAACTACTCCATTGCCAATAAAGACGGTGAAGTCCTTTCTTCAACCAACTTTCCAAAAACAGATGATCTTGAAAACTCTAATACCTATTGCGTACTGCGCCTCCTTTCTGATCATTCGAGTGACAGAGTGATTAAAGCTGACCGCGAATATAAGTTGCCTGGATCCACGACTTACCATTGGGAAGAAGGGCGTATTTTCATTGATCATACCTATTCCACTAGTTTCAACCTGAACCATAGTGATCCTGATGCACAATCTTACGGATCCAATTTTTTTGATGAAAAACTGACTGACACCAGTGACCATGTATTCTCAAATAAATACTTCGTACCAGGACAAGGTGCCTTATCTTGTAACTCGGATAAACCACTCACGCTCGAGGAGATTCAATCCATTATGGGTAGCTCATTCAGAGTGGAATCAATTTCAAATTTAGACAACTCATTGCCCACCGCTGTGGATATTCGACACAGCGATTCGAACTCACAAAAACAACGCCCTGAAGAGGGATCTGTTGCTGTAGAGCTCGAACAAAGCGCAGCTAAACCTGCCATCTAAACTATCAGTGATAAAAATCCTCCGCCCGCCAGGACAAAAATCCCGGCGGGCGGTTTTGTTTTCTGCTAACATTAGACCCATGAAGAACTCTGCTCTGATTCTAGGCGTATTTTTCACTTTTTCCGCCGCTCTCGCAGCCGCTCCCGAAACCACCACATTCGAAGTCGGTGGCAAAAAAACGACTTTCCACCGAGACATGGAAAAACACCTCACCATCTCAGCCGATTGCAAAAAAGATGGCAAAGGCCAGTTCACCTGCCAGGCCTACCAGGCCCTGAAAAAGGCGACCCTCAAAAAGGCCAAGGCAGCTGATCTCGCTGGCGGAGTAAACCCCGGCGCCTATATTTGTGACTCGGTAGTCAAAGGTAAGATCGTCTATGGATTCGACTCAAAGCGCAACGAGCAAACATTCTGTGAGTTCCAGGATGGCTCCAGGATCAGCAATGGCTCGCTACACGCCGCCGCCATCCAAGCCGACGAAAAAAAATAGCTTCGGCGTAGAAGCTATTTTTTAGGAAGCAATCGATGACTTTCAAAAACCGTCTCGATCTCGACAACGTCATCTCGCACTCGATAAATAATCCGGTAATTTCCTTCAATCAGCTCTCGAAAATCTTCCAAATCGTATTCAGGCACCTTGCGTCCCGATTCAGGAAATTCGGCAAGTGAATCTCCACGCTCCAAAAGCAGATCAATGAATCGCTCTGCTTCTACGGGTGAACTTTCAGCAATATAAGCGTCAATTTCTTTGAGCCGCTCGATGGCTTCAACCGTCCAAACTACTTTTTTCATCTATTTTTTCGTGAGGCCCGAGCTGCTTCGATTTCACTTTTGGCTTCTTCTGTACTCATCACGCGTCCAGCATCGGCATCCGCTACACCTCGAGCTATAGACTCCATCAACGCTCTTTGGTACTGAATTTTGTCATACTCAGCAGGCGACACTACTACACCAGCCGCCTTGCCGTTTTTCGTAATCACAATAGGATTGCCAGAACTTTGCACTCGGTCCAAATAAGCTCCGGCGTGATCCTTAAATTCGGCAACCGTCACGAGATCTGTGGAAAGTTGAATCAGTTTGTTGAGCGCCATTGAGCCTCCTAGCTATCCTTTTATTCTAACCTATAAAAAGACTTTTAAAAGGAATAATTTATACTTTATTAAGCACAGTCACCCTTTTCCCCATTAAACCCCATACGCTGCAAATAATTCAATAATTTCAATCTATTATATTAGTTGACAATTTAACTCAACAGGTTGATACTCTTCTTTAAGGCGCATATTCGAGAAAGAGGAAGTACCCATATGAAGCACACGAATTTTGTAGGTGCATTTATTCGCCAACGTCGTGAGTCGCTCAAATTGTCCCAAAAGGCCCTGGGGCAGCTTTTCAGCCCCGCAGTAACCACCCAGTTCGTGTCCAACGTCGAGCGTGGGATCACTCCTCTGCCGACGAACCACATCCCCAAAGTCATCGAGGCCCTGCAAATCCCCGAGAAAGAGCTGATGGCTCTTTTCGAAAAGGACTACGTCCATCGTCTCTCGCACAAGATGGGCAAAGACGGTTTCCAGTTCAACCCACAACCTCACTCCGATCACCACTCGGGCCCGGGGGAACACCACCTTAAGATCGACCCTGAATATTGGTCGTTCTTCAATCAGCTGTACTACGCGTACAGCCACGCCGATTGGGAATCTCGCAAGGGATTCCACCAGGTCTGCGAATCACTCTTCAAAATACATGCGGAAAAGAAGTCTGCGTAATGGTATGTAAGAAGGACTATGGATCTATCCATACCTCTCCGACCTAGGCCCAAGGGAGCTCGAAAACGAAGTCTCCAGCAACGTTTGAAAAAACGCGAGCCGGTTTCGTCTTCGCACGGATACATCAAGAGCTTTGATGGATCGCGGATCTTCTACAGTGTCGAAGGCCAGGGAATGCCTTTGATTTTCTGCTACGGCCTGGTCTGCTCGAGCCTGCATTGGACTTACCAAATCGATTATTTCCGTCAGCGCTACAAATGTATTTGGTTCGACTATCGCGGGCACCAGAACTCGGACACGCCCACGGATCTCAGCACGCTGACACTCGATGCATTTTCACAGGATCTCAAAATCCTGATGGATGAATTGAATGTCCCCGACGCGGTGATTCTTGGGCACAGCATGGGTGTGAACGTGGTTCTCGAATTCCTGCGGCAAAATCCCACTCGAGTCAAAGGAATGGTCCTTGCGAATGGCACTGCAAAAAAACCCCTCGAAAATCTTTTCGGAAGCAACGTTTTCCAAGGTGTCTTTGAATTGCTGAGGAGAATCGACAAGCTCTCTCCTAAGGCGCTGGATCTGATCTGGAATCTTCAGAAAAAAAACCCTCTCCGAAATACGATCGTCGGGCTGGGTGGATTCAATACTTACCTCACTCCTCCTGAGGACATCGCTCATTACGTCGATACGGTCATGGAAATGGACCCAAAAATCCTGCTCAACCTGATCGAGAACTACGACAACTACGATGCGACTGCTTGGCTGCACACCATTCAGCAACCCGCACTGATTTTTTCAGGTGAGAACGACCGAATGATCCCACTGGATCAACAAGAACTATTGAAACAGCTCATCCCCCGCAGCGAGTTAGAAATTATTCGCCATGGCAGCCACTGCCCTCAGATGGATCTGCCTGAGCTCGTCAATCACCGAATCGAAAAATTCCTGGCAGACATCCACTATGTCGAAGAAGGAACCAAGATCCAATCTGCCCAAGGAAATCTCCAATCCACCCAATCTGGCATTTCCTGAATTCCCTCGCGTTGTAAAACACGTCGTACAGTTCCCAAGCAAAGCTGCCCGTGGCATTTTCCCGCACCAATTCCTGTGGCCAACGTAATGGCATCCGCCGAGCTCAGTCCCCCCTGCTTCACACGCTGCACCAACTCATCGATCGTCATGTTCAAACACGCACAAACCACCAACGACCCAGATTCAGTTTGGGATAGCCCTCCCCAACGTGAATTTTTTTTGACCACCATTCCCCGATGCACTTGCGTTTTGCAGGTCAGCTTTCTCACTCCATCGATTTCAGCCTCGCACAAACCACAACTCCCGTCAGAGCACATCAGCGCGTCTTCTGCCCGAGCCCGACCGGTCTCAAACAAAATTTCACCCAGAACAGCTCCATCTCGCACCAGGCGTTTTTCTCCCATCAACGTCACTTCGACTCGCTCTCCAGGGGGAATCGACATGGCATCCATCATTGTATCTTGCGACGCAGGTGCAGGAATTCTGCGAACACCGCGAGCCTCCCAAAGCAAGTGAGCAGGCACTTCCACATCCACGAGAATCACCCCATTCTTTGCTGTGGGGTTTTCTGGCAAGGTGATTTCCATGACACGTCCGTTGGCCAGGTACTCTCCTCGACGGTTGAGCAACTGAACGAAACCACCCACTTGAATCCCCATCAGTGAGGCACGAAAAGGAAAAACTTGCCGCACAGTGGAACGTCCCGGTTGCTCCTGCATCATCGAAATTGCTCCACTGGGACAAGCCTTTAAACACGCGCCGCACCCCGTGCATTTGTCTTCTGTCAAAACCCCGTCTCGCGCAGAATTCCACTCAATTGCGGATTCGGGGCAGGATTTTTCACAAATCTGGCAGGCGATGTTTTCGAAGCATTCAATCGAAGCAACCTTCTTGATCAGTTCTGATTTTTTCGGGACTCCACTGAACGATCGGATCTGCTGCGCGCTGAGAGCAGCAGCCCACTTGCCTTGATAAAACAAAGAAAACGCTCCGTCTTGATGCTGATCGATCTTGCGGGTTCTCATTTTACTTCTCTTGAGAAGCTTTTCAAGGTGCTCGCGCTCATCCCGCGTCAGCTCACTTTTCAAATTTCGGACCAGCTTCACAGCCAATGCCTCTGCCCGATACTGCTCAGAAGTCCAGCCTTCCACATCCTCTTCGAGAGTCAATCCGGCGGTGTTTTCAAAGTCATGCAACAAAGAGCCATCCGGATGCTCACGCACGGTCGGTATTGCATCAAAGGGGCCTGCCGAAATCACCCAAGCCGTCTCGATGATTCTCACACCACCCGAATCTTGCACACGCAGCTCCCACAACATCGCTGATTTGGGCTCAATACTGACCGGATGGCCGTAGATCAATTTGCCACCCAGAACTTCAAAGCGCCTTTTCTCGACTTCCCAACCCGCATAGGCCTTGTTGCCCCACTTGCCATGCGATTCGACACAATACACTTCGCGCACACCTTGCTCGAGCAGCAAGGATCCCATTCTCAGTGCGGCATTCCCCGATCCCAGAATCACCGTGCAGGGGCTCCAATTGACTTTGATCTTTTTTGCCGTTGAAAGAGGAATCAACGCGGGAGATCTCCAATTTTTAAACGGATCAGGCCACTGTCGCCGCGGCAAAACACGAACCAGTGCTCGCGTTTGCAGACGATGAATTCTATTCTGCGTATCCTGTACGATCACAATTGCACCGGTGTCTTGCAGAGGTAGGGCACCCACGACCCGAACGTCCTCTCCTCCAAACACTCCCACCTTGAGATCAAACTCAGCACACATCGATGAGAGAGTCTGCACTCCGACCGTAGGCCAAAACGCCATTGCGGGGCCTGCTGCCACAATCAAATCAAACTGTCCTTCTCGAACCCAAGTGCTCATGTGGCCAGCAGTTCCTCTGACATTTTTTTTGCAGACTCAACCACTCGGTAAAGTGGACCTTCACAACTGCTGTTCAAACAAACTCCCGAACGCATCGAGTGAACCGAAAACCGATCCCAACCCAAGAGGTCATGAAACAACCGGGACAGCTCCTGAAACGAAGATTCGGACGCCCAGCGAGGCAGAATTTTATCCGAGGTTTCCGTCCGTAAAACTGAAATCCAATGCGAACCGTCCGGGGATGGCGCGCCCTCCGCCTCCGCCCAAACCGTCAGCCCATTGAATGTGGCAATGCAATCTTGCGGGACCGCATCCCGAGATTGCAACGTCCACCGTTCCCAAAACAAATAAGGAGACTGAGAACTCGGGGGCATGATCCCTCGAATCTGCTGCACTCGGGGCGTCCAAAACATCACCATCCGTTTGACCCCTTGGGCTTGAACCCCATTTGCGCCACTTCTGAATCGCAAAAGCCCAAATTCCATTTCCAAACCCGAAACCGAAACATGAATTCTCTCAGGACCCAATCTCTCCCTCACAAATTCGAGAACACCGTTTCGGTATCTTCCCACATCCACGTCATACGAATGCGGGCCAACGAGTCCCTCCACCAAATCCGCACGGCTTTTCTGCGATGAACCCGGAAATTTTCTGAGTGCCGTGAGCCCATCGCACTGGCGATACGCACCGTCACCCAATTGCGAAATATCGGGGCTTTTTTTTCCCGTCTCCCACATCAAAAGTCGAGATCTTGTCCTGACATGGGGAGCTTGCACATCGTGAAATCCCGCACTCTGCGGTTTGGGCCAGATCTCCATGGCACCCGGATATTCGGATTGAAGCAAAGCGTGCACTGTCTCGGGTTCATCCGATCGCGTCGGATCGACGGACCACTCGGAGTCTTCGAGAAAAAAATCGGAATGTGGATTGAGAATCCAAACGGAACGACCCTCGGCATGGAGTCGCTTCGCCACAATTAGCGGCGCCAGCCCCGTCCCCACCAGCACATATTCAGGACTTGCCTGCATCGCACAAGTTCCCCATCACACGTCGCATCGCTGTCTGGCGCTGGGCTTTTTTGTATTCCTTGTGAGCACTGCGGCCTTTTTCGTTTTCTTCATGGCTCACGATATCCACAATTTGCACTTCGTAGGGGTAGAAAAACCGGACCTCTCTCTGAACATATTTGAGGTCAATTCTTTCGATCAACTTGATGACATCATCCGAGAGGACCTTGGTCTTCACGAGACCCTTCACCTCTTTCAGATCATCGTAAAGTGGGTTTTTGAGTTTAATTAGCTGGCGTGACGTGAATTGAAGCGCCCTGTAAAATTCGCTGGAATGAGGATTGTCCGTGTTTCCCTCCAGAGTTGCGGCTGCCTCTCGCAGCTGCTGTTCACCGAGTTTTCCTGCTTTCTTCAATTCCATGTACTTCTCTTTGAAACGCTCGATATCCAACAAAGTATTTCGAGAGCGACTGGGCTTGATGTTGGGTGGGATCACGATCATGCGATCCTTGAGGTATTGCACAACCTCCAAAGCATCCAGCCGCGTTTCGGTCACGAATCGAATCCCAATCCGATCAAAAATATCCTCAGCCACGTTCTCAGGTTTATGAAGAAGCTTCATCAGGAGTGAGTCGCGTGATTTTTTGGGCTTCGTTTCGAATGCTACCAAGTTCACACGGCTGGGATCCTCGGTTTTTTCACCCAGATAAAGACGACCTTCGTGGTCCCGATGAATCGCTCGATAGTAACGATCGAAAATCTGTTGCTGAACGTCGCTGAAATAACTTGATCTCACATCTTGATCGACGTGAGCAATCGTGTGCATCACTTTGAGGATGCTACACGCCCAATTGCGCAGCATCGTTCCCTGAGAATCCTTGTGTTGACCCGGAGCAGAAAAATTAGCCAGAAGAAACAATTCTCGAACGTCGGTCAACTCCAAAAGTCGACGTGGCAATTCTAGGCGCAGCCCCTCGGGGTTCTCGGGTTGTAAAAAATATTTTCTGACAAAATTGAGGGCTTCGTGAAAATTTCCAAAAGCTTGGGCCTTTTCAATGGGGTGATCGAGATCAAAACCATAACTGACCAGAAACCGATCGGCTTCGCCCAGGCTCGATATGGCAAACCCCTGCATCGAATCGATCGACGATTTGCCTCCGATAATGATATCTAGAACTTCCCAACCGAACTCGTGTTTCATGTTCCCCTGAAATCTCTGTAGACGATTATCGCTTCTAGTGCCACGACAATTAGAGCAGGATCAGAAAATATGAACCGTTGGGAAAAATTTAAAGGTCTACGCGCTATCACTGCCTTGCTAATTGGCTCTGCTCTGGGCGCTGGGCTTTTTCCATTTGCGCCTGGAACGATGGGATCGTTAGTGGGGATTCCGATCGCTTATATTTCACAGCCCTTTCCCTGGATTTTAAGGATTTTGTTTTGGCTTGTCGTCTTTGCGCTGGGTGCCTGGGCCGCTATGGTTTTTGATGAGACCCTGAACACAGCTGACCACTCCAGTATTGTCGTAGACGAAGTCGTCGGAATGGGGATCTCTGCTTGGACTGCAGGTGACTCACTTGTGACATGGGTCGCCGCGTTTACACTCTTTCGTTTTTTTGACATCGTAAAACCTTTTCCGATCCGGTTTTTGGACAAGTGGTCCAAAATTCAGTCATCTCCGATCATGCGTGGATTTGGCGTCATGATCGATGATGTGCTCGCGGGATTGATTACGCTGGGCTTAATCGTGTTAGGACAGTTTTTTGGGTTGCTTCCCTAAGAACCATCAGACTAAATGATACCGTCACATGGGGATGGCACAGACTTTGTATAGCTTGTCGTTGCAACGACTCATCGTTGTAAAACAACTCATTCAAGTTGAATGAAAGGGAAAACAAAATGATTCCAACACAGGAAACACGCACTAGCAGTGATAGAAGTACTGAAAAAAGTAAGGCCTTGGACTTGGCCGTCCAAGCCATCGAAAAACAATTCGGAAAAGGTTCCATCATGCGCCTGGGAGAAGCTGAAACTCTCGTCGCGCAAGACATGCCCTCGGTCCCCACGGGATCGCTGAGCTTGGACATCGCTTTGGGTATCGGCGGACTGCCTCGCAGTCGAATTGTCGAGATCTACGGACCTGAGTCTTCGGGTAAAACAACTCTCACTCTCCACGCTGTAGCAGAAGCGCAGAAACAAGGCGGCGTTTGCGCATTCGTCGATGCTGAGCACGCTTTGGATGTGAATTACGCTCGTAAATTGGGCGTCAGAACCGATGACCTGTTGATCTCTCAACCGGACACTGGCGAGCAAGCCCTCGAAATCGTCGACATGCTCGTGCGATCTGGCGGCGTTGACCTCGTGGTCATTGACTCCGTGGCCGCTCTGGTACCTCGCGCTGAAATCGAAGGCGAAATGGGCGATTCACACATGGGCTTGCAAGCTCGTTTGATGAGCCAAGCTTTGCGTAAACTCACCGGAAGCATCAACCGCAGCAAAACCCTGGTGATCTTCATTAACCAAATCCGCATGAAAATCGGCGTGATGTTCGGAAATCCAGAAACCACCACCGGTGGTAACGCACTGAAGTTTTATTCTTCAGTTCGACTGGACATTCGACGGATCTCCGCGTTAAAAGACGGCGAAAACGTGATCGGAAACCGGACTCGAGTCAAGGTGGTAAAAAACAAAATGGCTCCTCCCTTCAAGGAAGTCGAATTCGACATTCTGTACGGAGAAGGCATTTCCAAAGAAGGCGATTTGCTCGATTTGGCAGCCAACATGAACATCATCGAGAAAAGCGGCACCTGGTACACCTACAAGGATGAACGCGTCGGTCAGGGTCGTGAGAATGCCCGAAATTATCTCAAGGAACGCCCTGAGATGATGAAAACAGTTCGTGAGGAAGTTTTGAAGAAAGCAGGAATTGGAAAAGCTAAGCCTGAAGCGCCTACAGCAGCTAAACCTGCTCTAGGCGCAACCGCTGCGGGACAGCCGATGACAGTCACTAAGGCGACTGCCCCTGCTGTGAGCAAAACTAAATAAGTGACTTTATGGTGATGAAAACAAATTCCCCTATTTTCGTTGCAGGACATCGCGGGCTCGTTGGGTCCGCGATTGTCCGCAACCTAAAAGCGAAAGGCTACACGAATCTTCTGCTCAAATCCCATGATGAATTGGATTTGACAAATCAGAGTGCGGTTCAACGCTTTTTTAAGGAAAATCAGGTGGAATTTGTTTTCCTTGCCGCTGCTAAGGTGGGCGGAATTTACGCCAATGCAACTTATCAGGCAGATTTTTTGTACGCCAATTTGATGATCTCTGCGAACGTGATCCACGCAGCTGCTGAGAACGATGTTCAAAAACTTTTATTTTTGGGCAGTTCCTGCATCTATCCAAAAATGGCGCCCCAGCCCCTTCACGAAGAAGCTCTGCTGACTGGTCCCCTTGAACCCACCAATGAGGGCTATGCTTTGGCCAAAATTGCGGGCCTCAAACTTTGTGAGATGTTTCAACGCCAGTACGGCAAACGATTTATCTCCGCAATGCCTACCAATCTCTATGGACCGGCTGATAACTGGCACCCCATGAATTCACATGTCATTCCCGGAATGATGCGCAGATTTCACGAGGCAAAAAAATCAAATTCACCTGGTGTAATCATCTGGGGATCCGGCAAACCCAGGAGAGAATTCCTCCACGTCGATGATTTGGCAGATGCGCTCTTTGTTTTGATGGAAAAATACGAAAGCCCTCAGACCATCAATGTGGGCTCGGGCGAGGAGTGCACCATTCAAGAACTCGCTTCACTCATGAAAGAGACTGTCGAATACGAAGGTTCGATTCGCAATGACTTCACGAAGCCGGATGGAACGCCCCGCAAAGTGATGGATGTCAGTCGCATTCAGGCGTTGGGATGGAAACATCGGTTTAGTCTGCGAGAAGGGCTGAAAGTCACTTATCAGTGGGCGTTGGATCACGACGCGATTCAGTAAAACCCCCAGTGAACAGTGTACTGTGAACGGTGAACTGTAACGGTGACCGTATACGGTCATTGTGTACGGTCACGGTACACAGTTTTTGCACAATCGGTAAATGTGGGCGCCTAGAATGTCTGCTTGTTGAATCAATTCGGGTGTTCCTGAGAGTAATAGCAGACATTGGACTTCACGCAGTGAACCCAGAGCAACGTAGTAAAATTTTCTTCGGTCTTTGGCGGTGGGTTTTGCAGTTCCTTCAGCTAGGTTCAATGGAATACTCAGTACGGCTCGATCAAACTGGTCTTTGAGTGCTCCTTTGAGCTTCAGCTCCTGGCAATCCGTGTAGAATTTTTTCGCTAATTCGTAAGTTCTAAAGTTGCTCATTTAGTTTTCCTCCTGATGGAAATTTTTAGGTTTCACCATGGTAGAACCTAAAAATTTCCATCAGGAGGAAAACTATGATCCAGAATTTCAGAACTTACGAATTAGCGAAAAAATTCTACACGGATTGCCAAGGCCTAGCGCTTAGGGACCCAATCAAAAATCAATTTGATCGAGCCGTACTGAGTATTGTCCTTAATCTTGCTGAGGGAGTCGCAAAACCCACCGCCAAAGACCGAAGAAAATTTTATAGCATTTCATTAGGTTCACTTCGGGAGGTTCAAGCTATTTTGGATCTTACTGGAAACACTCAAGTACTGAAAGCATCCGATGCACTGGCGGCATCACTCTACCGATTGATCCAAAATCCCGGAGGTTCCTGATGCCCGAACCAGATACCAGATCCTGAGCCCGGTTTGCCTGTCTGCCTGACTGCCAGAGCTTTTAACCTGTTTGGGCACCAACACTGGTTGTCCCGGTAGCAGGGCGGCTGGTTCCTCGATCCGCGAAATCGTATCTTCTCAAAGCATGAATTGCGGCACGGAATCCACTGCGCACTACCTCAGTGAGCTTCTTGGGTGAAAGTGAAAAATGCTCCCCGAAAAACATCTTTGAGTCGCTCGGGCTCGGATGGATGTAAATCATATCCACATTCATTTTGTGGTAGAGTTCTCTTTCCAAAATTTCAACGATCTTGTCACGGTGCGTGGCAGAAACGCCATTATCTTTGCAATACTTAGCAACTTCACTGATCGCATTGCGCTGGATTTGCTTGTTATGAATGTGATTATTGATCTTCTGCTCGATCAAAAGATAAATGGACTGAATCAAGATTGCGGGAAGCCCAAAATCTGTCAGTGAACCTACTTCACGTCTGAAGTGATACGGTTGATGGGTGTGGCTCGCGATGACTAAATCTGCTCCCGCATCGACCGCTACGTGGGTCGAAAGCGTGTCACGAATTTCTCCATCGATATAATAAATTTTTTGCTGATTGTGATTTTTGATCGCAAACGGCGCAAAAATAAAAGGCAGTGCTGTGCTTGCTGCACATGCCTCAGAGATCGAAACATCATTATTATACTGGCAATTCAAATCATGAGGCGGAGGCTTGTAGCTGTATTTTCCAAAAACAACTTTTCGCGAATGGTTGAGCTGAGTCGCTACAATGAACAAATCAGCAACGTAATCATGAAACCGATTCGACATGAGGACGTCTTCGCGCATGTACTGCTCAATCCCAGCGGTTGAAAACAGGCCTTGCATTTTCAACCATTTGAACTGCAGCAAAGCCTCCCAGTCCCCCTGAAAAAGATTGGTCGCGAGGCGTTTTAGAAAAAGAAGCTGAGAAATCTGTTCCTTGGCAAGATCCGGCCTCAATTTAAACATCTTCTGATAGGTCAATCGGGGCAAAAGCTTGGGAATTGCATCCGCAGGGTCGAGTTTGTTCTTGCCGAGCGTAAATGCGGAATTGAAAATATTTTCGAGAGAATAGCCTGCCGCCAGAAAAGTGGCGATCATCGAACCTGCGCTGGAGCCTACATAAGTAGAAATATCCATGGGACCAGGAGCCTGGATTTCTCCCGAAAGGGGGGCTGTACCCCCTAAAAAATTAAATCCCTGCTCGCGAAGAGCCAAAGCGACTCCCAAGTGGAAGGCACCCGCCTTAGCCGCACCCCCGCTGCAAACGAAGGCGATCTTCTTTTTGGGTCCAATTTGGACTCTACGTCTACCATTCTTGGGTCCGGAAGAGCTCGGTCTCACCATTCCTCATTAGAATACTTGAATTTGGCGGGCGTGGAAATACAATAAGACTATGAGTCACGCTGCCTCCCAGGGTTGCTGGGTATCCTTGCTTGAATACGCCAATCAAAAAAATGTCAGCATGTCGACGTTGCGGCGTTACATCAAATCCGGAAAAATTGAATACCGAGTGGATCAGGGCCGTTATTTAGTCTGGATCGATTCAATCGGAGGAGCCCACTCCGAAATGGAAACTCAACTCCGCCACATGGAAAAAGATCTCCACAAAGCTCGTGAAGAAATTGCTGAGATGAAAATGCTGATTGCACTTTACGAGGAAAAAATTGCTCCTGCGCGATAAAAAACGGATTTTAATACTTTTACTGACCGCTCTGAGCGGATTCACCGCCAACGCCAATCAGGAATTGGATCGTCGATACGCTCTGCAGACCGTTGGATTTCTGCGCGCGTGGGACAACGTGGATGGCCTGTTCGCGGATTACGTCGAAAAAGCTTATAAGAATTTTTTTTCCAAGCAAAGCCAGTACGTCCTGCAAGACCTCGCGCGAGCTGACAAAATTCTGGAAAAATCAGATCTGCCTTATTCAAAACTCCTCAACGATCCCGAGATTCTGAGGCAAATCGCAAAAAGCTTCCGATCCGAGAGTTTGATTCGCACCAAGATCATCAAAGAAGGGCCCACCTACCGATTTGTTTTGGATTGGATGATCGCTCCAAAAATGGATCTTCTTGCGACTGAAACTTTCACTACAGAAGACCCCACTACCCTCAATCAAACTCTAGGAGATGCTTTGCAATCCTTACTGAGGAAGATCCCATTCCGAGGACAAGTGACAGGGCGTGATGGCGAAGCAGCGACGATTAATATTGGAGCTCAGGGTGGCGTTCACAAAGGCGATATCATCAAAGTCGGCACGATCGACGAAGTCAAAGTTCATCCTTTGCTCCATTCCATCGTGGACTGGAAAATTAACCCCACAGCCAAACTCACAGTCACTTCCGTGGACGAAGGTTTATCCTTCTGCAAAGTGACCGAAGAAGAGCCCGGACGCAACGTCGCCCGATATCAGAAAATTTTGGAAGTATTGCCAGGACACAGTGATCCCGAGCCTCGAGAAGCCATGGGCGCTCAAAACGACAAGATGGTGATCCAGAAAGCCCCCCCGCAAGAGAATATCGCCCGCCTCGGATGGGTCGCACCTGCTTTGGGATTTGGATTGATTGGGCGACAGAGTGGGGCCGACTCCAGCAGCACTACCACTGGAAAAACTGGGGATGGCTTTGCGGGCGCCGCAAAAGCTGATGCAGAGCTTTGGCTCACTGGCAATTGGCATCTCAACGCTGGGTTGATGGCAGGGCTCGGATTTTATTCTCAGAAGGATCTGAGCACTACCAGCGCCACGACCACAAACCCCGCCTCATCTGTCACCGCTACGCTTTCACAACTGCGAATGACGGGGGGATATCGCTTTCTTCCGATTCCGGGACTGATCGCATCGGCGAGAGCCGGGTTTCGCTCCACCAGTTGGACATTCCCTACCGTTGCAAGCGAACGTCTCGGCAGTGTTGCAGTCAGGAGCCCTACGGTTTCGCTGGGAGCCGAGTTCGTCGTTCGCCAAGAATTCGGTATCCAGTTCAACGTAGATTTCGGGGTGTTTAGCTGGGCTACAGAAAGTGGATTCTCATCGGGAGGAGAGGTTTCTGGGGTCTCCGATGCCCAGGCTTTTTTTGCAGTTTACCACCAGATCATGCCCAAAATCCGACTCCGACTGGGTTTCGAAGCACTCGTGAATTCAGTTAATTTTTCCAACGGCGCGACCCTTTCTCACAACTCGATGTTGCTCCTTCCTGCGGTCGTCTTCCTTTTCTAGCAGGTTGTTTTCGCTACAACTCTATGCGATTTCAAGAGCATGAAACGCATGCTGGATTTGATTCAAAAAATCCGTGAGCACGACTATCGATACTATGTTCTGGATGATCCACTCATCTCGGATGCGGAGTATGATCAGTTATTTCGGGAGCTGCAGGAGCTGGAGGCCAAGCATCCTGAACTCCGCCAGTCTGATTCTCCTACGCAACGAGTGGGAGGAAAACCACTCGAAAAATTTGCGAAAGTCAGGCACGGGGTTCCCATGCTGTCGCTTGCCAATGCGATGAGTGAAGAAGAGTTTTTAGATTTTGATAAAAGAATTTTAAAACTTATTCTTGAAGACAAATTTTCTGACCGGCCTAGTGACATTCAACGTGAATATTTTTGTGAGTTGAAATTCGATGGTCTCTCGATGAATTTGACCTACGAGAAAGGCATCCTCGTCCGAGCAGCCACACGCGGTGACGGCGAAGTTGGCGAAGATGTCACACAAAACGTCCGGACCATTCGATCCATTCCTCTGAGGATCCATGACAAAAACCCACCCGATTTGATCGAAATTCGTGGAGAGATTTTACTCAATAAATCCGATTTCGAAAAATTGAATCAGGAGCAATCCCGCAAAGAAGAAAAGCTTTTTGCCAACCCCAGGAACGCCGCTGCCGGTGCAATTCGTCAGTTAGATCCCTCCATTGCCGCCTCACGACCCCTGACTGCCTTTTGGTATGGAATGGGATCTGCCCCCAAGGGAGCATTTGAATCATTTTGGGAATTTGAAGCTCAGCTTGAAAAATGGGGATTCCTGGTCGGAGGACTTCGCAAAGTCTGCAAAGGACCGGAGGCTGTCTTGAAATTTTATCGCGATGTCGAAACTCAGCGTGAGTCCTTGCCATTTGAGATCGATGGGATCGTCGTGAAATTGAATCGGCTCGACGACATCGACAAGGCTGGATACGTCTCGCGAAATCCTCGTGGAATGACCGCTTTCAAATATCCGCCACGCCAAGAGCGAACGAGAATTCAGGACATCCTCGTTCAAGTGGGGCGTACCGGCGTGCTCACACCCGTTGCTGTCGTGGAGCCTGTTCGTGTCGGCGGGGTTTTGGTTCAACGGGCCACGCTCCACAATCAGGACGAGATCGATCGCAAGGATATCCGTATCGGAGATCAAGTTCTGATTCAACGCGCTGGAGATGTGATTCCTGAGGTGGTTCAGGTTTTAAAAGAACTTCGGACAGGCAAAGAAAAACCATTTCTACTTCCCGATCACTGCCCCGTTTGTGGATCCCGTGTGGAACGCAAAGCAGATGAAGCTGCCGTTCGTTGCATGAGTCGGGGTTGCGTTGCGCAGCTGAAAGAACGACTCAGACACTTCGTGATGAAGGATGCTTTAAACATCGATGGGCTTGGAGCAGGCATTATTGAGCAGCTAGTAGATGAAGGCCTGGTCAAACATCCGGCTGATTTGTTCCGGCTTAAAAAAGATCAACTCCTGGGACTGGAAGGTTGGGCCGAAAAATCGACTGAAAAATTCATCCAGTCGCTTCAGGATGCAAGAAAGCCGGAGCTCTACCGATTCCTATTTGCCCTGGGCATTCGACATGTGGGTGAGCGAACTGCCAAGACTCTGGCCAATCATTTTGGTTCCTTGGCACCTATTCGAAAAGCCAGCGAGGAAGACTGGGTCGCCGTTCACGAAATCGGCCCTGAAATTGCTAAAAGCCTGGCGCAAACCCTAGCAGATTCGATGTTTGCACAGGAGCTGGATGAGTTACTCGAACTGGTCCAACCCGTCCCTCCCAAAACACAAAAAGGAGGGGGGAAATTGGCCGGAAAAACGATTGTTCTCACCGGAACTCTGCCCACCTTGTCCAGATCTGATGCTACTCGTTTGATTGAAGAAAATGGAGGAAAAACCTCGTCCAGCGTGTCCAAAAAAACGGACTATGTCCTGGCGGGCGAGGAAGCAGGTAGCAAATTGGAAAAAGCGCAAGAATTGGGGATATCTGTGCTTTCCGAACAAGACCTTTTTAAGCTATTAGGTGAATCAGTATGACCTCACAAAAAAGAATCGCAATTCTCATTCCTTGTCTAAACGAAGAAATCACGATTGCCCAAGTAGTAAAGAATTTTCAACGAACTTGCCCATCGGCTCAGGTCTATGTTTTCGATAATTGCTCAACAGACAAAACCTCTGAAGCCGCCCGGCAAGCAGGCGCAACTGTGGTGTACTCACCCAAGCCCGGTAAAGGAAACACGGTCATTCACATGTTCGATGTGGTGGATGCGGATATCTACGTGATGACCGACGGTGACTCTACTTACCCCGCAGAGGCACTCCCCGGATTGCTCGATGTTTTTGAAAAATCCTCCGTTGATATGGTGGTAGGTTCTCGCCTGTCCAGATTCTCGACAGGCGCCTTCCGAAAATTCCACTATTTTGGCAATACCATGTTGGCGAAAACAATTTCTTACGCATTTGGTGCCCAACTCACGGATATCTTATCCGGGTACCGGATTTTTTCCCGCCGCTTAGTTAAATCATTGCCCCTCAAATCAACCGGATTTGAAATTGAAACTGAGCTCACTCTGCAAACCTTGGCAAAGGGATTTAAAATTCGCGAAGCACCGATTGACTACGGCGCACGTCCAGCAGGAAGTTTTTCGAAGCTGAATACGTGGCGCGACGGTCGAATCGTTTTGACTGCATTATTTTTGATTTTCAAGGATTTTAGGCCTTTGATTTTCTTTTCTGCCCTGGGAATTTTTCTAGCTATACTCTCATTTGCCTGCGGAATACTGCCGATCGCGGATTATCTGCGTGAACGATATGTTTATCATGTTCCTTTAGCCATTCTAGCAATGGGGTTCGGGATTCTCAGCGCAATGTCTTTTGTGGTTGGAATGATTTTGAACACCATTGTTCAGTTTCATCAGGAAAATTTTATTCTTTTTCAAAAATTACTCAACACACCGAACAAACCTCCATCATGATGCGCGGTCTTTTTTGGTTGGGGTTCACGGCGGTCGTCGCCCTGCAGGTTTTTCACTTTGCTGCCATTTCGCTGAACAAACCGTTTAGTGAGGATGAATCCTTTCAACTCACCACCAACTGCAATCCACCTATGGGAATCATTCTCAAAGACGGGATTGATGGGCAATGTAGCCGCGCACCCCTTTATTATATTTTTCAAAAATATCTTTTAGTCCCGATTCGAGCCATCGACGACACGGTTTTATTTAAATACCGAATTCCGAATATTGCGTTGGCTGGAGGATTTGCGCTGGGGACAGCTCTCATGCTGGCGAATGCTTATACCCCGGCTGCTATTTTGTTGGGAGTTTATGCCATCACTAAGCAGCCTCTTTTTGCTCAATACGCGGCGGAGAATCGACCGTATATTTTATGGATTGCGCTCTTTGCTTGGTGCACGATTCTAGCCGGTTTGTTTGCCCAAAAATGGAAAAATCTCGGCAGGTTTCCACTGTCATTGGGAATTATGTTTGGACTCTCAGGTCTGGCTCTAGCCATGACCGCCAGCCCCGGGTTTATCCAATTTTATGCAGCTGCGTTTGTCGTTTTTTGGATTCGTAGGAAACCACAAGATTGGATCAAGATGTTGCCCCTGTTGATCCCCGTTGCAGCAATCGGAATCTACTACACGCTGCAGGCCGGGTGCGAATCCCACGGCAACCAATA
Source organism: uncultured Bacteriovoracaceae bacterium (assembly GCA_964364175.1). Taxonomy (GTDB): domain Bacteria; phylum Bdellovibrionota; class UBA1018; order UBA1018; family UBA1018; genus CAYILR01. Next base: position 53,380 of record CAYILR010000004.1, read on the forward strand.
CAATCTTTGGAAGACCCTCGATTACCATCTCGTCCTGGGCGTGGCACGCTTGCTATTTCCAAAAGGAAATTGGGTGGACTGGGCCTTGAACGGATTGATGCTGGTAGGAGCATGGCGAATGCTCCACATCATCCCAAAACTCAAATCTCTTTCAAAGAGACACACACTTGAGGCGACTTTGCTTTTTCAATTTCTGGCTACTTTCTGCATTATGGCGTTGGTGATTGTCAGTCAGTACTATTTCATCCAGCGTGTTTTTCTTCACCTGATGATTTGTTACGGATTTTTGGTTTTGCTGGGAGCACAGTGGATTTTTCAGAAGTACGCACGAAGGCATTTGACGTCGACCGCTTTGATTTTGCTTTTTTCAATCTTGGTGTTTGAAATGATTCCCACTGCTTTGACCGATCAAAAAACCATTGCCGATTTTCGAGACGCAAAGCCCACTGTCGACTGTACGCAGTGGAATGGACCCTATCAAATTATCGTTCCATCGAATGTGTTGAACGCGCACAAAATGAAGGCCGTATTGGCGCTCGGGCACGAAATCCGAGCCTGCGGAAAACCGCTGTTTCACGAAACACCCTCCCCATCTGCGCCTCACATTTTAGTGACTGGAAAACCCGGACAAAGCCCGTGGTTTGAAATACTCGCTAAGTCCAATGCAGGGCTGCACAACCAGGTTATGGTTTGCGGACATCAGTACTTTTTTTGACGCAAAAAATCACTTAGTCCCAACACGTTTAATTTTTCCACCTTCGAGATCTTTCAGCATGCGTTCCCATCGGTCTTTTTGAGCTGTGTACTTTTGGATGAGTGATTGCGATTTGAATTGCATCGCTGGATTGGCTTTCGGGGCCGCGAGAATTCGCGTGACTGAAGTATCGAGAAGCTGGCGTTTTTCCATGGGCGCACGACGCTCGATCCCCTGAAAATACATAGCGTAGAGATTATTCACTTGTTCAATCAGTACATCCGCTTCGTGAATCATCTTGGACAATTGATCGGAGTCCACATCCACAGACCCCATCTTGATTTGTGCGGGCCCAAGGCCCGATTTTTTGCGAGAGGCTTCGTTCTCCTTAGCCTCTTCGCGAGCGCGCTCGTCTTCTTCCTCACGCTCTCTTAATCGCTTCCATGCGTCTTTTTCATCTGCCATGTAGTAGCATTCTACCGCTTCCCAAATACCTTTTCAATCACGTCTGGATGGTTCATTTGGTCAGCATGAGCTGCATTCAACTTCATGACTTCATAGGGGACTTCCTGAGGCGGTAGAGCATAACCGAAAGTGATTCGTCCATCCCCCTTCCCGTTGACTCGGGTTTCGAAGTCCCAACCTCGGACCGCTTTGGGACCGTCTTTCACTATGGCAGACAGGGTGGGAATCGAGTCCCCGGCCACCACCGTGATTTCAGGCCATAGGATTCGCTTAGCGCGCACAGAAAATGCGGGTAGTTTGAGCTGCTTGCGAAATTCCTTGGCACTCGACAGACTCTCAGCAAAATTGACAGGCTTGGGCATCACTCCCATCTTGAGTCGATCCCAGTCTCGAGAAGAGTAAAAATTCACGGGAACATTTTTTCCATTCGCGTCGACCAGACCTTCTCCTTCTTCCGTGAAAAGCACGTAAACTGAAGGAAACGTCGCCAGAACTTCCGGGCTGAGAATTTTTGAATTCAGACCGGTGCTCTCTCCCACATGCAGATCCTGTAAAAAACCAACGCCGCCTTTGAACGGAACCCCGACGTAAACAATCCGTTCAAACCAATCTGGGTGTTTGAGCATGAGCGCCCAAGCGATCAACCCCCCCATGCTATGAGCCGCTACGTTTACCTTTGAATCTGGATGCTTGAGGCGAATTTCCCCCACGAATTTTTCAAACAAACTCAATGTAGTGAGACACTCTTGCCGCCAGTCATAGGAGAAAGGATAAAACGGGAGGCCTGATTCCTCTCCTCTTTCCATGAAGGAGCCATAAACATCCGTCTCTGCAACCCACGGCAGAATCTGCACTCGCTCCAAAACACCTGCGGGTCGAAGATTTGCATTGGCAGGAAGACTGAGTCCGGGAGTATCCAGGCCCAGCACTTGCGAGGCCGTCAGCCAGGCAGTTTTTCCGGTGAGTGTTTCCAGGCGGCCGCCTTTAATGCCATGGATGAAGATCCATGGAGTCGGGGCGGCTATGCTGCTACCTGCGGCAAGCAAACTTAAAAAGCTCAGTAGGTTGAGAAGATTCGACATGCACTCATAGAAACCTATTTTCGCACCGTACACAACTCAAGTCCGGGAATTGGACTCTCTGACCAAAAGTCGACACCAAAAATCTGTCTAACCGCTATTAGCGGGTATGGATTTTGCTCAGTAGATCGCATGAAAACGAACTTTACAAATAGTATCAAATTAGGTACTATCTATGGGTAGAATTAAACGTGGCGGTTATTTTTTCCAAAAATGGATGGTGATCATGGAAATCACGTACATATTTTTCGTGACGATAAGGAGATATTAAAATGGGACTTAGAAAAAAACCAAGTGATCGAGGGCAAATTGACCAAAAGGTTTTTCAAGCTTATCCGAGCACTTCAAAAAGAAGGACGCCTATGAAAATTCAAAGCGTCACTTGGAACAATCGAAAAAAATGCTTTTTGGTTCAAAGCACCCATGGAATTTATGATTTTCCTTATTCAAAACTAATGCTCAAGCCCACCCTTGCAAATCCGCTGATTCTCGTCGGACCCGATCCAGAGCTAGGCAACACGGGTTTTACCTATCGTCTTCATTCAGGTGAAGAAGACTCAGTACTTGTCGACCAGATCCTCGAATACCACCGCGATCCGGAATACATGCTAAACATGCTCCTCTACCGAATGTCCGTTCAAGCTCAGGAGGCAATGAAAAGTCAGGGTATTTCAAAGCGGGAATTAGCCAGACAGCTGAAAACATCACCTCCGCAACTTTATCGCCTCTTGGATCAAACTTTTCATGGAAAAACGATCGACCAAATGATCAAACTTCTTATGGCATTGGGCTGTTCGGTCGAAATTGTGATGAAAAACGCGGCATGAAAATCAAAACTCTCTATGTTTGCCAAAACTGCGGAACTTCGAGCCCCAAGTGGCTGGGACGCTGCACTGGCTGCGGACAATGGAATACTCTGGTGGAGGAAAAAGCTGAGCCCGCCGGGGTTGCTGGCCCGAGTTCCAACACAGCTCTCAGAGATGAATTCAAAAGCCTGCACTTGGAGGGCGGCGAGGCGGGAGTGAGCTTCGGCGCCGAAGCTGCTGCGACCGCTTGGACAGCACTGGACGCTCCAGCAGCAAACGCGGAGAGAACTCGACGGCTCGACACCGGCATGAAGGAACTGAATCGCGTCCTGGGCGGAGGATTGGTTCCTGATAGCTTTACTTTGCTGGGAGGTGATCCCGGGATCGGGAAAAGCACACTCCTCCTGCAAATGGCCAAGGGTCTGCTAGAGAAAAATCCAAAAATCCAACTGCTCTACGTCAGTGGCGAGGAGTCAGTAGAACAAATCCGATCCCGTGCGGATCGCCTCAACATTACCGGTAAAAATCGCATTTTCTTGGCCGGAGAAACTCAGCTGGAGCGAGTCTTCAGCATGGTAAAAAAACTCAAACCTCATGTGCTCGTCATGGACAGTCTACAGACCTTTTCCTGCGGGCATATGGAAAGTGCTCCAGGGAGCGTAGGTCAGGTTCGAGAGGTTACCGCAAAACTGCTCACATTAGCCAAATCGGCCGGAATTTCTATTTGGTTGGTCGGTCACGTCACCAAAGATGGCAATATCGCGGGCCCCAAAGTCGTCGAGCACATGGTGGACACAGTTTTGTATTTCGAGTCGGATCCTGGACAGATTTATCGCCTCCTCCGCACAGTAAAAAACCGATTTGGCGGCACTCATGAACTGGGCGTTTTTGAGATGAATCAAGAAGGACTCCAAGAGGTGCTCAATCCTTCCTCGCTATTTTTAAGCGAACGCCAGGAACCGGCCGCTGGAATTGCAATCTCGGCTGCGATGGAGGGGTCACGACCGTTGCTGGTCGAACTACAGGCCCTGGTTGTTCCCAGTGGACTCGCGATGCCGCGCCGAACCTCGGTCGGAATCGATGCCTCCAGAATTTCACTTCTCGCTGCAATTCTAGAACGCCACTCGGGTCTGACACTTTCTCAACAAGACCTCTTTTTTAACGTGGCAGGCGGATTGCGACTCACCGAAACTGCCTCCGACTTGGCCGCCGCTGCCGCCATCTGGTCCAGCAAAAAAGACCGAGCATTCCCCCAAAATTGGATTTTCGTGGGTGAATTAGGGCTCACGGGCGAGGTTCGAAGAGTCTCTCAGTTGGAAATCCGAATCGAAGAGGCCAAAAAGCTAGGATTCAAAACAGCAATTATCCCCAAAAATTCTCATAAAATTGAGCAATTCAAAGGAATTGAGCTCGTGCCGATCAAAAAAATCAGCGAGCTAGAAAAGCTCTATTGATTTTTATTCATAACAAAGATAATAACGCGCCATGAAATCACTTAATTGCCTCGTTTTATTTGCTATTTTCTCATCCACTGCTGCGTTCGCAGACACGGTCCATGCTGACTCAGCTGATTTGACCCAAAAAGGTCAAGAAATCTGCTCTGAGGACCTGAGCTCTTGCTATCCAATTTCTGCAATGGAAATTGCTCTGACCTGCACACGAGTTGAAAAAGTTTGCGCTGAATGGGTTCAACGCTGTGACAGCACGGGTGGCGACGGATTCGGCGGCCTGCCCGGAATTTGCCACGAAGTTTGCGTTCAATACAAAAACACCCTAGTCAAAAAAGACGTCACTGCCCTGATTCAATTTAAACTCAACACCTTGCCTGAAGGTCAAAGAACCTATCACTTGGATTGCGGTGACGCGAAACAAAGCAAATTGTTTTTGACCACGGATGATCAGCGAATCAAAATCCAACGCAAATTTTTCTTCCCCAGCCGCCGATTCAAAGTTTCTGGGAACTAGGATTCTATTTCTTTTCGAATGAGCTTGAGCTGAACCGCGATATATTTTTCGTTCAATTTTGAACCAAAAATCTCTCGTAATTCTTCGATGTCTCGCCGATCAATCGTTCGATCAGCGAGTGTTTTCATAACAATCAAATCTTCGGGTGAAGCCACCTGAAGACTGATTTTTCCCAGTTTAATTTTCTTTGCCCGCTTTAGAGCGGGGATTCCCATCCATTGATCCGCAATCAGAATATCGACAGTCAGACCTGGCAAAAAAACCTTGATTTGATCTGCTCCCAATTTGCGAAATTTTATTTCTTTTTTTTCCAGCAATCCCACTAACCGATCGATGTCGGACATCAATAAATACAAGTCAAAATCTATGGTGGATGCTCTCCCCCCATACAAAAGAACAGCGACTCCCCCAATCACACAGAATTGGATTTTACCTTTTTTTAGAAGCGCGGCGAATTGGCTTACGCTTTCGAGCAGATTCATAGAGCGGACTCAGCTTTCTTCGCAAAACGTCGTTGAATGATTCGACTCCTGGGGCACGAGTATAGCCACGTGCCTCAACAATCGAAAAAACAAACTCAGGATCAACCAGATTTTTTTTTGTGGAAGCGGATCTAGTCATCTCAACTAAGTATACATCAAACCAAGAAATCTGTGACCCCACATTTCAGACCCAGCGTCTCGTTCGAGGAGCCACAGACCTTCTGTGGATACCTATCTTAGACGATATGTCGCGAATCCTGGGTCACAGATTTTTATATTTTGCGAAAGGCTCAGTGACTATTCAACTCGGTCGTACACGATGGTTGCAGTTACCTCACCACTCACGTTTTGGTCTGTTTGTACAACAACCAGTTGTTGGCCATTGAACGACCAATCAGACCTTGAAGCGCTTTTTTCCTCGACGATTTGGCCACCCTCAATATAACGAGTCACCAGATAGCGAGCATCAATTGAAAACCCAGTTTTGTCCTCAAAGTTCCAGTCCGTTGTAGTCCTGCTCATCACTGCGATCGTTCCGAAAAAAGGGCGTGCGTACGTTGTTGTCGAGTCTACTTGTTGGCCAAAAACGGCAACAACTCTTGGACCTACTACATCATCCACGTTGAGTGTATATGCAAGAACTTCACAACCGGCTTGCTCGACTGTTAAGTATAAATTTGCATTCGTAGCTTTCCACTTTCCAGCAAAAGATACACACTCAGGCGACTCAGATGCAAAAGCAAAGCTCTGAATTGCCAATCCAACTACAAGCAACACTATTTTTGAAATTTTCATACAACCATTTCTCCTTGCGAAGGAGTCTATATTCCCGCGAAAAAAAAAAGCAATTCATTATTTAATAAACTCATTCACAAATTCGCGCGAGCCACAGCCGTGTGCCACTTGCCCATAGTATCTCTGCGCTCTTGCTGACTCATCTTAGGTTTGAAAGTGCGGTCAGACTGCCAGGTTTTTTCGATTTCGTGGAGACTGCTCCAGATTCCAGCTCCTAATCCAGCAGCGAAAACTGCACCTAGGCTAGTGGTTTCCAGATATTTCGGTCTGCGTAATTCCACTCCCAGAACATCCGCTTGGAATTGAATCAGCAGATTATTTGCTGCTGCACCACCGTCCACATTCAGCCTTGCGAGAGGTTTACCCAGGTCTTTTTCCATCGCCTGCAACAGATCTGCATTTTGGAATGCAATCCCCTCCAAAACCGCGCGCGCCATATGCCCCTGCGTCGTCCCACGAGTAATCCCAGTAAACATTCCAGTGGCGTTAGGATTCCAGTACGGCGCACCCAATCCAGTCAACGCGGGAACAAAAACCACGCCATCGCTCGACTCGACCGACGCAGCCAAAGTTTCAACTTCTGCCGCGTTCTTGATTATTTTCAGCCCATCCCGCAGCCACTGCACGGCTGCACCTGCAATAAACGCACTGCCTTCGAGTGCATAGGTTGCCCCCTCACCCGGAAGCTTCCAAGCAATCGTCGTCAATAATCGATGTCGACTTCGTGCTGGTTTTTTCCCCGTATTCAAAAGCAAAAAGGATCCTGTTCCATAGGTGCACTTCGCCGTTCCCTCAGTGATACAGGCTTGTCCCAACAAAGCCGACTGCTGATCTCCTAAAATTCCTGTGATCGGAATTCCATCCGGCAAGCCAGGCACTCCAGAGGTCCGCGTAAAAACTCCGACGGAGTCTTTGACCTCGGGCCAGATATCCTGAGGTACTTCAATCATTCGACACAACTCAGAATCAAACTTCTGCTCGGTCAAATGAAACACGAGCGTTCGCGAAGCATTGCTGGGCTCCGTCACATGAGCCACGCCTCCCGATAATTTTGCAGCCAGAAAACTATCAATTGTTCCAGCCGCTAGACGGCCGGAGCGATATGCGCTCTCGAGCTCTTTCCAATTTTGCAAAGCCCACGAAGCCTTAGTCCCTGAAAAATAGGGATCGAGAAGCAAACCCGTTTTCTCTTGAATCACAGGCTCCAACCCCGCTTTTTTCAACCGTTCGCACTGCTCTGCCGTCCGACGATCCTGCCACACAATGGCGCGAGCCAAAGGATTGGCGGTTTTCCTCTCCCAGAAACAAAGTGTCTCTCGCTGATTTGTAATTCCGATTGCTGCGATTTTTTTGACATCCACACCTTCGGTCACTTGTTTGATCGTGCTCAGTGTCGTGTTCCAAATATCCGTCAAATCGTGCTCAACCCATCCTGGCTTCGGAAAATACTGAGGAAAATCAACGGACGCGTCGGCAATCCGATTCAAATTCTCATCCATCAAAAGCGCAGTCGTACCCGTCGTGCCCTGGTCAATCGCTAGAATCATTGTCATGCTCAATTCATACTCGAATCAACTGCCCTAGGCAAATCTCGCCCATCTAAAATTTTTTAAGAAATGCCGATTTTATAAGTGATATGAAGTGGTTTTTGCTTCTGAGATCTCTGAATCAACCTTTGAAAATCGTGATCGCTGCGGTGGTCGCTGGCCTTTTAACGTCATTCGCCCTATCTCGAGACCTGCGGCATCGAACTCACCAGGCCGAAAATTCTGCACTCAAATACGCCCGTCAAATCGGTGCGCAAACCGAGACTTTATTTTTGGATGCGCGCGAGAAAGGTGAACCAGACCCGTTAGGCTGGGTTCTCAATCGGCTTTCGCAAGGAAGCGATGCGGATCGGCCGCTCCGCCTCACTCGCACTCCCATCGGTTCTGCCACTCCAGATGGCACTCACTTTTTTTCAAATAAAACTTTCGAATTTGATTATTACAAACAAGTTCAAACTGAATTCCCCACTGGAATCAAAATCCATCTTCAAACCGAACCTTTCTTTTTTCTCGGCATGGCCTCACGATTTTGGGCAGACACAGCCGCATTCTCACTTTTTTCACTGCTTTTTCTAACCCTCTGGCTCTCGTGGCGAGGGCAAACGGGAGAGCGAGCTGCTACACCCAGAGTGACAGAGATTCCGCATGAACCAACTGCTGCTCAGCCCGCTGAACCCAAATCCCACGAATTAATTCTCGCATGGGCCGCGGAATCCAAAGCCCTGCTCGCGCGTCTGGGCAAAACGATCAAGCAAATCCTAATCGAAGCCAAAGTGCTCTTGGATTCATCTTCACAGGCCACTCATGCCGTAGAAAATACTCGCACTCAATTTCACAGCTATCTTCACGATCTCAACCGTGGGCACGATCAGGTCAAACAACTCCGTCAGCACTGCGAAAAACTCGAGACTGTCGCGTTGAATTTGATTATTGAAGGCTCTCGAATTGCAGATGCCGATCATCCCATGATGAAAATGACCAGTGACCTGCATCAATCGATTCAGAAAATCCGCCGAACTCATTCAATTCTGGAAACTTCGCTTCGAAGAATCCAGATCGGCATTGAACCTTGGGTAAAAGAGCTCGACGTCGCTCACAACGCACATCAGTTCAGCCACGAAGCAGGCAAACATATGAGCGAGCAAATCGAGCTGACCAAAGATGCTCTCATGAGCCAGGCGCGGCACCTACAAGCGTTGCAACAGCAGATCCAAGAGCAAGTCAAAACGGCTCAAGTCAAAGCTGAAGAGACAAAAGTCCAAGCCGACAACGCTGCCAAACGCGCAGTCTGATCCTCGCGATCGTGAAGCGGATTCAACTCGAATATTCCAAGAGAAATGACTTTCGGATTCGCTCCTGCTACTTCGAGCATTTCCAAAACTTCGTCAGACGAAAAGCCCTGGGCTTGTGGTGCTGAAACTCCGGGAGCAAAAGCCTCGCTGAGACCATCCAGATCCAGACTCACGACAATCTGATCGCATTGCTTTGAAAGCACGCGGAGAGCTTTCTTGAACTCCGAGACGGCCTTTCCATTTCTCACTTTTTCAAAAGGCACGATCGAAATTTTCTTTTTCCGAGCATATTCCCAAAGCTCGGGAGAGTTGCAATGCTGCTGAACTCCAAACTCGATGAGATTTTTCGGTCTCAGCACCCCCCTTTCGATCGCCATATAAAACGGTGACCCGCTCGTCGGATGGGGTTTCGAAGGTCTGAGATCCAAATGTGCATCGATATTGATACAACCCAGGCTTTTCTTCCCCTTCAAAGCTGCCAATTGGGAATATCCGTGATCGTGCCCAGCACCGATGACCACCGAAAGGCCCGATTGGTCGTGAATTTTTTTGATTTCTTGAATGGCCAAAACATAGCGTTCCTCAATGGAAATCAAAAAGGGAAGCGGTTGGTCGAGAATCGTGTGCGCCACGCAGGCTTTTTGCACCCGAGGGTCGGCCTTTAGCCGAGCCCACTGCTTCTTGAATGCCTCCGGTCCCCGAGCCGCCCCGATGCGACCCCCCACATATTGGACTCCCAAGTCATCTGCGATGCCAATCCAACTCCAGTTGTTGCGTCTCTGCTTCATTTCTTCTAGACTGAACCCAAATCAGGAATTGTTCAAATGGATGGAACTTCACAAAAAAAATGGTTTGTTTATCTCTCGGATCACCATGAGGGTCCGTTTGCCTTGTCCGAGATCGAATCTCTGATGCGACAAGGAACTGTCACCCAGCGTAGTTATGTATGGTGCCAAGGCATGACGGATTGGAAGGTCATGTCGGATGTCGACGCGTTCCAGAGTTTGAACCGCGCTACTGAACCTGCACCCGTGGTTGCTGCTCCTATTACTGAGACAGTCTCTGCGACTGTTGAAGTTGCTGCTGTATCTGTTGAGATTGCCCCAGTCGTCATGGAGGCACCTGCGCCCGAACCCGAGCCTGCTCCGAAACCTGCCCCAAAGAAAAAAGAAATTAGTCCTCGTGATGAGCGGCCCGTTGAAAAAAAACTAGCTGAGAAGAAAAAAACTGCTCCCCAGGAAAAACCTCCCGCAAAAAAAGGCTGGATTGCAGCTGCCGCTGTGATTTTACTCTTAGGGGCAGGCACAAGTGCTTATTTCTATTTTTATCCCAGTGCTGCGCAAGTGCTTTCACAGCAGCTCAGTTCTCTGCCATTGCCTTCAGCGGAAGGCGTAAAACTGCACGCACAAGAGTGGGTAGAACCCAAGCTCATCACATTGGCTGAGAAATATCCTGCCCTCACCAAATGGATTTCTCCGATCCCACGTTTGATGGATGTCATGCCACAAGACTACGAAGAATTGCGTAATGCGGCCGCTGAACCCTTGCAAAACGGCCCCAGGATTGCGGCCGCGCTTTCGTATGAGTCACCTGGAACGCCCACTTTTTATGTCGCTTCCAATTTGCCCGATGGCGCTCAAATCGAACTTTTTGTCGAGGGCGTTTCAGATACATTATTAAACCAGCTGGGATTCAGTGCTCAATCCAAATCTGTGATTCAAAAACGCATCGGAAAATCCAACCCACTCCAGTTTTCTGATGGAAGGCAAATTCCTAAGGGTGATTACGTGGCTTATGTTTACGAAAGTACGCAACAGCCCGCGGAAATCGCTGCTGCCATCAGTGCGATTCCTGTCACTCAGCGACCCAATGTACCCGCCTCACTTGCCACCAAGAAGCTCCTGATCAAAAAATCTGTTTTCCTGGGTGGAGCAAAAGATTCGACTTACGAAGCTCGCCTCAAGGAATTTCATGAGAAAATCAAACAAAAAGCACAAACAGAACTCGGCGAGCTGAAGCAATTTCAGTCCACTCTGTCTATGGTTTTCAAAGAGACCGTGACGCAATTTGATGCTGCAAGGAAACCTAAGCTTGCCAAGCTGCGGGCCAAAACCTGGAGCGGATATCAATCCAAGTGGGCGCCCATGGAGCAGCAAATCCAACAAAGCTTTGCACAATGGACTCCCCAAGTTCTGGAGACTCAGTTTTATTACAGCAAATCTTACTCGATGTTGCTCGAAACTGCTCGATCGATCCTCAAATTGCATGAACTCCAAAGTCGCTATTTTACGGTCGGCCCCAAAGAGGAAGCCGCGTTCTTTATGCAGCTTTCGTCCGAAACTGCTCAAGTCCAGTCGAATTTAACTCAATTAGTAGCTCGCATTGATCAAATTGAAAAAACACCGCTCTCACCACGCGGTCTACCTAAACGAGAGGGATTATAATTTATGGTAACTGCAAGCCCATCCGCTGAAAAAAGAAAGCACAAACGCCGACCTATTTTGGAATCTTTTTCACTTTTTGTGACTATTCCAAAAAAGGGGGATTACAAACTGCCGGTTCACGATATCAGCGATGGAGGCATCGCCTTTAATTTTGATATCGAGGGTGAGTCTGCGGAAGATTATCCCCTGAAAGAGGGCGAAAAATTCGATATACACTTCTACCTCAACCAATCTCTTTATCTTCCTCTCAAAGTAAAAGTCATGCGCGTCTCTTTGAAGGGGGATGTCAGACAAGTCGGAGCGGAGCTGGTGGAAGATTCTCATTCCAAGGAATCCAAATCGCTTCAGGCTTTCTTGGGTATGCTTGACGCCATTGTTGAAAGTGCTCGCTTTACCTAGTAGATAGGCTTCATGCGCTTATTCATTTCGTTGTTAGTTTTACTTTCCACTTCTCTCGCTGTGGCGGACGAAGGCATGTGGACTTTGAATGGATTTCCCACCACCCAGGTTCAACAGAAATACAAATTCACAGCCTCCAAAAAATGGTTGGATCATGTCCGACTAGCATCCATTCGACTGGCTGAGGGCTGTTCGGGAAGTTTTATTTCTTCGAATGGTTTGGTGATGACCAATCATCACTGCGCACATACTTGCATTGAGCAACTTTCCACGGCAGGCAAAGATTTTGTGGCCAGCGGATTTTACGCCAAGACTGAGGAGAAAGAAGTCAAATGCCCTGAATCCGAAGTCAATCAGTTGATCGAGATCACAGATATTACCTCAAAAATTACAGCCGCTACTCAGGGGTTGGAGGGGCAGAAATTTAACGATGCTCAAAAATCCGAGATGTCCAAAATCGAAAAAGAATGCTCGGGTGACTCGGATCGTTTTCGTTGCGACGTCGTGACGCTGTACCATGGTGGCCAGTATCATTTGTACAAATATCGCAGGTATCAGGATGTGCGCCTTGTTTTTGCTCCAGAGCTAGCAATTGCTTTCTTTGGCGGTGATCCGGACAACTTTATGTTCCCTCGATATGACTACGATGTTTCGCTACTTCGTGTTTACAAGGATGGCAAACCTCTGCAAAACAAAGACTACTTCAAGTGGTCCACCGAAAATGCAAAAGAAGGCGATTTGTCTTTTGTGACTGGTCATCCTGGCAGAACATCTCGGCTCAATACGATTTCGCAGTTGGAGTTTCAGCGGGATGTTTCGATGCTCAAACGCTTGTTTCAGATGTCTGAGTTGCGTGGAATTTTGACCGAATTCCAAAACCGAGGGATTGAGCAAAAAAGAATTTCTGGAGGCTTGCTTTTTGGAATCGAAAACTCCCTCAAAGCCATCAAAGGCGAGCACCAGGCTTTGCTGGATAAAACCTTCTTTGCTCAAAAAGTAGCCGAAGAAACCTCTCTCAGGAAAAAGATCAATGCTAACCCTGCTTGGAAAAAAGCTTATGGCACCGCTTGGGACGAAATCACGCAAGCCTACGTCAAGCTACATGAAATCCACACACTTCTGGTGCAATTGGAAAACAATCGTGATTTCAACTCCAAGTTGTTTGGAATTGCAAAGACCCTAGTACGCGCGGCTACGGAACTACCTAAGCCAAATGGAAAACGATTTCGCGAATTTGCGGATTCGAATCTACCGCAAATCAAGCAGGATCTTTTTAGCACTGCTCCGATTTATGAGGATTTTGAAATCGCCTTGCTGACCTTTGCTCTCACCAAGCTCAGGGAAAATCTGACGGCCGATCACCCTGCTGTGAAAAAGATTTTTGGCTCACGATCACCCAATGAGATCGCCACCTCGATTGTTGAGGGCAGCAAACTCAAGAACATTGAATATCGAAAAAAGCTATTCGAAGGTGGAGAAAAGGAAATCTTGGCTTCCAAAGATCCAATGATTCTGTTTGCCATGCTGATGGATCCTGAATCCCGTGCTGTCAGAAAAAAATACGAGGACGAGATCGAGCCCATGATCAAAAAGAACGCCGAAAAAATTGCAAAAGCCCAATTTGCAGTCTACGGAACGGGGACCTATCCGGACGCTACGTTCACCCTGCGAATTTCGTATGGAACGCTCAAGGGATATCCGGAAAATGGCGCAACGGTAAAGCCCATTACCACGGTTTCAGGTGCGTACAATCGTCATACAGGTCGCGATCCATTTGCATTGCCGGATAGTTGGTTGGTTGCAAAAAATGCTTTGAATCTGGACACTCCATTTAACTTCTGCAGCACGAACGACATTATCGGCGGAAATTCTGGATCACCCGTCATCAACAAAGATGCTGAGATCATTGGGTTGATTTTTGATGGCAATATTCAGTCGCTGGGTGGGGAATTTGGATTTGATGAGTCGGTGAATCGAGCGGTTGCAGTTCATAGTGCGGTTTTATTGGAAGCGCTTCGCAAGGTTTATAGTGCGGATCGGATTGCGGATGAGATCCAGAGGAAATAAAAGTTGGGTTCGGATTTTTTCTTCAGATACGCCGCTGCGCGCGTCCTGCGCTCACGCCGATCGCCTCCGGCTGGCGTGAACCGGGTATCTGAAGAAAAAATCCGAACCCAACTTTTATTTTCGAGTGGACAGTTTACTCCTACTTTCGTTTCAAAATCTCATCCCGATACACGCCAAAACTTGGACGTGTGACGCGCTTCAAATTTTGGTCATATTTGATCTCGACGAGGCCGAATCGGTATTTGTAGCCTTCTAGCCATTCGAAGTTATCGAATAAGCTCCAGTGATAGTAGCCACGGATGTCTAGGGCTGGGCCCCGTTCGCTGCCGAATAGTGCTCGATCGATTGCGGCCAGGTGGTCTCGGATAAACGCGGGACGAAAGCGATCCTTGGCGTCTGCCAAACCATTCTCGGTCACTACCAGAGGATAACCGGGAAATCGTTCGGCGAATTGCCTGAGAATGTTTTCCATTCCTTGTGGATAGATGGGCCACCAGTTGTCGGCGGGTTGCTCGGGTGGGCTGACGAACTCGATTGGGTTTGATTTGTAGGAGGAATACTTCACCACTGATTTGGAATAGTAGTTGGCTCCCAACCAATCAAAGAACGGTCCAAATTCATCTGCTGGCAAATCCCTGGCGGGCATGTCTTTTTCCCAAATTCGTGCGGGATTGCTGTGTGGGAATGTGAATTTAAGATGCCCTGTGATGATTCCTCTCTGCAAATCCCAGTTCATCCAATCAGCCATGAGCTGAACTGCATAACGATCTTTTGCGCTGTTGGGGTTGGCGGGTTCGAAATATCCCAAGCTATTGGCGAGCCCCACTCCGCGCAATCCACCGTCAGCGCCCCGAGCATCGGTCGTGCGACCTTGTTTGCGATGGATCATGGTGGCTACCATTCGGTAGGCACGGCCCATGTTGTAGGCGGATTCAAACGCAGCTTCGGGAGAACCCAGGTTGGGCGGCATCAGCGGATTCAAGTAGGCCATGATGACCAACATCATGGGCTCGTTTTGCACAATCCACAGATCACAGTATTTGCCTAGGTGATCCACTACGAACGTTGCGTAATCCAAAAACCACTTTGGGCTCTCGGGCGACAACCATCCTCCGCGATCATGAAACCACTGCGGATGTGTGAAGTGTTGAAACGCGATCATGGGACGAATTCCTGCTTCGCGCATTTTTTTGAAAACATCCTGATAATGTTCGATTGCAGCTAAATTAAATTCACCGGGTCTTGGATTGACCTTTTCCCAGGCAATCGACGTCCGAACCGAATCGGTGCCCAGATCTTTGGCAAGCTGAATGTCCTCGGGATAACGATGCCAATGATCGACAGCAATGTCGGCGTTATCGCCATTTCCAATCGGTGATTTTTTTCCTGCAGGTGGATGTTCGAACTTCCACCAATCGCCAAACTCACCGCCTCCGAAATTTCCTTCGGCTTGGTGCGCGGAAAATGCCACGCCCCAGGTAAATCCTTTGGGATATTTGGTTTCTGCTTGGACAGAAAGTGACGATGTAAAAAGAAAAAGCACAGCCCAGGTGTGCAGATAGAATTTCATAAATTTCCCCTCAATGGAGGTAGTTCTGACATCAGCCGGCTGATGTTGTCAGCTCAAAAATAGTAAAAAATCCCAGTACTCAAGTCCCACTGTCGGGGATTCGTCGTGCCTTTGAGATTCACTGCCCATCGATCCTTCCACGACCATCGGGTTTCAACTAGTGCGCTGGGATTCCAGGCAGACTTCATACCTAATCGATACCTAATTCCGCTCTCAGCACCGACTGTCCACTGCGACATGACTTTCAATCTCAATCCCGCTGCGGGGCCCGCACCCAACGTCACAGGAAATTTGCTGTCGAGCCAAGGCGATGCCAACAACTCTCCATCCAGAAAACCATAAACAGCTAGCGACGATCTCACTCCGCCCCAAGCCAAAGTCAATCCTGCTCCACCATCCAAAACCGCAGCCGGACAATTCCATGTGCAGGCGCGATCATAGAGCGCGGCCTCACCCACTCGAACTCGCCACGACACGGGTTTTTCGAATCGAGCGAGCGGAGACAGATTCATGATTCTAGCAAAAGTGATTTCGTCGATTTCGATCACGGGTCTTCTCGGACCCGAGTACATAATGTTTCCCGCGAAATGAAAAAGCTCGATCCAGCCATACTCGGGGTAACCTGTTTGTGGATCCAGCAAATCATGGAGCGAAAATCTCTGCGCGAGATGTATATATCTTTGTCCGCCCGATCGCCATCCGTGCGCAATTCCGGATCGTGCGGTTCCATGACCCAGATCAGGACGAAGATTTTCGGGTGCAGGAATGTTGAGATCCTCACCTTTCACACCCGTTTGGCTTCGCGCTACGAGGAATTTTTTTTTCATCGCGATCATTTGTGAATCAGGTTCGCGGATTAGCTTTTCGACATAGTGCGTGTCCCAGTAATCGATGGCGGTATCGAGGATTTTGGCTTGTGTCGTGAGTGTAAAATCCTTCGGCAAACTCTGCACATCACGCTCGTAGATCAAGTTTTCCAAAACAGATTTCTCGTCAGTACTGAGCTGCGAAATCCGCCTTTGGTATTGCGTACTCAATGAAGGTCGATAATGCACATTTTTAATCAATCCCGGTGTGTCTTTCAAAATTCGAAGTGTATCCACCGGAATGACGTAGATCGTAGTCCTAGCTGCCAAATTCAAGCTGGCATCCACACCATCCATCGCAGCCAGCAAATGATACGAACAATTCTCACTCAGAAAATAATAATCAAAGTAAGTAGCGCCAAGCTCCCAAAGATGCGCAACCAACATGTCCACGGTTTCTTGCGGAAGATTTAGATCATACTCCCAAATATCACGCGCCTCGGAGTCATTGTACTCACGCACTTTGTAATAGTAGGGAACACTGTTGAAATATCCTTTAAATCCACCCAGCAAACCCATCACGCTGTAGAGTACAGGATTCTGAGTTTCCATCCTTGCTGCGTAATTGATCCCTACATCCAAGAGCTCAAATTTTTCTTGGGGCAAAGCCCCCTCCTTTGCACGATTCAGACGCAACAAGGTGTGTCCAAAAGTCGAGGAGGGATTGCTCATATAATAAGATGAAAAAACTGCCGTCAGTGATTTTGCTGCGGCCATTTCTTTGAAGTTATTAAAAAGCTTGCAAGAAACTTGCGGGAGTTTGGAAAGATCGAGAATGTTTTTTTTCTTCATCCAAGCCAAACGAGCTGGAAATTTGCACTGTGGGTGATCATCCGGTTTGTCTGAAACTGCACTGTAGAACCCCTGAACGGTCGCTTCAAATTCTGCCTGTGGATTTTTGCGACCCTCTTGCGAAAGAAAAAACTCTTTGCCATCGGCCTCACTCACATAACCCGGAAATATCAATCGAGGACGATAATGAACCAGTCTAAGCCACTGCGGATCTATCCATAGTTCGGATGACAGCGCTGAAGCAGCGGAAAAAAAGAATAAAAAAAGCACTCCCCAATTCATAACAGAACCGGAGAGTGCCTTTTTGAAATTAAATTGTCAGCTGGTAACTAAATTAATTGAGAGCAATTCTGCAAAAGAACGGGGTCCTGTCGAACAGCCCTTAGGATGCTATTACCCAAATCCTCTCCAGTCACTCTTTGAGCAGGAAATACTTCGCCATAGTTTTTTTGCATAATCTGACCCAATCGTGCTGAATCAGAACAACCTAAAAGCTCGGAAAGACTTACCAAAGCTTCTCCGCCTCCCCTGGCGCTCTCGTTGGCAAGAATGGATTGATTCACCTCCACAAAATATTGAATTTTCTCCACTGCAGCTAGTTCGTCATCCGATTTGCAATTAGAAGTGCCAGTAGTAATGGCTGATCCCTGCGTCGATGAAAACGTGGTGGATTGATTGAGCGTATAGGCTCCCACTTGAGAGGACGCGTTCTTAGAATCTCCAAAAACAGATGAACCTAATCCGCAGCCTCCCATCCCATATCCTCTTTTGCCGCCCGCAAAAGCTGAAGCACTGATGCCAGTAATTACGAATACCAATAGAGTCATTCTCAACAGTTTAACTGATCTCATACTTCACCTCTTTGTAAACAAACATGATCCTGCTTCAACACATTCAATATTTCGTCCGAAACTTGAGATGCCTCTAATTTCGAATCACTATAGATTTTTTGATAATTTTTTTGGAGAGCTGGTCCGACTTTCTCCACATCCTGACATTCCATCACTTCAGAAAAGCTAACCAATGTTTCACCCGAACCTCGAGCAATGTCTTTTTCTAACGAATCTCGGTTAGCGACCACGAAATCCTTGGCAATACTTGCTTTAGATCCCGCAGGGTCTTCGCAATTGGAGGTGCCCGATGAAATAGCAAATGTATTGATTGTAAAAATTGAGCTAGTTATTGTACCAGCTACATATCCAACACCAACACTTAAAGCGCCCAACACGAATGAAGTAGCACTGGGTCCCACCGCCAACGCAATTTGCTGTGATTTAGTATTTTCTTTCAAGACATAGGTTCCAACTCCACACCCAGCCATTCCATATTTGTACCCGCCATCCGCCCAAGCCGGTGCGGCCAAGCTGATTGCCAAAACAACCATGCTACTTTTTAATATAATCTGTTTCACGAAGTTCCTCCCTTGTTGAGATTTCCTCAAGATTAAACTCAAACAAATAAAAAAGGGAACCTATTTCTAGGTTCCCTCTCTAAAAATCGAAAAAAGACTAGCTTAGATTACAACAGAGCAACCAGCTGCCAAAGCAGGATTGCTGCGGATTTCGCTGCGCACGTTTTGAATCATTTCATAAGCATCTCCGTTGGAGATGTTTTTGAAATTTTTCTGAGCTGCAGAACCGAAGCTTTGAACAGCTTGGTCATCGCAACCCATCACGCGAGCAAGACCATCTACATATTCGCCTTGGCCTTGTGCCATATCAGCGCGGAGCATGTGGAAGTTCACAGAAGCGAATTTCACAGCTTCTTGGTCGTTTTTAGCAATGGTGTGTTTATCACAACCGCTGGTTCCAGAGGTCATGCTGAAAGTTGGGGATGCTACGCTGCCCGTGGTTCCACGGACTAACGTTCCAACCAAGGTTTTACCTTGCATGACTTGCCAGCCCAAACCACAGCTGTCGCTTCCACCGTTCGGGGAAGCTGCATCGCTCAAAGCAAAAGCCGAACCTGAGAAAGCCAAGCTCAATACTCCAACAAAAAATAACTTACATAGACGTTGATTCATAATGATGTCTCCTTTCATGTTGAGATGTCTTCATTTAGACAGAGGATTTAAAAATTATCTACTATAAAAGTATCTAAAAATAATAGCTTAACGAAATTTTGACATCTGATGAATCCGAAATGGAGTCACCACGAGTTCTCCATGTCAAATTTTTTCTGCCTTCCAATCGAGTTTCCCAATGAGGGCTCCATGCTATCGATTGATCTACATGCAAAGATCCAAAAACGGGGGCTCGAGATTGCTGAAATACATCACCGTAACCTAATCCTCGTAACCTCAGCTTATACGGAGCGCCTGGATTCACGATGATTCCCGCATCGACCATGGGACCCACCCGAAAATATCGCTTCAGTGATGGACCCACCTCTGTGTAGCCTCCAGCCAAAGCATAAATAATACCAAAATCCGAAAAGAGATTGACGCTCCCGCCCCAACCCATTTCACCATGAAATACCTCGCAATCAGCACAAGTGAGGTCTTTTGGATTTCGAATTTCTAGGCCGACCTTCCAAGACATTCTTTTTTCATAAAAAGTGAGAGGCGTCAGGGACATGAGCCCAAAAAACTGCAACTGCTCCAAAATAAATTTTCGCGGCTTGTGATAATACCGAAAAGTAATATTTGGAAAATTGATTTCCGAATATCTGGGATATCCACGATCATCGTTCATTAAATCATGATAGGCTGGTTTGAGGTGTAATTCTCCGTAGGCCAACCAAGGAGTTAACGGCCGCTGAGCAAATCCTTGACTCAAGGTCACACGAACTGGTCCATGTCCATGTTCGGGATGTACGGTGGGTGGCGCTTGATAAGCGCTCACTGCGGCTTTCATGGCCTGGTTTTTGGTGACTTCCTCGGGTTCTGTGCTTTGTTTTTGTGCGAGTTCGCTCCGGCGCTCCAAAACCTTGTCCCAAAATTCCTGCAGGTCCTTGCGATCTTGGCCGGCACTTTCTGCTCGGTTAAATTGAATATATTGAATCGCTGAAGTGAGCACATAAGGAGAATTGACTTCAGCAGCGGTGATGCGATGACGAATGAGATTTTGAAAAACCTTTCGTTCATCTGCGGTCAGAACTTCCAAGCTCTGAATCATTTTTTTGCGTTGCGAGGGACGGTATCGGACTTCTTTCATCGTTCCCGCGTTTGCGATAATCCGCTTGAGCGTTTCTGCTGGCACTACCCAAGTCCAACCCGAGGACAAATCCCAATCCGGTTTGACAACTTCGAGCGCAGTCAGGAGTTGGTAGGAGCAGTTCTTATTGACGAAGTAATAATTGAACCAAGAATTGGATTCGAGTTCCCAAAGATGATTGAGCAGCCTCAAGCTTTCTTCGGGCGTAAATCCCAGATCATATTCCCAAAGATCACGGCTCTCGGAATTGACATACTCGTTGACCTTCTCGTCGTAATTGAGGAACGAATATTGCCCAACGAATCCTCCAAAGAGTCCATCCAGAATATAGAAAAATCCATCCTCGCCCGAAGGAACCGTGGCAGCAAAACTGATTCCTTTATCCAGAAGATCCGATTTCCGTCCCGTCGAGATTTTGAGGAAGGTGTGACCAAACATAGACCCGGGATTGCTTGCGTAGGCAGTCGAAAAAACAAGCGACACACCCTGGGCGTGAATCGATGTAATATGGTGATCATACAATTCGCAGGGAGAAGACTTGGGGAGTTTTTCACCCAGAGCTTGGCTCAAAAACCGATGTCTTTCGGGAAATGCACAGGACGCGGGCTGCTTGAGCTTCCCAACTTGCGACTGATTTTTGAATGCTTCGAGGGTAGCTTTTAATTCAGCCAACGAATCGGTTCTGCCTGAATCACCTGCCAGATAAAACCCTTCGACATTGCCATCGACTTCACCTTTTTTTGAATTCAAGGGCAAAAACCGATAGTAGTGAAGCAGCTTTTTCCAGTAAGGATCCTGGGCAATTTGCTGAAGTTTGACTTCGTCATAGGCAAAAGCAGTGTTGCTCATCCACGACAACATCATGAACAAAATCAATAGAGCCCGGCCGGTGAAAGTCACACACGGATAGTAACGATATTCGTTTTGACATCAAGCGGTCTTTTTTATAATTGCTCTCCTATGATTTTGATCGCAGCTTTTTTAAGTTTACTAGGAATGAACGCAGAAGCCGGAATTGAGCAAAAAGCCCGCCAATTGCAGGCGATTTTTGCGGAGGGGCACCATAAGATAGTCCGAGTAGAACCCGGCACTGCTATGGACCAGGTGCGAGAGTTTATTTCGGTGTGGCATGGGAAGGAAAGCGCTGCCAAATTCCAATTCGA
Source organism: uncultured Bacteriovoracaceae bacterium (assembly GCA_964364175.1). Lineage (GTDB taxonomy): Bacteria > Bdellovibrionota > UBA1018 > UBA1018 > UBA1018 > CAYILR01. The sequence goes on from CAYILR010000004.1 coordinate 74,961, forward strand.
ACACATTACAAGGGGTATGCCTGGGGATGAAAGAATCGCTGGGACGACCACACCTGCCAATGCCAACCGCGCTGCAAAACTGGGTGCTGCTTACCTGGACCGTTGGTACGGAAAAGCCGATCCGGCCCGTACAAAGCTGATCCAAAAACTGATTTTTGAGCTGGTGATGGAAAGTGCTGAATTCGGCGTCGATGGCTATGCCCAAAACCGCTGCGCAGCTCCCACGCCCTATTTATTGATCCTAGATCGTCAAAACGACCTGGTTTTTGGGTTGGATTTGAATCCCTGCCGGGAATAGCTCTCAGAAATACACTTCTCGCTATAGTGGACTTGCGCGATACGTCAGTTTCGTGTAAATCAGGGCCTCTTCTACAGTGGCAGTCAAGCAGTGACACAAGTGGACCCGTAGCTCAGTTGGATTAGAGCGTCGCACTACGGATGCGAAGGTCGGAGGTTCGAATCCTTCCGGGTCCGCCATTTTTCAAAATCGCTAACTGGCTTGAAATCGTTTCTGATTTCTGGCCATTTTTATTTTCTGCGCCTGATTTTGCAGATTCTAAAATTTCTTTGCGGAACATATGCGGAACATTTTGGGTGTTTTCGGACGGCGTTGCGATTGGAGGGGCTTTGGCTGCACTCGGCTGCAATTCATTGCACGATTCGATGAATAGAGCTTGGACTGCACCTTGAACGATTTGTGCAAAATCCGGCCGTTTAAACACTTCTGATGGAATTTGATCCAGTTGCTTCATCCATTGGTTGAGCGTTGCAACTAAGTTTGCGGCGCCGTCCTCTGTTTTTATACTATTCTCTGGATTCACATTCTTGTCAAAGGCATCTGAGGAGTTCCAAAATTCATCCCGGACTTTGAGATCACCATCCAAAAGGTGCGTGTAGATCGTGGAGGTAATCGAAATATCGGAGTGCCCCAAAATCATCGATACTTTTTTTAGCCCCCAGCCCTGGCGGATCTTATTGCTCCCAAAGGAATGCCGGAGGGTATGAATATCCACTCGTTTTTCTATTCCTGTCCGTTTTACCGCTCTTTTTAGCGGTTTTAGAAGAGAATCTGGATGGTACGGCTGGCCTTGAGCGTTTACAAAAACGCGATCATGAACCCGTGGAACCATTTTTAAAGCGGCAATGCTCATCGATTCTAACGGTACCTGCCGGGGCTTGGCGTTCTTGGAGCGTCGGATATAAATAAATCCTCCTGAAAAATCGATATCCTTCCACTCAAGCTCAAGCGCTTCCGACCTGCGTAATCCGCTAAATGCGAGAAATTGAATAAACGGTAAGATGGTCTTTGCGCGACACTTTTTGAGCTCCTCAAAAATTTGTCCAAGTTCATCGTTTGTCAGAAAATTGATATCTCTCGTTGGCGCTTGTTTTGGAAAATACTGACTAAATCGTTTGATAGTTTGAAGAGGGTTGGAAAGGCCCGGTTTTAGCTCCAAGTGGAGCTGGCCCAAAATCGTGAGCTTAAAATGATATTTTCGTAGCGTCGCATGAGAGAGGCCTTTTTTCTGCTTCAGGGACAAGTAAAAGCGGAGAATTCGCTCCTTGGTTAAGGTCGAAAAATATTCTTTTCCTAATTCAGAGCGAATCATTTCAAATTGTGCCCGTGCTCCGTTCCGACCTCTTTCGTTAAAATTAAGGAATCTCGGGCTGAGGTAGTACAAATCGATCAATTCGGTGACGTGCAAGGGGCCATCGGTCATTTCACCGTTCCCGCCTGGGATCTCACCCCGCCTTAATCTTTCCCTGAGTCGGTCCTCAGTTTCCTCGGCTTCGTCGCGGGTACGTCCGGCTGACCTGTTCAGCCATTGGCCGGTCTCCGGGTGCTTCCAGCGAACGACCCAAGTCACCCGTCCACTCCGATGGGTCTTTTTGTAAATAAAGGTTCGAACAGCCTTCATGGCATTTCTCCCTTATGCTCTGGTTTGTTCTTTAATAAGCCAGCGAACAAACTCTGTTTTTGGAAATCGAACTGTCCGGCCAATCACCACCCTAGGCGGCCTGCGCGCCGGATCGTTTCGCCTAGTCCAATTGTATACCACTTTGGGCGTACAACCCACACCTTGGGCTACATCATCGATAGATAGGAGTGCTTTATTCCCAAATAAAACTGCAAAATCCTGAATTAACGTTTCTTCGGCTGTCATTTTTCCCCGTCCTTTCGCTGAGTTTGCTGAAACAAAGGGAAGTGATTACAAGACTCGTGCCGAACTTTTGAACGATAGGGTGATTATTAAGGCATGAATTTCAACTTTGAAATGCAGGATTGCAAGGTTGAAAAATGACTCAGGCGTCAGCTTTGAAAAACTCCAAATATATTCAATTACTCAAATAATCCGTCTTGATGCTGTAAAAGATGGTCGGAACAGATTTCTAAAGCCCGCCTTGCAAGCGTCAAATAGTTGACATTAAGTCTTTTGGCTATCGTGTCGAAAAGTGAATAAGCATGGTGGCGTCAAAAACAGAGAAGCACTTGAAATTGGATCTAGGTGGATCGGGCCCTCCGCTACGCATTGCCGATTTCGATAACTATTCGGGCCTTCTAGAATGCACTCAGACTGAGCCCGGCCTTCGAGAAGCAAGAATTCTGACAAACAATGACAAACTTCTTTGGAGCGGATTTGTTTTGCTCAACGAAGATCGAACATTTGATCTATGCGTATGCCCAGCTGAATCTACTCAGAGCAAAGATGAGGTTATACGCTGGAAGGATCTGCCACCATTTTTTACAGTTTTTGACGGTGGTTATGAGCCACTGGATCAAGATAAAGTAAGTCCCCTTTTAGATGATCTAATTACGTTCCACAATCTAGTCAGAGTGCACTGCCATTTTTTATTAAATGGCAAGCAGGAATCAATCCTAGGTAAATGGGGGGATCAGGAAAACCTAAAATCGCTTTCAGAAATCTTGATTGACTGGGAGTTTGCCGGAAAATTGCTTCCTCAACAACTGGTCCTTTTAGAAATTGAACTTTTTGAAACCGTCTATTTCGTAATTGCAATCCATGAAGAGAATGATGACTCATGCGCGGTCCTCGGCTTGACTGCGCACTTTTATCAACAAAGAAACAGAATCGGACGAAGAATCCCAATAGAGCCGATTGAAATTGATGGGCTGAAGGTTCTAGAGGTCAGTGATTTTGGGATGAAGGCCGCTCTTCCAGCAGCTTCTCTGGGTGAGAATGCCATCTACAAAATATTCATAAATGGGCACTCGATACTATTTGAATCAACCTATAGAAAAAAAATTTCAGAAGAAGAAATTCATATCGGGCTGTTTATTCAAGATCACTCACCTGAAGCAAGGAAGGCATGGCAGGGCTTTTTGTTAAAACACCAGTACCCCCTGCTAAAATACAGAGGTGATATAGAACATGATAACTGCTGGACGCTTCTTGGTAAGTCAGGATATTTTGATGGTGTCATTGGCGCAATGATAAAATCTGCAAAGGAAGATATCCTCTCAGAATGGAAATACTCAGACAACTCGGGACCCAATGTTGGGCTGACAGTTTTGGGTATCGAAAAAAAAACAACTGAGTCAATCGCAACGATTGGTGTTGCCAGAGCTTCTGAAAACGTGTGGATTGCACAAACTGCAGCAGTTATCGATGATCCAAAATATCTTTGCTACACGCACAGCATCTACAGCTGGCGCACAAGAGCCATCTTACAGCAAATTGACGGCGAATTTCATTTGGCATTTTTTGATGCAGATAAGCCATTTTTGGATAGATTTTTTAGAAAATTCCATTTGACTCGAAACGATTCTGACAAACTACACATCACATGGAGTGAGTGGTTTGCCCACTATTTAACTAGAGATTTCACAATGGTATTAGGGCAAAAAAATACCAGCGAAGCAAAAGAAAATACAGAAATGATTGCAAATATATTAAAAAAACCTCCCACTACTTTCACAAAATATGGATTTGAACTGCACGAGAGAAAGCACCTTCACATCGCACAGTTGCTTTCTTCAATTTGGAATACCACAAATACATTTAGTGAGTACCTCAATGGCTGTATACCCTATTTCGAACATGGGCAAAAATTCATACTGGTAATGAATAAATATAAATTTGATGACAATCTTGAAAATATACCCGGTGCTGTAAAATACACTAAAAAAGTAGTCTGGACTTGCCATAGAAATTTACTACCAAAGTTTCTTCAACATTCATTGCGCTCGTTGGCAATCATGAACATGAAATACGGAAATAGACATGTAGCATGAACAACCTATCTGCATTCGCAATTTTAGCTCTTCTATCCTTTTGCGCGACACCGGCCTCTGCAAATGTAGTTTTAAATACCGGTTGGTATTTTGAAAGCGCTAATAAATCAAAAATATCGGTCAATCCAAACTCATTTCTGATTCAACAATTAAATGGAAACGACTGTTGCATTGGAAAATATTTAATTTCAATAAATAAAAATGAAATCCTATCACAGCTTAATGATACTGATAACAATGTACTTTATATTCCTGGAATCGGTGGTGCAAATACAGTTACGATAAACGGCAAAGAATTCCGACTAAAAAACAGCAATTTTACGAATTCTGGAATCGTACTTCCATTTCCTCGGCTGTCGTCTCTCCCTGAGAATTTTGATATTTCAATTGCGATATCTGGCACACAGTCCTCATATTTCGTAGGATTTTCCAGATTAGGCAAGGCTCCTGTCATTGGCGAATTTATGCAAACTACAATAGAGCGTGATAAAAACAATTACTATCAAAATACCATCCCGCTTTTTAATTCAATCACGCTTTTTGTTTTTTCTTTCACATTTTTTCTGATTTATTTAATTTTGAACAAAAAAAATTCCTTGTATAAGAATTTCTCTATAGCGCTTTTTACTTGGGCAATTTTTTATCTTTTTTTGTCTGGATATATAAGAGAACTGAATTTCAATCTTGGATCTGCTCTTCATTTTCCAGCAAGAACGTTAGCTTCATATGGATTATTTTTACTCGTAACTCGTGCTATTTATAACCCAAACGAAATAATTCCAACTGCGTTACACGTCTTTTTGTTTACGATTCTCCTGGAGTTGTTTTTCGGTTGGATGGGTATGCCAGTATACCAAAGTCTCACATTTTCGTTAGTTTCTATTTTTTCATTCTATCCATTGAAAAATTTTCGCTTGAACCTCAAAAATGACCTGATAGGAAACATTATTGGTGTATTGGGTATCCTGGTATTAATTGGCCAACTTTTCGATTCAATTAAGCTCCATCAGGGTTTGATTAATTCCAATTTTGAGTTTCCCTACCTAAATAGATTCACATTTTTACCTCTCCTGCTAGTTTCATTTGGCGATGCAATCCTTCAATTCTCGGGATCCTTTCATCAATTGAGAAATCATCTGTTCAAGGCAAAATCATATGCACGCATCGTTCTACATACGGCCAAAGATGGTCTTTCGCACGATAACGTAGGCTATTTTCTGAAAGTGACTTCAAAAATTTGTGGATTCACCCGGGTTAGCCTGGCTCAAAAACAAGAAGACTGTTCATATCGAATCGTTAAGTTACACGGCTCCAAATTTTCTGTCGAGAACGCAACGGTTGATTTTAGCAAGACTCCAGATATCAAAGAGTCTGTCGATGAAGGCAAAATAGTATTTGGTTCGGTTCGAACTATTGCCGATGGCTGGAAGACTGCCGAGTTTGTGGCAGTACCAGTTCCAGAAGAGAAGAATCCCCCCTATCTCATGCTCCTCAGCGATCCCATTCAATCCAATTTAATTTCAGTGGATATGCTTCCTTACTTAAGTCAAATTTCATCAGCAATTTGGGTCAATCTTGAAAGGACTAGAGAACACAGTCTTCGCTTGCAAACCGAAAAAAAATTCAGCTCGCTGGTACAAAGACTCGATCCGAGCCTCTATGAATTTATCTTAAACAATATGAACAAAATGATTGATCCTGATCACCTCAGCTCTTCAAGACGAGGAATCGTATTCTTTGATCAAAAAGGTTACTCGACTATGACCGAGGAGTTTGACGATATAACTATGGGGAGGTTTGCAAGGATTATTGGTGAGTGGGTAACAACCTCTGCCGCTCGATTTGGTGCTCGAGTATCAAGTTTTGCCGGTGATGCTTTCTTGCTTGAGACATTCAACATTGGTGCTGAACTTGATGGCTCAATTGCTCTGCGTACTTTGGATCTGGTTTGGAACCTGGCTCAGGGTATGGGTGAGTTAAATCAAATTCTTCTGAAAGAAGGATTTAGTCCCGTTACTTTTCGTTTCGGAGCCCATATTGGCACTGTTGCTGCTGCAAATCTTGATTTTATTCAGAAGGGCCTCAGTAATAGTATCGGTGATACTGTGAATGTAGCCGCAAGACTCCAGTCTTTGGCAAAGCCAGGATCCATCTATGTGAGTGGCGATCTTGCAGAATACGTTGAAAACAAATTTATGATCACGGCAGTGCCTAAACAATATGTAAAAGGGCGGATGAAAAGAATCGACATATATTCGCTTGTTGGAAAAGTGGAAGCTTCTCCTCAAGATGCAGAGGGAGCGGCGTAGTGGAACGATTAGGTACCAAAAGCTTAATCTTAGTTTTTTTATTTGTGAGCCTCATCAATAACTATATTTTGTCTATTCTCGGGACCTTGCATGTTCCAACCGGCCAGTCCCTGACCGGCCGAGGCATCGCCTGTATCGCGTGCTCACTACTTGGAGGAATCTTTCTCAAAGAAAAAGTACTTCCGACGAAGTTGGGGACTCAAACAGCCCGATTTGTGTTTTCTGGATTTGGATTGTGGGCCACCATTGAAAGCTATCAGTTTGCACGGGCCTCTGAAATTGCCCTGATTTCTCGACTTGATCTTCCGCTTATCGTTATTTTTGGATTTCTCATTTCATTGAGCACGAATCACTTACAAAAGGTGATGTCGGTACTTCTGATTGTGGCAATTGTTTTTTCAATATGGATATTTTCTGATCAACACACCACCTTGTATGGTCTCAGCTTGGCAGCCTTTGGCACGATTATATTGTCAGTGAGCTACTTGCTTTTAAACCGTACAGCCCGAACTGAGAGTCCAGCTATAGTGTCACTCACCCCTGCAATAGCCTGCGTGTGTGCAGGTACACTGCTATTGGTAAAGTCTCGGTTATTGGTGAATTTAAACCCTCTCGTTCTTTTGTTAAATATTGCAAGTGGAGTTGCAATGTATATGTCTTATCGTGTTATCAGGCATTTTTATCGTCGCTTTTCATTTTTTAGAGCCCAGATCGTCTATATTTTGATTCCGATTTTTAGCATCCCCATAGATATTATTGGATTTGGTCGAAATTTCAGTTTGGCAGAATATGGTGCATTTTTAATGATCTCACTTGGAGTGATGGTGACAGGCTTGTCCAATGAAAAAATACATTTATACCCAGGAGGCAAGAATGAATATCAAAAAGCAATCTCTTAAGAAAGTAACCTATCTTCGAGCACACGATGCGGATAAGAGTCATACTATTATTCTCGGTGGAGATTCTCGGTGGATGCGCGACATTGAACTCCTTCTCGAAGATCAGTGGAAAAATGTCTATTGTCCTGAGGACGCCTCTGCCTTTAAAAAGACTTTATCAGAGCACCCTCCTCGCATTTTGGTAGTAGAACAGGGAGCATATCAAGGAAACGAAACTAGACTTCTTGACTTGTCGCTGCCCACAGGAACAGAAAAAATTTTGATTACTCACACGATAAAGGACCCCCTCTCTTGGAGACGTACTCAACGGATCATGGCGAGCAAAGACGTAAAATGTGTCGAATTATCTGAGGACTCAAAACTAGCAGCCGAAGAGATGGCAGAGATTTTTATTGGTTTGTGTGCTACAGGCTTCTCTCTCGGAGAAGATCTCCAACTGATCCAAAATTCGTTTCAAGGCTACCAGCTGGTCGTTGGAAAAGGAGATTCTAATATTTTAAATTTATTTAAAACAATGGCAGCAAAATTTGTATTTGAGCCAAGCGATATAGTGGCCGGAACTCTGTTCGCTGAAACATACACATTGTGGCGACAACTAAAAGATGTAAACTCTCCGCTTCAGTTTGCTTATACAAACGCTGAGTTATCCGTTAAGGACCAGGTTATTTTTAAACTCATTGAATTTTCAAAACAATGCTTTGACTCATTCCATGCTAACGGAGGACTAGACCATTCAACCTATCAGAGACTAGTAGAGAATGCACAATTTGGGAGACTCACCGCTCGTATGATCAATGGATCATTCCAGGAGGTGATCAGTTGTCTTTCCAAAAACAGTCGGAATCTCCGTCTGGTAAAGGTTGCTTAATTCGGAGATCCCTTCAAAAGCACAAGGGAAGAGCAAAGATTTGACGTCTATTTTCATGAGACATTTGGCGAACTCAAGTGCAAAATATATGTAACAAACTAATGAGTAAAAACAAATGTAGTCTCAACAAATCAAAAATCATGCATGCAAACATTACGAAAGCTGCTTAACATGTTCAAACCCCTTCAGAAATATTTTTTGAGGTTAAGAATGAAAAAAAAAATTCTGTTTGCACTCGCTTTGATTGCAGCACTATTTTTGGCAGTAATTTTCTTTTCAGCTGAAGTGATGAAGCAGAATTCACCAAAAGGCGGAGGATGTATTACTTCTGACAATTGTTAACACTCTTCATGGCAAACTACACCGGTTGGTTTGAAGAACACTTCAAGGATTAATGTTCCTACCACAAGAACAAAAATCAGTCCAAAAACCAAAGCTAGGTTTTTTTTTATTTCTCTTTTTTGCATCATCAGATCATTTACCGCCTAATTTACTGAGATTCTGGACCATTTTTAGGTCCGGATAGCCATCACCAAAGGCAACATGGCTCGGGTGGTTAGAAGTCACCGAGTTATCCCCTACCAAAAATTTGAATTTACTACCCCCAATTGACTCGATGTCGTATCCATGCGGTCGAATTTTTTTTCGGAGACTATAAAGATGTACATCAAGAGTTTTTTCGCTCACCGAAATGTTTTGCCAAACATAATCTAGGATTTGTTTCCGTCTCACTATCCAACTCGGCTGTTCCAAAAAAGACTCCAAAATCATGCGCTCCTTAAGAGTCAAGTTTCTTAGTTTTGAAAAAAATGCCTTTTGATCAAATTCCTGATTCAATGAAATTGCTTGTTCAATTTTATACAGCAGTAGATCCTTTCCTACTGGTTTTGTAAAATAGTCGACAACTCCGAAATCATACGCACGTTCAATTAATGCAAAACTGTCTGTGGAAGAGACAATGATGACAGGAATTTGTGAAATTATTTTTTGATGAGGAGTGACTAACTCAAAAAATATATCCCCCGAACAAATTAATTCAGAAATAATGAGCGCCGGTCTTTTATCTTCTCCCAAGGAGAGCAATGATGACTCAAATTCGAGAAAATCCTCAAAACACTTTACATCATAGCAAGCAGGCAAAAAAATAGTATAAAAATCCCTAAATCGTTGTTCAGGTTCAAGTATCCATATTTCAGCATTTTTCATACGGGCCTTCAATTTTCTCCTTGTTGTCAGATGCTATTGAATCACACTTCCACTCCCCATTAAATGCAAATCCGGCTTAATCGTCACTTCAAACGAAAAGGTCTCGTCGAAACTATATTTAATCAAATTCTGAAGTTCTTTCAGTTGATAAATACGTTTGTCAGAAATCAAATATCGGCCCATGCCTCGAATATTTTTTTCGATTCTGTCATACATGTAAAGCTTAAAGGGCATGTCCATCACATCGTAATTATTTTGTAGATATTGACTTGGTTTTATTTCAACAATCAATGTATCGATGTGAGCAGATTTTATATTGTAATCGTAAAGTGACTCGTATTTGAAACGATTCTGAATATAAGATTTCAGCAATTCTTCTTTGCTTGAGCAGCTATCGTACTGATCGCTCAGGCGACCATGCAGAAATTTGTCCTTCATCTGATTTTCAGAAAAACTCACCAGGTCGTAAACAAATTCATCATGGTCCTCGTTGGCTCTTCCCATGATGGATTTAATAGCAAAAAGCAATTTTGAAACAAAATGATGGTTGACCTTGTGATCAACTGTCAGCATATAAAATGGATCAATCCCCAATATTTTTGAAAATAAGTGATCAAAGTCAAGTTGGTCGATTGCTTCAATGTATCTAAATAAAGGCAAGATATCACGGATGCATATGTTGGCGCCTATGACATACTCTGATGGCAGATCAAAACCCGATCCAAAAACCTCGAACTTGTCGGTGAGTCTATCGATATAACCGTATTTAAGAGAATCTCCCGGAATTTTCAATACATCACATAGAGCTATCCAGCCAGAAGCCGACACTGTTTTGGACTGTTTTTCGATTTTAGTGAGCTCTGAACGAGATACCCCTGTTTTCTTGCTCAACTCAAGGAGGCTTAACCCTAATTTGAGCCTAGCGTATTTTGTCAACCGAGCTACGGCTTGCCTGTAACTGGCCTCATTCCCGGGTTCAACAAAGTAATTCATTCGTGTGCCCCCGGGAAATACGTGCTGAATTGGCATATGAAATATGAAATCTACAAGAAGAGTGCCCATCAAATGAACAGCGTGTCTCCGTAACTTTGCAGTCGCTAAAACCAATAAAGCGAGTTGCCGCCTCAATCCCACCCAGGCGATACGCACATCTTTCCTTCGACCCAATGTGTTTGACAGAAAAAAGATCACATACCTCCTCAGTTTCCAGCGAATCGACAATGCAATGATCAGAATCAATTTTGATAATTTTGTATCTATTGTTTTTTTCAAGATCACGAATCACTTCGTCAAAATAGAGTCGAAAAAGATTTTTGGGTGATTTTTCTAAGCAAAGCACTCCTCCAAAATTAGATCGCATGGCCGTGTCCACAGACCTTTTGCCCATATCAACGAATTCCTGATCCGAAACGCCGTATCTTTTCAGGAGATCAAAAATATCACAAAAAAACTGCACATTGATTAGGCCATTGGGATCACGATAGATATTGTCTCCAGCATTCACGTACTCTTGGACAAAATTTGCAAACGTTGGACCTCGAATCAGAGCGATCGAGTTAAAAACATTGATCGCATTGAATTTTTTACTAAACGCTCCCTTGCTGTACCGCTCCGACAGATATTGCAAATTGCCTGATTGGTGCTCGACCAATGTTCTCATGTCACATAATCCGCGAGACACAGCGTCTACACTGAATTTAAAAGTACGAGATAATTGCATGAACTGTGCAATCGTGATGGAGCGAGTTCCCCTCAAAATAGCTTTTGCCTCGTCTTGAGAAACCTGGATCACCTCAGCAAAGCTCTTTTCAGAGAGCTTGAATTCGCGAACCAAGCCTTTCAGAAAGTGAAATATAACACCTTCATAGTGAATATACGGGGTAACTGATCCCATAGGGGAGGTATTTTAGTGCTGTTTCACGCCACAAGTAAACTCAATATTCGTTACTTAGGTATTCTTAACTTAAGTTCCGGCAGAACGGTCCCGATTTGCTCTCAAGGGACACACATGATCACTAAAAATTCCATTGAGGTCGTAATATTGAAATGTCCGTATCAAAATTGGAAAAACCCCGACGTAGGACTTCACCTCAACAACATGTTTAGTCTCAAACTCGAGGGCTATCAGAAGGAGTACAAGTATGGTGTACTCCCTTTTGACACGACTGATTTTGTAGCCAATCATTTTCTGGTTTACGAAAAGACCTCAACCGGACAAACGCGGCTTGTGTCCGCGTTAAAATCTACTCCCTACCATTATTGCGGTCCATTTCACTTGGAGTTTAACGGGATTGCCATGCTCAAGCATGGCAATGGGAAACCTGAGCACTTTGAGGAGATGAATGCCATCATTGACGATTGCATGGCCAAATCAAGGAAGCTTGCATATTATAGCTCGTGGACCATTCTTCCCGAAGTACGAAAAGACAAGCAGTGCATCGCTTTGATCAAAAATGTTGTCAGTGCTTTGACATATCTTGCTCACGTCGATGATGGGATTCATCATCTGATTGGCCTCGGCGTACCACGCTTCAAAACAGATCAGTATTTCGAAACTTGGGGATTTGAGCCCATACTTCATCAAGGCAAACCTTTGTCTCACCTCTATATAGAATCGTATTCAGATGTCGAAGTCATCGTCATGCAACTCAAAGAGTACTCAGCACTGATCAAAGAAAAAGCAAATCTTTTTAGCGATCTTTGGGAAGATCGAACCACCGTAGGAAACCCACTCGATCTCAGTCGTTTTGAGGATGATCTGAAGAAAAAGGCTGCCTAATTTTTGTCTCGCTACACTAATATTTTAATTCAGCGTAAAATCGCTTGGATTTGGCTCAATAATAGCAAATTCCGGTTGTAAATTTAACAATATTAAATTACTTAGTCATCCCTATGAACAAGGAATCGCTGAGTGGTCGAGTATTGAAATTCATTGCTCAGCAGGAGACCATTGGTGTCCTGCCCAAAGGTGGGGGAATTGCCATTGCAGTTCTAAAAGATGGCGACGTCATTTTCAGCGAAGCATACGGCCTCAGAGATCGTGAGCGAGATCTTCCGGTCACTTCTGAAACGGTGTTTGAAACTTGTTCTTTGACCAAAGGCTTTACTTCCGCTGCATGGATGATGGCCATGGAGGAAAAAAAGATCGATCTCAAACAGCCGATCAAATATATCAAAAAAAATGCTCACATTGAACGATTCGGGAACAACCGAAAAGGTTTCGATCCTAGATGTCCTTTCTCATCGAACAGGGCTCCCAGCCTACGATCTGGTTTGGTATTGGGGATCCTTAGGTCGAAAGGAATTCTTGCAGGCAGTGGCAAATCTTCCTCTGGTAGCTGACGCCTTTAGGAAAACATTTTTATACAGCAACCTGATGTACGGAGCGATCGGCCACCTCTTTGAAGAGATTGTGGGTGAGAGCTGGGAGTCCTATATTTCTCGAAAAATTTTTAAGCCATTAAAAATGAACTCGAGTTCTTTCCGACCCTCCCCCCATGAACCAAATACCGCCATCCCCTACATTGGAGTCACACCGACCGAACGTACTGACACTTCGTCGATAGCAGCTGCGGGGAGCATTCGAACCAACCTTGAAGACATGACAAAATGGCTGGCCTTTCTTCTCAGTCAGGGAAAAACCTTGAGTGGGGATCACCTCCTTTCCGAATCTGCGGTCCAGTTCATTCAAGAAAAACAGATCGCTGCCGAGAACGCTAATCCACTTTTTTTCCAAGGACTAGAGTGGTTGTGCCAAGAAGGTGTGGGCTATGGCCTAGGCTGGTTCCTGGGGTCAATGAATGGGATGAAAGCTGTTTTTCATCCGGGTTTAGTGGACGGATTTTCATCTGCGATAGTGATGATTCCAGAGAAGAAAATGGGTTTGGTCGCATTGACCAATCTCAACCTCAGCCCGGTGCCTGGTCTCCTCATTCAAGATCTTTTGAAGGCAATTGCGGCCTCAACCCAGAATTCCCCGTGGATCGGGAAGTATGAAAGCACGGCTTTTGGAACCGTCTCTATTTTCGAAAATGGAAGCGATTGCATTCTTGGGTATCGAAACCACCAATGGCCTTTGAAGCGTAAAGACAATGAATCAGCCGAATTCGTCATGTCTGGCTTTGGTCTGCAAATCCCGATATCAGTACAATTTGAAATCGAGAATGACCGGGCTAAACGGCTTTCGTTTCCGCTTTCTTTGGACCCTACCCTGGCTCCTCAAGTGTTTGTCCGTGTTTAATTAACGAGCTTCGGTGCTAATTTTGGCTTGGTTCCAGTCGCAACGATCCGATTGTAAAAGAGCATACAGCCTGGTTCTTGAAGGGCAGAGAAGTACTCTTTCTCGAAACGAGAAAAATGAGACGCTCCCCCGAGAACTTTCTTGAAAAAGGGGGCGGCATGTTGAATCGCTTGTCGAAGATTATCGACTTCCTGCAAAAGATTCTCTCCCTTGAATTCCGAAGTGATAACGCGCCAATCAACGTTTTGAAACCCTTGTTCAATGAGAAGCCTGGGAAGTTTACGCGCCACCAGGAAGTTTACGCTCTTGGCTTCCCTCAAACGAATCAGCGATTTTTTCAAAAAGATTGAAGTGGGATACAGGTCACCTAGAATTCCTTCCACATCTATGCAGCAAAATGTTCCACCGGGCTTTAACTGTTGAGACAAATTTGAAATGACTTTCTGGGTATCTTGGCTGCTAAAATGTCTTAAAACATATCGGCACAAAACCGTGTCAAAACGAATGCCTCCCGCAGCTTCCAATTGAAGGAGATTCCGTTGTTCAAACCGGAGGTTTTTCGAACCATACTTGGTTTTGGCTGCTTCAACACGGTCAGCTGAGAAGTCCCAGCCGATAACGTTCGTGTCAGGAGCACATTTCGAAAGATACTCCGAAACAATTCCACTGCCACATCCTGCATCCAAAACTCTTTGACCTCTCTGAATTTTGAGATGACACAATTCTTCCTTAAAATCGAATGCCTTCATTCTTGATTGTCGCTCAAGACGTTCACTTTCCTCATGCGACTCAAGGACGTATTGATTTTTCATTTTCTCTCCTAACTAAACGCAGCTTTTTGTTTTTTTCATCCATCTCTTGGAAAACGGTCACCCTGTGAGCATCCTGGACGAAGGTCCGAGTCTTGCCGTCGCGGCAAATTCCTTTCACAACTTTGAGTCGAGCCACTGCACTCTCTCGGAACCGAGGATCCGAAAATGGGGTAATCAAGTTCCCTAGTGAATAGAAGATGGGAACCACACGCTCCGGTTCTCTTTGAGTCCGGTAACATTCCATCGGTTGCACGACATGCGGATGATGACCGATAACAACATCGAATCCCATTTCCGCAAGGTGATGTCCCAATTCCACTTGTTCAGGGCGCGGGTAGTACTCATGCTCAAGACCCCAGTGCAACTGTGCGATCACCAAATCAACCTGATTTTTTTTGCAATACTCAATTTGATTTTCGATTTGAGTAAAATCGATTTCTCCGACTTTTCGAGTGAGATGAGTACGATTGACCAGCCAGGGTTTACCTTCCGGTGTTTTTTTCCCGTTCAACCCAAAGGTATGACAAATCAAGCCCAACTTGATCCCATTTTTTTCGATGATCGTCGCGGCGAATGAATCCTGCTCGGACTCATTCGTACCTCCAAAACAAATACCTTCTGCCCGCAGTGTGCGGATGGTGGAATTTACCCCGTCTTCCCCGCAATCCAGGCTATGGTTGTTTGCAGTGGTCATGAAAGTATACTTGCGGTTGTTGATGCCTTTTACGGCGTCAAAGTTTTCACGCCGATAATAGAGCGGTGCAGACGACTCAGACGGACTAAACGCGAATGAAGCAGAATCTTCTGAATAAACCACGCATTCCAAGTTCGCCATGGAAACGTCCGCACCAAAGATCAGATCTGATACCCCTTCGTAAAGAGAGTTCAAAGAATGAGGCAGATAAGGATGATCCATGAGGTCTCCGATGGCAGAGATTTGTAATTCACCCTCTGACTTGAAACCCTCGGGCAATGCCCATCGGTAATCCATCTGCTTATTAAAAAAAGACTCCAGATCGGAGTTTTTGGCGGCCTTCAAAATAGGAAACTGCGCTTTGTAGAGCCAATAAATGAGATCCATCCGCCTCATGAACTCATAATCTCCACAGGTAGGGACTGGGTAGCGCCAGAGGCCTGTCACTTTAAAAAAAGTGATGACGCTGTTGTAAATCAGCCAATCCTTCGCTGAAAGTGTCATGATGTCATTTGCTGTACGAGGTAGGCCCGTGCGCATAGTATATTGAGCTATCGTAAAGTACTCGGTTATACTTAAGACTTTGTCGCGCCTCCAGTCTTTAGGCGTCCGAATTTTACCAAAAACACTCGTCGACAAAGTGGCGCTGACACAAATCGATGATGCGCAACCGCAACTGGTCCTGCTCGATAACGATGTCCTGATCCGAACCAGTTGGCAAAATAGCGCAATGAAGAGGGGTCTCGCTCTTACGACTTTCGCCAGGTATCGGGAATTGGTGGAGGCACTTCCACAGTTTTCAAAAACTACAAAATTTTACATCGATTATGAACTCGACGAGTCGAACGGCGGTGCCGTTTGCGATGATTTGTATCAGCGGGGATTTGAGGAATTGTTTATTACAACAGGCCATCCACCGGAGAGCTTACCGGGATTACGAAGAGTGCATAAAATCGTTGGAAAAAGATTTGAAGATTGCTTTAATCCTAATCTCGCAAAACCAAGAATCTAGCTTCAACCATACCTGACTGTCACATAAAAATAATGTCAGGCTACTCGTGAGATTTGAGTAAAATTTTAATCAATTCGATCGTTTTGAAAACCTCAACCCTTTGATATGCCTCTCATAAAGAGAATCAGGAATGAGAACAGTTTTATTGCTTTGCTCCGCAAGAATCGCATAGGCCAGATCATAGTCGGTACTTGCAAGAACCGGAATATTAGAACTCGTGAGAACATTGGTGATTAAGGAGTCTGACGAGGAAAGACAGGTCTTGCCGCTAATTTCGTAAAACCGCTCCCAACGAATAGGCGTCGAAAACAGCGCCTGGTCATCCGTTTCACGCACTCCAATGTATCGGAGTCCAAGAAGATCAACGAGTTTTTCCCATTCCTCTTTCAAAGAGTCCAAATAGGAAGCGCAGATTTCCTGCCAGCCGTTTTTCCCGCTTTCCGTTCGTGGTATAAATATTTTTTTGCACTCTTTGAGTCGATGGTCGGTCAGAATCGGAATGTCTTCTTTCGAAGCCTGCGTATCGATCCACAGCCGATGTCGTCTGAGCTCGATTTTAGCCGCATTTGTGATTTTCCATCGAGTAGACACCCCAAGCATGTCCATGAGAGCTTCCGTCATCAACATTCGCCGTTGGAAATCAAGATATTCGGATCTGGCTGCTAAATTCACATAGATTGGAACAGCAAGGTCCACTAAACAATCAAAAAGTTTCACGGAGACCTCGTGATAGTGGTGAGGCTCATACATAATAGCAATTAAAAAATTGGTATCCGCAATGATGCCTTTCACTTCATCGTTAAAAATTTCTTCACCGATTTTAGAAAATGGAATGGCCCGTCCCACTGATTAGACTCCGATATCTTTTGGGTTGTTTAGATGACTATCAGCCGCAATATCATCTTTGCTAGGATGATCCGGATAGTTTTCTTCGGTCACGTCTTTAATGATCTGCACCAACTCATCTGAGGGCTTTCGTTTCCGCAAGTCATTGAGTCGTTGAATGGCTTTTCTTAGGCCCTCTTTGGAGGGCATGGGTTCATTTTGTTTCTTCATACAGTTTGTCCTTTCTTACGCTAATTTAACACGGTTTTAAACAGGTATAATTTATTGAAATATAACGGATTTGTCGTTTTGTTCTCGGTGAGTACCGCTCCACCAATGCCGAATGGCAAGGCTTCGATAACCCGCGCTTCCAGGCTTAAAAAATGGTAGCTGTGCTGCAAATTGTTCTAGCACTTGATCTTGTTTCTGAGGATCAGGATACGCTTCGCAGAACTGCGCCTCGATGGTCTGAATTTCGGCCTCGTACTGCGCCTCCTCGATTTGCTGAACCTGGCTTTGTTTCTCCGCGTGGTGCAATCTTTCTGCCTCTCGGCTGATTCGCTTTTGGGCCTCGGTAACAGATTCCATCACCTGCCCCATAGCCATGCTCAAAAATGCCAATGGTGAATGGCAGGGTTCACCCGAATTCGGCAAACCCTTGGAGAGCAGGTAACCCACGCAGCTGTCGATCTGGCTCTCAGAATATGATTGCCTGAGTTTTTCAAAAGCCACCCACTCACTCTCTCGCTTCTTTTCGGGCTGGAGATTTTTAAAATACTTTCTCAACGACTCCGAAGGTTCTGAGAGAGAGTTATTGTTTTTATATGTATTATTATTTTTGTAGGGGGCTGCTTTTCCGACCGAGGCGGAGGTCAAATTTTGTACCCCGGCGGAGGCTTGAAAACCAACCTCGGTCGGTTTTGGTCTCCTTGCTCTTTTTCGACAATACCCTTTGAAATCAGACCAGAAACCGCCTCCAAAATTGCAGCTCCACGCAGTCCCGTCATCCGTTCAAGCACGTTCTTTGAAAGCGGTGCTTTTTTTCGCTGATACGAAATCGTAAACCGAGCGATCAGAAGCGTGAGCTTGATCTCGTTGCGAGTCAGCTCACCCGCCACTAGACGCATGAGAACCGCGTTAGGTAGACGTGTGTAACCCTACTCTAGCTTTTCCATGGCATCTGGGTCCCCTCCCGTGCCAAAAAGTGTAACCTATGTGTCCGGTATCAATTGTTACCTATGTCTCAGTACTCACAACAGGGTCCATACCGGACATAAAAATAACGCTTCAGAAGTCGTTCCAGCACTTGTCTTAACCTACCATACAATGTCAGGATGAATATTGTATGAGTGCGGAAGCAATCCCAGAGAAACTCGAATATTTTATATCTGAAAAAGGGCCTTTTTTGGTGGTTTCCCTCAACGGAACCATCGCCAAAAATACGACGCCTGTCCTGGACGAGTGTCGGGAAAAAATTACTCAAGCTAACACTAAGAAGGTGATTTTAAGTCTACATGATGTCTCAAGGATTGATCTCAATGGACTACCAGCACTAGCACAACTGCAGCAGGCTGTCCGAAGTAAACCGGCGACACTGAGGCTTTGTTTTATAAAAAAAGATGTCGCACAGACCTTATTTGACAAAGCGATCGTTCGCAAAGACGAGGTCACAATGGATCTAAAAGAAGCTTTAGAGAGCCTCAAAGACGCCCCTTAGGACGAGGCTCGTCGGACTGGCGACCTTGAGACGAAGGTGGTACTTTCGAATCAGGATGAAATTTCCGTGGGGATTTCCCATCACATTGCTTCTCACTGCTTGTGCAGGCTCTGATGCCAACGGGCCTCTGAGTTCGTCGGCCAGCACCGAATGCCCCAGTCATTCTGCTCAAATTCAGGAGGGCGAAGGATTTTTAAGAATTCTGTGCGGATGCAAAGAGACGACCGGGACTGTAACCGTTTCAGGTGAAACCCTCAAATGTACAGTCTCACCTAATACAACGATTATTTTCCAATACGACGGAAACATCAGCCCTAAACAAATCCTATCCACAGGTGACCCGACATTTCCTTCCAGCCCAGTTTACTTGCCAGGCTCCGCTAACCCTGTACAAGCCTTCGGGATTACTTTGAAGGATGCGGGAACCTATTCCTTTACAGACGCATATTTCGGGGGCCTCAAAGGTTCCATCATCGTTAAATAGGCAAAACATTCCCGTTTAGCTGAAAAATCTGCTGCCGATACGAGATTTATAAGGAGGCAGGATGCCCATGAACACGAACAAATCTCTTAAGAAAACTAACTCTACTCAAAATTCAGGTCCAGAAACCGCTGAGGTTCTTTACCAAAAGCTAGGCAATAAATGGTATGCTTTCTCGCTGATTCAGAATGAGGTATTCGTCGGCTCGATCGACGTGGATGCCATCACGGAAAAAGAGGCAGCAGAAATCACATCCAAGCAGACCAAAGCTCGCCGAGCTATACGCAGTGGATCAGCATGAGCCAATCCAAAGTTCGCAAAATTCACTCAGGAACTTCTTCGAGTCACTCGACTCAAGCACCAGAACGCCCTAGCAAGGGAGCTGGTGCACGTGAGGAAATCACTGATCTCGTCAGAAAAATTGGTGAGCTGAGCGGCAAGAATCCAGAAAAAACTGCGAAAATCCTACATGACTGGATTCAACGAAAAGCAGGCAAAAAAGCTGCCTAATTTGTGCTCAAAACTAAAATAACTTGAGCAATGTCTAAATCAGAAAACGATCCGTTCCCAAGAACTCGCTCGGATTCAGTTCGGACATCATCAAAAATCTCACCCAATATGGCGGTCTTCTCGCCAGTCAATAAATACTCCCGCGCATCTTCTCGAATGAGTTGCAATTGAGCTTTCTCGCTCCCATCGTTCGATTGCGATATCTTGGTCGTCACAAAAAGCAAAACGCTCCCGCCCGTGGTGCCTGCCACAGCCGGGCCCACTCCGCCTCCAGCGAGGGCAGCTACAATCAGGCCCGTTGAGCTTGCGCCCCCAGTAGACGCGATCATGATACATCGGCCCAAATTCTCCAGGCCTCCTTCACAAAATCCAATTGCTTTTGCAAACTGAGGGCTCAAAAAAGCCATCATCAGCGCGCCACAAATTACTGGTTTTTTACTGAAAAAATAATTCATAATCCTCCCTTAAAGTAGCTTTCTGGTAAGAAAAAATCGCTGGCTTGTCAATGAACAAGCAATTAAGTTATAGAAACGCCACATGCCGTCTCTTCGCAAACAGCTTTCACAGGCCTTTCAAACTGCTTTTATCCAAGCGGGCCTGGATCCCAAATACGGTGATGTCTCTGTTTCTGATCGTCCCGACCTGGCTCAGTTCCAATGCAATGGCGCACTGGCTGCGGCCAAAGCTCAAAAAAAGAATCCGCGTGAAGTCGCTCAAAAAATCCTCGATACCGTTGAGCTCTGCAAAGATCGCTTTCAGTTTTCGCTCGCTGGACCCGGCTTCATCAATATTGTCCTGACTGACGACGAACTCGCTCAACGCACGCAAGAACAAGCTCAGGACAAACGACGCATGGGATGTGATGTTCAACCCGCCAAGAAAATCGTGATCGACTTCGGCGGCCCCAACGTCGCCAAAACCATGCACGTCGGTCACCTGCGCTCGTCCATCATAGGCGACAGTCTCCAAAGAATTTGCCGTTGGATGCTGGACGACGAAAACAACTCCAAACAACTCGTCATCGGTGACAACCACCTGGGCGACTGGGGATCCCCGATGGGAATGCTGATTTGCGAACTCAAACGTCGGCACCCCAATCTCCCCTACTTTGATCCCGCAAAAACTGGGCCCTACCCTACCGAATCGCCGGTCACCATGACAGATCTCGAGGAAATGTATCCTCTGGCTGCTGCAAAATTCAAAGCTGATGAAAATGAAAAAGCTGATGTTCTTCGTGCTACCGACGAGCTCCAAAAAGGTCGGCCCGGATATCTCGCACTTTGGAAGCATTTTGTAAGCGTTACCCGCACGGATCTCGAACGCGACTTCGGATCGCTAGGAATTCAATTTGATCACTGGCTGGGCGAGAGTTTCTACGAAGCACTGATGCCCAAAATGATCGAGTCTCTCAAAAAACAAGGAATGACTGAGATGAGCGAAGGGGCATTGATTATTCCTCTCGCAACAACGGAGGAACCCGAACTCCCCCCCTTGATTCTGGAAAAATCCGGCGGCGGATATCTCTATCACACCAGCGACATGGCCACGGTTGAATATCGAGTCAATCACTTCAAAGCTGAGCTGATTTTGTATGTCATCGACAAGCGCCAAAGCTTGCACCTCAAGCAGGTCTTCATGGCCTCACGAAAAACGGGACTCGCAAAAAATGCGGAGATGATTCACACCGCATTCGGCACCATGAATGGGACTGACGGAAAACCATTCCGTACGCGCGCTGGGGGTGTTCTCAAACTCAAGGATCTCATCCAAATGGTGACCGACGAGGCAAAAAAACGCCTCACGGAAATGGATAAAATCGGCGAATACAGCGAGCGCGAAGTCGATGAGATTTCCAAGCAAGTCGGAATCGCCACTCTCAAGTATGCTGATTTAAAAAACAACCGAACATCGGATTATGTTTTCGATCTCGCTCAATTTTCTCAATTCGAAGGAAACACAGGTCCTTATTTGCAATATGCGGTAGTGCGCATCCAATCACTGATCAACAAAGCGAATTTTATAGGCTCGGGTAGTATCCAGCCTCCACAAACTGCTTCTGAACGAACACTCATGTTGACCTTACTGCGACTTCCTGACGTCATTCAACGAGCCTATGAACTGTACGAGCCTCATCACCTGTGTGATTACGGTTTCACACTTTCTCAAGCGTTCAATTCTTTTTACAATGAATGTCATATTATCAGTGAACAGGACCCTGATCGTAAAGCTTCTTTACTCAGACTCTGTGCACAAACACGTAATCAATTGATTCTTGTTTTGAGGCTGCTCGGAATCGAAGTTCCTGAAAAAATGTAACTCATTTCAACTTCTGCACAATCCAAGTCAAACACGTTCGTCCAGCCAACACCCCATATTCCATCTCGACCCAACCCCCCTTGGAAATATCAATCCAAGCTCCCGTGAGTTGGTAGACACAAACAGGAATCCAATCCCCATGTGAGCAAACCACGGTCAACGGATCAGATCCTTGCTTCCATTGCTCGAGCCATGCTTTGACTCGCCCTTCGAGATTTTCTCCTTCGCCGACACGAGATTCGATCTTCGCGTCGATTCCCAATTCCTTGGCAAGTGGCGCTAGGGTCTCGATACATCTTTTTTTGGGGCTGGTGATCAGCACTGGATGATCTGATAATTCTCGATCCAAATAGAATTTGACGACACGACTCGCCTGCCTGTGGCCTTTTTCGCTCAGCCCATTATCTTGGCCTCTTCCGCTCTCTGTATCGCGGTGAGCATGTCTAATCAAAATCAGAGTTTTTTGTCCCACTTTGTTCCTTTTCTTGCTCCGAGATCCCTGATTCTACTGTATGTAGAGCTTGTGAATTCTTCAACGTCATCTTCGATCATTTATTGGAATCGAGAACAATCTCGGTCCGAACAAGAAAAAGTCTACGGCGATCAATACATCCGATGGGCCTATCAAACTCCCTTGGGTGGCTGGTTTACCCAGAATGTCCTGATTCAACCCTGGTTCAGCCGTAGATTTGGCGCTTACCAGAGCTCGCCTCAGAGTGCTCAGAAAATCCCGACCTTTATTCAGCAGTATCAAATCCCGATGCACGAATTTGAGAGTGGGCCGTTTCCGACTTTCAATGATTTTTTCATTAGAAAATTTAGGCCTGAGGCTCGCCCGTTTGACTCAGTCTCTAGTCACATGCCCGCCTTTGCGGAAGGGCGATATTTTGCTTATTCACAAATCACTCCGGAACTAAGCATTCCAGTCAAGGGGCAGTTTCTTGGGGCCGGTGCACTCTTGGGTCCTACTGCTCAAAAAAAATGGGGGCCCGTTTTTGAAAAAGGCCCTTTGATGATCTGCAGGCTTTGTCCAACGGATTATCACCGATTTCATTTTCCCGATCAGGGCAAATTGGCAGAGTTTTTTCACGTCCCCGGAAAATTTCATTCGGTGAATCCGATTGCTCTCAAAAATTTCCCAGAAATTTTTTGTGTGAACGAACGGCAAGTTTCAATTTTGGAAAGTCAGAATTTTGGAAAACTGGCTTACATCGAAGTGGGCGCCATGTGCGTCGGAAAAATCGTACAATCCTATTCTGCTGATCAACCTTTCCAGCGTGGGCAAGAAAAAGGGTATTTTCTCTTCGGTGCTTCCACTGTGATTTTATTAGGTGAACCTGGACGCTGGACGCCCGACCGCGATCTTCTCGATCAGACCTCACAAGGTCGCGAGACTCTTGTCAAACTCGGAAAAAAAATTGGACAGAAACTTTAGGGCTTCGTTTCTGTATCGATTTTATGTTCCTTCATCCAATGAAAATAACTGATTAAATCAGCGAATTCCGCATCACTGATATCCGGAAATTTTGGCATCTTGCTTTTCAAGCGATAGGCCGAAGCATCTTTCATGAAGGCTCGAATATAACTCTCTTCGCGATACTCAGTAATATTTTTGGGTACGTTCAACTCAGGACCTAATTCACCGCCTTGCAAATTCAAGGAATGGCATTTGTAACACTGAGATTTGAACAAATTAAATCCACGAAACTCACTGCTCTCGGGCCCAACAGCCGTCGGAAAAATTTTTCCATATTTCGCCTGAAAATCAATGATCTCTAATTTTACGACTTGATAGGGCCAGGGAAGATCTTTGTCTGCGGAGTCCCAGACCAAGTAAAACGGAGCTGGCGTGATTTTGGATTTCCCATGCATCAGGGGCGTCCATCCTCCGGGACCTTTGGCGCCCACTTCTCGGATAGCCAAAAGCGCCTTGTGCCCTTTCATCCGGTTGATTTTCAAAACAGCAGTATAACCATCTGCACAGCGCAGACCCAGCTCATCGCTCGAATCTTCACTGATTCCCTTGAGAGCCAAAACATCCTTCAGCCAAAATCCCTCATAGGTTTTTTTCGTCTTGTGCTGAGGATCATTCACTGTGAGGGTGGCGAGTTTGAGTGCTTTTTTGAGTTGGTCCAGAGTCCAAGTTTGAGTTTGTTCTTGTTGCTGAAATTGCAACTGAGTCACAGAAGATGCCTGCGCTCTTCCAAAAATTAAACACACCCCCAATAAAATCAGGAAGGATCTGCGCACCATGATTCGAGCTCTCAGCGACGTCCTCTCAGTTCACGTTCAGCCGCATCACGCATTTGTCTGAAATAGGCTTCCAAAACAGAGCGCGCGGGAGCACTTCTGTACCGTTGGTCGTAGTCATAAAAAGCTCGCTGTACATCCTGGTAATACATTCTGGAAAGCGTGTATTGAAACAACACCACCGCGTGATCAAAAGCTCGTCTTCGCAGTTGATCATAAGCCTGTTCTTTTACACTGCGGCTAGGTGATGAATTGTAGCGCCGATTCAATTCTAGTCCCCATTGCTCTGCTTCGAAGTAATTACCCAAGCAGCTGATTGCATCTGTTGTGGACTGAATATATGCGCTAAATACTGCTCTGCGCGCGGTATCGTACACGCTCTCTAAATAACTTCCCGAACGAGTTGCTGCATATTTCGAATCCAATGTCAGCGCGATCGACTCTAAATCAGGAAATTGAAATTTTTCAATCTGGTGGGTTTGAAGTGTTCTCAAAAACGCATCCCCTGCATCGCGACGACGTTGGTCAGCATAGTGCTCTTGGGGTGATCCTGCTGGCGCTGAATAGTAGCTGCGGTCCCAGTGCAGCATATCGTTTTCGATTCGAGCAATCTGATCCCAGAAATAGGGGTCGTTCGGCTGCGGGTAGCACTGTGGACCCGGGCGGTATCCAGGATACCCAGGACCTGGCGTTCCAGGCCCTGGAGCAAACGAAGCAAGCGCTGACGCACTCATAGACAAAATAAACAGAACTACTATGCACAAATTTTTCATTGAATCAATCTCCCCTGAACTGGAGACAGCTTGAACATCGGAACTCAAAAATCGCAAGCAGAAATTGCTAAAAAAGCAGGCTTGATTCTCAACGCAAAGCAGCGTATCCCACGTTCAAAGTTACTTTTTTTGATGGAGAGTCCTATGATTTTTGTCCGTATCGCATTTCTAATCTCGTGCCTTGGAACCCTGCCCGCTGCACATGCAGAATTTCAAGCAGGTTTCGGAAAAGCAAAAATTACTCCAGTACTAGAAGATACCTGGATCGATGCTGATCACGATGGCGCTTACAATCCCGCAAAAGGCGATCGATTCATTGATGGCAACAAAAACGGAAAATTCGATGCTATTTGGTTGGCAGGTTTTGACTACAGTCGTGCCGCCGTAGCTGTTCACGATGACCTCTGGGCATTGGCAAGCGTGATCGATGATGGTGACAAACGAATTGCCTTCGTTGCTCTCGACGCTATTGGGTTTTTGTTCAATGAAGTCGAAGATATTCGCTCCAGACTCCCTCGTGAGTGGAAAATCAACCACTTGATTCTCACCTCCACACATAACCACGAAGCTCCTGATCTTTTAGGGCTTTGGGGTCGAGACAAGTACCACACGGGTGTGATTCCAGCATACATGGAGTATACGAAAACCCAGGCCCTGATCGCGATTGGATCTGCTGTAACAGCTTTGAAACCTGCTGGATTGCGGACCTTTCAAATTGAAAATCTTTCGAATGACGTCGTCTCGGATACTCGCCCTCCTTATGTGATCGATCCAGGAGTTCGTGTTTTAGAGTTCACAGACCTCAGTAACAAGAAAGTATTGGGGACGATCGTCAATTGGGCCAACCATGTTGAAACCCTTTGGGAGCGGAATACGCTCGTCACATCGGATCTGGCAGGCTACCTGCGTGATGGCATTGAAAAAGGAATTCGCTATGAGAATGGTAAAGTATTTCATGAGGGCGTGGGCGGAATCCATCTCTATATGAATGGAGCGATTGGAGGGTTATTGACCTCCCCTCCTGAGCTTGCTGTGCGAGATCCCTACACTCACGAGATGCTCCAAATCCCTTCTTTTGAAAAAGCTCGTGCCGTTGGTTACACCGTTGCTGGCGAGGTCCTCAATGCGATGGACACCACCCAAGAGCCGATTCAGTACCAACCAAAAATCACTTTTATTAAGAAAAAAATTGTAGTTCCAGTTACCAACAAAGATTTTATCTTTGGCTGGATTTTGGGTTTATTTCACCGAAACATCTTGCATTGGAATGGTTTTTATATCGAATCTGAAATGACCTTGGCATCTGTGGGAGATGCACAAATTTTGACGATCCCGGGTGAGCTGTATCCAGAAATCGCCAACGGCGGCGTTGAAGCTCCAGCAGGCGCAGACTACCCCAACAGAATGATCGAAACACCTCCGATCCGCTCTGCAATGAAAGGCAAAATCAATTTGATTTTGGGGCTCGCCAATGACGAAATTGGCTACATCATTCCCCATTCAGAATGGGACATAAAACCACCCTTTATCTATAATTACAAAGAAGCTCCCTATGGAGAGGAAAATTCCATGGGACCTAAAACGGCTCCCGTGATTTATCGAGCTGCAATGGAGTTACTCAGATCACGCTAGAACGAAGGTTATTTTATTTCATGAGCGTGATGAATTCTTGCTTCATACGCTCGCCGATGTGCATGTCGATGGAAAGGTTTTCTTCGTAGTTATAATTGCGGCCAGTATCCCATTCGTCTTCACCTAATAGATAGCCCAAGCTGCCATTCGTGAGTCCAAGCATCATTCTATACCGAGATGACATACGCTCACGGATACCCATCCCAAGCCGTGTCACCGCCTCGCCGGGGTAGGCCGCCATCTGCAGCTCACCAATTTTGATATATGACACAGGAAACTCAACCTCCAAACCGGACTTGGCTGAGCGGAAGAAAACAAAATCGAGCATCTTGAAAAATACAGCCAACTTAATCAATGAACTATTCACAGTGTGAATCCAGCTCTTTTCTGAGACAGAAATGGTCGAGCTTAACTGGATTTTATTTTGCAAAGCTCCAACCACCCTCTCGGCCAAATATTCGCCGTAATGCCGAGCAACGTTGAAATCGGCCTTTTGCCCGTTTCGAAGTGGCAAAGCATCTCCCTCATCTGCATTGATAAAAAGGGCAGGTGCGCGATAAATTTTCTCTAATTCATCCACCAGATAACCACAAAAATCCCTGGAGAGCGCATGATTCGACTCCTCCAAAACCGTGGGATGGGCCGCAAAGTTCACCAGGGTAGCAATGACAGAATAGGGTGCAGCAGTTGACACAGCCTGCAACACCGTCATCTCGCTGTCAGTGTGAATCCAGCCTCGTCGGTTTTCGGCGAGCGCGGTATTATTTCCCACCAAAAGCCTAGCTTCTTGTCCGTTGAGATAAGCATCGGACATGGCCTGAATTGTTTTTGCTTTTACTATCTCCAAATAAGCTCGTGGTACCCACCCCCAGAGTCCCATCAAATCAGGCGCGGAGTGACTGTGAGTTGCGCTGACAAACAACTGGCCCTTGAATCGAGGAAACCGGGCACGAAACCCTGCATGGATTTCTTGAGTGAGACGGTTGCTCAATCCCACGCTATCTAACACAACAAAAATTACCGTTTGCTCTTGCTCGCTGGGACGAATTGAAATGGCACGAGCAAAGATCGGATCATGGACACTCTTCATTGGGCCACGTGTAAACGACATGCCATACCCACCCAAATAAACACGAGAAGCCTGTGCCGCTGAGGGAGTGATATCCTGGTGAGCTTCCCCCACCTGAAATGTTCCGCCATTGATCGGCGCAGGTGGCGAGGGCAACTCATCACCCCATGAAGGAAATGAAAACGTAAAAACAACCAACCCCTGAACCAACGTCAGTGCCATTCCGATACGATTACGCATACTACCAATTCAACACAAGCAGATGAAAAAAACAATCAAGATCCAATCTGTCAATATGTTTTAACCCTCGCCAGCTCGCCGAAAAACTAGAACCGGAACTCACAGAATTCAGCACCATTTTCAATTTTCACAAAGAGACACAAGCGAGACTAGGAAGATTTCAAAAAATGACCGGAATGTACATTAAGGTACATGAGGATCATTTTTTGAAATCTGACGACGTATCGCGCCGTGGATCTGAAGTGAAAATTGAAAATGGTGGCCCGGGACGGAATCGAACCGCCGACACACGCCTTTTCAGGGCGCTGCTCTACCGACTGAGCTACCGGGCCTAAGGTTCAATGACTCACACGGCTATGCGATATCTCAATAAAACGCAACTCTAAAACTTATGCTTGCACCCCTTCTGGTGCGGACATAGCAAATATGTATGCGAACATTCTCAATTCTAGCCTTTGCCGTGATGTGCCTTATTCCTGCCTCATGCTCTACTTCGAAAAAATCATCCCCATCGCGGGGAGCTCAATCTTGTCCTTTGCCTGGATCTGTTGAGACGGTACGAGATTGCCCCTGGGCAAAAATAGCCCGGGACATGTCCAGTCCGGCACAACCCTCTTGGGAAGCGGTCCTTGAAGATCAAGCTCCTGATTTTCGGGCTCAGCTAGAACAAGATGGACGAAATCCTGTCTGGTTGGATTTTTGGGGACAAAGCTTGAATTGGGACGAAATCATCAAACAGCCCATCGTAGATCCGCGTATTCTCGATCCCCTTTTTCTGACTACCCATGCTCCACCTCGTCAGGACCGAATTGTTCACGCAGGCATCATGCATGTCTACGGGTACCTATTTAGCAACTCGACAACTCCGTACGGATACAAGCGTGCAAGGTGGGTCGACGGAGAAATCGAAGCAGGATTAGGATTTCCTCGCGGGGTTTTTTCTCCCACCCCTCCCGGTGGAACTCAATTTGCCAATGTGACTTATCTTTTGGCTCGAATTGCGCTTGTTGGCGAAGGAGTCGATCGCATGCTTTTGAAAAACATCTCATCATTGGACGGATCATTGCTGAGCTACCGTTTTCAAGATCTCGAAGTGACTCGCCTAGAGGAAACGCTGGGTGAAATGACTCTGAGAAGTGACTTCGTTGAATTCCCTCATCCACCCCTCCCAGGACATCAAAACACCCATCTTTTGATTTACTCAGTCAAGGAAAACTCCAGAACTCCTGCAAAACTATTCACAGCTTTCCCGGTATCCCGCGCCTTCGTCAATACAGCGTTAAATGAACACAATCAGGGATTGAACCTTCCAATCAGTTCACGCTACAACGCTTACGTTCCGGGGGTCACAGGTGTACTGCCTCCAAAAGAAGGAACCAGGAAAGTGGTTGATCGTCCCTCATGATTGAAGTCAAAAACGTCCGCAGGGTTTTTCGAAGTGTAAAAAAAGAAGAAGGGCTCACAGGGGTTTTCAAGCTCCTCACGAAACCTCAGGTCGTCGAGCACGAGGCTCTCAAGGGAGTTTCATTTTCTATTGAACCGGGCGCATTCATTGGACTGATCGGAGCCAACGGGGCTGGCAAAACCACGATTCTGAAAATCTTGTCGGGGTTGATTCCTCCCACTTCTGGCGAGGCCTCTGTAATGGGATTTGATCCCTTTAAGCGTCACTATGATTTTCGGCGCCAGATTGCTTTGGTGATGGGGCAGAAGGCTCAGCTTTGGTGGGATCTTCCAGCGACGGATGCATTTGATTTGTTGCAGGCGATTTATGAAATTCCCAAGAAAACTTACAAGGAACGCATCGAGCTGCTGACCACCATGCTAGATGTGAAAACCCTTCTTGGAACCCAGATCCGTCGTCTGTCGTTGGGCGAGCGAATGAAGATGGAGCTAATTGGAGCCTTGCTCCATTGGCCGAAAATAATTTTCCTGGATGAGCCAACCATCGGTCTGGATGTTTTCGCTGCCCAGAAACTGAGAAAATTTTTACGAGAGTTCAATCAGCGAGAAAAGGCCACAATCATTCTGACCAGTCACAACATGGACGACATTGAAAGCTTGTGTAGTCGTATTTTGATTCTACGAACAGGTGAGCTGATTTTTGATGGTGCTCCTCAAAAACTGATCTCGAGCGAAAACTGCAGAGTACGCATGCGATTCAAAGAGCAGCCTTCCTTGTCCGAACTGAGTCAGGTCAGCCTAGTTCCCGAATCAAAAATCGAGATCAAGGATAGTGACGAAGAAGAGCGACATTTGTTTTTTGAAATCAAACCCAGCGAGATGATTCCGCTCCTCCAACGGATAATGGCGAAATTCTCGTTGCTCGATATGAGTGTCGAAGAGCAAAGCCTCGAGAGCGTGATCGAACGATTGTACGCGGCTGGCAGTGCCGGGAAACTTCCGCATACCTCATGAGCCACGCGATGGTGAACCGATTTCTGGGTTGGAGACTCGCGGCCCTGATCAACGGGTTCCAAGACGCAACTGCTTATCGAATTGAATTTCTTTTTGAGGTTCTCGGACAAGCGGCGGTTCCGGTCGCTATTCAATGGGTGCTTTGGTTTTCGCTGACATCCGGTGGAGGCAATTTTGGAGGAATGACTTACGTTGAGCTCTTGCAATACACATTCACGAGCATGCTCTTCTCGCAGATTCGCGGTGGCGATCACGATTTCGAATTAGCAGAGATGATTCGCTCGGGCAGTTTGAGTAATTACTTATTGAAGCCGGTGAGCGTGGTTGAGTTTGTCTACCTTCGAGGAATCGCGGCCAAGATTCTCATTGCAGGCACTTGCTTATTGGCCGGAGCGTTGGCCAGTCATTGGCTGGGAGTCAGCCCATTCAGATTACTGGGAGGAATGTTTTTAGCCATGATCGGGAACATCATCCACTACCAAATCAGCGCAGCACTCGCGAGCATCTCGTTTTATTGGGAAGAGGCTTATGCTGTTTTATGGATCAAGAACATGGTGGTTTCGATTTTATCGGGAGAGCTGATTCCACTGAGTTTGGTTCCGGAGAGCTGGTCTTGGGTTTGGAAGTCTCTGCCTTTCTATTTATATGTATACGGGCCGACTGAGTTCGCTTTGGGAAAATGGTCAACACAAGAATATTTTCATCAGCTACTCATCAGCTGCGCTTGGCTCATCGTTGGATGGATCTTGATCAGGACCAGCTGGAAGATTGGCATCTATCGCTACCAGAGCCTAGGGGGCTGACTTCATGCACTCGATCTACAAATACCTCCACGTGTTTGCAGTCCAATTCAAAAACAACTTTGTCCGTGAAGTCGTCTACCGAAATAACTTCCTAGTCATGACAATCAGTGACCTCATCTGGATCGCTGTCGAATTTTTTCTTTTCTCCGTCATCTACGCAAACACCCCTACTCTTGCAGGATGGACACAGGAACAATCGTTTTTCTTTTTGGGAATCTTCTTTGCTTCGGACGCACTCTTCACAGTTTTTTTTCAAAGAAATTTTTGGACCTTCTCGGATCTGGTCAACAAGGGCGAGCTGGACATTATTCTCACCAAGCCGATCCATCCTTTGTTTCTTGCGCTGACTCGATTCATTCAGACCGGAGCTTTTCTGAACGTGTTTTTCGGAATCGCCATCGTGATCCATTATTCGGGGCCCGCAGGATTTGAGGGCGGATGGCGCTGGGCTCTGCTTCCGCTTTGGTTGTTGGCAGGACTAACAATCAACGCACTGGTGAGATTTTTATTTTCAGTCGTCACATTCTGGACTGATCGCGGATGGGCAGTAGCGCGACTCTATTTCCAGATGTACCAATTCGCCACCAAGCCCGACACGATCTACCCAAAGTTCATCCGCTACTCAATCCTCACCTTCATCCCCTTCGCCTTCATCGGAAGTGTCCCCGCCCGAGCACTGATCCACGGACTCCCCTGGCGCGAAGCGGTCGCGCTGGCGACCGCACTGACCGGCTTCTTCCTACTCGATCAATTCCTGTGGCGTCGCGGTCTCAAACGATATCAAAGCGCAAGCAGCTGACTTTCAGATCATTCAAAGACGGTGGAATAAAAACTTTGGAGAATGTGCCTGCGGGCATCCGTGCCCTTTCGCTTTTCCCCTCCGGGCGCGAAAACGCACATTCTCCAAATTTTTATTCCACCGTTTCCATTTTCAAAATAGCCGCGCGTAGAATTTCGGTCGCCATGGCGACCACAGGAAATCTATTTCCGCTGAACGAGGCAGCTCTTCGATCGTTCGGATCACTGGTCGCCGCGGCGACCAGACCTTCTGTGATTTTTACGAATGGCGTACCGAAGTAAGTCCGCTCTCGGGGATTCTCCGCGCCATGGATGGCGCGAGCCCGAAGGGCGCGGACAACGACACGATGTCGGCTCCCCGAGGGCGGAGCTTACGTAGGTAAAAGCCATCCGTAAAAATTCAAGCAACCCCGGTCGCCACGGCGACCGGACTTAGCAATGGGTGTTTTCAAAAAAATAATATATTCGCTTGCGATAAAAATCTGTCGTCATACAATCGACCTACATTAGAAGTTTGACCAGTGGATTACATGGGATGTGATTCAGCAACGACAAGGAGGCCGACAATGGCAGCATTCAAAGAAATGTGCTTTACTCCAGCGGAATTTGCAACGCTGGCAAAGATCGATCGCAACGCGATTTCTCTACTCGAACAACAAGGTTTGTTGAAAACCTTCAAAAAGAAAGTAGGCAACGTCGATCGCAAAATGATTGCGCTCGAGGAAATGCAAAACTACTTCAAGGCCATCCGCGCCGGTCGCCAGGGCGACCCGCAGGAGGTTTTGAATCCAGATGTAGGAATTGGGGCTACAGCAGCAGGTCCTGCAATGCCAGTCGCAGCCAACACGGACATCAGTGCGGTCGCCATGGCGACCGGCTTTGTACCGGCGCTTCCGAAAAACAAAATCCAGATGTTCTATAACGTCAAAGGTGGAACAGGAAAGTCAACTTTAACAGCGCAGTACGTCATGAGAGCGGCCATGATGGGGTTGAATGTTTTGGCAATCGATCTGGATGGACAGGGGCACCTGACAGTGAATCTCGACATTCTCGACGCGCACGAACGTCCTACTATATATGACGTGTTGATTAATGATCTGCCGATCGCCGAGGCCGTCATGAATGTGGCGCCAGGATTGGATTTGATTCCGGCGAACTTAGGTCTCTGTAATATAGAGATCCCGCTCAACCAAAAAAGTCGACGCGAGTATCGCTTGTCCGAAGCGATTGCGAAGATCGCTGATCGATACGATTTAATCGTAGCCGACACCAACCCGGCAGCGTCCATTCTGAACGGTTCGATGCTGGTCGCATCCCACCTCGTCAACGTCGTGTGTGCAACCAATCCTCTGTCGTTTCATGGAATGTCACTGGTCATGTCAACGATCGAACACATGGAACGTGAGTTCCAGCGCCAGATGGACATCCGGATCATCCCCAACCTCTATGACAATCGCGAAGTCATCAGTCAGGAAGTTTTGGGTGAGCTTCGGGAGAACTTCCCTGAGCACTGCACCAAGGCCGTCATCAATCGAAGCTCGGATCTCAACGAAGCTACGAAACGGCGAACGACAGTGTGGGATGTCAGCTCAAAAGGTGCTGCTGCTCTCGACATGAGCATGATGACCGAAGAACTGCTCCAAGCTTAAATAAATAATTAATAAATAAAACAAAACGGAGAAAATATGGATACCACCAATCAAAATCAGCCTCTGACCCCCACCCCTAACGTTGAAACAGCAGCTGCGACTACTGACACGTCCAAAATAAAAACCCGCACAGGAAGCGGTTACCTCAAGCAGCTCTATTCCTCGGCCCGAACAACGGCCGGAAGCACTCACTCGAACCTCACAAACAACCTCACCACCTTTTTGGTGAATTTTGTTCCCACAGATCGAGTGGACGCATCTGAGTTACAAGTCAGATCCCACTTTGACGATGCAGAAATCGAAGCACTGTCTCACTCCATCAAAGAACACGGCGTTCTTCAGCCGATTCTTGTCGTGCAAGATGGTGATCGCTACAAAGTCATTGCCGGTGAACGTCGACTGCGCGCCACCAAACTCGCAGGGATCGACCGCATTCCAGCTCGCGTACTCTCGACCAACGACAAAGCCACGCACGAGATCGCGCTTCGCGAGAACTTAGATCGCGTAGACCTCCATCCTCTTGAAGAGGGCGAAGGCTATGTTTCTTTGTTAGAGGCCGGAGCCTATAGCTCACACGACGCAATCGCGAAGGCATTCGGAAAGCCCAAATCCCGAATCACCGAATGCGTTGGATTTACTCGATTACCACTCAACACCAAAGCATTGCTGCTCAAGCACGGAACGAAAAACCGTGCTCTTCTTCGAGAACTTGCTAATGTCCCCGAAGAAAATCACACACGCTTGATCGAAGAAGCCGCACAAAAAGAAGAAGTCCTGATGATGACTCCGGACGAAGCAGCAAAAGCGGCGAAGGAACCAAAACCAAAAAAAGAAGCTGTGGAATTCAAATACGTCATGGATACCAGAGGGCTGACTGTCCCCTCCTTCAAATGGAAATCCGGAGACAGCAAAGACAAACTCAAAGCGTATTCGGACATTTTGATGAATCTAGTTGCTGAGATTGAAACAAAACTCAGTGAAATTTAAGTTAGTAAAATGATTAGGAGAGCTTCTACGCCGAAGCTCTCCTAATCCAGATTCCAAATATGTACTTTTTTGGATCCCTTAGGTTTTAACTTTGCCGACATTTTTTGCATTTCAATGACACGACGAATTTTCTCTTTGTAGGGAAGCTTGATTAGGTCTTGGCTCATACTAATTTTTGAACGTTCAATTTGAGCAATATATTTTTTTTGTTCTGATTTTTTCATAATCCCAATTCCATTTTAGTTTTTTTCCATTTTTCCAAGAGTTGATTTCTTTTCAAAATCGCATTCAATGCGCTCTTATTAAAATCAATTCTTCTACTTATCAAATATTCCAGTCGTGCCTTATCTTTAATACGGCCGGTTTGAACCATAATTGCCATGAGATATTCCAACGAAAGAATTTTTGTTTTTACATTACCATACTTCACATCCACAGCCTCACCTACTGCTTCGGTTAATAGATCGTTGTATGGAACCAAAAACTGGACAGGAATTTTGTTAATCAAAATATGCTCTTTATGTGCTTCGAACCCCTTTTTCTGAAAAAACTCATAAAGTGGTGAGAGATTGATCAAATCAGCAATTTGGCTCTGAATAAGAACAAAAACATCAATGTCCTGTGTTTGAACGGGTTCACAATAATAAATCAGAGCTGTCGCACCACCGATGGCGTAGTTTTTAATAATTCCACGTTCAATTAACTGATTGAGAAGTTTAACGAGGGTATCCATCTAACCTAGATCCTCTCAGACTCTCAAGCCCCGTCCAAGCCCCAAAACCAAGCTCGCAGCTGCTCAAAGTCAGGCACCTTCGAGCGATTCAAAACCTTAAACAAACAAAGCTTTTCCTTTGTAATCTCCTGTCCAGTTACAGCAAGCCCGTATTCCTGCAGCAAACTTCGTGGACCAATAATTGATAATCCAGGAATTTTTTCTCTGATTTTCATCAGCAAAAACTTCAAACTCTCTGGATCTCCACCCCACTCATGCACAATTTTGGGTAAATCGATTCCTCGCCCTATCGCTGTATAGGCAACGATCTCTTTGTTTTTCTTGAGTGAGCACCAAAGTACATTTTTGTGTGACTCCATCCAACTGACATCCGAATCCCCGAGCTTGATCCCCAAAGATCGATTCGTCATGCAATCAAATATCGCAGGATTCCAACCGATCTCAATAGTTCCCATTACTTCTGTTGTGGGAGCAGTGACTTGTTCCAACTGCATACGGCATTGCTCCCCACCCAGATCAAATCCATATCTGGAGTAGAACTTGGTCTCAGAACCCCAGAGAATTGCAACATCGGCTTTGCTCTTGGTTTCAACCCACTTGATAGCTGTCTCAAAACATTGAGATGCATAGCCTTGATCCTGATGCCCAGGCAAAGACGCCACAGCGCCAATTAAAACTACACGAATCTTTTTTTGTTCACATTGGACATAAGCAACACGAGCAGAGACGGTCGAAAGCAAAGTGCTCTGATTATCCCTGAGATTCCAGCGATGAATCTCTGCGCCGTTTTTTGGATCCCAAACAGGAAAGTCGTCTACAAAAGAATAGCCTGCAGGAATCAAAAAAGCTGCGTCAATCAGCTTGGACCATTCTTCAAAACCAAATGCAGCATCTTCTTTTCTGACTTTGACCGAAACCCTAGCAGTGCTATTTTGTTCGCGGGCTAACCTCATTGCAATATTATTTTAACTCGGACTTTTCTCCTAAAACAGGCTGAATATTTTGCCGATAGGTAAAAAGAAGTAGGCATAGTCTTCTCGCATTACGAACTATAGATGCCTCTTACCAAAGAAAGGGAACCCAAGTGTCTAAAAAAAGAGGAAAATTCGATCTCACTTCTTTAGTACATCAGGAATATTTAAAAGACGGACAAATGCTGTATTTCGTCAGTGACCCAAAAAAAACCTGTAAAATCACCAAACAACCTAATGGAGAATACAAAGTCACTGTTGGTCCAAAATCCACAATGACCATTCACGCATTTGCTCAACAGTGTCTAGGAACCGAGCCACCCGACCACGCAACCAAGTGGCTCCGCACTGAATCCGGAAAAACACTGTACGATATTTGGCACGCGGAGGACGATGGTTACGCTCAGGCCGCATAAATAGGTTTTTACCACAACCACACATCACAAAAGGTACTCCGCTAAAAAAGTGGGGTACCTTTTATTTTTTTTGTTAAGTCTTTTCGGACACAGCCGATGAGTGTCTTGGAAGCAGGAATATGATCCTGGCCAAGATGGCCAGAAGACTCCTGCGACCTCAGGCTTCAAGGATGAAGCTGAAATGTACCTTCATGGAGGAAGGTGAGTCATGGGCTTACGGATCAACACTAACGTTCCGTCTCTGGTTGCACAAAGAAACTTGCGCAACACCCG
Source organism: uncultured Bacteriovoracaceae bacterium (assembly GCA_964364175.1). Classification (GTDB taxonomy): domain Bacteria; phylum Bdellovibrionota; class UBA1018; order UBA1018; family UBA1018; genus CAYILR01. Next base: position 112,117 of record CAYILR010000004.1, read on the forward strand.
TGGATCCCTCGATAAATCCCTCGAAAGATTAAGTTCCGGTTCACGCATCAATCACGCAGGCGACGACGCTGCGGGCTTGGCGATTTCCGAAAGCATGCGCGCACAACTGCGTGGTCTCGGCCAAGCCGAGCGCAACGCACAGGATGGTGTGTCTCTCGTCCAAGTGGCCGAGGGTGCAATGTCCGAAGTCGCCAACATGCTCATTCGATTGCGCGAACTTGCCATCCAAGCCTCTTCTGACACCGTTGGAGAAACCGAACGTCGATACCTCGATGTTGAATTCCAACAGATGCTCCAAGAGATCGATCGGATCGCGCAAAGCACCGAATACAACGGTTGCACTCTGCTCAACGGAAGTGCTCCTGACTTCGAAGTCCAAATCGGAATCAGGAATAATCCGAGCATCGATCGCATCAAACTTTTCACTCCGAGCAACGCTGACATCAACGTCGTCGCTTTGGGAGTCAATCTTGCAAACGTCGCAGATAAATCCAGCGCACAAAATTCTCTTTCGCTCATCGACACCGCGATTCAGTCAGTCACTTCAATTCGCGCTGAATTCGGAGCAATGCAAAATCGTCTTCAATCGGTCATCAACAACCTGATGATCAGTCGTGAAAACCTGGCCGCTGCCAATAGCCGCATCCGAGATACAGACATGGCAGAAGAAACCGCCGAACTCACGAAGAGCCAGATTCTCATGCAATCTGGTGTGGCAGTCCTCGGACAAGCCAACCAGATCACTAAGAGCGCCCTTCAACTATTGGGCGGGGGAGGAAGTGGATGATGAGATAAAGTTTTTGACCCGTAGAGCATAGGCTGTTGCCAGCTCTTGTTTCCTGGATATTCCGATAGCGGCAGGTTCGACCGGAGATCCCTCATGACGAGGGGAAGTCTTTGGAAAAAATCGAATCTGCCGCCGAGGAAGTTCTCCCAGAAAACAAGGACGCAACGAGCGAGTAGCGCAAGAGCGTGTGTGCTATTGGAGTCACTGATCGTGCATCCGATTTGACCTGGGGTGAGAGATGTCTGTTTTTTTTTACCAGATACCTCCATCAGCAGGCCGAACGTGTACCCGCGGTGACCTCAAAACACACTCGTAGTGTAAAAAATTAGGGCCACGGGTCTAATGAGTTTCCCAGAGAATCAGGGTGATTCTTTGGGAGAAAATCGGGTGAATTGGATGGTCCAGTTCACCCATCGTGTAAACCATATTCAGCATGGATGCTGACCGACCTATGGATAGGCCGGGCAATCAAGGAGGAATGCACTTATGAACGGAGGCTAGTATGGGCTTGCGAATAGCAACGAACGTCACTGCGCTCAATGCGCAGAGGCAGATATCGAATACCCGGGCTAACCTGGACAGGACGTTGGAACGTCTTGCCAGCGGTAGCCGGATTAACCACGCAGGAGATGATGCTGCAGGATTGGCGATTTCAGAAAATCTGAAAGCGCAAGTTCGAGGGATCAGACAAGCGAAACGAAACGCACTGGATGGTGTATCACTGATCCAAGTGTCAGAAGGTGGTCTGAATGAAATCAGCAACATTCTGGTTCGTTTACGCGAATTGGCGATCCAATCAGCATCAGACACGATTGGTGACACTGAACGACAATTCAGTGATCGTGAATATCAATCGCTGAAACAGGAGATCGACCGGATTGCGAACGTGACTGCATTCAACGGCACACCGCTGTTGAACGGTAAGTCAGGGATTTTCGAGATCCAAGTCGGTATCCAAAACAACCCGATCCTCGACAGGGTCGTCTATAACGGTGAACGATCCGATGCTTCGCTCGATGCTCTCAAGCTCGGCGGTGAATCAGTCGCCACTAAACAAGGCGCCCAGTTGAGTTTGTCAGTCATTGACGATGCATTGATTCGAACCAACAGCATTCGCGCCGACCTCGGTGCTATGCAAAACCGGTTGCAATCGACGATCAATAACTTGGCAATCAGCGATGAGAACTTATCTGCTGCTAATAGCCGAATCAGAGATACGGACATGGCAGAAGAGGTCTCGGAAATGACCAAGCAAAACATCTTGATGCAAACTGGCATCGCGGTGTTGGGCAATGCGAATACCACTAACTCGGCAGCCTTGAAACTGCTAGGATAATTGGGGGTGCAGCTTGTTTGAATCATAGAGGTCGAAGAGACTAGTAAACCCTCTTCGACCTCATTAAAATAGATTCATTCAAAACGGATGAAGACGAAATCGGTGTTGATCATCGGTGGGAGTGGATTCGTTGGATCACATCTCGCGCTCAGACTGCGAGAGGGATACAAAGTTTTTGCCACCTACCATCGAAAGCCAGTCAAGATCCCGGGGGTCACCATGCTCCCGCTCAAAATTGGCGACGAAATCTGGGTAAAGCGGATTGTATATGCCGCGCGTCCGGATGTGGTGATCTACGCCGCTGGGAAAAATGATGTGATCTGGGCGGAATTGAATCCCAGAGATGCAGAAAAGATGAATACCGCAGGACCTGCACACATCTCATCTGTCGCCGAAATCCTTCAGCCCAAATTTATTTATCTTTCGAATTGTTACACATTCGATGGAAAAAAGGGCAATTACAAGGAAGGAGATCTCTTGTTACCTTCAACGGTACTGGGGAAATCCAAAATCGGTGGCGAGAACTTCATTCGGGGACGAAGCTATAATTACTGCATCGTCCGTTCAAGCCCGCTTTATGGCAGAGGAAATGGGTACAATCTTTCGTTTTTAGACCATCTTCGGATCAGTTTGAGCCGAGGAGAAAGAGTCGAACTCGCGAAAGATGAAATTCACTCCTTTGCATCGATCGACGCGTTCACGGATTTGATCGCTCGATTGGTGGATGGTGGGCCAAAGAACAAGGCACTGCACTTTGGTGGAATTACCAAGTTGAGCTACTTCGAATTTGGACAGGAGTTTGCCAAATGCTTTGGATACGATCCAGGGCTGATTTTGGAGAAGAAAACTCAAACCAAAAGTTCGATCATTGTTCAACAAGCCTCTGATTATTCGTTGAACAGCAGTTATTTGGCTGAGACTCTAAAGATCCAACCCCTTCTCCTCGAGCAGGGCTTTGATCTGCTGAAGAAGAAACTCGTTCCCTGAACGAGATCGCTTGCTCTCGCGGGACGCACGGATGAATTCCGCGAAGTAGAACTTGGCCACCTGTTGTGCCGTGATCCGTTCACCTTGGTACGTCCAGTGAACATCGCGGAAAGGTCCCACTTGGGCCAGGAGTTCCTGTGCCTGCGGTGTGGGTGAAAATCCGGGATTGGCCGTGGCGCCAGCTCCGTGAGTTTGGCCGTCGACCATCAGTGTAGTGCGCGTGTGATGCGCGAATGAAAGTTGAATCACGCCGTGGGCTACGTTGGCGACCACGAGTTTGATTTGGTTGCGATAGATCATGAAGTCAGCAGCGGTTTGCGCGACTGAGTAAACTTTCGCTTCCTGAAATCGTGCGCTGTTTTCTGAGAACGCATTGAAGATTCGTGCGTATTCGGTGAATGCGGTTTTGAGTTCCGTCAAAAACTCGACAGTATCCTCTTCCACCTTTTGCTGTGGATCGAACTCCTTGCCCAGTTGAAGCAGCTTCTCTGCATCCGGATGCAGCTCACCTTTGACTAAATCGTGAATCCAAGTTTGTTCCATAATCCGCGTATCTCCACATTGAGTCGCCGCAGGCTGCGGCTCCTGTTTCTAGAGTCTAGGGAAGTGTGACCCTGGTTGTCAAATAGGACGTAAAAAACCCCAGGATTGGCGGTGTCAATTGGAACCCCTGAATCTAAAGTGGGCGCCGTATGGCAGCTTTAGGCTTCCTGGTACAAGCCAGGCATGCTCACCACTGCAACAGGAACAGCACCCGGGGTAATTGACTGTAGGGTCCAATTTATAAATCGCCAACCCTGAGGCTAACTGACATGTTACACGAATTCGCTGGGCTGCAATAGAAAATCTAGTCAAGAGCCTTTCTTAAAATCGTCCCGCTTTACAGAAAAACTTAGGGATGACACAATTGATATACGATGGTTGGAAAAAAACTCCTGGTGGCCGACGACAGCTTGACTATTCAAAAGGTCATTCGCCTTGCTCTGTCTAACGAAGGTTATGAAATTAAAGCGGTTTCGGATGGAAATGAGGCCGTTCAGGAGATTTCTGTTTTTCGCCCGAATGTGGTTTTGATCGATGTTTCTCTTCCCGGAAAAACTGCGTTCGAAGTTAAAAAAATAATTCATGACATGCATGATTTCGAGGAAACTCGATTTATTTTGATGTCGAGCGCGTTTGAAAAAGTAGATGAAGCGCAATACCAGTCTCTCGAATTTCACGGCCGGTTTACTAAGCCCTTCGATCCCGCTCATTTAAGAAAAGTTTTGTCAGAAGTACTAGGACAAGTGGTTGCAAAACGCATGGAAACGACTGAGCTTCTTCAAAAACCTGGACCTCAGATGACCATGACTCCACCCCCGCCCCCTTTGGACCTATCAGACGAAGACCTCCCTATTCTTCCGGATGCCCCCCCACCTCCTCTGCTCAAGGAAGAGGACTTCGAGCCTCTCGACTTGCAACAATGGGCGGTGGATGACCGTAAAAAAATGAAGATGACTCCTCCACCTTCACCCACATTTCCGTCCCCGCCCTCTACCCCTCCTGAATTTAAAATTTTAGGTGAAAATGATATCGGTTCTCTCCATCCAGATGTTCCCGGCTTGGAACCCGGCAAAAACTTTGCCGACATGGGAGGCAGTAACTTTCCAATCGATAAAAAAAATCCATCTGCCAGCCTGGCAATTGAGTTGTCTGACGAAGAAGACGACCTGCCTCCACCTGTTTTGATGGATGACGAAGAGGATATCGAACCCGTGTTCCAAGCTCCACCCAGTCTAGAGCCTAAGGAAATCATTGCTGGTAAACCGATTCAATCGCCCATGTCAGGAGGCGGCTCTAACATGACTTCAGCGCCAGACAAGGCCTGGGTCGAGCAACTGGTGCGCAAGCAAGTCGAAGAATCCCTGTCCTCTCTCGCGCAGCGTCTCTTGCCGGATATTGCTGAAAAAGTGATCAAAGCAGAAATTCACAAGCTTCTGCAACAAACTCCTTAGTTGGAGCTGTCAGGCAATTCGAACTGCTCTGATTTCTTCTGTAACTAGCTTTTGTTGCAATCCATGATCATTGATGACGTTAAGCTCTCCACTCAGGCTGAGCCCAGTCACTATTCCAGATCCACCCTGCCATTGGATTTCACTGCCTGATTTGAGTGCAGAGTATCTTTCGTACGATTGAATTAATTTTTCCGAACTGAATGTTTCCAGATTTTTCATCCACTTGAGAACCGCTTCAATCACAAATTCTCGAACCTGATCTGCTGTGATTTTTTGACCCAAGGCTTCGCTCAAAGAAATCGTCTCCTGATCAAGACCTGTGGGAGAGGAAAGGCAATTCAACCCGATCCCGATCACCACAAATGAATCCTGATCACCCGAGCCCACGCCCTCACACAAAATTCCACCCAACTTACGTCCCTCGATCCAAAGATCGTTGGGCCACTTGGCTCTGACTTCAAGCTCAGGCCATTTGGATTCAATCGCTTCGCAAACTGCAATCGCGGTCACCAAGGGAATCCAAGTCCAATTTGATTTTTTGCGGGGCCTGACGATGATGGATAAAAAAAGATTTCCCTCTTCTGAAACCCACTCACGACCTTGCCTGCCTCGACCTGCTTTCTGCTTTCTAGCCGAAATCCACGCACCATGCAGGGCGCCTTTTTCTCCCAATTGCTTGGCAAGCGTGTTGGTTGAATCGCAAGAATCGAGAATAAGATTCGTCGCGAGATCCATGCTCAACTCGATTGTTCAACCAAGAGACTTAAATCGATGGCTCGAACCGAATGAGTCAAGCCACCTGAAGATAGAACATGCACACCCGGCAATGCATATTGAGCGGCATTTTCGGCAGTCACTCCGCCTGATACTTCCACAGTCACTGGGTGAGCGAATTTTTTAATTTTTTCCACCGCAGCTCCGACTTGATCGGGGGAAAAATTATCCAAAAGCACTGCATCCACTCCACAATCCAGAGCTTGCTTGAGTTCATCCAACGAACGAACCTCGATCTCGATTTTCAGTCCATGGGGTGCAACAGCACGTGCCCCATTCACAGCACGCTCAATTCCACCGGCGGAGGCAATGTGATTTTCTTTAATCAACACACCTCCGGACAACGATACGCGATGGCTGTGGCCACCTCCCGCCATCACAGCCTGCACGACCAAATCACGGTATCCGGGAAGAATCTTGCGCGTACTGGTCACGCGAATATCACTAGATCCCTTTCGAACAGCCTGCACCATTTTCTGCGTCTGAGTTGCAATGCCGGAGAGATACGAAGCTAAATTCAGAAACGGACGCTCGAGCGCCAACAAAATTCGTGCGTTGCCATCCCATTCCACCAGGAATTGCGCTTTTTTAAATTCCTCACCCTGAGCAATCTTCGCACGGCACTTCAACTCCAATCCCTGATCTCGCGCAACTCGCTCAGTTGCTTCACAAAGCCCATCGGCAGCCCACACTCCGGACTCCTTCGCGATGATTTGTGCGCGAATTTTCTTCCTCGCATCGACTGAACCTCGAGTCGTCCAATCCAACGTCCAATCGTCTTCAGCCATTCCCTGTTTCAACAAATTCACAAAACTGTCTTGCATGAGGATGGTTTTTAGTGGAAATCCGAGTCTATGGCAACACGAGAACCGAGTGGCAGAGGATCTATGCAAATTCGTCCCGTTTCGATTGAAACCGGGGTCAACCGCTATGCCGAGGGCTCGGCGCTGATCAAATCCGGAAACACCCATGTTCTTTGCACAGCCTCGATCGAAGAAAGTGTCCCAGGATGGCTCAAAGGCAAGGGCCAGGGCTGGGTTACTGCCGAATACGCCATGTTGCCTCGAGCAACTCACACCCGTTCTAAGCGTGATCGTGAGAAAGTTTCGGGTCGAACGCAGGAGATTCAACGCCTCATTGGACGAGCACTCAGAACCATGATTGACCTGAAACAATTAGGCGAACGCTCAATCATGATCGACTGCGATGTTCTACAGGCAGACGGCGGGACGCGAACTGCATCCATCACCGGCGCATGTGTAGCTTTGCAACTGGCAGTAAAAAAATTAGTTTCAGAAGGAAAAATACCAGCCACAGTACTCACCGACTCCGTTGCAGCTGTTAGCGTAGGCATGAAGGCCGGCGAAGTTCTGGTCGACCTAGACTACAATGAAGACTCTAGCTGCGATGTCGATATGAATTTCGTAGTCACTGGCCAAGGACTTTTTGTGGAAGTGCAAGGCACCGCTGAAAAAACCGCATTCAGCCAAGATCAGCTCACTCGCATGACTCATGGGGCTTTAACTGCAATTGAGGAACTCAAAAAAATTCAGATTGCTGCTGCTGCGTCGAACTGAATTTATTTCTTCTCTTCTACGTCCCGCTCGTTCCAACGGATTTTCACTTCTCCCAGGGGTGATTTAGCTTCCCAGCGATAACCGCCCGGCCAACTAAAATTCACGCTCTTGCCACCTTTTTCCCAACGCAGGCTTTTGATCTCGGGCACCGCTCCGGAGAAATCACCCTCATATAAAAACCGATCGACCCCTGCAATGACGCTCAACTGATTATCTTTTTCTCGTGTAATTTTTGCACCTACACGCAGCTTGGTTTCAGGACATGGAATTTGCGCTAAGAACAACGCAGGCGCCCAACGTAGCGGAATTCCCTTCCAATGATCTTTCCCAGAAACTCCCTGGCCCTTTCCCTCGGGAAGCTTCACATCAAAATGCCCGCCTTTAACCTCAATCCAAGCTTCAGTCCCTCCCAGGGCATTGGTGACTTCCATCTGCACTTGATCCGGTGCTGTCGCCTGAACCGTAGCTGGAAACTGCGCACTTTTCCCTTCGGCCACAGTTTTCATCCATAACGATCCCGATACTCGCTTAGTCTTGTTTCCCAGTGAACATATTTTCTCAAGTAGCTCCGTGTTACTCTCAGGGGTAACAGGAACCTCGGCTTCCTTTTTTTTTGCATGAGAACAAGCCAGCACAGTCAACAACATCAAAGAGCACACCCATTCAAACGAACGTATTCTCCTCATAGGCGCATTCATCCTTCTCTCCTTGAAAGTGTCTTCGAGATTTTTATTTTTAGAAAGGTTTATTGCGGCTCAATACGAATTCAATTCGGCGATTTTTTTCGCGCCCCTCTGAATCGTGATTATTGGCCAAAGACCGACGTGCACCGCTCCCCGCCGGAGTAATACGGTCCTCGGACACAGCATGATTTGCAATCATGTAATTCATCACAGAAACTGCGCGCGCCATCGTGAATTCAAATGAGTTGGGGGTTTTGTCGTCTGAATGCCCAGCGACTGTCACATAACCAGGGTATTTTTTCAGGAATTTTTCAATTCTAGCCAGATATTTTTTTGCATGAGGACCTAACTCTGTTTCTCCTCGCTCAAACAAAACTGTCTCGGGAATAGAAAATCGGATAGATTCTACGTTCACTTCCATGGATGAAATTTTTCCGTCCATGCTCTCCTTGATCAGTTCCGCCGTATCGCGATTCTCACCCAAGGTACCCGATGCTTTTCTTCCCGGATCCTTCACCATGTCTTCCGGAACAGCACCTTCTTGCCCCTTTAACATCAAATCGCCGGATCCATCTTGTTCACCCAATGGGGAGGTAGTATCCGACGCTGGATCTCGCCCTGCCTTGTAAGGAGTATTGGGATGATTGAAATAATGCGCGACTGCAGATTTGGTTTCTTCGTCAGAACCCATCAGCCACATGACGAGAAAGAAACACATCATCGCCGTCACGAAGTCGGCATAAGCAACTTTCCAAGCTCCACCGTGAGCGCCTCCGTGGCCTCCACCTTTTTTCTTTTTGATGATGATGGTGGTTTTCTTGTCGGCCATGGCCTACGCCGCTTTCTTACCCGCACTCGAAGTCGCTTGATCGACCTCTTCGAAAGTGGGACGAAATTCAGGCGAAACCGTGCGGCGTGCAAACTCTACACAAACCTTGGGAGAACAATCTTTCGCGTAGGCTAATAGTGCTGCTTTCACCACTTGAAACTGTTTGCCTTCCTCACCCAAATTGGATTCCATTTTAGCTGCCAACGGTTGGAAAAATCCGTACGAAGCAAGAATCCCCAAGAAAGTTCCAACCAGCGCGGCGGCGACGCTATGACCGATGACTTCTTTACCTTGGGTCAGTTTACCCATGGTGATCACAACCCCCAGAACAGCTGCAACGATCCCCAGTCCAGGCATCGCGTCCCCCGTTCGAGTGATCGTAGCGGGCGCTTTGAATTCTTCCTCATGCGTAGAACTGATATCCGCATCCATGAGTTCCTCAAGATCGTAGGGATTCATGGCCGAGCTGACTTGCACCTTCAGCGTGTCGCAGAGAAAGTGAACCACATGATGGTTTTTCAAAACGCTTGGATAGCGATTAAAAATTTCGGATGCATCGGGCTTCTCAACGTGCGGCTCGAGAGAAAGAGGGTTGGCCTTTGCAGTTTTGCAAAGCTCAAAAAGCAAAAGCAATAACTCCATGTAACTCGCCTTACTCACATGCGAAGGTTTGAGAGTCCCCAACACTTGCATTATGATCGCTTTAATCAATGGAATCGGAGAAGCAATGATCAAGGCGCCAGCAGCAGCCCCGCAGATAATCAAAAGCTCAATGGGCTGAATGAGGACATCCATATGGCCCCCCTCCAATAGAAATCCCCCAAAAACACTGACGATAACGATGAGTGAACCGACAATGACTAGCATACCTAGCCACTAATCGTCGTTTATATTGAATTACTTAAGCCTTCGAATTTGTGGATCCCCGGGACAACCCGGGCACGCCGCAGTAATGTCCTTGGTCCAGGCATACCAGAGAGCCATCACGCTTTTTCTGAAGGAAATCCCAATGATACTCACGATCATAATCGACATCACCAGCATCAGGAGGTACTCCACGATGGCTTGGCCGGATTGATTTTTAATCGGTTTTTTCATGCCTGTCCTCAATACTGATATTAATGTATAACCCCAATTATGACAGCATCGGATCAACGTTCCGTCATTCAGAAGCTCGCACCGGCATTTAAAATCCTATTACCTATCGTAATTATGATTTTGATCATTGTTGCGGGGCTGACTTTGCTCAAAAATCAACAAACGAACCATAATCAAGGACATCAACCTGTAGAAGTCGGCTCAGTGATGCCTGATTTGGTACTAAAAAAATTTCCAGATAGCGGCAGCGTCAAATTATCGTCGTTAGGACACAAAATCACTCTCCTGAATTTTTGGGCCACTTGGTGCGAAGCCTGTATGGTCGAAATTCCCTCGATCTTGAAATTGAGAGAATCCTACAAGGATCAAGGTTTTGACGTTGTCTTTATGAATGTGGATCAAAACCCCGCTGCAGTTCTTCCAAAAACGCTTAAAACTCTGGGGATCGACTTTCCCGTCTACGTCGACAACGAAGGTGAAACTAGCGATATTTTTGATGTCCACGCCATTCCGCTCACTGCCGTCATGGACAAGAACAGGAAAATCCTAATGCTAGAGAGTGGTGAACTGGATTGGAATGGGCCTGAAGTACGGCAAAAAACCGCGGGCTGGTTGAAATAGTCGGCTAGTTAGCCGACCAGGCAAATCGATAGTACATCTCTTCAAATCGAGCAAAAGGCAGAATAGTAAAATCAGCGTCCATTCCAACTGCTAGAGTTCCTTTTTTTTCCTGCAGCCCCAAAGCCTTAGCGGCGTTGTAGGTCACTGCAGCAAAAACCTCTGCGCGAGTCATTCCCATATAAAGCGCAGCCAAGGTCATCATCGCAGGAAGATTCAATGTCATGCACGTCCCCGGATTAAAGTCGGTTGCGATGGCTACAGCAGCACCCGCATCGATTAGTTTTCTTGCAGGAGCATACTTTTCTTTGAGATAAAAAGCGGTCCCCGGCAGCAAAACTGCTACAGTTTCAGATTGGGCAATTGCCTGAATTCCTGCGTCCGAAATTTTCAGCAGGTGATCGGCAGACAACGCGCCCATCTCACTCGCCATCTGTGCAGAAGAAGTGTCATAAAGCTCGTCTGCATGAATGCGAACTCTTAGTCCCAGTTTTTTCGCTAGTGCCAAAATTTCCCGGCCATCTTCGAGCGTGTAATACCCCTGGTCCACAAATACATCGCATGAATCCGCTAAACCCAATTGCGCAATCTTTGGAAGCATCTGGTCTGTCAAAAGCCTCAAATATTCCTCTCGCTTCATGTCCGACGGAAAGGCATGCGCCCCCAAGAACGTCGAATGAATCGTCATTTTCGGGAAGTCTCGCTTGAGTTTGCGGATGGTTTCTAAAATTTTCAGTTCGGCTTCGGCACTCAGCCCGTAACCACTTTTGATTTCGATTGTGCGCGTTCCATACGAATATGCTTCCCTCATTCGTGCGTGTGCCAAGGTTTCTAATTCCTGAGCCGTCGCAGTGCGAGTCGCATGCACAGTCGCCATGATTCCACCTCCACTCGCTGCAATTTGCTCGTAACTCTCCCCTCCGCAACGTCTTGCAAATTCATCCGCTCGGTTGCCAGCAAAAACCAGATGCGTGTGACAATCGACTAGCCCTGGCACGATCGCCTGCTGCAACTGAAGACTCTGTTTTTTGATATGTTGATAGTCAGAGGGCATCTCTGACGTAGGGCCTACCCATTCGATGCGATCTGGAACTTCATCCCCTTGCGCCTTGCGAGTGGAATAGACAACCGCACCATCCTCAATTCGATTCAAATCGCTTTCGACAATGCGACGTCCGTCCTTCGCCCGCACACCCAGACCTGTCAAAACCTCACTGGCATGAATGACTGCTTTCAGTGCCAAGCAACAGCCTTCCGAAGCCCATCTTTTTTCAACCATGTTTCGATTGCTTCAATATCTGGATGCAGCGAGCGATCTTGATCCATTCGGGGAGAAATATTTCTAATTTCAGTGTAAATTTTTTCGATGGGCTCAGAAGACTTCAGCGGCCTTAAAAAATCAAGCGCTTGTGTCGCAGCCAAAAGTTCCATCGATAAAACACGCCTGGAGTTCTCTGTCACGGAAACCGCCTTGCGAGCAGCCCAGGCTCCCATGCTGACATGGTCTTCCTTATCCGCTGACGTGGGAATTGAATCCACGCTTGCAGGGTGGCAAAGGGTTTTATTCTCAGAAACAATGCTGGCAGCCGCCACTTGCACAATCATATAGCCGCTGTTCAATCCACCTTCTTTTGTCAAAAATGCAGGTAAGCCAGAGATGACAGGGTTCACCAGTTTCTCCAATCGCTGCTCAGAAATGCTGGCCAACTCAGCCATTGCAATGGCTAGCGTATCCATCGCAATCGAAACGATTTGTCCGTGAAAATTTCCACCGCTAATAATTTTTCCACTCTCAGGAAAAACTAAAGGATTATCAGTCACAGCATTGATCTCTCGCTCAAGAACCCCTTGCACAAAACTGAGCACATCTCGACTCGCACCATGCACTTGGGGAATGCAACGTAGGCTGTACGGATCCTGAACTTTGCCACAACCCTCATGGCTTTCCGCGATTTTGCTGCGCTTACCCTTGGGCGTGAGAATCTTCAGCACGTTCTCCGCCGATTGAATCTGACCCGGATGAGGGCGCAGCTTTTGAATATCCGGATCAAACGCAACCGGAGTTCCCTTCATCGCTTCAAGACTCATTGCGCCTGCAAAATCCGCTACATCACAGAGCGACTGCGCATCAGCAAAAACCAGCGCTCCAATCGCAGTCATGAACTGTGTGCCGTTGATCAATGCCAAACCTTCTTTGGGTCCGAGGCGAATGGGCTTCAAACCAGCAGACAGCAAAGCTTTTTTTCCACTCATCCGACGTCCGTGAAAAAATGCCTCGCCCTCCCCGATCAAAACCAACGCCAAATGAGAAAGCGGCGAAAGATCACCACTAGCACCCACAGAACCCTGGACAGGTACGACTGGATGCACTCCATGGTTCAGGCAATTCAAAATCTGCTCGATGAGTTTTTCGCTCACCCCAGAGTGGCCTTGAGCCAAAGCATTGGCCCTCAAAAGCAACATGGCTCGAACGTACCGTTCCTCGAGAGCAGGCCCTGTGCCCACCGCATGAGACCTGAGAAGATTGTATTGCAGTTGTTCAAGATCCTTGGGAGCTATTTTGACGTTCGAAAGCAAACCAAACCCAGTATTGATTCCATAAAATACGTCACCGCTTTTGACTTTTTCCTGTAAAAAAACGTGCGCTTCTTCAATCAGATATTTGGCGCGAGAATCGAGTCTGACTTGCCGGTGATGCTCAGCTACCGAAACCACATCCGATAGTTTTAAAGGTTCTTTTCCAAGAGAGAGAGCTGCACTCGCCTTTCTTGTATTGCTCATTTCTCAGCCGCCTCACGCAGTTTTTGAATAGCCGCCTTGCGATCCTTTTGTCCAAACACAGCGGATCCAGCCACAAAAACCTCTGCACCCGCACCTCGAACCTCGCCGATGTTCTGAGCTTTGATTCCACCATCGACTTCGATCAGGAATTTTTTATTTCCGCTCATCTGATCCCTGAGACGAGCTAAATTACGGATTTTATCGGTACAATAGTCAATATAAGATTGTCCGCCAAATCCGGGATTCACGCTCATGACCAAAACGAGATCGACTATTTTCAAAACGGACTCGACTGCGCTGAGTGGTGTCGCCGGATTCAGTGAAACCCCTGCCTTGCATCCTAATTCACGAATCCGATTCAGATGCCTGTCCAAATGATCACAAGCCTCTGCGTGAATCGTGATGATATCAGCACCCGCCTTTGCAAAAGGCTCAATCCATTCTTCTGGACGATCCACCATCAAATGACAATCGAGAGAAAGCTTCGTGACAGGACGCAGAGCCTCAACAATCAAAGGGCCAATCGTGAGATTGGGAACAAAGTGTCCATCCATCACATCGATATGAATCCAATCAGCACCCGCTTTTTCAACGGTGGAAACTTCATTCGCAAGCTGCGCAAAATCAGCCGATAGAAGAGAGGGCGCAATCAGGATAGGAGCGGTTTTCATGGATACGAATAACCTCCCAGAAAACCCTCTTCCAGTAAAGCCGTTAGTAACCGACTACTCAGGTCTCTGCAGAAGTTCTCGAGTATAGCCAATTTCCAGCTGATCTAATACGTCCTTAGGTACTTTGATTTCGATGAGATCATACACGCCAGTCCGAGACAATCCAGCATCGGCCGCACTCACCGCACGGCTGGCTTGAGTAAACTGGTCTATCCAAACTGCCCCCCCGGTCAAAATGCCCGCTACAAATGTTCCTGACAAATCGCCCATCAGGCTGCAGAGAGTATTCATTCTCTGATTACAGTTCGCGCATTTCCAACTCACTCGCGCCTCCCGACAGCGCTCAAAGATCGCCGTGCCCTCGTATTCCCCACAGGTCAAATGGCTCTCAAATGTATCCATGAGCATTTTGGTAAATGCATCCCAGATTTGGACGTGAAAAGCTCTTGGATCTGTCTCTGCTTTTTTGAGTGTCTCTGGATCAATTTGGGATAATAAATGGTAACTGTTCAGCCTGATTATGCGAGCAGTGGCTGAAGCGGTGCACCTAAAAA
>CAYILR010000005.1:0-123081 GCA_964364175.1 uncultured Bacteriovoracaceae bacterium
TTTTTTAGGTGCACCGCTTCAGCCACTGCTCGCATAATCAGGCTGAACAGTTACAGTTATAAATCAATATTTTTAATTTTTCAAGTATATTTTATTGATAAAATTAATTTCTTATCGGTAAAAAGGTGGGGACCACCTTTTTACCTCTCAAACGATTCAACTACAGTCTGTGACCCTCGATTTCGCAGCCATCTTGTGGTTTGAGGGGTCACAGATTTGTATGAGCAAGGAATCTATTTTATTTCCCCACGAAGGAATTTTTGGGGCCAGATTCATTAACGGGAATCAGATATTTTCTCTCCTGACATTTTTTCCAGTCAATCTGCTGGTTATGTCCTGATTCAGATCCCCAAAGACGGCTGAGCATCTGGTTCATCGTACGAGCTCCCATCCGATTGATCTCTCCTTTACGACCATCTGCTTCTGGCCAACCGACTATAGCCATCTTCGGCCACTCGGCAGCGCTCGCTATCAAGACCGATTTCATGCCTTTTTTAAATTGATCTAGTCCTGGTCCTACGCCAGTTTGAGGTACATGGCAGTATGCATCTGGAGTGCCGGGGTGTTGCTCGTTTTCCTGCATCATTCGGAAAAGCATAATTCCCCAGATTCGATACCAGCTTCCCCCATGATCTCCTGTGAAGCCGGCCCCGCGCTGAGTGAGATCTCCTCGGATGTCGATCATTTTTTTAAAAAATCGCTCCTCCTGCTCGGGTGAGGAACGGTAAAAATAGTTGTTACTGTCCCACCAACGCGCCTGATTTCTGAGTAACTGGTGAACAGTTAATATTGCGTTCCAAACATTTCCCTCGTTGAATTCCAATGATTTGGAATAAAGAGAAACCGGATCAATTGAGTTATCGGGTTGTGACAGGATCCAGTCGAAAAGATCAGGTTCCTTTCCTGTGTTATAGGAACGATAACCGTCGTTAACTGACAAGTAGTCCAGAAATTCGTTGTATGTGTAGCCGTACGACATGTTGTCCCGGACGAAATAGTATGGACCACCTCTTTGGGTCACTGAAGTCAAACAATCCCCCAATAAATTTGGATCGATTTCGATTCGTTGTTTTTCGGCATAAGGGTAGTCGATAGAAAATTGACGATGGATGGGTTCGCGGCAGATCGCCGTTAGAGTAAATTCGAAAAGCAGAAAAATCGTGAATAAAAAAGTTCGGTAAACACACATCCGCACTACAGCTCGGTAGTTTGTGTGAAATGCTTAATAAGCTCACCGCAATCGAGGGTCACAGATATTTCGAAGCGAGAAAAAAGCCCAAATTAAACCCAAAGTGGATCATCAGAGGTGCGACCATTGCGTTGGAGCGGAGTCGTCTCCATCCCGTCGCAAGACCCAAAAGGACGACGTAAAAAGTTTGGTAGAGCACGAAACCGTGGAACTCGTCGGGGACAAACCAGTAGGCTGCGAAGTGACCGCCAGCGAAGAGGAGTGTGGTGGCGAGAATTACGGCTCCGTTGTTTTGGGTCAAGGAGCTGAAGGCCTGCCAAAGGGCCAATCTAAAAATGGCCTCCTCAAGAATCGGGCCGAGGATCAAAAGCAAAAAAACTGTGGGTTGGTTTTGCCCAGAGTTTGATTTGGCTGCGGAAGATGATCCAGGAAATCAGGACGAAGGCGAATTCGAAGGCATATGAGTAGTATTCCGAGAGGTTTCGCCAGAAGAATGGGTCGGCCAACATTCGCAGAAAAACATAGATGCCGATGAGAATTGCTGCAGTCTTCTTCTGAGTCATGAAATAATTATACTGATTTAAGCCGGGATCGGTACCTGATTTTAAACCAGAGGCGTTGATAGCTATTCATTTTGAGCAGGGCGCGTCCCAGCTCCAAAGATACAATGGAAGAAATTAAAGCCTGCAATCCGCTGAAGGGACGGATGAATACTTTGAGATTCACCATTTGGCCTTGTTCGTTGAGAGTGATCTTGTCGATGCCCTGGATTTTTTTGTTTCTGACGGTGGCATCAAACTCGAGCAGAATTTCGTTGCCGCTGATCCAGGTTTTGCTAATTTTGTAATCATTGATGGAGGCGGCGACGTCATTGAGGAGAGCCATGACGACGGGTTTGCCGACTTTGGGTTTGTAAAGGGCAGGTGAAATGAGAGTCACCTCGTCCGAAACCACCGGCGAAATGATGCTGAGATCTTTTTTCTCGATCGCTTTGTGCCAGAATTGCATGAAATTTTGAATTTGAGTGTCTGACATAGATATTTTGGCTCATCGAGAGACGAGAACCCAAACCCCCACGGTCCCTGCAACCGAAAGTGCAAGAACCACGGCCAAGAGTACTTCCCAAGTGGATTCGCTTTTTGCAGCAGCGGCTACTGCTGCAAATTGGGTTTTGTCGCCTAATTCAGCAAGAAAGATTGTTGCAAACGTCGTGATAAATGGCTTCCAGTCCATCTGGTTTCTTTAGAATGGAATATTGGAGAAGGCAAGTAGCGCGGGAATATGGACTTTAAAAAAAATTGGCGCACTCGGAGAGATTCGGCCTTCGCCTTCTCGCTCCTGCTCGAAGGCTCGGCATGCATAATTTTCTAAGTCGCACTTCGTGTGCGACTTACTGTGCCAGACTCCTTCGGAGTCCGGCACAGCCGAAAATTCTGGTTCGAATCTCTTAGCTTCGGCGTAGAAGTAGGTGGGACGGGAATATGGACTTTAAAAAAAATTGGCGCACCCGGAGAGATTCGAACTCCCGACCAACCGGTTCGAAGCCGGCTACTCTATCCAGCTGAGCTACGGGTGCGTAGAAGTGCCTGTACCATTAGAATCTCTGGCCTACAAGCTTGCCTGCACGCTCAGCACGAAATTCCGTCCCGGTAGGGGAGCTCGGTCCTTCAAGAACGACACGTGGTTGCGGGCTTCGACGTTGAACAGGTTGTTCACCTTGGCCTGGAAGTGCAGCACTCCGAAGAATGTGTTGACCGGGGTCTCGGCCCCGAGATTGACCCATTGGTAGGCGTCGGTGGTGATTTCGTTCTTAGCAACCAGTCCTTGCGCTTCAGAGCGCTGGTATTCGACCATCGTCGATAGAGCGTTGACTCGATAATTCACTGCTAGCGATTCGCGCATGGGGGGGATTCGCGACAGGTGGGTCGAGTTGCTGCGATTCAAGCCACGGACTAAATCAATTTTGCCATCGAGTTCAAAAAATCCCGAGGCCAGGCGCCAGGGGAGTTGCTGGCGGTACTCGAATTCTGCTCCGTACAACCGTGCTCGGATGGGTGAATATTGAAAAACTGGCAGATGAGTTTCCTCGTCGATTTCAGAGGTGGGCAGAACCGCAATAAATCGCGAATAGTCCTGGAGGAATGTGCTGATGCGTCCTTCGCCGGTCTGAGTTTTGTGGCGCAAGGAAAGCTCGTGAGAATTGCCGATTTCGTTCTTGAGGTTTCTGTCGCCTTTTTCGAAAACTCCTGTCGCCACGTGCTGGCCATCTGCAAAGAGCTCCTGATAGTTGGGGGCTCGTTGCGTGAGAGTTTCTTGAAAGCCCAAGTTAAACTCTGGGGTGAGATGGTAAAGAACACCTCCCGAAACGCTCGGTGCCCAAAACAGTTTGGTCTCGCTAGCTCCAAATTTGTCATCATCCAGAGATTGTACCCAGCTTCGATCCACTCGAGCTCCCAGAGAGGGGACCCAGTTTCCGAGGGGGAGTTCTTCGTACGAAAAAATGGCCAGCGACGAACTGTCGGTCGTGGGCAAGAATGCTTCCTCGCCGATGGCGCTGAATTTTGAATACTGCTGTTGTGCGCCGACGACTCCTTCGATCAATCCCAGCTTGCGATGCTTGATATCGAGACGATTTTCGATTCCCCGATTACGAAAAGTAGTGCCGATTTCGTCGCCTTCGAATTCCTGGTGTTTGTAGTGTGACATCGCCCCCTTGTAGCGGGCCGATTGCGCCCAGCTGAGATCTCGGACTTCCCCGGCTAGATCGAGGCGCTGTCGTTTCATGTCAATCGTCACATCGGGTTCAGCAACCGTTCCATATAGGCCGTCATATCCCGAAACCGAAGCACCTAAATAACCCGTGTTGAAAATATAACTTCCCCCCACAGCTCCATCGAGAGCTTGGCTTTGGCTATTGGGGACTTTCAATGTGATTTCCGTTTCGTCTTTGGATAACGGATCCAGCGATCTGAGGCGTGCCGAGCGAGCGTATCCCGGAATGGAATAGTTATTGGATTTTCGTCCGATCCAATCGAAGTGGAGGGAGAACGGACCGGCGTTTTTGTTGACCATGAATCCCGCTGAGCGGCCGAAATCTACTGACGAGATTTTTGTGCTAGCCCTGACAGAGGGCTCAATGTTCAATCGATCCGGAATTCGTGTATTGATTGTGTTCACCACTCCGCCGATTGCACTACTTCCATAAAGAAGAGCGGCAGAACCTCGGACAATCTCGACTCGCTCGACGAGGAATGGGTCGACAGGAACCGCATGATCCGGGCTAGTCCCCGAAGCGTCCTGGGTCCCAATCCCATTTTGCAAAATCCGAACGCGCTCGCCATCCAATCCGCGAATCACGGGGCGGCTGGAATTGGGCCCAAAGAAACTGGAGGTGACCCCGGCTTCCTTCGATAGAGTTTCGCCGAGAGTGCTTTCTTTTTTATGCTCCAACTTGCGGCCAGAAATTTCAGTGACGGTGGGGAGGTATTCACCCACAGATTTTTTGGATTCGGATTGCCCAAGGACAGTGATTTCGGGAACGACGAATTCGTCTGCGGCGTGCGCAGTATAAGCGGACGCAAAAATCCAAAAGAGTAGAGTAAAAATCCGAACGTGCCTCACCCGCCCACTCTTACTTCAGTTCATAACGAATGGGAACTTTTACGCGAATGGGCCGCAGGGTGCCGGCGGGAAGGGGTGGCAAGGTTCCCAGCTTTTTGAGGATTTCCAGCGCGGCCTCGTTGAGGGATGCAAAAGCCGAGGGGGCTTCGATATGAGAATCCTCGATGAATCCATCTGGACGAATGGTTAGGCAGACCACGACCAGGCCAGATTCTTCACGAAGCATGGCGGATTTGGGATAGACTTTGATGGCTTCAATTTTTTTGAAAATTTCCGAAATATAAACGGCCATTTCTCCCACCGGGTGGGTGAGCGTTTCGGCGGGGGCGGGTGATTGTGTAGGTGCTCCATCGTGTGGAAGCAAGTTTGGTGCTGCTGCTTCGGAAACAACTGGGAGGGGAGGCGTCACCTCCGCTTTTTCTGCCAGATCAACGACTTGAGCAGGCGCTTGCGGCGTTTTGGGCCGGTGGGGATGGGCGGGTGTGTGGTGGACCGCCCCCGGTCGCACCATTTCAATCAGAATTTCCGAAGAATTTAGCGAAACTTTCGGTCCTCGCTTCGAGAACAGAAAAACTCCGGCAAAGAGAATCCCGTGAATCAGTAAGCTATAAACCGCAAATTTTAGCTTCGGCGATAGCCTAATGCGAGTGATGTCCGCCGGGTCCATGCGCGTGTCCGTGTTCCATTTCTTCCGGAGTCGCGTCGCGGATGCTCAAAACTTCCACATCAAAATGCAGGGTTTGGCCGGCCAAGGGATGGTTGCCGTTGATGCTGATCTGGTCGCCTTCGATGGCTTCGATCACAAAAATCATCCCGTGTCCTTCGGGATTGGTGGCTTGAAAATCCATGCCGACGCGGACTTTGGCTTCGGGCGGAAACTGCGAGCGCTGTACGTCGAATTTCAATTCAGGATTGATTTCGCCGTATCCCTCTGCGGGCGGAACAGTGACAGATTTTTTGCCGCCGATTTCCAATCCTGCCAATGCGTTTTCCAGGCCAGGAACGATTTGATCGGCCCCGTGCAGATAAACAAAAGGATCCGTCACATCGGATTGATCCAGGGTTTCTCCTTCGGTGTTCTTGAGGGAGTATTTCAGCTCGACTACTTTTCCATTCGAAATGTTCATGGCGTCAGCTTAGCATAGATAAACTGATTCCAGGTATAGTCTAGTACCTGTTTTTTCGCGAAAACGATGTCAAAGTGGCCGGTGGGCAGCCCTCCGGTGGGCAGTTCGAACGGAACGCCATACTCGTTGTGCGAAATTCCCAGCTGGTCATAGAGTTTGTAATCGACCAGGCTCATGGCGGGTCTTCCATAAGCAAACCAGAGTCCGTACTGGTGTTGAGTGGGTACCACGCTGTCGTCTTTGGAAATGATCATCGAGACCCGCTTGGAGAGAACATAGGGAGCCAAGGTGATTGGATCGATTTTCATGATGGAATGCAAGTAGCCTTCAAAACTAGTGTCATTAGGCATCCAGGTGAGCCCGAGTTGAAAGAGCTTTTCTCTCCAAAATTCACGATACTCGGTGACCGAAGGTTCGCGGGAGTGCGAAATGATCGAGGCAATTTGTCCGCCCCCCATAATGATGACGCCCTTTTTGATGCGAGGTTCTACGGCGATCAGATAAGCGTTCATCAAACCGCCCAGCGAAATCCCCATGGAAAAAATACTGCTGGGGTCGATGCGGACCGGTACGACATTGAGATTCGAAACTGCCAGCACGAAGTCCAGGGCTTGCTGGATCGCAACGGTGTTTCGGATGAAGTACTGGTTGGTTTGATCAATGGGTTGATCGATTGAAGCAGCCGCGTGGTCTGGGTAAACGACGAGGCAGTGTGCACCTGTTGCTCGTGAGGTGTAATAATCAGCAATATCAGCTTCGACTGTGCCGCCAGATCCCAATGGAGGGATTTGAATGACGAGCGGGCCAGGAACTCCCAGTGGGACTCTTTTGGATACGAAAAATTCAAAGCGAATGTAGTAGTGTCCTTCGGATGTACTGAGAAAGGACGGAAAGTTGCGAATATGAGGGGCGTCTTGTGCGGAAAGCACTCCTTTGAAGTGATAATAGTTGGCGGTCTCGTTTTTTAATCGCAGTTCGGTTGCAGTCGCGTTGCTGGTGTAAGCGAATTTTTCAGCGAGGTCGGCTGGCAATGGAGGGACATTGTGGTGTTCGCCGTATTGATTGAGGACTAGGTCTTTGAGTTCTGCCAGGCCTTTTTGGTTTCCCACTTCGTCCAGGAGCTGTTGGCATCCTGTAGTGGCAATGAGCAAAAGGAAAACAAGGACGTTCAGGGGGCGGTGAAGGTTCATCATTGTGAGTGGGCTTTTACCAGATCGGACCCGATTAGTTAAACAAAATCGGTGTATTTTTAATTTTTTGAAAATTACGGCTATTTGATGAATTTATCTTTAAAATGTTTAATAACGTTTTCGGGCAGCTGCATGGGGGGTTGGATCGTATTCCCAAAACGGCCCCCGATCCCGCCCCATTGGCCGGTATGGACGACAACGTGGCTGCTGGTTTGGACGGACTGGAACTCAATATCGTTCTCAAAGCTGATGATTTCGGACTCTCCTAGAAGCGGGTTATAGGACGCAAAAAAGTCGGTTCCTCGAACTCCCATGACCGCCGAGGGGGTGCGTACGGTGGGGACCGCATGGGCTTGTGATCCAATTTGGATCTGGATTCGGGATTGCCCTTCTTCGAGGCGCAGCAGCCCAATGACCTTCCCCTCGGCATCCGATTTTTCAAAGGAGGCTTTGAACGGGCCGATCAGGACCCAACTTTGGTAGGAGATCCGGGCACGGAGTTTGGATCCGGGTTCTCCCGAGATTTTGTCGCCCCAGTGGATTTTGCCGTCTTTCGAGGCCAGGGTTACCTTTCCTTCGGTTTCCATAATGCTGATGATGGGGGCGTCGGCGGATAGGGCGGGGAGTGAAAACAGAGAGATCAGCGTGAGCAAAATTAATTTCATATGATATGAAATTACCACATGAAAAAAATCACGTCAGTACCCCTTTCGCTGCAAATTGTTTTGGGAATGTTTTTGGGAATCGCTGTTGGCCTCGCATTTGGCACACAGGTGAGTTTTCTGGGAGAAATTGGGAAGCTCCTCGTTCAGCTGATCAAAATCGTGGCCGGTCCTTTGCTTTTCATGGCCATTATTCATTCCATCATGAAAACCGAAATGACCTGGGGGAGCGGTGGCAAAATGATTCGCATTGCGCTGACGAATGCGACCTTGGCTCTGGTGGTGGGTTTAGCGGTTTCGAATTTTTTGAGGCCCGGGGATTTTCTCAATTGGCAGGAGTTGCAAAAAAATTCCCCGAATGCGGTGTCTTCGACCTTACCTGCCGTTGCGACTCAGAAAATCAGCTTTGCTCAAAGCATGGCGGGTTTGATTCCGACGAGCTGGGTTCAGCCCTTTGCGGAGAACGCGATTTTGAGCCTGGTTTTCCTGGCGTTGTTGTTGGGATTTGGATTGAGGAAGGCAGCTCGTGAAATCGGGCAGGAGCACCGCGAGTTTGAAAAGGGAATGGAGCTGATTTTGCGGGCACTCGAGAAGATTTTGGGTTGGGTTGTTCTTCTGACTCCGCTGGCGGTTTTTGGGATCGTCGCCAAGACGACTGCGGAATATGGGTTTGCGCCGCTTAAGGGTTTGATCTGGTATGTGATTGCGGGGTTGCTGGGGTTGTCGTTTCAGATTCTGGTGATTTATCAGGGCTGGCTGAAGTGGGTGGTGAAGATGCCGCTCGGTCGATTTTGGAAGGAGGCGCGAGAGCCCGCGATTTATTCGATTGGAGCGAACAGCAGCTTGGCGAGTTTGCCGCTGACGTTGAAGGCTTTGGATCGCTTGGGAGTTTCGCGGTCGGCATCGACTCTGGGAGCTTGCGTAGGGACGAATCTCAACAATGACGGGATAATTTTGTACGAGGCGATGGCGGTTTTGTTTGTCGCTCAGGCGCATGGGATTCAGCTGGGGCTTTGGCAGCAGGTTTCTGCTGCGGTGATTTGTTTGATCGCGGCGATGGGGATTGCGGGGGTGCCTGAGGCTGGGTTTATTTCTCTATCGATTGTGTTGAGCACGGTGGGGCTGCCTTTGGAGCTGCTGCCGTTGTTGCTGACTGTGGATTGGATATTGGCGCGGGCTCGGTCGGTGACGAATGTTCTCAGCGATATGTTGGTTTCGATTGTTTTAGACAAGTCGATTCAGAGCGGGTCAGCTCAAAAGAGCGAGTAGGTCTTCTCGCGTAATTGTTGAAGCGACGGCTGCGTCGTTTTCCAGAACGGCGCGTGCGAGGTTTTTCTTTTTCTCCTGCAACGCGAGAATTTTTTCTTCGATCGTGCCCTGCGCGGCGAGTTTGTGGATCATGACTGGGTTGGTTTGCCCGATGCGGTGAGCGCGGTCGGCGGCTTGGTCCTCGGCGGCGGGATTCCACCAGGGATCCATCAGGTAAACGTGATCAGCAGCGGTGAGGGTGAGGCCGACGCCTCCGGCCTTGAGCGACATCAGCAGAACGGGTGGTCCATCGGGGGTTTGGAATTTTTCAACAATTGAAGCTCGATCCACGGTGCTGCCATCCAGACGAAGGTATGCGATTGAGTTGGCTTGAAATTCTTTTTCAATCAAATCTAGGAACGAGGTCCACTGCGAGAAAACAAGAGCTTTGTGTCCCTGCGCTAGCGCGCTTTGTAGTGAGTCCATGAGTAGGTCGATTTTGGACGAGCGCGCGTCGGGGGAGAGTAATGCTGCTTGTCCTGGAATGAGCGAAGGGTGGCAACAGGCCTGGCGCAAGCGGAGAAGTAATTCGAGGACACCAAAAACATTTTTCCGGGTATCGAGTTCAGCTAAAACTTCTTGCCGAGAGGCGAGCATCACGGAGTCATACAGCGTGCGTTCGGATTCGCTCAGTGTGCAGAACAATACTGTCTCAGTTCGGGGGGGAAGCTCGGCGGCCACGTCTTTCTTTAGACGTCGGAGAATCAGTGGGCGGACTTTTTGTCGAATCAACGGGAGCTGCATTTGTTGAAACTCTGACCGAGTTCCCAAATAACCCGGATTGAGAAAGTTCATTTGGCTCCAGAGATCATCGAGGTGATTTTCGACAGGAGTTCCGCTGAGAGTGATTTTGAATTTTCCTTGCAGCGCTTGTACGGCTTGCGAAATCTGACTCTGCGGATTCTTGATGATTTGAGCTTCGTCGATCAGGATTGTGTCCCATTCGATTTTTGAAAATCGATCCAGTTCATTTCTGAGAAGTCCGTAACTCGTGAGGAGTATGGACGCGGAGTCATCCCAGCTGCGACTCGTGCCATGGAATGTGCAAACTTTGAGAGCGGGGCGGAATCGCCGGATCTGCTCCTTCCACGAATGAATCACGCTGGTGGGACAGACGATGAGCGTCCGACCTTGAATGGCGCAAAGACTCTGCAGAGTTTTTCCGAGTCCCATATCATCAGCCAGTAATGCGCCCAGTTCGAGTTCTCGCAAATAACAGAGCCAGTTGATGCCAGTGCGTTGGTAGTCTCGCAAATCGGCTTTCAGGTCGGATGGAAGTAGCGCGTCCGGAATTCCCTGAAAATTTTCGAGCTGATTTCGGAGTCGTTCGAGATCAGGTGGCGGCGTCTGGCCAAGTTGTTCGCAGAGCGCTGCGAGCTGGAGTTTCTTGAGAGGTTTTTCTGTTTTTGCGTCCAGGAGCTGGATCAAGGTTGAACCGTAGAGCTTGATCCACTCTGCAGGCAGTTCTGAGGTCCACTGAATCAGTCGATCGCTTTCAAAGGAGTGAACTTGCCCGGCGGTCAGGTGCAGTTCGTGGCGAGCTTTTCGGAGCAGACTCGATTCCATTTCGAGATCACGCACAGGGATGGGCGCCCGAGTATTCAGAACTCGCAGGCCCTGGGAGGTCACTTCAGCGATTGCGGGATCGCCGTATACGATGCGTGGGAGAATGGAGAAACCGGATTCAGCGTGGTGTTGAGTTTCCAAAATCAATCGGGGTTTCATGGAAACCAACTGCGGTGTGTTTTTCACCTCGAGATCGACCGGGAGTTTATTTTGGAGCGCAGGAATCCAGTCGCTGAAAAGATCTGCAGCTTCGTTCTTGGAAAAAAATCGGCCCGCTGCAGTCAGCAGGGTGGCTCGTTCTTTTTCCGTCAGCGTGACATCGACGAGAGCGCAGAGACCGTCGTCACAAAGCGCGATTCCGTTTTTGTAAACCGCAGCCATTCGCGGATCTTTTCGGCCACGCAGTCGATAGCCGCCGGATTCCTCCGTGACCCAGGCGCGCAGGCCCGTTTTTCGGGTGGAAGTTCGGACAGGTTGCTCGTCGAGCGTGAGTTCGGCAAAGTCTTTGAGAAGGGTCAGAAGGCGAGGCCAGTGCGCGGCTTCGATCGCCCCATCAGCGCGAGTGCCGGTCAGAGCAGCATCGATGGCGTAGTCTTCTTGAGTGGCGGAAACGGGTGCGGCAGACGCAGTGTTACTAGCGGTTCGTCCGGATTGTATTCCACCGATCAAGCTGACCAGTGATTCAGTCATCCGAATGGAATCAGCAGCTGAGTTACCACCGACGATCCAACGCTCAAACGCAAGGACTCCCTCGGGAGTTCGACGGAATCGGTAGGTGATTTTTCGGGAGGCTGTTTGGGAGGGACGTTTCACGGATCCCTGCTTGAGCGCAATCACCGCTGCCGCGATGTGCATGCAAGGATCATTGCGATCCCCGCAATCGCAGTAGGCATCTTCGTCCTCGATCCAGAGCGTGACTTTGGGATGAACCGGCTTGCCCTGAAGAGCGATTCGCAATTGCATCTCGTCGGGTTTTTCGGAGTCCAGGATGATGATTTCGTCCCGCGCGATGGCGATGGCCTTTGACCAGACACCTGGGAGGCAGGATTTTTGGAGAGTGCTGAAGTAACGATCGAGCGGATTCATAAGTGTTTTTGTAGACGATAGTGTTTTTATCAGTGGTTGACTAGGTCTCAAAAAATGCTGTTGGTCTTGGGTGTTAACAAAAAGTTTCAGTTTGTTAACATAATGTTTGACGTAGTGCGTTCGTTCGATTATTACATGCCTCATATTTATGAACACGCTACGTGTAACTGACTATAACGACCCTGTGGATTTCCTGAATGCGACGCTGTCGTCGATCCAGGAGGCCAATCCTCAGTTCTCCATGCGCGCTTGGTCCAAGCAGCTTGGCCTGTCGCATGTGGCGATGCTTTCGATGGTTCTGGCCAAGAAGCGCCGCTTGTTGCCCGGGCTCTCTGGCAAAATTTCTCGCCAGTTCCAAAAAATGGGGCGATTCTCCGAAACTGACGCCCGCTATTTTGATATATTGGTTTTATTTAATAACGCTGGCGCTGCCGAAGAGAAAATTTTCTACCAAGGGATCTTGTCCACGCTCAGGCCTGAGCAAAATTTTTCAACCCTGCAACTCGACCACCTTCGAATCGTCTCTGACTGGTACCACATTGCCATTTTGGAGATGACTCGGCTTAAAAATTTCTCTTCTGATCCCGAATGGATTTGCCAGCGTCTTGGCAGCACCGTGAACCTCTCTCAGGTCAAAGAAGCGGTCGAGCGCCTCGTTCGTCTGGGCTTGCTCGAAAAAACGACGCGCGGTGGATTGAAAAAAACCTCCGTCCGACTTGCTACCCCCACCGATATTCCTAATCGCAGCCTTCGCCAGTTCCATGCCGAGATGATCCGCAGAGCTGGCCTTGCTCTCGAGGAGCAACCCACCCACGAGCGCGACATCACCGGTCACATGATGGTGGTCGACGTCGCCAAACTTCCCGAAGGTAAGCGCATGATCCAGGATTTTCGTCGGAAATTCGCGGAATTTATGGAGTCCAGTGGAGGCGATCGTGTTTACCAACTCAATGTGCAGTTTTTCAATGTTCTTGATGAAAAAATAGGAGTACCCCATGTTTAAACCCAATCACAAATCAGTCGTGGCAGCTTGGTCCGCCATCACCCTCAGCTGGATTCTCCCGGCTCTTGCCCAGGCTCAGGCCATGGGAACTGACATAGGCAACGGAGGCGACGGCTGCGTCGCCGAATTCAAGGCCACAGCCAACCGCCTAGGTATCACGATCGCCACGCACTCGCTGATTCGACCCAAGTTGACCCAAGCGCAGTATCAAGAGTTTTTCCAGAAACTTAAATACATGCGAGTTGTTCAATCGGCCTCGCAGTTTTTGATCGATCCCAAAACCCGCGAGCAAGTCGAAGCCATTAACGATGGATCTTCGCGCGTGGAACTCAGTCAAACCTGGTGCAATAAACCCCGGGGCAAGCAAAAAGACGCTTTGGTCCTACACGAGGTTTTTGGTTTGATGGGAATCGAAAAAAGCCAGGACTACTCGATCTCGAGTTTGCTCTGGCAGTGGAACATGGATGTCTCGCAAGAGATGGTTTGCAGCGATCGTTCTCAAGAGATCCAATTGGTTCTCAGCGGAGCAGATTCGGATGGGCAGAGAGAGTTGTCCATTCGGCAGAAGTCAAATTCTACTCAGCAGCTAGACAAGGTGTCGTGTGACGATCAACCCAATGGCGAGATGCTGTGCCAGTGGGGTTGGGGAAAAACGCAATCTCTGCGCATTCGAATGTCACAAGTCAAACCGGTCGGAAACCTGCCCGGAATTCCGCCTCTAGCCTATCAATTTTCAGCTCAGTGGAAGCCGGGGATGTGGAAGGACCCGAAGGTTCTTGAGTGTCAGCAGCAGAGTCTGGAGCTCTTTAACAAAAAAGTCACCGTCATTGGAAGCCCCGAAGAAATTCGCTCTTACGTTCAGACGGGGCTTACTCAGGCCAAGCTCGTGACGTTGGTATCACGATCCACCATCGATCTTCCCGAAGTTCTCAAAGAGCAAGCGTTTGAGCAATCAGGGCTAGTGCTCTCCGAACAAGAACAACGCCGTTTGGGAGTCAGCGAAGTCGATTATTTATTGATTGTGTATCGGGATCCGACCTTGAGAACGGTGTCAGCTCGACTCTTGACTCGTGAAGCATTCATTCTGGGCAGCTGGGAAGCAAAACCCGGATTATCTACCCAAAATGCCGCACGCGAAATTCTTTCAAAAATCCTGGCGGATCTGACAGGTAAGCCATCCGCCGCGCGAGATACTGAAAGCAAAACCTCGCCTGTCGTTAACAGTGATCTGAATATGGAAGCAAGTCTGGCATTAGATCCCAGCCAAGTGGGAGAGGCGGCCCGCTTTATTCCGGTAACCTATGGAAACCGCGAGATCGAAGTGCAGGCCACCGAGCTCACCCAGCTTCAGTATTTTTTGATTCGGCAAAACCTTCCGGCGCAGTTTCGTCAGGCAGCCCACTGTGATGCTGGGCAAGCGATGCTTTTGCACGGCCTCAGTCTTTGCGCACACCATCCGGTCGAAAATATTTCGCTCGAAGATGCTCAGGCGGTAGCGACTGCTCTCAATCAGATTCAAACGGATTACACATACCAGCTGCCCACCGAAGCCGAGTGGGAGTTTTTTTCGCACGCGGGAAGCCCGAAGAGTTTTCCGTACTCCTTCGGATTTAACGATGCGGGTACGCTTCAGAATTATGCGTGGTACGACGAAAACGCCGATTCGCGCACGCACGCCATCGCGCAGAAAAAGCCCAACTCCTGGGGCATTTATGATGTGCACGGGAATGTCGCGGAGTGGGTACTAGCTGCGAATCCGGCCGAGCGTGTGGCTCGGGGTGGAAGCTATTTGAGTGCGGCAGTCGATGTGAAGACGGTGTCTCGAAGCGCATTGGGAGCTCGTGGAAACCCATCGGCGGTGGGGATGCGATTGATTCGGGTGCGACGGGCTCGGCCTGTGGAAAAACCTGCGCAACAGCCGGTGAATCAACCGGGTTCGAATCCTTCGGGGAGCGATCGCATTGGAATGACCTTCGCTGTAATCCGGCCTGGAACTTTTATGATGGGAAGCCCAGAGAGCGAGTCGGGGCGCTATGGTGACGAGGTCCAACACCGAGTGACTCTGACGAGTGGGTTTGAGATCCAGACGACTTCTGTCACTCAGGCTCAATGGGTTCAAGTGATGGGAAGCAATCCTTCTTATTTCAAAGAACAGAAATATTGCACAGGTTCCTATGTAGCGACTCCAGTCGCCATGTGTCCGAATCACCCGGTTGAACAAGTGTCGTTTGAAGACGTACAGAGTTTCCTCGAAAAGATGAACTCGAGCGTTCGAGATGGATACAAGTATCGTCTTCCGACTGAGGCTGAGTGGGAATATGCAGCACGAGCTGGAACCCAGACTGCTTATTATTTCGGAGATGCGCCGATCGATCAGTATGCTTGGTATGATGGAAGCTCAGGCATCCAAACTCACGAAGTGGCCAAGCTGAAACCGAATGCATACGGCTTGTACGATATGTCGGGCAACGTATGGCAATGGGTTCAGGACTGGTACGGAGACTACAGCAGACAAGATCAGACCAACCCTCCAGGTGCCCAGTCAGGCTCGTCCCGCGTGCTTCGGGGTGGCAGCTGGTACAGCAGCGCGAGGTTCGTGCGTTCCGCCAATCGCCTCTACGACAGCCCTGGTAATCGCGCCGACTACGTGGGTTTCCGCCTGGCCCGAGATCGCCGCGCCCCCGAAGACAAGCCCACCACGCAAAACGCCCTCGGTTGGCAAGGAAATACCTACACCACCACCACCGGCGCCAAATTCACGATGCTGGCTGACGGATGGATTGTTGCTCCCGACGGGACGCAGTGGAGCCAAAGCCAGGGGTGGATGAAAAATAAGGGATCCATAGAAATGGATGATCGGAGGTTTTGGGAGACTGGACGATTGGGAGTTGTCGTTGATTCTGCAGCAACTCGCGCTTGCAAAAAGATCGGTGCAACTCTCCCAACAATGAAACAGTACGATAGCCTTAGGCAGTTTTTTGAACAAACTGAACCCGGTATGAATGCAAAATTCACTCAACAGGGACTTAAAGACTTATTTGCCGTTTTTCCCGATATAAATGATAAGGGGACCATGGTTTTGCAATGGGCTTCGTCTGTCTTGGTCAACAGCGATGTTGAAACCGCTGGTGTTTTCGATGACCACGTTCACGGCGACTACGTTGACCGCGATCATTCAGTCCGCTGCGTCCGCCGCTAACCACCTGTGACCCCCGATTTGGAAGACTAGATTCCAAATCACCGTCCACAGATCATCTGTAATAGCTCAAACGGAAGGCTCTCTTCCAAATAGGCCCTCACAGATTGGGACCCAACAACGTGGCACTGCTTTTGCTGATAACATGTGCATGTACTATCATTTTGTCGCTCGCACTTATCGTAACGCCACCCCCTTCAACGACCCTAAAAAAGCCTATTGGGCGTGGCGTATTTTGAAAGCAGCATTTCCCGATGCGCTGGCAGTTACGCTGATGCCCAACCACATCCACTTAGTCCTGAAGTCGGACTCACCGAAGCAAGATCGAACAAAACTGGCTCATATCCTGGGAAGATTCACTTTCGTGTTTGATGAGAAAACTCCATTCTGGCAACCCGTTCCTGAACCGCATCCCATTGTGAGCCAGGAAAAATTACGCCGGGATATTCGCTATGTTTTATTGAATCCTTGTCGCGCAAAGCTTTGCAATGATCCACTGGCGTGGAAATGGTCGACCTACCGAGGCTCAATCGGCGCGGCGATGAACCCTTGGGTATCTCCCAAACGGTTGTTGCAAGCTCTCGGTGGAACGTCCATTCAAAATCATCGTTATCTCAGCTCAGACCCAAGCGTCAGCGTCCAGGGCACATCCCTTCCTACAGCGGTCTTACCGAGCAAAACACCTCAGAAAAATTTGCAAGACATCGCCGCCGCAGTTTTTTCAGCAGCCGAAGAACCCCATGATCCACAACTCTTTCAAATCAAAAAATCGGTAGTGAGGGTGCTCTTTGTTCGCCTGGCCTATCATCAGGGATGGCAGGACGCAGCGACTCTGGCTCAATTTATGCAAATTTCCTATTCAACTACTTGGAAGCTCGTTCAGCGAGAAAAAAACAAAGATTGCTCGGCAGCAGCGCTTTGCCTAGGCGACGAACGGCTTCGCAAATCTGTGAGGCCTCATTTGGAAGAAAACCTTCCATTTGAATAGTTACAAGTCCTCTGTGAGTGTCAATTTGGAATCCAATCTTCCAAATCGAGGGTCACAGATTTCAAAGCGAACCATTAAGATTCTTCAGCTGCCTATCAAGCAACTGCGGATTCTGGGTTTTGATTCTCTCGATGCTGGCTTTGAGATGGGTGACGGTCCTGCGCACCGCTTTTTTGGCAAGAGGGACCACCCAGCTCAAAATACCCAAACTGTCTTTGGGGACCACGTAGTTTTGATAAACAGCCAAGGACCCGCCTTGGTAGTCAACAAATCGAACCAGACCATAGCTGGATTCGGCGGCTTTGGAAGGGACGAGCATTACCCAGCTAATTTGGTGTTCGTGAGAGTTGTTATTGGGTCGGGTCAATGCGTGTTGCATGACTAAAGAATCAGTTCCAAACCCGAATCCCAAATTTAGTGTCACATCAATGATCACGACATTGTTTTTGGGTTTGGGGCTGCGTGGGTTGGAAGCCAGGATATCGCCAGGAAAGTATTCAGGATGTCGGCCTTGATCCCAGTACACAGCAGCAGCTTCGTCGGGACGTGCCGCGACTTTTTGGTAGAGGGTAATTTGCGGCCAGATGCCCCCGAGATCTTTGTAACGTTCAATTTGCTCGCCGGATTGGAGAGCTTGCAATTCCTTGGGGTTGAAACTCGCGAGTTCTTGCTCTGCTGTTGAAGCGAAACAGGGAGAAGTGGTTGCAGTCAAAGCCAAAAGTACAAAAAATATTTTTTGAATCATAGAGACGAATATATACCTCGAATTTTTAAACAATTAAAGTGAAAAAAGTGGATCCGTTCAGTCGGACTTGGGGCTTATCCCGTATTACTCCCCGAAATCTAAGACCTATTCCGGGAAAATGGTCCTAAAGGACACAGACCCTCCAGCCGAAAAGCACTTAGAGGGATTGTTCTATGGATAAAAAGCTACGGAAATGGACTTACGCCTGGGCAGTATTGAGCGCTGGAATTTTGGCAGTCCTGCCTGCGTCTGTGGATGCAGAGATGCTTCTGATGACTCCCAAGGTTCCCACCACGAGCAAAGTCGTGACGACTCCTGAGCATTATCCCGAATCCCACTTCAGCAAACCCGCTCCGGACGTCAAAAGAGGCATCGAAACGGGATTCATGGACATGGAAATCGCAACCATTGATGACGAGGTGGTGACCAAAAGATCCCCTGCTAGCATCAATGGCGGCGCGCCCTCGGCTCTCGGAGCAGACCCGGACACGGCTGCGTTGATCGGCAAACGAGGTGGCGTCCAAGAAGTGGCGCTGATTGCTGGCGATCTGGGGTATTTTCCGAAAACAGTTTTTGTGACCCGCGATATTCCGGTGCGAATGTTCGTGACCGGGGCTTCGCGCAACAGTCTATGCATCATGATGGATCAGTTTCACGTCAGCAAACAAGTTCGTTCACAGAAAATCGAAGAGATCTCGTTCACTCCCACCAGCCCCGGTAAATATCGGTTTTATTGTCCGATTAACGGGATGGAAGGAATTATGGTCGTGAAGGAGTTCGCAGCAGCCAATTCAGCCGCAGCTGAATAGAATCGAGTCCAGAGGCCCATGGGTGTTTTCGAAGATTCAGTCGCAACCTTCCTCGCTCCCGTAGT
This sequence comes from uncultured Bacteriovoracaceae bacterium, assembly GCA_964364175.1. Classification (GTDB taxonomy): domain Bacteria; phylum Bdellovibrionota; class UBA1018; order UBA1018; family UBA1018; genus CAYILR01. The sequence goes on from CAYILR010000005.1 coordinate 18,556, forward strand.
CAAATATCTCGAGGATGATAGTGTCAGCGAAATTCTGATCAATGCTGCCGACGAAATATTTGTCGAACGCAAAGGGTTGCTGATGCGCATGCCTGAGGTTTTCAAAGACGAGCAAGCTTTGCAGGCGGCTATTCGAAACATCGCGCAATTCGTCGGTCGTCGCGTGGATGAGGAAAATCCGATTCTCGATGCTCGTTTGCCTAACGGAAGCCGGGTGGCGGCGGTGATTCCACCGTGTTCCAGAAAAGGTTCCACTCTCTCCATTCGTAAATTCTCCAAGGGTTCTCCTACATTTGTCGACTACATCAATTGGGGCTCGATATCGAAGGATGCGGCGCGGTTTTTGGACGTGAGTATTTTTCTCGCCAAGAACACGATTATTTCGGGCGGTACCGGTTCCGGTAAAACCAGTTTACTGAACGTGTTGGGCTCTCGGATTCCGGGTACACAAAGATTGTTGGTGATTGAGGACGCGGCCGAATTGAAAATCAAAACCGAACACGTCGTGAATTTCGAGACCAAGCATGCCGACGCGATGGGAAAAGGCGCAGTTACCATCCGGGATCTGGTCAAAGCCGCCCTCCGATTGCGTCCCGACCGAATCATCGTCGGGGAGGTCCGGGGCCCCGAGGCTGTCGATTTGGTGACGGCCATGAACACGGGTCACGGTGGCTCGATGGGGACGACCCACGCCAACACGCCCTATGACGCATTGGTTCGTCTGGAAACTTTGTCGATGATGGGAGATACCAATGTTCCTGTTCAGGCGATTCGTCGGCAAATTTCAGCGGCGATCCACTTGGTGGTTCAAATTAAGCGTTTAAATGATGGTTCTAGAAAAATTACCCACATCACCGAAGTTATTCCGGAGATCGATGATCAGGGCAAATACGTTCTGAAGGATATTTTTAAATTCGTACAGCGGGGAAAGACCCCCGAGGGTAAAATCGTCGGAGAGCATATTGCAACCGGTTACATTCCGACGTTCATGGAAGAAATCGAGATCAATCGGCTGCCGTTCCCCAGAGAAAAGTTCACACCGCCCGATTGGTATGTTCAAATGTTAAAGAAGGGTCCCGTTAAGGAAACTTCCGGACACTAAAATTGGTTAATTCACCGGGCCGTTATGATTTGATTGTCATTGGTTCAGGGCCTGCGGGGCAAAAGGCAGCGCTCCAGGGTTCAAAAGCGGGCAAGTCAGTTTTGATGATTGAGTCCTACGCGGCTGTCGGTGGAAATTGTATTCACTTTGGGACTCTGCCTTCGAAATCATTTCGTGAATCTGTTTACCGCTATTCACTCAGTTCCCACGGGGTGTTCGGGCAGGAAAAAGGTAAGAAGACTCTTCCCGAGATGAAGCGATTGCTGAGCCGGAAAAATCGAGTGGTCAGCAACGAAGCGAAAATCGTTTTCGATCAGATCAATCGTAATAAAATCAAACTGGTTCACGGTCACGCACAGTTTGTCGCGCTTCATGAGATTGAAGTGCAGTCAAAGAAGGGGAAGGTAGTTTATAGCGGTGAGAAAATTTTCATTGCGACGGGGGCTCGCCCTGTTTCTCCTGCGCACTTGCCTGTAGATGGTAAACTGATTCTAGATAGCAATACGGTTCTCGAACTCAAAAAAGTCCCCCGAACGATGGTGGTTTTGGGTGCGGGGATCATCGGCTGCGAATTTGCCAGCATGTTTTCCACGGCGGGCACCAAAGTTTATCTGATTGATAAGCGCAAAGAAATTCTCGCGACAGTCGATCGCGAAATCGTGAATCATCTTTCGGAGCGGTTTGCTCACATGGGGCTGGAAGTGATTCTGGGCGCAGAAGCCTCAAAAGTGGAGAGGAAGAAGTCCAAGTCGAAAGCCTCGGGCTGCGTCATTCACCTCTCGAATGGGAAAAAAATCTCAACAGAAACCGTTTTGGTAGCTCAGGGACGCCTCGGGAATACCGAGGATCTGGGGCTTGAGAAAGTGGGAGTCAATCGCGACGAGCGGGGCTTGATTCATGTGGATCAGTATTTGCGCACGAATATTCCTCACATTTACGCGATGGGGGATGTGATTGGATCGCCGGCTTTGGCGTCGACGAGCATGGAGCAGGGGCGGATTGCGTGTTGCCATGCTTTTTCGCTTCTCGAGGAAAGTGAATGTGTGATGCCTGCGATTTTTCCTTATGGAATTTATACGATTCCGGAAATTTCGTGCGTGGGGCTGTCCGAAGAGCAGGCCAAAGCGCAGAAGCTGGATTTTGTCATCGGAAAATCCTTCTACCGCGAGCTTGCGAGAGGACAGATCGTCGGTGACCGCTGGGGCATGCTCAAAATGCTAGTGGATCGAAAAACCCGCAAAGTCCTAGGCTTGCACATCGTTGGGGACGCAGCCTCAAACCTCATCCACGTCGGCCAGGCAGTCATGCAGCTCAACGGGACCGTAGATTACTTCGTCAAAACCGTCTTCAACTACCCCACACTAGCCGAAGCCTACAAAATCGCCGCTCTCAACATCTACAACCAAATCAAAGGCCACAAGTCCTCCCCCCGGTAAAAGGGTGGCCCCCACCTTTTTCCTGACGCTATGGGTTGGTTTGATGTTTTAAGAAATATAATCATTGGATAATTTCTAAATCTCGGAATATTTTTTTGGTTTTTTCGTCTTTATATTGTTTGAAAAATTTCCTCTTTAGTCCTTTTCCGATCAATTCATCGACTTCCTTCGAAAATGGCTGGTTAAGCCATTCCAGCCAGGGGACAGATCCAGGTGTTGGCAAGTGGAACTCAAGCGCAGATCGTGAGTAAAAAATAGGGACAGGCAAGTAGGCAAATCCCAACAATCCATGAAGTGTAGAGTGGGGATATTGCTCAACTCGCGCACATAAACCGGCCTTGACCGGATTGCGGTAAACATACTTGAGCGCATGTCCAAAATATCGAGATGATTCGATAATTGACCAATAGTAGGGACCACCAAAGAGGTGGCCGGATTTGCCGCTGAGAGCGTTTGTTGCTTTGGTGATGTTGCTCATCCACTGGTTCATAACTATCCCCAAATCAAACTCGGGAACGGTCGCGATCATGTGCACATGATTAGGCATAATGACCAGAACATGGACCTCGAGTCCGAAAATCAGACTCATGTGCCAGGTTTCAAAAGAAATCACTTTCCACATCCGATCCAACGGAAGGGGAAAAATCTCACGATTATTGACCCTCGCGGTGATGTGGTAGGGCAGAACGGTAGAACGATATAGATTTTTTCTAGGCATACGCCGGTATGACTGAGCAAGATGCTTGCCAAGCGTAAAAAGGTGGGGGCCACCTTTTTGCAGCCATCCTTTTTATTGACACGATGCCCTGCTGGCGTTAACCCTCCTTTGGAGTGAGGAAAATGAGTATGAATCAGTTCTCTGGTAAGGTTTCTAAGCTGTTGTTTGTGATGGCCTTGATGGCTTCGTCTACGGCCTCGTGGGCTAGAGATGCCGATGATGACCAGCTTTGTCCGGGCACTTTGAAGGGGTATCTTTGCACGTCAGCCACCTCGGTCATCGGTGTTTTGGGTTCTCCGACGATCAGCTATCAGATGGGGTTTAGCGAAGGTTCCAAAGGCTCAGTTTTGGGCTTGACCCTGACTGCGTTGATGCCGACTAACACCGGCCGTGATTTGTCGAATTTGACCACGACGGAAGATGAAAATGCGCAGCTTCAGATGATGGAAGTAGATTCAAAGGAATTCCTTCTCCACGATGCCCCCGCGTCAGTGACGCTGGTTGAAACAATGCAAATGGTTCGTGACATGGTTCAAAAGCAAGGCGTCGATTCTGTGATTTTCAGCGACGATCAAATTGCATTGGCGATTTATTTTCAATCTAACTATTTAAATAGAATATAAAATTCAAAAGCGATGAATACTAAAATCAGCAAGGTTTGGGCGAGGGAAGTACTGGATTCTCGAGGGTTTCCGACCGTGGAGGCTGAAGTCGAGCTGGATGGTGGCAAGTTCTTTGGGCGAGCGATTGTTCCGTCGGGAGCGTCGACAGGCGAAGGCGAAGCGCTTGAGTTGCGGGACGGAGATTCTAAACGCTTTTTGGGTAAAGGCACTCTGAAAGCTGTCGAAAACGTCCGTGGCAAAATCGCTTCGGCTCTTGAAGGCAAATCCTTTTCCAACCAGCGCGAACTTGATCAAGTGATGCTGGATCTCGATGGTACCCCGAACAAATCCAAACTGGGCGCCAACGCGATTTTGGCTGTGAGCATGGCATTTGCTCGCGCATGCTCGCAGGCTCAGGGATTGCAGGCCTATGAATCGCTGTCGCGCGAGTATGGCTCTGAAGGAACGACTCTCCCTGTACCGCTGATGAATATTTTGAATGGCGGAAAGCATGCGGACAATGGACTGGCGCTGCAGGAGTTCATGATTGTTCCGGCAGGATTCTCAAAATTTTCAGAAGCTCTGCGTGCAGGAACCGAAGTTTTTCATGCGTTGAAAAAAATCCTCCATGACAAAGGGCTCTCGACCGCTGTCGGCGACGAAGGCGGATTCGCCCCACAAATTCCGGGTGCAAACCCGCACGAGCAAGCGATTCAGCTGATTCTCACCGCAATCGAAAAAGCAGGTTACAAAGCAGGCAAAGATATTTTCTTGGCCCTCGATTGCGCTGCCAGCGAATTTTCTGCAGGTCCTGGCCAATATAAATTTGAAGGCAAAACACTTTCAGCCAGCGAAATGATTGCAATCTATTCCAAATGGGCAGAGAAATACCCCGTGATCTCTATCGAAGACGGCTTGGCCGAACACGACTGGGACGGCTGGAAAAAAATGACCGAGGTCATGGGCTCGAAATGCCAACTCGTCGGCGACGATCTCTTCGTCACCAATCCCGAGTTCCTGAAAAAAGGCATCGATAGCGGAACAGCCAATTCAATCCTGATCAAGCTCAATCAAATTGGCACTGTCAGCGAAACCTTCGATGCGATGAAAATGGCTGCAAAGGCTGGCTACACCGCAATTACTTCACACCGAAGTGGTGAGAGCGAAGATACCTTTATTGCCGAGTTGGCTGTTGCAACCGATTGCGGCCAGATCAAGACGGGATCTGCATCTCGCACGGATCGCCTTGCCAAGTACAATCAACTGCTGCGGATTGAGGAGCGGTTGGGTTCGAAGGCGAGATTTCTCGGAACCCAAACTTACAAAAAAATCTAAGCTACGACGCAGTTGCTTGATTGATTTATGCATGCTCTAATGGAGATTGTGACCTCAAAAATCTGGGTAGTCATTTTCCTGACTTGGGCCTTGCTTCTCTCGGGTGTTTTCTCACCCTGGATGGGGCCCCCTGGGTTGATTCAATCACTTCGGTTGAAAAATTTGCTCCAATCCAAACACGAGCTGGCTCAGCACATCGAATCCGAACGGGATCGGCTCGAAGGCGAATTCATCCTTTTGGAGAGCAATCGAGTGGTACAAGAACATGAAATCCGAAGGGTTTTGGGATATGTGGCCCAGGATGAGATTGTTTTTGATTTCTCCGCGGGTGAAAACGCGATTTCACTGGTTTCGGTTCGTTAATTTAAAAATATAGTTCATATATGTAATATTGTATTGCAATGATCAAGTACTGAGTGTATATTTCGGTCCTATGAAAAAATCATTGATTGTTGGATTGTCCCTTTTTGCTTTGAATGCTGGCGCTGCTGATTGCGTTAAAACCTCGCGCGGGTCAGAAGTTTGTAAAAACAGCGTTGTATTAGTCAAAGGCTTCTTGGGTTGGAAGAGCATCATCGTGACGGATATTCAAGGTGGTCAAGTCATTTCCAGCGGTGAAGTGGGAAACGATATCATTCACTTCCCACGAACTGAAACCTATTCTGCTTCAGAGGTTCATGCGATTGCAAAAACAGATGCTGAAAAATGCTCCATTGTTGGAGACAAAAGGATTTGCCAGGGTCAGATTTTTACCGATCCCAACGGACGCCAGTCGCAAGTATTTTTCCTCTTTGAAAATGACGTGATTCAGTATGGAAAACGGGATGCTGTTTTGAGCTTCGTTCTCGGCTTCGATAAATATATCGGCTTCGACTACATCACAGTCGGCGATTTATAAAAATCGACAAAATCCAAACGCTTTTTTGACAGCCGCCCCGGATTTCCTTACACTCAAGGAGTGTAGGTGAAGGAATGCCTACCGGGAGGACCACAAATGGCTGTAGGTAAGGTCAAATGGTTCAATGACTCCAAAGGCTTTGGGTTCATTGAGAAGGAAGACGGAACTGAGATTTTTGTCCATTTTTCCGCGATTCGAGCGGATGGTTACAAGACCCTGGCGCAGGGTCAGAAGGTCGAATTCGACCTCTATGACGGGCCCCAGGGCCCGCAAGCGCAAAATGTAATGCCAGCAACGCACTAGAAATCTTGACACCAGAACGCCCTTGAGCGGTAATGGCGGCATATGAATACTCATGCCGCTAGTGGACCCGTTCGTGTTGAGAAAGATACTTTTGGACCCATCGAGGTTCCTGCCGATCGCCTTTGGGGAGCGCAGACCCAGCGTTCGTTGCATCACTTTTCGATTTCAACCGAACACATGCCGACCGAGGTCGTGCGCGCACTGGCTCTGGTGAAAAAGGCCGCGGCGATCGTCAATGCTGAGAACGGTAGCTTGCCCCGCGAGAAAAGCGAGGGGATCGTGAAAGCGGCGGACGAAGTTCTGGCCGGCAAGCATGACCAAGAATTCCCGCTCTTTGTTTGGCAAACCGGCAGCGGCACGCAATCCAATATGAATGCCAACGAAGTTCTGGCCAACCGCGCGAGCGAAATCATGGGCGGCGAGCGGGGCGAGGCACGCAAGATTCACCCGAACGATGATGTGAACAAGGGCCAGAGTTCTAACGATGTTTTCCCGACTGCGATGCATGTGGCGGCGGCGTTATCGGTGGTGAAAAATGTCATGCCTTCGGTGCAAAAACTTCGCGATGCGTTTCGTGCGAAATCCAAAGCATTCAAAGACATCGTGAAAATCGGCCGCACTCATTTGCAGGATGCGACTCCGTTGACTCTGGGACAGGAATTCTCCGGATATGTTTCGCAGTTGGAACACAGTTTAATCCACTTGGATCGTGTACTTCCGCATTTGTGTGAACTGGCTCTCGGCGGAACCGCTGTGGGAACAGGACTCAATGCGCCCAAAGGTTATGCGGAGAGAGTCGCGAAAGAAATTGCACAACTCAGTGGATTGCCGTTCGTCACCGCTCCCAATAAATTCGAAGCCCTCGCCGCCAACGACGCCATTGTTCAAGCGCACGGCGCATTGAAAGGTTTGGCTGCATCTCTGATCAAAATTGCCAATGACGTGCGCTGGTTGTCCTCGGGCCCGCGCTCGGGCCTAGGCGAAATTATTATTCCTGAGAACGAGCCCGGCAGCTCGATCATGCCGGGCAAAGTGAATCCCACTCAGTGTGAGGCCATGACCATGCTCTGCGCCCAAGTCATCGGCAACGACGTGGCGATTGCAGTCGGGGGGGCGTCGGGGAATTTTGAGTTGAACGTTTTCAAGCCGCTAATGATCCACAACTTCCTGCAGTCTTGCCGAATGTTGGCCGATGGCTGTCGAAGTTTTCGAGAGTTTTGTGTCGAAGGAATTGAGCCGAATGCTCCGAAGATCAAAGAGAATCTGGAGAAATCGTTGATGCTCGTGACAGCGCTCAATCCACACATCGGTTACGACAACGCCGCCAAAATCGCCAAAAAAGCCCATAAAGACGGCACAACTCTCAAAGAAGCTGCGCTCTCGTTGAAGCTGGTGACCAGTGAGCAGTTCGACCAATGGGTCCGTCCCGAGAAGATGGTGGGCGAAATTTCTATTAATTGATCTAATTTAGTTTAATAAATCTATCGATCGCAATGGAGTGTTTTGAGTGATTACAAGTTTAATCATTTTATATTGTTGTTGATTACAAATTCATAGACATGTTTACATAAAACAGATATAAATACGCGCATGACAACGGTACGAAACGACGTGCGAATGCGCGCGCATCACATCATCCGAGATGCCTGGATTGAGCGAAAAACCAGGAATTCAGGCTACTCGGTCAGGGCTTTTGCTCGGGACTTGGGTGTCTCACAAACCCTGCTCAGTCTAGTCCTGAGCGGCAAACGCCCAGTGACCTTGGAGCTTGCTGCCCGAATCGCAGCCGTTCTAAAATTCTCCCCCGAGAAGTCAGAAATTTTTTTGAGAACCACAGCCCAAGATCATCCCAAGCAACTGATCTCCTATCGCAAGCTGTCCACTCTGATGGGTGGTTCCATCGATCTGGAGATCCCAGAAATCAGAAATCTGGACATCGAAAGATACAAGCTGCTCAGCCATTGGTACCAACTGGCCATTCTAGATTATCTCACATTACTGGACGCAGATCGCTCTGCCAGCAAAATCGCCCAGGCTTTTGGAGTCACAGAAATCGAAGTGCGCGATACGCTGGATCGTCTAGAAATTTTAGGTTTAGCCAAGCAAGATCTAAAACAGGGTTGGATCAAAGCCGAGAAACACGTTCGCTTCCCAACGAAAAAAACAAACACCGCGCTCAGAGAGTTTCACAAACAAATGATCCAAAAAGCGCAGGAAACTTTGTCCGATACATCACAGGCGGCGTTCGAGAAACGCTCGGTGACCGGAATGACTTTTGGAATTGATAGTTCGAGAATTTCTGAAGCAACTCAGCTGATTCAGGAGTTTCAAGAAAAGCTGGCAGCCCTTCTCTGTGGAGGAAAGCCAGATGATGTTTACCAGCTGAATGTTCAATTATTTCCCTTAACCAAACGGAGAATTCGAAAATGAGTATCAAGAAACAAACCCGAAGTTTTATGTTTTGCCTCGTGAGTGCGCTGGCAATCCTAGCGAAAGCGCAGGCACAGACCGGTGGTAGCACTGGATTGGGCGGGGGTGGTGACGGTTGCGTGGGTGAATTCAAAGCCCTGATTGCAGTTGTGGAAGATGAATTGAAAGCCAATCCATCTGTGAAAGAGAAAATTGGCAACCAGGGTATCCAAAAAATCATCGCTAGTTTAAATGCAGCGGAGATTGCCTCAGTGCCTGATTTGTACGTCACCGATCCAGTGACGCAGCTATTGGTCGAAGCCGTTTGGAAAAACTCGAACGGAAAGAATTCAATCACATTGGGGCAATTCTGGTGTAAAAAGCCGATTGATCGCCAAAAACTCGCAACCGTCGCTCACGAAGGAGCTAGCCTTGCAGGATACGAGCGCAGTCAGCGCTATGATGTTTCCAAAGATATTTTTCGACTCAACCAAGAAAAATTGGAGGCTATTTTGGAGCAGGATCGAATCAAGAAGTTTTCTAAACTTCACGAAGATTTCGGTCTGCGTGGCCGAATGCTAAAAAGCGGAACCATGCTGATGAAATACTCCAATGCACTGGATATTGCGTTCGAGAGAGATCAAAAAGGAATGGAAGCTGCAATCAAAGATCTTTGTTTGGAGCTGCACCACCCCTTGGCGAAACTCTCGATCAAAGAACGGTATCAGTCTTTTCTTAGCAGCAGCACCAACAAGTCGATTTACGGTCGCTTGGAAAGCTGTGTGACTGCTTTTGTTTTCGGTAGCACAGAGCAATGGTTTACTCAGTATTTCAATGCTCGCTTAGAGTCAGGTGTTCTGGAAAAAATCGCTGCAGATTTTCGATCCAAAGTAAATGCCGAAAATTTGCGCGAAGAAATCAAAAAATGGATTGATGCCAGGGCATCCGACCCAAGGCGCGACACCAAAATCAAGCTAGCCATCAAGTCAGAGTATGACTGGGCTGGGGTTGAAATGAAAAAGTCGGGTAGCGTGGGTTGGGTGGCTTACAGCTGTGCAGATACCTGCGGTGTAAACAATGTCTATCCGATGCAGTACCTGCGCGAAAAACTAGCCATGGCCTATATGGAATCTGAGGGAAAACTGCGACGGTTTGACAATAATTTTGAAAAACCATTTCGTTTCCGCGTCACGGTTCTTCAGGATAATGATTTTGAGCAACAGCCACGAATGAGTAGAGTCGAACTTCAGGGTTCTTCTGGATATGAGGATCTTGGTGGTGCATTCTTCGATCGTTCGACGGGCGAAGAAGTAAGTTCTCTGAATCCGATTCGATGGAGAACGCGAGATTTTCATCTTTTCAGTCGATGGAATCAAGATCTACTCAAAGATGAAGAGATTTATGGGCGAGATCGATTCAATGTGACCAGTGCCGAAAAGAATCTTCCTGAGGCACTTTCTCCCTATTTGGTTTTTCCAATCAAGGAAATTCAGACTGAAGCAACACCCAATCAGCTGTTGGCATTTACATCAACTTCGCCCAAGTACATGGATGCAGAGTATGTTCCCACTTTACGAATTTTATCCATGATTCAAACCAGTGGACACTTCTGGAATCGCACATACAAACTCATGCTTGCTTTGAGTGGTAATCCTTGCGTTCAAATGTCAGCAGTAGCTTTGGACCCAAAATCTCAACAAGCCATGGATTGGTATGGATACGAGACTGTTCGTGGTGGTGATTACACAGAATATACTTTTGAGTGCGACTACTACACCGACTTTACTCAAAGCCGCATGAAAGAAATGTCCACGTCGAAACGGTGAATTTCGCTCAACGCGAAATCTGAAGGGTTGAGACTCGGTTTCGAGGGCTCAGATTTCGTTAAACGCGAAATCTGAGCCCTTTTCCAGTATGGCAAGTTTGTGCTACCCCCTCCTCAGTGAGAAACCGAGGAGTTTTCAGCCCCAGATTCATCTGTGTTTTGGCCGGTATTTTATCCAGCGTACCTCTCCACGCCCAAGTTCAGGGCCAGACCGTCTCCGAGAATCTCCAAAACCAAATGGGCATCCAGTCTCAGGTGATAGATTCCGCCAGCGGCCGCCAGCGTATCCTGATCAACGGATTGCGAGGCGAGTACACTACGGTCCTGATCGACGGCGTGCCCATTCAAAGTTTTATCTCCAGCGTTTATGGCTTGGATTTGCTGCCCACTGCGGCTCTCGAAAGAGTCGATGTTACGCGAGGAACCGGCCCTTCGCTTTTGTCCCCGGAGGCCATCGGAGGCACGGTCAATCTGGTCACTCATGCGGCGAAGGAAACCCGCGTGGGTTATGATTTCTCGATCGGGAATCAAGACTATCGCGCGCTCTCGATCCTAGGCACTGGCGTCGATCCCACTGGCAAACGCCGAGTGGTTCTCGCCGGGCAGTTTCACCAGCAAGGCTATTGGGATGCGGATCACAATCAGGTGACTGAATCTCCGTCGCATCGGAATTTTTCGATGCTGGCTAAGGTGACGAATGATTTTACGGAGCGAGATCATTTTGATGTCCGAGGAGTTTACCTGCAGGGCGTGCGCAATGCAGGCCCAACTAATGACTCAGTTTTTGGATCGCTTTCCAATACAGGTACAGCCACCGGATTCGAAGATGGGAATGTGAGCAAGCGTTACACAGGACCCAAAAGTCTGATCCTGGAATCGATCGCGATCACTCGGTTTGAAATTACCGAACGATGGACTCATGAATTCAGCAATGATTTTAATTTGCAACTGACTGGAAGTGCTGCGGGCCAGAATCAGGATTCGGTTTATCAGGGTCATGACTACTCGAACAAAGACAAAATCAATTACCTTGATTTAAAATTTAATCGAGCAGTGGGGGCGGCGCACCTTTTGACGGCCGGGACGTATTTTCGGGGAGAACACTTGCGCTCCGAATCTTATCGATTATTCACCGCACTCGGAATTCCCAAGGACGACTTGGATTTAATCGCGATGGGATTGTACGCCCAAGATATTTGGAAACTCACCGAGGCTTTGGAGCTTTCGAGCGCGATCCGCGGGGATTACCTTATGCTCAACTGGCGAGGCCGCACGGCGCAGGATTACGAGATTGCAAAGTGGGTGGCTTCTCCCAGGATCCTGCTCAAATGGACGCATTTGCCAGTCTTAGTTTCCCGATTTTCAGTGGGTCAAGGCTATCGAGCTCCAGTGACTTTCTTGGCGGCAGAGCCGGATTTGGTTTTGAGTAATCGCCTCAATAACGTCGAGCAAGCAGATTCCGCAGCGTACAGCTTGGCGTTGGAGCAAGAAACGGTTTTTGGATCTGCATCAGCCAACTGGACGCGGATTCGTCGAATGGCCTATGTGAATCGCAAAGATTTCGGACAACCCACTTGGGTCAACGATGGCGGCAATCACTTCGTTCAGTCCTTGGATGGGCTTTTGGGATACCACCTGACCCAGGAGTTTTCTGTCTCCGGGGGATACGAGAAATTTTTCTACGATGATCGATACAAAAAAGCCTTGCCGGCAGCAGCCATCGAAGATCGAGCGCGTCTGATCGCCGATTACGAGGGTGGGGGCTGGGGAATTACAACGACTGCGATCACAGTGGGATCCAGAGATTTGCGTAGCTACGGCTACACGGACCGATATTCGCGCTGGGATGGAAAATTTGCCACGGAGCCTAAGCGGTTAAATGCCCCGACTTACACCACCTTGGACTTCAGGCTCACAAAAGCCGCCGGAATTCATCGTAATCTCAAAATTTACATGGGAATTAAAAATCTACTCAACACGCTTCAGGTGGCAAAAGAGTCGCCCTTGTATTATGATGCGCAAGGCAATCTGAAAACGGCCCACGTTTGGGGACCGCTCAGGGGTCGTGAGTATTATGTCGGAATTCAAGGTCAGTTTTAATCATCCTCTGCTCATCAGTGTTGCGCTGCACTTGCTTTTGCTGATGGGATTTGTGGTTTTTCAAGTGCCGCGTTCGTTTCAAATGATCAGGGTCCCTGGCGAAGTAGGCCTGAGTTTAATCCCATCCCATTCTCAAAAAACAACAACTCGTATATCTTCTCAAGGACGTGTTCCTATTGCCCAAGCGCAGCCAGAAGTAGCGGCAGCTGCTGCTCCTACTGCTGTTGAAAATCAGAATTCATCAGGTGCGAGCGCGGGTGTTGGATCTCTAGAGAGTTCTACACTTTCAGGTTCAGGACAACTTGTGCTGGACTCATACGTTGCTGAGCTTCGCGAAGCTCTGGAATCCAATAAACTCTATCCTTCGGCAGCAAAAATGTTGGGACAACAAGGCAAAGTCATCGTTGGATTTCGTGTCCTCCAGAATGGCCAAATCGAAGAAGTCCGGCTGTTGGAAGCTTCTCCTTACGAGCGATTGAACGAAGCTGCTCTTGCCACAGTGAGGCGCCTTGCCTCGTTCAAGCCGATTCCCGCGGAATTGAAACTAGTACGTTGGGATTTTACGGTTCCGGTGGAATTTCGATTGAACTAGTGGATCAATTCGCAGGCTGAAAACGATCGGGTTCTGCCGCGAGGTAGCTGGGGAGTTTTTTGCACTCGGACTCGATTTTAAGCAGGGTGGGGCAAGAATCGAGTGAAACTTCGTATCGTCGTGCATTGTACATTTGTGGAATCACGCAAAGATCTGCGAAACTCAATTCATCACCCACTGAAAATTTTCCGGCAGTGGTTTTTACAACAAGCTCATAGGCGCTCAGCCCATTTTGAATCCAATGCTGCGCCCATTGCTTTCTTTTTTCCGGATCGTCCGAATGCAAAAACTGCGGATTCATATTTTGCAGCGGCTGTGTATCAGCGTTGATCATCTCTGCGAGCTGCCGAACCTGTGCGCGACGAATGGGATCCGAGGGCAGCAAAGCGGGTTCAGGATGCAACTCTTCCAATAGATCCAAAATCGCCATGGACTCGGCAATGAAGGTTCCTTGAATTTCGAGTACGGGCACGTATCCTAGCGGATTTCGCTTGAGGTGCTCAGGACTTTCGGATTCTCCTTTGAGCAGATCAATCGCCACATATTTGCAGGGAATATTTTTGTGAGCGAGAGCCCATCGTACTCGCCAACTCGATGTCGAGCGCCAGTAGTGGTAGAGAGTGAGTGGAGCTTGCTTCAAACTCATACAGCGACGATGCGGTTTTCCAGAGTTCCCAGCTGATCAATTTCCAGCCGAACGATGTCCCCCGGTTTGAGCCAAACATTGTCGGTGACTTTCGTGAGGTTGAGTTCCATCAAACAACCTGTTCCGACCGTGCCTGAACCAATCACTTCGCCGACTTGCAAAAGAACTCCGTAGCTTGCGCGCTCGAGGATCTGAGCGAAGGTCCAGTTCATGTCCTTGAGGTTGCCGCTCGAGAATTGTTTGTCGTTAATATATGCGCGCATTCCGAGATCGTGTCTTTCTCCGTGTGGACTAGGGATCGCTACGGATTGCAATTCGTCGCGTGTGACTAGGTATGGCCCCAGCGATGTCGCAAAATCTTTTCCCTTGGCAGGTCCCAGATTCATTTTCATTTCTTGAGTCTGGAGTTCGCGTGCAGACCAATCGTTCATGATCATGTAGCCAAAAATATAATCGTCTGCTTTCGAAGCCGGAATATTTTTTCCTGATTTGCCCATCACGATTGCGGCCTCGAGTTCAAAGTCGAGCCGCTCGCGTGCTTTTTCTTGAACAGGAATATCGCCGGGTCCCGTGACCGCCAGGTGATTAGTAAAATAAAACACTGGGAAGAGATCAAACTCCGGTATCATCGGCATTCCTCGGCCTTTTCGCGCAGATTCGACATGTTGACGAAATGCGTAGCCGTCGCGCATCGAGAGCGGACGAGGAATCGGAGAAACTAATTTCGCATATTTTTCTTGAAAAACCGCCTTGTTTGTAAGTCGTTGTTCGGAGTGTGCTTGAAGAATTTTTTGGCAGAGTGGGAGCCAATGATCTGATTTTTCGATCAAATCAAGCATATTTGTGGGCGTTTCTTGTATTTTTAAAATTTCAAGCCCGGAAGAAAGATCGATGATGAGTCCTGATCCCATGGCGCCCGTGTGAAGACCAATGCAATGTTTTTTCGCTGAATTCAAATAAGTGACGAATCTCATAGTGAAGGTGATAGTACTTGAAACAAAAAAAAATGCTATCTTTCGGGCAAAAAAAGCATGCAATGGACATTTTTTTAAAAAAAACAGTTGTCGTCTTCGAAGAACGCTCTTACAACTATCAGCAGAAGGAGATTTTAAAAAATCTTATGGCAAAAAAAGCAAAACGTTTTTCGATCATCAATGAAATGACAGACTCTCTCACCAAAACCGTAGTCGTTACTCGCAAAGGCGAAGTAAAGATTAAGCGTTCAGAACTGAAGAAAGTTTTGGAAGATACCTTTTTGAAAGGTGCAAAACTCGCTGCTAGCGGCGAGCGCGTGAAATTCCCCATCATCGGAACCATGCGTCGCGGTGAAGTAAAAGCTCGTAAAGCTGGCAAAGGCAAAAACCCTTTCACTGGCCAAGAAATCATGTTGAAAGCCCGCCCAGCTTCTAAGAAGCCTCGCTGGTCTTTCCCAAAAACCACCAAAGAAATTTTTGCTAACAAAAAATTCTGGTAGATTTTGGATTGTTGAATTTGAGAGCCGTCCTGGATATTCCAGGACGGCTTTTTTTTGCCCAAATTTTGAAAAGCTAACGCACCATTGAGAGTTCGATCGCAAAAGCCAGTGCTAGCTTTGCGTAATTTGCTCCGTAGGCCGCATCCAAAATATCCAGCGTATCGTCGGCCGAGTGGATGTGTTTATTGCGTTCGTTCATCGCGGCTTCAAACGGAAACACACTCGGATATCCCGCGGCAGTCCAGCTGGCGTGATCGCTGCAAGCGTAGCCGCATTGACCTTCGCCCCATGCGATGTGCACATAAGCGTTGACGAGAGATTGGGTGAACCGGCTGAGATCAGCGTTCGTGTTGTCCATGATGAAAGTCATTTTGCGACTAGCGCCGGGGAACATCGTCATGTCGAGTTGAAATGCAGCGACGACGGTTTTGCCTTCGCGCTTGTAGCGTTGAGCAATGTCTTGGCTGCCAAGCAGTCCGCGCTCTTCGCCCGCGTAGGCCATAAATTCAATTGTGCGTAGGGGGCGAAGTCCGGATTGGCTGAAAACACGAAAAGCTTCGAGGACTGTCGCCATGCCCGAGGCATTGTCATCCGCACCGGGAGCGCGGTCGCTGGGGCTGGGGAACCAATTGTCCATACTGATGGAGTCTTGGTGACCACCGATGACAATGATTTCTTTGGAGAGCTTGGGATCGGTGCCGGGGATTCGAGCGATCACGGAAGGCTGCTGGAAGGAGTGAGTGACTGATTCGACTTGAATGTCGGTGCGAGGTTTGGCGTTGGCGCGGAAGCGAGACTGGATGAATTCGGAGGATTTTACACCTGAGGCCCCATCGTAATAGCGATTTTGAAATGCCGAGAGTTCGCGGACTGTCTGTTCCATTTGTGTGGAGGAGATTTTTTTAAGGAGTGGGTTGACGATGCTAGGAATGCTGGGTTTTTTACCGGTGAAGCTGAAAAAGGGCTGGAGTTCAAGGTCGCTGAGTGTGTCCTGATGCTCGGTTACGTCCATGAATCCTCCGCAGTGGCCTTGATCGTGGGATTGCTGGGAGAGCTGGGTGATTTGATCGGAGGTCATCCATTCTCGGATGTTGGGCTGGGTTTGGATGAGACGGAGTGACTCTGGATTTGGACTGGCAGAAACGGATTGTATAAAAAATGATAGAATGAGCAGCATTTTATAACCCCTCCATGGGTGATTTGATCAAAGCATAATCGGATTTGGTCCCGGGACCAAATTATTTAGTCGACCCCAAATCTGTGATCCCGGATTTGGAAGGTTTGATTCCAAATCAGCATCCACAGACAGCCTGTGACTATGCAAACGGAAGGTTTCCTTCCAAATCGAGCCTCACAGATTTGAGCAGATTATCGCTAGGGGGTGGACGTCCACGGTTAGGGTATGTTAGATGCCCAGGATCAACCAATATTCTCTGTCGCTAGTGATGAAAAGGAGAGGTGTGTGAGTGGTTGAAACAGCACGCTTCGAAAGCGTGTTTACCTTAACCGGTAACGTGGGTTCAAATCCCACCCTCTCCGCCATAACCCAAATATTTCTCGAAAAATTAGACATTGTTTGAACAACTTCTTTGCCGAAGTTAAGGGTGGGATTTGAACGAGAATTTTCGGCTGCGATGAACGCGCTAGCGTTTAGCGCAGCAAATCAGGCAGGATGCCTGATTTAGAAAATTGTCCGGCCCGGAGACGACTGAGCGTGAAGCGAAGGAGTCGGAGGGCAAATCCCACCCTCTCCGCCACTTCCAGTGGCGGAGCTCCGCTTTTGCGGAGCCGGGCGCTCGGGCCTTCGTGGCCCTCGCGTCTCCGCCACTTTGCTAATTTCAAAATTGGGAACATTCTTTTTCCCGTGAAGAGCCGGATCAAAGGGCGTGAGCAAGAGCGCTCCAGCCTCCAGACTTCAATTCGTTTGTTAGTCTATCGGTAGTCCAGTCTGGATCGACAAAGGGAAAAATATTGTTAACAAGCTTTTGGAAGAAGGGGATCTTTTCTTCAGGACACAATCCGAAGGCAACCTGATTCAGGTTGAAAGAAAAGTGGTCAGTAGCTCGCCATTCTCGTTCCCATCGGAAATCAATTTCCCTTTGATCTGTGGTGTGGAGTTTGGGTCCATACTGTTCAAATAATGGCAGTAGTGATTTCCACGTTGAAAGTGTTCCTAAGTGTGGCATCGCATCCAGTGCCGCAAGCATATCAGTTCTTCTGGAATCAAAGTAAAATACGGGATGACCATTTTTTGTACGAACAAACTCAGTAGAAAAAGCTAACCCAAATTTTTGATATTTATTGAGCTTGAGATTAGCATTTTTTGGATCCTGAGTTGCAGTATAAAACGATTTGAGCTCACGCAGCGGAGTTTCGGAAAAACAAACACACTTTAACCAGTCCAGCGGTACACTACCACGTTTTTTAAACCCAACATCGATATTGAATTTGAAATGACCAAAAGGAGCTCGTGCCAAAATAGCTGGGGTCGGCTTATGGGTGAGTATATCTTTTAGGGAGTCTTCTGCATTGAGTGTGCGGCTATTCCCGAATAAGTAACTGCCTGGGTTGGCATCGAATGGCTTATACTCCTCGTAGCTGCCATTTTTTGTCAGATGTACGAGAAAGTTGGATAAGTCGCTCCGTCCCTTTCTAAATAAATCTGATGGATTACTTGTGGTTGGCATTTTAAGAATCTGTACCCTTGTTAAAATCAGAGAAATCGCATAAAAATAGGAGCGATGGCAACTGTAAAGAAGCTAGATTCCTTCGTAATTAAAGATAAATATGGGCTCACTGAATTGCAGGTATTCGAGGAGGCTCAAGCGTCGGCCATTCGTCGTTCTGAAATGATGGGTTGGACGGATATATCTGTAGTCCGAAATTCGGACGCCACCTTTACCGAAGGGGAGTTCACTTGCTACACCTTTGATCTTCTGGGTGCGGATTCCATCCCTCAAAATGAAAATGAAGAATCCAAGAGCAAAGTGTTGCCGCCATCATCTTCTGGAATTGCCGCAAGAGAAATCAGTCCATAATCCGTCGCGTTGAAAGGCGGTTATTTTGGTTACATACGTCAGTGGCGACATTTTTAAATCCCCGGCACAGGTTCTGACCAACACGGTGAATTGTGTGGGCGTGATGGGTAAGGGTGTTGCTCTCGAATTTAAGAACCGCTACCCAGCTCTTTTTAGTGACTACAAAACTCGGTGCGATCAGGGTGGAGTAAAACCTGGAGAACCTTATTTGTGGGAAGACGATCGAGTGCAGGTTTTGAATTTTCCCACTAAGCGTCATTGGAAAGAAAATTCACGGCTTCAAGATATCGAAGATGGTCTCAAGTACTTGGCTGCTCACTATGACGAGATGTCGATCCAGTCGATTGCGATGCCTCCCTTGGGATGTGGCAATGGTGGGTTGAACTGGTCTGATGTGAGGCCGTTGATTGATCGGTACCTGGGTTCGATTCCGGACTTGGATGTTTATGTTTACGAGCCACTGCAAGCTGCAGCTCAAAAAGATCCTTCTGACCAGCGCGAGACAAAACCGCAGTCGAAACAAAGTGGAATTGCTGCTCGTCCTGCTGAGCTTTAGACTCGCATTGCTTACGATGGACAAATAGATCTCTACGGCCCAAGCTTATTTTAAATGACAGCGCTGCTTTCTCAGTCCGAAATCGAAAAATTTGCACTCAAGATTCGTAATTTGAGTAACAATGCTGAGTATAAAAAAGCCCATCAACTCTCCAAAACCCTCAGTGAAAAATATCCAAATATATTGCTTTTTGCATACCATGAAGCCGTACTTTCTGCGGAAGACGACACGGGATGCACTTCAGCTGAAATCAAGGCCAGACACAAGTCGGCTGCGCTGAAATTGAAAAAGCTGCTTAAAAAATTACGTTCAGTCTCTCCAAATTTGAGAGCAGGTATTAGAAATGAGTACTATTGGTTTTCCCATCAGCCCTACAAACAGTACCTACTAGGACGAGAGCAAGTCAGGCGAGGTATTAAACGAGCCTATTATGCGCAAGGGGTGGGAGCAGCAATGCTTGCAAAAAAGTATGGTCAACAAGAACGTCGCAAACTTTGTTTACGTTGGGCCAAGAGATCCGAAAGAGCTTGGCTTAGTTTTTTTACTGTGGATTCAGAATGGTTCAATTCCTATTTTTTTTATGCAAGGGCGTTGGGGTATCAGGGACGTGCTTCTGAAATGGAAGCAGCATTACTTCGTGCATGTAAAATTTCTGAAAAACCCAAGGACTGGGAAGTGCTTCGCGATATTCGTAAAGAAATAGATATGGTTCGTTGGAAAATTTCAAAATCCAAGCCCGTCAGTTCGTAAACCACACTCGATCAATGAGTCCATCACGGAATCTATAGATAGCCATGGTGTGTAGGCCGCCAGGAAATATTTTTGCTCCAGTAACCCATTCTTCATCAATGATGCTGAAATCAAGCACAGTTCTATTTTTTAACTCGCAATGAAGTTCAGGACTGGAGTCGAAGAGGGTTGGTATTTTTCGATGAACTCCGCTTTTCCTCGACAAACATCAGTCGTGGAAATGAGCCGAACCACGATTATGTCGGGATGGTAGCAACCTATAAACTCCTCGAGGTTTCTTCGGTTGTAGGCAGCGAGCTGTCGCTCAACTAGCTTCACTCTGTTGTCTGGTTGCATAGAAAATATACTATTTTTGTTGCCAAGTTATTTCAAAGTATCCCTGATTGGTTGGTTCCGACCTCAGAATCAAGTGTTTATCCTGAAACTCCAGTTGCCTGACTTCGATTGTTCCGACTCTTGAAATATTTGATGCAACCTCAATGTGATGCAAGACTTTTCCTGATTGTAGAGAGAATTTTCCTGAGTATGCGATGATGTCCTCTAAAGACGTTGGAGACGCTGTTTTAGTGATCAACACATTCATCGAAAAATCACTGGTGTAGGTGAGTTGTCCGATCATATTTTGGCCTGTCCGCGCAAATAAGCCATCTTGTCCAACATAGCCATGGTCCACCAAACTCCAAGTGCCAACGATTTGTTTCGGGTCGATTTTAGCTTTGAATTCGGACATGAATGTTATTGTAATACACGTTTGGTTCGTTCTGTATCTCTACCTTCAATTTGAAAATAGTTAAAAATTTGAGAACATTTTGGGAACACAAGACCCCAAAACCCCCTAAAACAGTCCCAAACAACCCAGGATGCAAACCCGCCAAATACCGCAGTTATATTGTTGCTTTGTGGATTTTGAGGGTCAGATTATCCCTTAGAGCTTCTTGCGAAAATTTTCTATATACTTTAGCATCGCAGGGTGCTGATGAACCAAAAAGTAAATCCCGATCATGCCCAAAGAATTATTCAGATGGTGAACGAGGCGCAGTTTCCCAATCTGCTCTCCATGAAGATGCTGGAGATTGATCAAGGCAGGTGCAAGCTGGAGCTGGTGGTCGACGGAAAGCATCTTCAGCCGCTGGGTCTGGTTCACGGCGGAGTGATTGCGAGTTTGATTGATACGGCTACCTATTGGAGCGGCTATTTTTCGATTCCGGAGACGAGCGGCTTGTTGAATGTTGATCTCAGGCTGAATTATCTGCGCGCGGTTCCAGCAGGTGCGGGACGATTGATTGTGGAAGGCCGTGAAGTCAAACCCGGCAGATCGCTCAGTTACACGGATGCGCAGGTTTTCTCTTCTGATGGAAAACTGATCGCGCATGGTAATTCAACTTTATTTGTGACGGCGGAGAATAACCTTCAAGCTCAACTGAAATTACCGTCTAAGTATCTTTGAGTGTACGAAGTGCTGCGTGAATGGACTTAGCTTCTCGCACGGCAGCCTTGCTTTCCATCCACTGTCCATAGTTTTTGAGATGATTGGTAACGACACGAATGGCCTCGTTCCTCGCGAAGGGTTTGTCATTCGCAGCAATGATGTGCCAGGGAGATTCTTGCCGATGCGTTTTTTCTAGAATTTCATCCATGGCTTTCACATAGTGTTCCCACTTTTTTCTAGCATCTAGATCGGCTTGAGTTAGTTTCCATTGTTTGTATGGATCGTTTAACCTTTGTTCAAATCGTTTGAGCTGTTCTTTTTTATCGATCGCTAGAAATATTTTGATCAGGTGAATTCCGTCGCTTCGCAGCAGGTTTTCGAATTCATTGACTTCTTGATAGGCGGCTTTCCAGCGGGATTTTGGAATCAGTTCATCGACTCGTTCGACCAGGACACGCCCGTACCAAGATCGATCAAAAATCGCAATGGATCCGGGCGAGGGAAGTCGAGACCAAAAACGATGCAAATAGTGTTTTTCCTGTTCAGCTTGAGTCGGGGCTCGAGTCGCGTGAACTTGAAAGCCTCTGGGGTCAAGGTTGTCTACCAGTCTACGGATGGCTCCTCCTTTTCCGGCTGCATCGAACCCCTCAAAAATGATAATTGCGCGTCCTTTTTGGTGCCATAACCCCTGTTGAATTCTCAGCATTTTGAGTTGAAGCTCTTCGAGCACTACCTGGGCAAGTTTAGGGTGTATGGTTTTTTGAAATTGGTTTTTTTTGAGGAGTTCGGATAGTGAAATTGCTTGTTTCATGATGTAAAAATAATACGTTATACCAGCTCTTTCAATCCGTGATCAGCCGCAGAATCAACCGATCAGTCTCGGAGATTTCGGTGGGCAAACCAAAAGCCCGCTCCACGAATGGCTTAATCAAAGAATGTGTAAAGCTAGGGTGATTGGAGATGCTCCCCAGCGGCTTGATTTGGGGGCCCCGGATGTACATCCATACATCGCGTGATTCGGGCAACCAGGGTTTGTGCATCGTCCAATTGGACCACTGTGAATCTTGGGTGGAACCGTTTCCGCGGCCGTGATCGGTGGTGATCAGCACGGTGGTTTGCTCGCCGTACTTGCCCATTTTTTTAAGGGTCACAAAGAGCTGATCAATGAAGCGGTCTTGCTCTCGCATGGCTTCAATGTAGTTGGAGTAGTTGTCTAGATGGCCCCATTCGTCAGTATCATTGAGAGAAACGTAGAAAAGCCTGGGACGGTATTTTTGAAGGTAATGAAGTGCGTACTTCATCGTGTATCGATCATAGCGCGAACCCCAGCTGGGCTGATTTTCCGGGCGGCTGTTCTCCGGATTGTCTTCGTCAATAGCGGGATCACACGATTGGTCATCCCATGGAACAGCGCCTGCATTGATAAAAAACCCGCCGACTTTCTGCTCGACTGCAAGAGGGATTTTGTCCCAGGAAGCGATGACCGCGACATCTTTGGAATACAAATGCAGGGCTTTTTGAATGTTTTCAAAAAGAGAAGGCTCGGTGATTCGCATGTAATCAGAATCTCCCGGCATGCAAACGAAATTATTGAAACAAGACGATTGTCCCGTGAACATGACTTGATACGAGGGCAGGCTAGTGGGTAGTCCCGCTACTTGCATCAAGCTTCCTTTGAGTTTGTTACCGAACACCACGCCCTGTGCGGCGTATTTTTTCCAGAACAAAGGAAACGCGGCTGTATTTTTGGATGAGAATCCGAGTTTCGGATCGGCGCCTTGAAAAAACTCCTGCCATCTCACACCGTCTAAAGTAATGATGACTAAATTACCCGGATTTTTTTCTAAAATCGAATTTGCGTTGGAAAGTGCGGGCATCGAAAAAAGCACAAAAAAGAGAAGCGCAGAGATTTTATTCATACAATCTAAATGGATTTGCATTTGGATTTCACGAACGTCAAGTTTTCCATTAAAAATGTCCCTAAATGACTCAAAATGTCCCGTTTTTTAATTATATTTATGTTGTATCCCTTGCGCTCAAGCGTTGGCCCAGTTATTGCTTCGTCTGGATTTGTACTACTCACAAAAACGTAGAAAAAGGGGGAAAAATGAGATCAACGAAGGTAGTTTTTGGAATTTTGGCGATGGCTGCTAGCGTAGTTGCGGGTTCAAACGCCCGAGCGAGTCAGGCTGAAGTCGAAGTGAAGGTCGAAGAGGCTTTTGCTCCGATGCGCGGATTCGATGACAACGACAATGTGCAAGTGGTGATCCATGGCATGTTGCCGAACGCATGTTACACATTGGGCAGGCATGAGCTGCAACGTGAATCGGGCAATTCTTATCGCATCCGTCAGTTCGCCATCAAACGAGAAGATGGCGTGTGCATGCAGGATGGTCCAATGCCTCCTCACATGCAGCTTGCGATTCCGTTCACGACGGAGGTGTCGATTGGCCAACTTCAGGTCGGGGACTATAGTTTTGACTACGATAAACAAGGTCAGAACCCCGGCAATAACAGCATTGCAGTGAATGTGGAGCGCTCAAAAGCCCCCACGATTGACAGTCTCCCTTATGCCAGTGTGTCGTCGATGAGCATTCCGGATGTAGTGGATTCGCGAGAGAACACTGTGGTGACTGTCGAAGGTGTGCTGACGTCTTCTTGCATGGAGCTGAATCCTTCACAGGTGAAAATTCAGCAAATCAAGGATGTCTATGTGGTGTTGCCAATCGTAACAATCAAAACGGGCGTCATGTGTGCTCAGCAAATCAAACCGTTTCGCATGCCATTGCAATTGGGCAAATTGGCTGAGGGGCATTACCTGATCCATGTTCGCAGCATGAACGGCAAGGCCGTCAATCGCGTGGTGGAGTCCTTGATTCCAATACGCAGTCATTGATTTGACGGTCGTTAGTTTAACGATTGAGTTTTTTTCGATTCGAGCCGAGAAGCGAGTATGAAGTGTTTGGCACACATACTCGCTTCTGCTTTTTTTCTGTCTGCAATTTGCGTAGCGGATACCACACCTGCAGCTTCGTTGATTGAAGTTGAATTGGATGTCAGCGGGGATGTGGATACAGATTTGTTTTCTAAAGGTGCAAGCGTCACGGTTTATTGCCGCAAATCGAGCCAGAAATGTGATCAGCAGCACTGTGTGGAATGCTTAAAGAGAGAAGCGTTTGAGCGCGAATCCGCATTGTTTCGTTTGATGCATGACCTACGAGAGTATTTTCCATCGTTGCCTGCTCCTGAGGAAGAATGCGCTTGGAAAACAAAAACCACAGTGGTGAAAGATACTCCCCGGCGAGGAACCAACCCAGGAACTGTCCAAACGACTGATTTCAGGTCAGGACGATTTGGTGGCAAGGTTTTGCCAATTATTATTCCCAGTGGACAAACGTGTTCAGTAGGTGTGAGTTTTGCTGATGTAACCACTTCCGATAGCTCTGAAGCCCCTATTCCAAGCCAAAACCGGCGACAAATCGTCACTCGCGCGCTTCCATTGCAGGGTGAGAGCTCAGGAGTGCGCTGCACTTTTCGAATTTTTGACCGGAGCCGCAGGAGTTCCTATTTTGAAAATTCACGAACATCCAATCATGTTTGTGTCCCGATCGGTGAGGAAGGCGAAGTGAAGTCGAGAGTTGCGACTTATATGAGGCAGGCTGGCGGGACGATGGCACGAGATCCTGTTCCAGATGATTCAAAACCGGGCCAAATGGGTATGCTGGGTAGTTTTGGTGTTATATTTTTAGGCATGGTCAAAACAGCGGGTGCTTTTTCTGGTCACTAGCGGAATGACCTCAAAAACAGCAAAAACATAAAAAATCCCGAGATCACAAAAAACAAAAGACTGATGGTGGGGTAGCCCAAAACGTATCGAGGAACGTTCGGGTTCAGCGTAGCAATGCTCCCTGCAATTGCGAGCCCAGCAATAATTACGCTGAGGCTGACGCGTCTGCCATTGGTATCCAACTGCCTGCGAATGTCCTGTAGGTCTGGAGATTTGACCTCGAAAGCAAAATCATTGCTGTTGAACTTGCGGAACATCCAACGGATTTGGCGAGGGAGAACCTGCAATAGCGCAGCGACGTCCTTGGCGACCCAGAGCAGGTCCTTGCTGATTTTCTGGATGGAGTATTGGTTTTTGATCAGGTCCTTGACCAGCTCTCGGCCAGTTTCCATCAGATCAAATTGAGGATAGAGCGTGCGACCCATTCCCTCGACCGTCAGGATCGCTTTGAAAACCAGCATCCAATCGCCAGGGACTTTGATATTGTACTTGGTGGCGATTTTGGTGGCTTCGATGAGTACACGGCCTGAGTTGAAATCACTGATGGCCAGTCCCATGTAAGGTGACAAAACGTTTTGGACCTCGCGCTGAAAGGATTCAAAATCGATGAAGCCGCTCGTGACGCCGAGTTCTGCATATTGGTAGCAGAGTGTTTCGAAATCTTCGGTGAGCAAAGCCATCATCATCGTGGCGAGACGTTCTCTAGATTTAGCTGAGAGCCGACCCACGACTCCAAAGTCGATGATTCCCAATCGATTGCCCGGGAGTACAAAAAGATTTCCCCCATGCAGGTCGCCGTGAAAAAGACCATCGATCATAATGGATTTGAAAAATGCTCGAGCTCCGAGTTCCACAATGAGTTTGCGATCGATGCCGGCTTTGTCGATGGCTTCCAGATCATTGACCCGGATCCCTTCGAAACGCTCCAGAGTCAATACCCGTTGTGTACTATGGGTGCGATAGACTTTGGGGAGAACAATGTCTGGGATCGAGGCCATGTTCTCGGCGATTTTTGCGATGCTGTTGGCTTCGATGAAAAAATCGAGTTCGTAGGAGAGGGTTCTGAAAAATTCTTCCACAATGACTTTGGGGCTGGCGATTTGGGTTTCTGGAACGTATTTTTCGAGAAGCCCGGCGAGGAAGGCGAGGAGTGAAACATCGGTATCGATGATTTTTTCGATTCCGGGACGTTGGACTTTGACAACGACGAGTTCGCCATTGTGCATGACTGCCGAATGGACTTGCGCGATGCTGGCAGCAGCGAGGGGTTTTTCGTCAAAACTGACAAAGGCCTCAGAGAGTGTCTTGCCGAGTTCTTTTTCAACAGTCTCACGCACGGCCTCGTACGAAATGGCCTGCACATTGTCTTGCAGTTTGACGAACTCCTCGATGAATTCGTCGGGGATGAGGTCGGGGCGTGTTGACATGAGTTGCCCGAGCTTGACGAAGGTGGGCCCGAGCTCTTCGCACGCTAGGCGCAGTCGCTCTGCAGTGCTGACCTCGGAGCTGACTTCAAATCGAGAGAGAAATCGATCAGGAAGGTAACGTCCCAGATTCATGCGGTTGATGACATCACCGAATCCGTACTTGGCGAGTACGCCCAGGATTTGGCGTAGGCGGTGGACATTCTTTACCGCTTGGCCGATTTGTAGGCTGCGTTTAATGATTTTCATGCGCTATTTTTAGTTTCTGGTTGAAACATCGCACTGTCAATGCGGTGCTTTTTTCCGATCGGTAGAATTTTTCCCGTGGGCAGAAATCAACGCCATGTCAGTTCTCCGTCGCTCGACATCGGCCAAAACGATTTTGACGATGACAGGGTCCCCGATGCGGAACATCCGGCGTTTCCTGCGGCCGTAGAGCATCATTTTGTCTTCATCAAAGAAGTAGACGTCGTCACCTATCGTGTCTTTGTGTACAAAACCCTCGGCCACGGGATTCAGAAGTTGAACAAAGAATCCGCTCTCGACGAGTCCCGTGATTTTTCCCGGTAGCTCATCGCCCGTATGTTTTTTGAGGGCTCTGACTTGCTTGAGTTTGATGGATTCTCTTTCGGCTTCGGCAGCGATTCGTTCGCGTTGGCTGCAGTGTGTGGCGACTTTTTCGAGCAGGGCTTGGACGGATTTTCCTTTCATCGCCTCGTTTCTCAATGCAGCGCGGAGCAGGCGGTGAACAATCAAGTCGGGGTAGCGTCGAATCGGGCTTGTAAAATGCGTATAACCGTTCGAAGCGAGTCCAAAGTGGATCGAGTGTTCAGCGCTGTAGATCGCCTGCTTCATGGAGCGAAGGAGTGCGGAGTTGAGAGCGGCCTGGGCAGGGTGGCCTTCGATTTGTTTCAGCAAAGCAGAAAACTGCTGGGGAGTGGCTGCTTGGTCTTTGAGAAGGTGGAAGTTAATCCCCAAGCTCTTAGCAAGTCGCTGAAATTTTTGGAATGATCGTGCGTCCGGATCTTCGTGAACACGAAAAATAAAAAGATTTTTGCGTTTGAGCATCCACTCCGTGACCGCCTCGTTGGCTGCGATCATGAATTCCTCAATGAGGCGATGGGATTCCAGTCGCTCGCGAACTTCGATCTCTACGGGCTCTGCGTTTTTGTCGACGCGAACCTTGATCTCTTGCAGGTCAAAATCAATCGAGCCCCGTTGATGCCGAGCTTTTTTGATGATTTCGTAGAGTTCAAAATGAGGTGCGAATTCCCACTTCGGGGATTTGTGATTATCCAAATATTCTTTATGAATCTCGTTGTAAGTCGCGCGTCGCCGGCTCTCAATCGTCGCTTCAAAAAGCTCGGTTTTGCCCGGCTTCCCATTCAATCCGTAGTGGATCTTTGCGACCATCGCTAACCTGGGCTCGTGAGGGCGTAAGCTGCAAAGATTTTCAGACAACGCACGAGGCAACATGTGAAACGCACGCTCCGGGAAATAAACACTGGTTCCTCGGGAGAAAGCCTCTTGATCCAGGGGTGTACCTTCTTTGACGTAATGACTGACATCCGCAATGGCGACCCACAAAACCCACTCATCCTTCGCACGTTCGACAAAAATCGCGTCGTCAAAGTCCCGCGCATCTTCACCATCGATAGTGATGAACGGAATATCGCGCATATCCTTGCGTCTGGGATCGGACGTGTCCAGTTTGTAGGCTTCTGCTTGTTTCACAGCTGCATCGGAATGATCTTCATCCAATCCAAATTCAGCAGAAATAATGGGCAGATCGGACGAGGCGGGGAGGTCCTTGCCGAAGTTTTGAATGATATCCGCCATGACCGGATAGGGGCCACGTTCGTGGAAGTTGAGACTGACCAAGAGCCAATCGCCCATTTTGGCTTTGCCGGGTCTGGGAATTCGAATTTCCTCGCGTGCATTTTTGCGTTCAAAAAGCAGCCAGTGGTCGCCTTGATAGCGTCCCACGAGTTTTTTCATCCGATGTTCGATCAGCTGACAGTCTTCGACTTCGCCTCGTCGATCTAGCGAGACCGATACACGGTCTCCGTGGAAAAATCGTTGGGCGATGTGAGCGGGCAGGAAAGCGTCTTCTTCGTCACCATCAAAGATCAAAAAACCGAAGCCCTTCCGGTTTTTATCCAGACGGGCTTCCAGTTTTTTTAAATTTGGATTTGACTCAGTATGCCTGAATTCTCTCGGTGCGTGGTGCTGCTTCTTAGGCGGCCTAGATTTCTTCACACCCCGAGCTTAACCGGGCTAGACTTCGATTGCTATTGGCAAAGCATGAAGTTCAAACCGTAGTAGATTTGTGATCCATACAAGCTCGGTACCGAGTAATCGATCACTAAGTAACCCGATTGTGGGAACTGGGCTTGTCCAACACCACCGTTGCCTTGGTTCAGGATCAACACGTTCGGTAGATCTGCTGCACCAGGGGCTGCGGTTGGAGAAACTCGGATTGCGATTTGCGGGCCAGTTGCTTGCTGTTGCGGCCAAGCAGTGGGCAAAGTGCCGTAATTCGAATTCCACAAACTGTAGTAACCCATGTTCGACATCGGTTGGTAATTGTAGTTTTGGACCGGATAGTTCGTTTGGTAACCGGATTTGGTGACGTTGATGAACTTTCCAGCAATCACGTTGGTCTGCGGTGCCGTGAAAACATATCGGTAAATGATCGTTTGGTTAGCGCCGCTGATTCCGTACCAGAATACGCCTGCATCAAACGAAGGTCCGACGCATTGAGCTGCTGGATTTACGGGCATCGGAGCAATTCCAGGTCCAGGCATCATGGGGCCAGGCGCCATCGGCATTGGGGCAGCAACCGGGCCAGGAGCGGGTACGCTGCTGTTGGTCGATGATTTTCCGCAGGCTGCTGCACTCAACGCGAGGGTGACTGCGATACTGAATCCACTAAAAATTTGTTTCTTCATAAACTTCGTCCTCATTTCAACTTCTACTTCTACTGATACACAACCTTACTTATTCACATACCGTGCCAACCCAGGGGTTTTGAAAATCCTATTATTACATAGGGTTGTGTAATGATGAGGAAAGAAAAAAGCCCCAAAACTGTCTAAGGACTAGACATGTGTCAAAAAAGACACTAAAAACGCTTCGTTGCCCTTTTGAATGTGCCCGGGTGGTGGAATTGGTAGACACACTCGTTTCAGGGGCGAGCGCGCAAGCATGCTGGTTCGAGTCCAGTCCCGGGCACCACAAAGAAATTCGCAGGAGCGAATTTTACAGGAGCAAAGCGGCGGTGCTAAACGCACCGCAAATTCGCCACGACGGCGAATTTAGCGAGCACCTGAACGATGAGTTAGCTGAGCGCATCCCACCCAATGGCAAGCCATTCCCCCCATCTCCCCCATTGTACAAGCAAAAAATCTATGTCAATCCTGAACCAAATGAAGACCCATTACCTAACAACCCCCCTCTACTACGTAAACGCCCGCCCTCACCTAGGACACAGCTACACAACGATTTTAGCTGACATCCTCAAGCGCCAACTCCGCCAAAGAGGCGAGCAAGTAGTCTTCCTCACAGGGACAGACGAGCACGGCGATAAGATTGCCCGAATGGCCACGGAGCAGAGCAAGACCCCCCAGCAGCTGGCAGATGAGGTTTCTGGGGAGTTTCGATCGACTTGGCAAAAGATGGGTCTGGATTTCGACATTTTTTATCGCACGACGGATGAGAATCACAAGAAGTCGGTTCAAGCTGCGCTTCAGATGCTCAAAGACAAGGGAGAGATCGAGTTCCGCGAATACGAAGGAAATTATTGCGTGGGTTGCGAGCGATTTCTCACCGATACGGAACTGACGGCCGAGGGACTTTGCCCGGATCACTTGCGCAAGCCCGAGCATCGCAAGGAAGGGAATTATTTCTTCCTCATGAGTCGCTATGGACAGAAGCTGGTCGATCATTACACTCGCGATCCTCAGTCGATTCAACCGGAGCATTTTCGCAATGAAGTTTTGTCGTTTCTCAAGCAGCCTCTCGAGGACCTGTGCATTTCACGGCCCAAGGAGCGCCTGCAGTGGGGGATTGAGATCCCTTTTGATTCTCGCTTTGTGACCTATGTTTGGTTCGATGCGCTTTTGAACTATCTGGTGGCGACAGGATGGCCAGACAAAGCCAAATTTAACTCAGAGCTCTG
Source organism: uncultured Bacteriovoracaceae bacterium (assembly GCA_964364175.1). Lineage (GTDB taxonomy): Bacteria > Bdellovibrionota > UBA1018 > UBA1018 > UBA1018 > CAYILR01. The sequence goes on from CAYILR010000005.1 coordinate 49,160, forward strand.
GGGTTCGGTCACGCACCTGATCGCCAAGGACATCGTCAAAACTCACGCCGTGTACTGGGGCGCGATGCTGATGGCTTTTCAGGTTCCTCTGCCCAAGCAATTGCGAGTACATGGCTACTGGCTGATCGGCGGGACAAAAATGTCCAAGAGCTTGGGCAACGTGATTCGCCCTCTGGATGTCGAAGCGCAGTACGGCGTGGAGACTCTGCGGTTTTATCTCCTGCGCGAAATGTCCTTCGGGATGGATGCGACGTTTACTCTGGAATCTTATGTCAATAGTATCAACGCGTACTTGGCGAACGGAATTGGAAACCTCGCTTCGCGGGTCATCACTCTTTGTTTAAAAAACTTCAAAGGTGAAATCCCGGCTGCGGCTCAAGGGCCAGCCGAACAGGCATTGCTGGCTAAGCGTGCAGAAATGCTCACAGCGTGGGATCAGTCATTTGATGAGTTGAAATATCAAAATGCTCTCAAAGCTTGGTCGGATCTCGTGACAGCTACCGATTTGTATATCAACGATCAAAAACCCTGGGCTTTGGCGAAAGATCCCGCTCAGCTCGAGCGTCTCCAGGTTGTTTTGGGAACCTGCCTACAGGTTTTGCAAACTCTCAGTGTCGTGATTTATCCAGTGCTACCACAGGCTTCGGAGAAACTGGCACAGGCTTTGGGATTAGGGGCGGGAATGCAGCCAATTTCAAAAGCGCTAGAATTGCGGACTCACATTCAACTGGCTGCGGAAGTCCCAAAACTTTTCATGCGCGTGAGTTTGCCCGTCATTGCAGAGAGCTAATTCACTTTACGAGGCTTGATCTTAAACTGCTCGGGCGTTTGGAAAATGATCTTCGCAATATCAGTCGCTTTCATCTTGGCGTTGCCGTGCAATTCGATGGCAAAGCCTGAACCTGAGTTGATCGAGACGGGTCCGGAAATCATCGCAGCTTTTTCCACTTTCTTGGCATAGGTCCAGCCGTTGTATTGATCCAGAGGAATTTTCTTCTCTTTCTTGGCATCTCCGCCCTCGTAAGTGAAAACCTCGATGGACGTGGGTTCTGGTTCAGCACCCAAAAACAGATATCGGACTTCCATGCTGCCGCGAAGTTTGTTGAGTTCCATTTGCAGCGACGCAAAATAGTCTTGAACCGACAAAATACAGAGATTGTAGTCATTCTCTGGACCGGCGGTTTCTTTGGCGATGAAGCTGTATCGAGTGCCAGCTGTGGCTGTACCATTGAGGCAATTGCCGTCAGCTTTAGAAACAAGCGAGTACATTTTGAAGAGTTTTGAATCTGACTTAAGGGCCAGGAGACGTGATTTATAACTCTGGAGGCTCGAAGCGGCTTTGTCATCGTTGCAGGGAACAGTGCCACACAGATTAGTGTCCGAGGTGTCTTCTTGCGATGAAATCACCCAAACGGCTAGCATCGCGTCGTCTCTGAGGAATCCTGTGCCATCCACTTTTGCAGTCAATGCGGCATAGATCGCCTGTAATCCAGTGGTTTTGTCGTCAGCACGAGGCTGCATGCTGTTGGGATCGACGCAGGCGCTGTAGTTAGCAGGTTTTTTAAATAAGCTGTCTTTGATAATTCCAGTGACTTGATCGCCCTTTTGTCCCGGATACTCGGGAGACCATTCGTTTTTCCAATTAGGGTCTTGTCGAGATGCTGCGATCTGAGTGATGGGTAGGTCTCGGTGAGTGGTGTCTGTGATCGCGGGAATACTGATGTTGGTAGACGTGAAGTGAATATTCCAACCCGAGGCAGTCAGCCGGTCCAGCAAGCCTGGAATGAGTTGGGTGATGTTGATGTTGGTGTCCTTCAGGGCATCTGTATTGCCTTGAGCCAGGAGAATGTCGATTTTAGGTGCGACAGCCAAGTTCTCTAGGACGGTGACTTCTTCCCCTGCTAGAGGGTCATTTTTTTTAGCAAGATCTGCTGCTTTTTTCCCACAGGATGAGATGCTTGCAGTCAGAATCAACAATCCGATGAGTTTTTTCGAAGAGGCATGCATAGGTCGACTCCAGTATACCCAAAAATTACTTAGTTACAGAATCTTTTGCGCCAGCGGGTTTGTAGATCACTCCAGCGGTATCTTCGCCCTGCAGCATCGCTGTGCCATGCAACTCAATCGCATAACCCGAAGCCAAGTTCATAGGGGCTGGTTCGCTGATCGTGTAGACATTTTCTACTTTACCGGCATAGGTCCAACCGTTGTTCGGGTCTTCGTGAATCGCGGCCGTTTGTTTGGGATCGCCACCGATGTACTTGATGACTTCGATCGAAGATCGCTCAGCGTCTTTTTCGATGAACACATACCGAGTTCTGAACAATCCGCGGCTTTGTTTCATGCTGGCGCCCAAGTTATCCAAAACGCTCGAAACCGTTACAGAACAGATGTCGTAATTTTGTCCGCCCGTTGCTTTAGCTAGAGCGACGTAGCGAGTGCCGACAAAAGCATTGGCGCCGAGGCACTGGGTGTGCGCAGCTACAGCTGCATAGAATTTAAATTGGCCGGGTGCTTTGAGGGCTTTGAAATCTTCTTCGAATTTTTTCAGGCTGCTTTCGGAGCTGCCGTCACTGCAGGGAACCATGAGTCCATCGCCGCTGCGAGGGCAAAATTTCACGCCCGAGGTATCGTTTCCATTTCCGACCATCAGAACCACTAGGGTTGCGTCGTCGCGCAAGAAAGTCGTGTCCTTGGTTCGGTTCTTCAAGAAGTCATGAATTTTTTCGAGGCCTTTTTCTTCGCCGTTTGCGCCTGAGCTGATGTCAGTCGATGCCAAGAAGGCTCCGAATTGAGAGGGCTTCTTAAACAATAGAGATGAAATCGTACCGGGGGCGTCATGCTTGGCTCCTGGATAAGGAGGAATCCATTCAGTGCCCCAGTTCGAGTCAAATCGGGATCCTGCAATTTGAGTGACGCTGGTATCATGAGTCAGTTTTGCAGTCGTAAAGTGGAAGTCCCAGCCGGTGCTGGTCAAGTGATTCAGGAATTCTGGCATTTGCTGAGCAATCTGTTCGTGAACGGCTGACATCGAACCGGTGTCATCTTGAACGAGGAGAATATCGACTTTTGGGGGGGCAAAGTAATTTCCGGGTGCGCTTTGTTCGCTTTTGCTCTCAGTGACCGAGAAGGATTGCTTGCCGCAGGCTCCTGCACCCACGATCAGCGCGAACGCAGCACTGGCGGCTGATAACTGGAATTTGATGGTGGTTTGTACTCTCTTCATAAAACACTACTCCGCTTCACGGCTATACATCGCAAGAGGAGTGCCAAACTCGACACAGGAGTTGCTTTTTTATGAAAACATGAAAAAGTATTTAAATATTATGTATTTATGTTTTTAAATGACCCAAAAGTATGTCCAGGTTAAAACCTTTTCCACGTTTCAATCTGTCCAAGTTCTAGACAGTTGCAAACTTTATTGCGGTATTTTCGATTGAGCGGGGCAATAGTTAAAGTGTTTAAAAAATTAACCCATTGCGTCGAATAGTACTCAGATATGCACAAACACCCACTAGTCTATTACATCCTGCCTGCAGATGAGCACATTCATCATTTGATCAAAAAATCAAAGGCACGTTCTTATTTCTACCGGATTTATCACGATGGAACTGACCAGATTTTTTTCTCGGATCACACACACAAATTTATTCAACAATTATATAAAGAGCGGCCACTCACAGAATGTTTAGAGGCAGCCACTGCTTGTGAATTTTCTGAGATTGAGGTGAAAGGATTTGAGAAGCGGGTTCATAGTGGAATCACCGCCAAGCTCCATGATCCACCTAATCGGAGGGCGCTTGTGGAAATTTATCTTTTTCTAAAGGTGCACCCAGCCTTTTCTCTGGAGTATTTGGGTCGAAATACTTCTATAGAGAGAACCCTTTCATCTACTCTCGATGTAACTGCTGTCGAACAGATTTTTGTTTCTGATATTGCGGGTCGGGATCGGCTTTATGCCTGGAAAACTCATCCCTCTGAGTATCAACTTGCCGAACCCGATGCTTCGGAGCGGTTCAGTTATCTCAAGGCTTGGTTTAACGACCCGGATGCTCATATTGTGTTGAGCCTGGGAAGTGGCGGTTTGAGGATGTACGGGATGCCAACGATTTTCAAGATACTCGACCAGATGGGTGTGAGAGATCAGATTGGTGAGATTTGGGGATGCTCGGGTGGAGCGATCATGGGCTACCCGTATGCGATAGGTGCAACCCCTAAGGCGATTGAGGCCAGTGGGTACGATTTTTATCAAAACCGATACCCAGAATTTGCTTTGAAAGGCCTGCGTTGGTCGCTGGTTTACGAAATTATCAAATCCAAAATTCTCCACCGAGATGATGCTGGATCTGGAATTATTGATGTCGAAAAAACGATGAGCAAAGCCTTGCAGGATCTTCAGTCCAAGCGAGATGAGACCAGAAAAAAAATCCCATTTTTTTCGATTGCGACTCGTCATTTGGACAAGACCGTCGCTGTCTTGAGTGAACCTGAGAACATTCAGCCTCATATGCAGGACATGATGATCGGAGCGGATGGAATTCGCGCTGCGATTGCCTCAGCAAGCATTCCTATTATTTTCAGTCCGACGGAAATCGTTGACCCGACCGGCGGAAGGCATATTTTTATCGATGGAATGATTGGCGAAGAACAGCCGCTTTTCTATCCGTTCATGAAATGGCAAAGGGACAAGGTTCACAAACCTTTTGAAACCCGCCCTAAATTGAAGATTTTTTATGTGGATCTGAGATGCCGAACGAGCGAACTACAAATCATGCACACGCTTCAAAAACACCTGGATCCACACAATAAGGTGCTCATGACTAGCCGGATTATTGATTTGCTATTAGATAATAAAATCAATCACAACATCCAAACTCTTTCTTCGCTGTCGAACGTCGAGATCATTGGAGTCCCGCTACATTTGGGAAAACTCGCTGCAATCGATACGGATTTGATTCCATTTATCATTCAGCAAAGCAGAGATCACTTTCTCACGGAGCTGGATAAACTGAATTTGAAACTGAAAAGCACTGCCATGTATGTGGACACTCAGGCTGTCGTTGAGCCGACACCTAAGATTAAATTAGATGCAGCATAAGGCATCGGCCACGAAAGCTGCTTCTCTTTTTTCACAAACGACCCTAGGATTATAGATATGGAAAACACCGGCAAACTGCTCTTTGGCGACGATGCGGTCCCACAGTGGTATATCGCGGCGGAGGGCAGCTGGTTGGGCCCGATGAAAGCCGAGGATGTGTACCAAAAGGTCGTGGCGGGCCAGGCGTCCTGGGCAACGCTGGTTTGGAAGCCGGGCCAGGCGGGTTGGACTCCCATCTGCGATACCCCCACTTTTCAGGTCGTGATTCCTCAATTACCGGGAGCCCAGGGTGACTCGGGGCCTAAACCCGGAGTCCGCAAAGCTGCACCCCCTGAAGTTCGCAAAAAGGCAGCCGCAACGCCTCCTCCTCCTGCTCCAGTCGAGGAGGATCCCAAGGAATGGTACCTGTATATTAATCAGGGTCAGTACGGGCCGTTTAGTCTGAGCGAAGTCAAAGGAATGGTGAAGTCGGCCAAGGTTCAGTCCTCGAATTTTGTCTGGAAGCATGGAATGCCGGATTGGCAAAAAATTGAAAAGGTGGCTGAGCTTTTGGATGCCCCGATCGCTGGGAAGCCGCCTGCCCCCGGCGCAAAGCCTGTTCCTCTACGTCCTGTGCCGAAACCGAAAGCCGACGAGCGCCGCACAGCTCCACGAAAACCCATCGTAGCAAAAATCATGATGGCTCACGAAGACTCTGTTGTCGTGGGCCTCTGCCGTGATATCAGCATGGGAGGGATGCAAGTCCTGACGGACCGAATCCCGGGCAAGCCCGGCTCCAAACTTAAGCTGAACATCAGCCCGTCTGGTGGCCGGAAGCTCAAACCCTTCGTAGCCGAAGGAATCATGGTGAGGGTGCTGGAGGATGGACGTGGGTTCAGTTTCCGATTTGAGCGAGTTTCAGAAAAAGACCGAAAATCAATCCAAGAATTCATTGATGCCAGCTGAGCATACAGGGATCTTGCAGCCCAAAGGGTTTCCCGGACTTCCGTCCGGTTGGACGTCGGAGTGGGAGACTGAGCTGAGCTCGGACGGTCGGCATAACTTATTTACAATGGTTCACTCTAAAAAAGGCTCCCAGGGCGGGAAGACTCTTTTTGTTGTTCACGGTTTGGGTGAGCACGGGGGTCGGTATCTGCACGTTCCTCACTATGTGCAATCGATGTTTGATCGCGTGATTTGCCCCGATTTATTGGGACATGGACGATCCGAAGGATTGCGAGGTCATGTTGAGGATTTTGATGTCATGGTGAGAGACACTGCCCAGCAAATTCGAAAGTGGGGTCAAGGTAGCGAGACTCATGCTTTGTTCCACAGTATGGGTGGATTGATTGGTTTGCGGGCACTTTTCCAGCAACCTGATTTGCCCTTGGCTTCTGCCACCGTCTGCGCACCCTTTTTGGGCATCAAGGCCAAGGTGCCGCTCGTGAAAAAATATGCGGCCATGCTCTTATCTCGAATTTTGGGTTCCCTGCAAATGTCGACAGGCGTGGATGCTGCCACTGTTTCGCATGACCCAGAAGTCGTGAAGACCTACCAAACCGACCGTCTGGTTCACTCCAAAATGACACCCAGATTTTATACCGAGCTCACGAAAGCGCAGAACGAGACGATGATGTTTGAGTCGGGAATCCAGGTTCCGGTTCAATTTTTGGTGCCATTGCAAGACGAGTTAGTGGACCCGGATAAATCCCAGCAGCTCTATGAGCGAATCAAATTCAGGGACAAACGCTTGCGCACGTATCCGAAATTTTTTCATGAACCGTTCAATGAGATTGGCAAAGAGGCTGCATTTGAAGACCTGATGTCTTGGGCAGCAATGCACTCTTCATCGGGTTCTCGAGGGAATGTATGAGTCCTTTAGAGGCCGCAAAAACCAAGCTTTTACAGCTGATTCGCCAGAAGAGTTATCGGACCGGAGATTTTACTCTCGCTTCGGGTAAAAAGAGTTCGTTTTTTGTGGATTTGAAGAACACCACGCTACACCCCGAAGGAGCAGCATGCATCGGCGACTTGGTGATCAGAAAAGTCATGGATGAGGAGCTTGAAATCGAGGGCATCGGCGGGCTGACTCTGGGAGCAGACCCAATTGCAATGGCTGTGACTCTCAAGGCTTTGGAGAAGGGCAAGTACTGGCCTGCATTCATCGTTCGCAAAGAGATGAAAGACCATGGTGCGATCAAGTCCATCGAAGGAAGCGCCAATCTGAAACCCGGGGCTCGGGTCTTGGTTCTCGAGGATGTAGTGACGACAGGCGCATCGGGTTTGACTGCGGTGAAGCGCCTCCGCGAAGCGGGGTTCAAGCCTGTTGCTGTTTTGACGGTCATTGATCGTGAAGAAGGGGGCCGTGAGGCTTTCGAGCGCGAAGGGTTGAAACTCTACGCTCTCGCTACTTTGCGCGAAGTACAGAACTCTTGACCATCTCATCTTAGGGTGGCCATAATTGAGTTCGTGGCAGCAGAAGGCGACCCAAGCGATAAAACAGCGGTTTTGCAGACCGACCCAGAAACCCTCCGCAAGGACCTCCAAAAGGCCAAGCAGCAGGAGAGTTGCCTGATTGTTGTTCGTGGCACCCCTCAAGGACATCGCTATTTCATCACACTCCCAGAAATGGTCATCGGGCGTGATCCAGTTGCGGACATCAGTGTCCCGGACGCCAGTATTTCGCGTAAACACGCACGAGTGAATAAAGAAAATGGGAGTATTCGTCTGACAGATTTGGGTTCTGCGAATGGGACATCGATTAATGACAAGAAGCTGGGAGCCAATGATTCTGTGATCCTCGCAAAAGAGGATATGGTGAAAATGGGAAATTCCATTTTCAAATTCCTGCCGGCCGGCGCGCTCGAAATTCTGGCTTGGGAAAATCTGGAAAACGCAGCGCATACGGATGCACTGACTAAAATTTTTAATAAACGTTATTTACTGGAGGCATTAGAGGCCGAGTTCAAGCGCGCGAAAGCATTGCACACGGATTTTTCAGTGCTGTTCTTCGATTTAGACCATTTCAAAAAAGTGAACGATACCTATGGCCACGAAGCCGGAGATTATGTTCTGCGCGAATTTGCGGCCTTGGTTCGGTCGTCCTATCTTCGACCGAAGGATGTTTTCGCTCGGTACGGAGGCGAAGAATTCGTGATCCTCATGGGCAATACGAATGCCAAGGTTGCCGCTGAAATGGCCGAGAAGATCCGATGTTCGATTGAGACCCACGCGTTTGTTTTTGATGGAAAACGCCTGTCGGTCACCACAAGCCTGGGTGTTGCCGAAATGAGATCCGATATTGAATCTGCAAAAACCCTGCTTTCAATGGCTGATAAGGCGCTTTACGAGGCCAAGGGCAGTGGCCGAAACCGGGTCGTAGTAGCCTCTTAAATTGATATTGATTCTCAGTTTTGTTTTTGTTATGCCTAATGATGTATGTCGATTCGTCGTTTGCATCAATGGGCTGCTCTTTTGGTGGCGATACCTGCTGTCTGGATCATCACCAGCGGAATCGCTCTTCATTTTCGTGGGCAAATTGAGTGGTTGCAGCCTTCTGTTCGCGCGGGTTCGCGTCCAGGTGCAATGCCGACTGTTACCATGGATCGAGTGGTTTTATCCGTCCGTTCGTTGCCGTTGGCGCAGATCGGCAGCTGGTCTGACGTTGCTTCCATGGACATCGTGCCCCGGGCTGGGGTCATGCGCTTGCGCTCAAAATCAGGTTACGAAGTCCACGTCGATTCATCGACTGGGGAAATCCTGAATCACGGTCCCAGGCGCGTAGCGCAGATTTTCTCGTTTCACGAAGGAAATTTTTTTGGAGCATGGGCACCGCTTTGGCTTTTTGTGCCATCAGGGATCCTGCTTTTGGTAGCTTGGTTCACAGGCGTTGTGATGGGACTCCGAATTTTGTCTGCGAAGGCAAGGAACAGGAGAAAACATGAAGTTTGATCATTTTCGATTTGGGCTCGAGAGTGAATTCTTCTTGGTTCAACGCTCAAACCTGAAGCCTCTTTGGCATCCTGAATTGAATTTTCGCAAGCTGGATGGAATTTTTCAGCAAATCGATATTCGGGATCTGCCCTCGATTGAAGGGGATCTTTTCATCGATCCGCCGCACGAAAAAAATCTGCCTTTCATCGTTGAGGGCTATCACGCCCACGACGCCGAAATGAAGCCGATCGACATGCAGCCGAAAGGAGTGGAGATCCGGACGCCTGTGATGAATTCGGTCAAAGAGTGCCTGGATGTTTACAAAGTACTTTTTCATCGCATGCAATCCGCATTGGCCGAGGAAAACTACTTGGCGGTCGCGCTCTCCCACCACCCGACAGCAGTGAAGTTTTCGGGCCCGCAAGATGGCAGGACTCATGAATTCTGGCAATGGGCGATGGAGGTCATGACGACTTATGGGCCTGACATCAATATTTCATTGCCGATTTCGCTTCACAAGAATTGCGATTTTGAGCAGCTGTCGCAAAAAATCAATTACTATGGTCCAGCACTGGCAGCTTTGACTTTGTGCAGTCCTTTTGCTGAGGGTGAACTTTGGAAACCTCGTACTCATTCTAATTTGGGGGGAGATGCCGGAAAATCATTCCGCACATTTCGTCGCAGTATTTTTGCCCCGGCAGTAAAGTTTCACCCCGAGTCTGCTGGCCGGCGGATTGAATTTAAGCTCTTCGAGATGACTCACCAAGTGGAGGATTTTGAGGCACAGTTTTTGATGGTTTTGGCATTATTACTCGATCAATCAACGAATCGAGAGCTCAAAGGCCGGGCATGGGATGCCTCGCGTATTTATGAATTGGGACAAATCGCAGTCTATGGATTAGACACACCGGGTGTGTATGAAAAGCTAGGGGAATTTTTCGAAGCTGCTCATCGTATATTGCCTCGGTGGGGGTTTTCAACCTCGGGATTGAGCGGAATGATTCGGCGCTGGCAGGGGCGTTGGGTGCCATCGGATCAGATCATTGAGCAGTATCTGAGCGAAGGGCATATGCGCGGGATATTGCTGGAGCGTTCGAAACTGATGGAGATCAGCGCAAGGATTCCATCTTCCGAACGAGTTGATCATAGAGATCGATGGGGAAGTAGAGATAGCGCTGAACCAGTGGGTCTTCTGATGCGTAGAAAAGGTTAGTGAATCGATTATTCAAATCGATGATGTTGTGGGGAGCGTTGACGAATTGAATCACCTTCAGAGCCCGTTTGAACCACTCCGCTTTGACGAAGCGATTGATCCCCACCAAGAAACTCACGCCGTTGCAGAACGTGTTCATTCGATCGCTGCAGCTAATGCAAGTCCAGCGGATGGGATGAACCTGGCAAACTGAAAAATAGGGTTCGTCACTCCACTGTCCACATGTCGTGAAATTCAGAATGATGTTGTTGAGCAGGCGCTCTTGAATTTCGGCATAAGAAATAATGACAGACGCAGGTTTTTCACCGAATCGCTGAACGGTTTCTGTAGAGGTGTTGCCCGCAAGGTGAGCCTTCTCTGTCATTGTATTTTCTGCTTCTTGTATGGGGTCGTTTGAGAAAAAGTTGGTGATCCAGCCTTTGACTTTTTTATAAACTAAGACTGGAAATTGTACGACGGTCTTGATTGCGGACCAAAGACTGGTCAGATCTTGCCATACGGATCGCAAGAGAGACGAATAGATCTCTGTCATGCAATCCGAATTTCTGGGTGACAGGCAACTAGGTCGCTCCTCAGGAAGGATGGAAGGTATTGGATTTGGATTTCTTTCGGATGCTTCAATTTCCTTCATTTCGCTTCGAATTTTTGAGGCGATGCCGGGACCGATGACCCACATCCCCAGCGTACCTATGCTGAGCAGGGTTCTCAAAAAATTGCATCCGATCTCTTTGGAACATTGTGCGGCTGAGTTGAGAAATTTTTCTGGAACTCCCCCGCAGTAATGCACATTCAAAATCTTGAGTATGGCATCTGAGGAGGTCACATCAGAAAAAGGAGGTGGCTTGTGTGGATCCAAAGGCAGGAAAATAGGTCCCACACCAAAAAAAGAGCAATCAAAAGTCCTATGGGTATTGATGGTTTCCGAAGTGTTCCCGCTGATATTGATATAAAATTGCAGCTGGTCGATCATGTCGATTCGGGTCTGATGAATTCGGATATATCGTTCATCGTTGCAGGATTTTTCGAGCATAGCTAACATGATTTTGTCGTCATCGGTGTAAGGGGTGTACTCATCCGTCGCTGCCAGAGCGCCAGTGTTGAGAAAAGCCAGGATGAGGGGGATGAGATAAAAAATCATAAAAATCGGAGTGTATTCACTATTTGGATTTGTTGAGCGTAATCTGCTGAATGATCGGATTTAACCAAAATTTTCAGATAATAACACTTGAGGTTTTTTACCAATAAGAGCGTGTAGTCTTTGTATTTTATTCCTGACAGTTCGTACTCTACACCATATTGATGTACTGTGATTTGATGGGGTGTTGTAAAGGTTTTGTACTCTTCTTGTCCGAGTATTTTCGCGCCCGATTTTTTGGCCCACTCGGACTTAAGACGCATGAAATTGGATTTTTCTTCTATGAAATCATTTGCCACAGAGACATTATTGGGCACGCTGATGGGCTCTGGCGTCATGCTGAGGACGCTGCGAAATCCACCAGTGTCCGGCTTGCTGAGGACCATCAACGGAACGCCGTAAAGATCCTCTGTAGCTTGCCACTGCTTGGGGTACGAAAAAGTAGCTTTACCGCTTTTGTAAATTTCGAGCGTTGGAGTGCCAGCAGATGTCAGGTAAAACGCGCACAGTGCAAAAACGTGTCTTCTGCTAGTCATACTTCCTTCTTCAAGAGTTTGGATCAACGCGCTTTCTGTTAATGCCATCGCGAACGAAATTTAATACATCCTTGAGCTGGGTCGCTAAATCAAAATGCCCTTCAGGCGGAGGATGGCCTCCATTCGTGAGTTCGTATGCTTCCACAACGCCGGAGAGTAGGGGTTTTCCGTAGTAATTAAAATTATATGTTTTCAAATCTGATGTGCCGATGGGCGATGGCAGGTTTTTGCCAATATTCCCGTGAAGCATATATTGCAATGAGGTAGGTACGACATTGTCTCCGATGGTGATCGCCTGAGAGATTCGATTGGGATGGATATAGCTCACGAGCTCCAATGGATCCATGAACCAAAACTGCTTTATAACCGCCCGAAATGCTTCTTTTCCAGGCACGAACCGATTGTTTTTGTACTGATAGTTTCGGTAGGCGATGACGCTGGTTTCTTCGGATTCGGTGAGCAAGTCAGGGAGGCCGCCTCCGCCCATGATGATCGCCCCTTTTTTCACGCGGGGTTCGGAAGCTATGAAATAGGGCATGCGGATGGCTCCCAAAGAAACTCCCATGGCATAGATTTGATTGGGGTCAAGCTTAGGTATCACTTCGTGCAACGTGATGATGGGGAAGTATTTGTTCATTTTGTCAATCACTAGGCTGAGTGTTTGTCGAATCGAGAGAGTGTTGCGGACAAAGAAATTGTTCAAGTCAACCATCAACTGATCAGGGCTGGATGGCAGCATGTCAGGATATACCATCAATGTTGAAAATCCATTTTTTGCTAAATAAGCGCCAATGGTTCTTTCTAATATGGTGCTCTTGCTGCCTAAGGACGGTAGGTACACAACCAAAGGCGCCTCAAAACCCAGAGTTTTTTTTGTCAAATACAGTTCTGCTATGATTTTGTGGCGTCCAGAGACAGGATCTTCCGCCGGAGCTTTACCATAAAATTTGTTGAGATTTCTGGGATTGCCAGTGGTTTTGACCACATAGATCGGATCTTGCGCGAGGATTTCCGCAGAGATGACGATGTATTCTTTTTCGTTGGTCAGCAGATCGAAATTAGTCAGAACGGCATTGGGAGTGTATTGGAAGAAGTCCGAAATCTCAGTGGGCAGGTTGGGATCGGTGAGAGGAGCTGTTGTGTAAGGTTCCGAATTGATCATTGAGATTGTCAAAAGTTTCTGAACATCAGTCATTTTGTCCAAGCCATTATTGATGACGCAAGAAGCGAAAATAAGGGGTAGCATTGCAAGCGCGGAAAAATACCTGAGTTTCATGGCCAGTTATATACATTTTATATATTGAAATAACAATGAATATTAGCTGGGTTGATATTTATTACACATTTTTATTGATTAAATAACTTCGGTTGATGTATACATGTCCCACGTATTGGAATGGACGGTTCACAGTGATATGCAAAAAAAATATATGGATTAGTGTCGCATTGACGCTTTTGTTGGGCTCAGCGTGCAGGAATGCTGAGGACCAGTCAGAGCAGATCAATATTCTTCCCATCACGCCTGAACAGCGGGAATTATTATTGGCCATGCGCGATTTGATTTTGCCTCTTTCGAGGAAGGCAAAATCGGGGATAGCCGCAAAAGATGCCCCCCCCTCTGATACTGACGATGGTGATTTTGATTCTTTGCTTTTTGCAGGACTTCTCTGTTTTAGCGGTGAAAATGATCAATGTGACGCGGTCAAAAGAAGCCAGTCTTTTGAGGGACGGATGTGGCGAAGTCCAGAGCGGGCTGAAAAACGAATTTATGTCAAGGAAGAGGGGCATACATTCAGCCGGGACATGGGCATGGGGGTCATGGCCTATTTGGTGAAAACTCGGGATGGGGTTTTAGCCACCCGTTGGAGGGATTACATTCTCACCAACAAGAAAAGACATCCATTGGATGTTACTAATAGTGGTGCATATTTCAGTCCTTATTGGTTTTGTACCGAGTATCCCAACATTAAAGTTTTGACCGCGGAGGCAGTGGATGATCGGTGCAATATGACTGCGCAATTCGCGACCCTGTTCAATAGTGTTTGGAAATTTATGTTTGGCTCTGGGGATAGCGTTCTGCTGGAGAGAACCGCAGAGAGTCCATTTGATTATTGGGAAATGGAGAGTCTGTCGGTTCGCACTTCTCCAGTGGATTACAATCTACACCTGAGAGCGGTTGGTCTCATGCTTTGGAAAGAGATGGATAGCAAAAACTACCTGGATCACGGGAAGGTTTATAAGTTGTTTGCCGAACGAGATCCAGAGAATCCATTTTTTCAGTATTTGGGTGGCAATCATTTCATGGCTGCCAACGCTGTGTTGGGTTTAGTGACTGGAGCTATTTCTAAAGGTGTATGGCCACTTCCAGATGGACGTTTATTTAATCATTACAGGTATGTTTGGACCTTCGAAAGGCATGAATTGAGCAGGACAGTTGCTACGACTACATTCTGGGAATATGTTTTTTTAATTAATTTATTAGTGAGGGATTATGACCGCGCGTATTTGTTTTAAATTGTTTTTTGGATTTTTTATTGCGGGTGGAGTTTCTCTTGCTCAGGCAGCTGACAGCGAGATTTCTCGGCTTGAGATTTCTCGGTTGTTGATGAGCACACAAGTAAAAGTGGAGACAGCGCCCCCAGAGGGACCTGTTGATTTGAAGGAAATACTGAAACGCCATGCAAGGTCGTTTCCTGCAGGAATTTTGCAGAGGCTCACCCAGACTGGCGCTACAGTTTTTTACAAGGATGGTTCTCGGGTAGGCGCTTCGGGCACCCTAGTGATCACGTTAAACCCTGGTCAAAATTTGGATTTGGGGTCAGCCTCATCCCAGCGGATTTTTAAACTTGAGCCAATTCAGCCGACGGAAAAGTCGGTTATTACCATTCGTTCTGTGAGGATAATGGCACAGGGTGGAATACCTAAATTGTTTTTTGGAAATGTTGAGTTGAGCAATCTGAAGCTTCGTTTTTTTAGCACACAGATTTTAGAAAAAAAATTGGTGGGAGCATTTTTCGATCTGGGTGAAGGAATCGCAAGGCTTGTCCCGGGCGTGTTGAGCCAAGTATTTCAGGGAGAGATTTCTCCAATTGGTTTTTCCACACATTGGGGAAGCAGAACTCATGGGTTCTACTCCAAACGGCATTTTTTGTTTATTTAGAGGTTTGATTTTATGAAAATGGAAATTTACTTAGTTTCGTTGCTGGTATGGATATTGTCGGCTTGTAACGCTGTAGATACGGGGGACAAGAAGCTGGATCAGCATATTTTGGATTTGATGAAATACTCCGCGCTGTGTGCGCCTATGATGCCGAATCCGATGACTGTTTTGCTTCAAGAGCTGTCTCAAGAAAGCAAATTGGACCGAGCCAAAAAAAGGGTGAATGTTTTTGAAAGTGCAAATCTGAACAACGCTTCAAAAAAAATGAAAGATTTTATTGAAGGCACGCTGAATGATACGAAGGAGTACGAAAATATCATCATTGGGGATTCCACGATGCAAGGCAATACAACTCAGTTGCCAGGTGTTTTTTATGATCCGAAACGGACGCAACCGGTTGCTGTGGCTGGAAATCGGTTGTGTGATATTTTAGGTCAGTTGGATATCATTCGTTCCAATCATCCCAAGGCCATTATCGCTGGGACGATGGGCGGGAATGATTTAGGTATGGGAGCGGATGTGAGTTACATCATCGAACATGGAATCGCGCTCTATGCTGAATTGAGACGCAGGTTTCCGGATGCGTATTTGGTGTTTGTAGCTGTGCATCCCACGAAGAATGTCTATGCGAACGCTAATAAGGGGCAAACCAATTCAGCCCTACGCGATTTCATCACGAAAGATCCCCATACATGTTGGTATGATCCCATGGAGATTTTTGGTGTGGGCGAGGGCGAATCAGCGCCTGATGAGCTCATGCTGGATGCGGTTCATTACCATCCTGGAACAGTGGGAATGAGTATCAAGCTGAATCTCTATTCACATTGCATTGATTATCAAACGCGCTCTGGGGTGACTTTTTAGGTCTGACATACGCCAATTTATTTTTTTCGGTATTTGCAATGGGCATAAATCACATGCCGGTGGCGAGAGGGAACAAACCCCATTTTTTCCGCGGTTTTTTCCTGCAGATCTTCGATTTCTTCTTCATGAAATTCAAAAATCGCATCACAATCGAGGCACACAATGTGGTCATGGTGTTGCTCGTTCTCCGCTTCGTACACCGCTTGGCCTGAGTCATTGGACAGACTCTCACGAACGATTCCCGCCTGCACCAAAACAGGGACATTGCGATAAACAGTCGCAACGCCAATTTTTGGAAATCGGTCTTGAACTTCCTTCACCAGTTCGGGGAGCGTGAAATGCCTTTCGTGGTCTGAAAAAATTACCTGGGCGATTTTCTCACGAGCTTCGCTGCGATTGAGCTCTTCGTGACTTTGGAACGATTCGAGCTTTTTCACCCAGGAAGAATTTTTATTTTTTCCGTGAGAATGAGTAGGAAGTGTTCGTCCGCAAGGAAGCTTAGGCATGATCGAGAGATTCCTTGATGTAGATTTTCCCTTCCTCCACGCCGGGTTGGTCGAACGGATTCACATTCCAAAGTGTGCCAGTGATGGCGGTGAGGACGGACCAGGTAAAATACAGTGCACCCAGATTGCGTTCATCCAGCGTATCGATTTTCCAGCTAATATGCGGACGAGATTGGCGAGAAAGCACTTTGGCGATGGCCTGGTACTCGATTCGCAGCAAGTCATGCAGGGTGTGGCCTTCGAGTTGTTGAAACGAGGTCAGCACGCCTGTTTTTCCGGACATGATATTTTTTGGGATTTTGATGGGATCAGCGACCTGATCGACAGTGACGAACCAGGTGATTTTGTCGTCGGGACCATCTCGAAGCAATTGCAGGATGCTGTGCTGGTCGGTTGCGCCAAGAGCTGCGATGGGGGTGAATCCTTTTTTGTCTTTGCCTAGGCTCTCGCCCCAAAGTTGGGCGAACCAGCTTCCGATGGATCTGAGGCGCGTCGAGTAAGGCATGCAAACATGAATGGGACGTTTTTCGAAATTTTGAATGAACTCAGTTCCGAGAATGAAAAGTGGATTTTTTTCGAGGGGAGTTTTCTCCATCCACTCCCGAACTTCTTGCGCACCTTTGAGGAATTCTGAAACCGAAAGTCCTGCAAGGGCTGCGGGTAGGAGGCCAACTGGCGAAAAAATGCTGAATCTTCCTCCGATCGAAGGGTGAATCGGAAGGCTCTGGATTCCGGTTTTGCGCACGTACTCTCGCAGATCGCCTTTTTCGGGATCGGTGAGCGCAATCATTTGTTGGTGGATGCGGCTGGTGCCCAACCATTCCTGTACCACCAGCATTTGTGCAATCGTTTCGAAGGTCGTTCCGGATTTGGTGACGACTAGAACTAGCGTAGTAGCTGGATCGAGTTCTTGGAGGAGTGTTCCGCATTCGACTGCATCCGGATTTTCGAGGAAGTGAAATCGAATGGGATTTTTGCAACGTTCTTTTAAAGCCGAGAGCATGCTGATCGGGCCCAGTGCGCTACCGCCGATTCCAAGAATGAGGCAATCTTTGAAGTCGCTGGATTCGAGAATCTTCCTGGCCAGAGTCTGGCTTTCTTCGGCTACAGAAAGTGCTGGAGTGATGGGGGCATCGTAAAAGCCGACCTCGCCGGATTTGAATCGAGCACGGAGAGCTTCCCATGCTCGGTGGCACTCATCCAAATCGGGTTTGTGAGAGCGAAAGTTGACGAGGTTTCCCCAGTCGACGGTGATGGGTGAGTGTCCAAGACGACTTGCAGTTGCGCTCATTGTGGAGATACTCCCAGGGATTTTCCGATGATCAGTCTTTGGACTTGGTTAGTGCCTTCGACGATTTGCATGACTTTGGCCTCGCGCATGTATCGCTCGAGTGGGAATTCTTGCGTGTAACCCGCACCGCCCAAGACCTGCACGGCGTCGGTCGTGACCTTCATCGTGGTGTCGGTGGCAAAAAGTTTGGCCATCGCGGCTTGGAGGGAGAAGGGTTTTCCGTGATCCTTCAACCAGGCGGCTTGGCGGACCAGAAGCTTCGAGGCTTCAAGTTGCGTGGCCATGTCGGCGAGCATGAAACTCACACCTTGGAATTCAATGATGGGTTTGCCGAATTGCTCGCGCTGAGATGCGTACTTTGCAGCAACTTCCATTGCACCCAGGCCGATGCCCAGAGCTCCAGCGCCAATCGTGATTCGGCCGCTGTCGAGTGCAGTCATCGCGACTTTGAAGCCCTCTCCTTCACGGCCAATGAGGTTTTCTGCAGGGATGCGCATGTTTTCGAAGACGAGCTCCATCGTGTGCGAGGTGTGGCAGCCCATTTTTTTCTCGCGCTTGCCGTATTTGAATCCGGGTGTGCCTTTTTCGACGATAAAAGAGCTGACACCTTTGGGGCCGGGGCCGCCCGTGCGTGCCATCAAGATCAGGGTATCCGCGTAGTCCCCTTGGGTGATCCACATTTTGGTGCCGTTGATGATGTAGTGATCGCCGTCTTTGCGAGCAGTCGTGCGCAAGCTGCCGGCGTCGGAGCCTGAGGTGGATTCCGAGAGACCGAACGCGCCGATCGCGTGACCTGCTGCCAGCGGTGGAATGTATTTTTTCTTTTGAGCTTCGTTGCCGAAGAGGTTGAGAATGATTTGTGGAAGTCCGGTGACCGCGATGCTGATCGCGTAGCCCATGTTGACCTTGGCGATTTCTTCCATGACGACGATGTATTCTTGGTAGCCCAAACCCGCGCCACCGTACTCCTCAGGCACAGGAATTCCAGTCAGGCCCAGTTCACCCATTTTTTGGATGATCTCGGGGCGGAAGCGTTCCGCGTGCTCGTCCTCCTCGATCAGGGGGCGGAGCTCTTTCTCAGCAAACTTGCGTGCGAGGTCGCGGAGTTCAGCTTGGACAGGGGTATCCATACAAAGGGATTCGGGTGTGCTCATGGGGTGAGATGAACACAAATTGTGGGAAAAGTTAAGGGGGGAGTGGAGGCGGGGAGTAGCAAGTCGGTTTGCTCAGAGAGAAAATCTGTGACCCCGGATCTTAGACAAAACGTCTCATTTGAGGTGTTACAGGCCTTCTGTGACCCTAGATTCTAGACGAAATGTCTAAAATCTGGGGTCACAGATTTTGCGAGGAGTTACATTATTTCTTTGGAGTAGGATGATTTGGATTTTTGCATTCCAGGCTGACAACTAGATCCCGGTAACTCTCTCCTGTTTCAATGGTCGTTACGACTTCAAACGAAGCAGCTACCGGAGCTTTTTCTGCTATCCTGGGCATCACGAGTCTATATTGCGTTTCTCCCTGAGTAAGTCCTTCAAAAATCAACCCACCATCATTTGGAATTACTTTAAATGGATATTGAATTTCTCCAATTCCTCCCACAGGGCGCCACTTCAAGTGAATAATTCCGAACAAGTTGTATGCTCCTCCCATTGGGTGTTCGAGGGTATTATAAATATCGAGAGATAGATCCATAGGGGATTGTTTTGACTCTTTTGACAGACATCTGAGGCTGGCAACTGGCTTTACTAGAGTCTCAGAAGCCATCACCAGGCCTGAAGTTAAGAATAAGGTATAGATTAAGATTTGTTTTTTCATTTTGTTCTCCTGGATTGAGTTACTAAGGAGTTCCTTCCGGAAAATAAATGCAATTCCGTTATTTTTTGCTTTTAATAATTTACGAAATTAACTATTTATCACAGCAATGAAAATTGAGAAGTACGTTGAAAAAAGCCCTATTTTCGCCATTTTAAATGCATCTCATCGCATCAATTCTTCGATTAAGAAGAATTTTGATAAGCTGGGCTTGAATCACTTGGAAGCGATTATTTTGGTGGGACTTTATTTTGAAAAACCCGGAAGCGTCACTCCTTCGGAGCTGGCAAGTGCGCTTAAAGTCAGCCGAGCATCCATCAGTCAGTCGATCACTTCGTTGCAGAAGAAAAAAATGGCTCAAAGAAATTCGGTTTCAGAGGACGCGCGTCGATACAGAATCACGCTCACGTCTTCTGGGCTTCAGAAAGTGAACGTACTGATCAAACTTTTTGATGCGTTTCAGAATAGCATTGAGCAGAGAGTAGGATTGCGACGCACTGAAGAGCTGGCGCAAGAGATTAGCGGCCTCTATTCGTTTCTTTAGGCTTTTTTACTTCTCCAAAAGCGCCTTAAGGCTACTCAGCCCATCATCGAAGTCCTTCTCCATTTTGGAATTCATACCCATGAAAAAGCAAACGATGTTGAAGGGAAATTTTCCGACGCCTTTCATAGTCCATTTGACCTTGGTCTGATTGGCATCCAGGGATTCGGTGGTGAGGAAAACCTGGCTACTGTCTTCCATGGGTTCTTTGAATCGGAGTGCTAGTTCGATTTTTTGGCCCTCAACGATGGCTTTGATTTCTTGTTCTCCGACTCCGACTTCGGAGTTTCCTGACCAAGCGGACACGAAGCCGACTGTTCCATCAGTACCACGAAATTCCACTTTCATGTTGCGGTCGAGTTTTGCCCAGGGACTCCAGTCGTTGTGTTTTTTGAGTTGCTTGATTTCAGCAAAAACAAGGGCTTTGGGTTTGTTGATGACGATCGCTCTTTCGATCACAAAATCCTTGGGCGCTACAAAGCCGATGCTCAGAATCAGACCCAGGATGACCCCTAAACCGAGTAGAATTTTTTTGATCATAGTTTGTTCCTTTGATTTGAGTATGGGGTCTGGTGTTTTAAAACACAAGTTGGGGGATTTTCCCAACAGTGTTGTAGGCGTCCCCCTATACTGTGGGTGTTCTGAATGAGGTCTCCGAATTCATAGAGAAGGTTTATTCTCCGTGAACGACCTGTAATTGAACGGATTTTTAAAAATTTCAAAAAATAGTCACATTCCTGGATTTTTGGCCCTTGAGTTGCACATGTGTCCTGCGCTTGAGCACTTAAGCTCGGTAAAAAGATGGAGAATTAAAATGAAAGTCTTATGTCTAACATTGATGTCGATGATGACGTTGGCCCATGTCGCTCAGGCGAATATCGCCAGCGTGGGAACAATAGAAATTGGAGGAGTACCACTGTGTGCAGGTTTTGTGTCGGGGCCTTCTGAGGTCACTACGGCGTGGCACTGCGTGAGTATTTTCCGGCCGGAAGATCGAGCAGGGATCTCGTTTGTGAATCAGGTTGGGCAGAGAAGTCGCTATGAGTCCACGCTTCAAGTGGATGAAGATCGTGATCTCATCGTGATGCGAATGTCAGGCGCTGAGAATTTGCCGGCTCTTGAATCCAATTCAACTGTGACTTCTGATCGTATTGTGGCTCTGGGCTGGGATGGTACAGACAGCAGAAAATTGGTTCCGATTGCATTAAAGCTGGTTCAATCCAATTCATCAGGAATGATTCAATATGAACTACCGTCGTTAAGAATTGCATCGGGCTCTCCCTTGATTCAGGGAGAAAGTATATTGGGCGTGCATCTCGGGAGAAGTCAAAACAAGGGAGATCACGGAAAATCATTGGGCGAAGGAGTTTCTTTCAATCCTGGGGATTTTCCTCGTGAATTGAATTCGCGTTATCTATCCGGCAATTTATTGCCTGACAGCGACGTTTTTTGCGTCAAAACAGTTCTTGGACTGGTGACCATCACTGCGGCATGCGCCGCTGGAATCGGCGGACTTTCGGTGGCCTGTGTAGTAGCTCCCCCGTCGTGTCCCGTTATGGCTGCCAGTGTAGCTGCTGTGGCGAAACTTTGTGGAGTTGGTATGGGTGCGCTTGGAGCTGCTGTCATAGCTTGTGCTGTAAAAAATTAAATAAATTAACAAAATAAAAATAGGAGTAATTATGAATAAGTCAATTTGGAAATTTACGCTGATATTTCTAGCTTTATCTGGCACCTACGCACACGCAGAGTTCCCCACAGTCAGTGCAGATGGTGAACTTGGAGGAAATGCTATCGATCGATTCGGTGTGTCGGGACAGGTCACTGTGCATTCGAGTTCAACTCATGAAGCACGATTAGGTGTGAATCTCATGAACTATCTCCCTGAACATCGTTCGAGTAACAGGGGTATCCCAACCTCTGGATTTTCATTGGGTGGAATCGGCAGCGCGACGATTTGGCAAAACGAAACGAGTCCCATCGGATTTACGATTGATGCCCGTGTCTCTCGGATGTCTCTTTTGGGTGACGCGACTGTGGCTCATCGAGCCCGACTTTCCATCCAAGAAAAGATTGGATTGCTCTACCGTATTTTTGTCAGCCCCAACAAGAAGACTGTGAATCTCGGATTCGGAGCACTCTACACTCTGAATTTCTTCGGCCCCAGTTTCTCGGAGTCAACAGGCGATTGGTATTCCAACCGATCCTTGGCACCAGTGCTGTGGTTTTCCACGCAGTTTTAAGAGCCTGTTTGGAAAGGGGGCTTTTGACTTGATACTGCGTCAGTTTTCATGAAGAAATCCTCACGTACTGTCGTGTACGCTCCGGTTTCTTCATGAAAATTTCCTTGTCTGAAGTCAAAATCCCCTCTTTTCAAAAAGGCTCTAAGCAAGTGCGTCGGCGACATCACTGCCCAGCATCTGCCGAGCAATCACCAGGCGCATGATCTCGTTGGTGCCGGCGCCGATCTCGATCAGCTTGGCGTCGCGCATGTAGCGCTCGACGGGGAACTCGCGGGTGTAGCCGTAGCCGCCGAGGATTTGGATGGCATCCAGTGCGACTTGTGTGGCCATTTGCGCGGCTTGTAGCTTGGCTTTTGCTGCCATCGACGAGGCCTCTTTGCCGACTAGCAATCCGGAGTCCCACATTTTGGCGCAGTCGTAGGTCAGACAGCGGCATGCTTCGTACCACGCGGCAGCCTCTGCCAGTCGTTCCTGCATCTGCTGAAACGCTCCAATAGGTCGGCCAAACTGTGTGCGTTCTTGAGCGTATTTGGTAGCGACCTCAATCGATGCGCGTCCAATCCCCAGTGAAATCCCAGCGATCGTGATTCGCTCCAGGTCCAAATTGCGCATCATCATCTTGATGCTCGCACCTTCTTCTCCTACACGATTCACTGCGGGCACACGAACTTGGTCAAAAACCAATTCGCCAGTCGGCGACGCACGCATTCCCATTTTAGAAAATTTCTTCCCGGTCGAAAATCCGTTCATCCCACGTTCAATGATGAAAGTGGAAATATCGCGCTTCGTCTCGCCAGTTTTTGCATAAACATAAAACACATCGCCGTTGGGGCCGTTGGTGATCCAGGTCTTCGTGCCCTTCAAAACATAATCGCTGCCGTCTTTTTTGGCGCGAGTTTGCATTCCCAAAGCATCCGATCCGGCGCCGGGTTCGGACATTCCCATTCCGCCCATCCATTCGCCGCTAATTAATTTAGGTAGGTATTTTTTCTTCTGCTCAGGCGTTCCGTTGCGACCAATCTGATTCACACACAAAATCGTGTGGGCCAAGTAGGACAGTGTTGTCGAAGCATCCACGGCACCCATTTCTTCCATAGCAATCGTTGCAGAAACCGCATCCAGCCCCGCGCCGCCGTCCGCCTCGGGCACCGTGATCCCCAGCAACCCCAGTTCGCCCATTTTCATAAAGCTCTGCCGGTTAAACCCCTCCTCGTGATCGAGCTTTTCGATCTTGGGGGCGAGCTCGGATTGGGCGAATTGCCGAACGGTTTGCTGAAGCATTTTATGTTCATCCGAAAAAAACCACATAGGCGAGTGACTCCTTTGATTCTGTGTGTAATACTTGACCGCATGGTGGGGGCCGAGTCAAACACAAATGTGATTCAGGTACTTGTAAATTATTGGGAAATCCGTCCCTCTCAAATGCAACAACACCTGAGCGGACTGCTTCAAAAAGGCATCACCGAAGTGACCTCTTTTGTCCCGTGGCAAGCGGTTGAGTCGGACATTTCGCATCTGCTGTCTAAATTCCTCCTTTCTTCGTTTGAACTGGGAATTCGCGTTTCGCTGATCATCACACCTGAGGTGGGGGTTTATTATCCTGGCGGAGGCCTGCCCAAGGACCTGATGGCGAACCCTGCGAATCTAGCACGCAATTCCAAGGGCAAACCTTTCTCGGTGGTATTGCCGCCAGCGGTTTTTGCGTTGCCGTCGTTGTTTTCTCCCGAAGTTCAAGACCGCTATCAACAGTTTTTGATTCGTCTGGATAGTTTGCTGAGTGATCTTTCGAAGGCCGAGCCGGGGATTTTGGGCAAGATCCGGTTGGTGATGACGGGGAGCTACTGGAAATATTATCGCGAACCAGCGTCGGCGAAAGCGGGGGAGTATTCGCTGGCGGCATCAGCAGCTTTTCGGACAGAAGTGAACCAGCGCTACACCACGCGCGAATTTGAAATGAGTGAGGGTGGCGCTTCGAGATGGAAAACTCAAACTCTCGAGCAGATGAACCAAAAATGGTTTTTGGATCAAGCTGAAGATCGGTTTCGTGCACGGTTCGAGCAGTTTTTGAAAAAACGTAGGTCTCAGGCCGATATTCAGCAAATTGAGTTGTACACGCCAGAGGCTGATCCAGCTCGGTGTCATACACAGATTTTACAAATGATCTCGGATCTGCCAGCGCGTGCTGAGGAGCTCGATGCTTGGGTGGATGAATGGGTGGTGAAGGATGTCACCTATGCGAGCAAGAAAATTCCGGCTCTGATTCATTGGTCTGGGCTGGGCGTATTCAAGTCGCTCACCGATTCAGAAAAGCAGTACCTTCTGTTGAAG
This sequence comes from uncultured Bacteriovoracaceae bacterium, assembly GCA_964364175.1. Taxonomy (GTDB): domain Bacteria; phylum Bdellovibrionota; class UBA1018; order UBA1018; family UBA1018; genus CAYILR01. The sequence continues at coordinate 73,796 of CAYILR010000005.1, forward strand.
TCTATTTTCCTGACAGGAATTCGGGGTGGCGGAGTGTTGATTGAGGAGAAGGAGTGGCTGTCTCTGCCTCAATCGTTTCGAGCGCGAGCAGAGTCGATTGGTCGCACGATGGCTCGACGTGAGTTGAAGCCTCAGAACAGAATTCACTATTTAGCCGCACATCAGTGGTCCGGGCCAACCTCGTTGCAGGCAGCAGTTTCGAGAGTCGCGGGAGTTGATCTTCATAATTGCACGTCGTTTGATTCAGTGGCTGCCAGTCCTCAATCGCGGTTGTGTATTGTGGATCCCGAAGTCGTGATGACGAAAGAACTTTTTTTACAAATGCTCGAGTGGATTCAGCAAGGGCGCGTATTGGCGATCCCACACAGTCCGCTTTATACAGAATTTGCGCGGCGAATTTTGGAAGAGGCTTTGGCGCGGGACAAGCGAATGGAGCTGAACCTCGGTGTGCCTTATGTTCTGCAATCCTTTCAAAACGCGGGGAATGGCAAGCTGGTGGTTTACTCTTCGCCTGAGACGGCCTCACCCGACGAAACCCAAAGTGCCTGGATGACGTTTGCCGAAGCGATGGTGTCGATTGCGGATGCGCGGCCTTTTTGCGCTCTCGCCGATGAGTCTCATGCGCAGCTGGTGGTGACTCATCAGGGGGTATTGATTTTTAACCCGACGGGCGCGGCCGTGGATGTGGAGCTGAGTTTTGACGAGCCCATGTCGGTTTCGGATTTCTCGTGGTTTTTCATGCGGGAGAAAAAAACACGACCCGAAGAAACCGCACGCGTGGGAACAAGTTTTACTTTAGGAATTCCAGCCAGAGGTGTGGTGCCTCTGCAGATGGTGGAAGAGAGGTTGCATGGAGCTCAAGCAGGATTGGAGAGCATTTGAGGGAGTTTTTGGTCAGGTCAGACGCCAAGCGACGCCCGAAGATGTCACCGCCGAAACACTGGACCGAGAAGCCGTGGACCGCTGGTTGGTCGAGGCTCTGGATCGTCCGCATTATCTCGAGCAGTGGATGCATCTCAAGCGCATGTTCTCCACGGCGCACACTCATTTTTTCTTGGATGATCTGCTGGGAGTTTGGAAAAAAGTTCTGCCTTCCACAGGAGGTATTTATTTAAAGATCGAGGGACAGAAACCTCGTTCTCTGCTCCTGGTTTTTCACGGAGGAGCGTTGGACGGATATTGTGAGCCGGATTTGAATCACATTGGCCCTACGCGAGCAAAAAATCCCGAGGATGTCGTAAAATATCTTTCCGGCAAGTACATGGTTCCTGTTCAGGGCGTGTATTTCAATGAGCAGGAATGGGATGCGTTAGGTGAGTCAGAGCATCCTTTGATGGATTTCATGAAAGCGGTGAAAGCCAAGACAATTCGCCTGGAGCCGTCTCGCTGGGCTTTACTCGCTTTTACTGCTGCTTCAGCATTTTGGAGAAAATAGCAGAGAAAACGGGCCGACGATTGGCGACGTTTTCCGCTGGCAGATTTTTGGACCAAATATAAGCCATGGTGAGTCCAGCAATATACATCCAGAGACTAAAGATCGCTGCAGGCATAGCGACCGTTCCGTCAAAGAAAGTCAGAGCCAGCGTCATTCCCAAAGTCGTGTTTTGAACTGCGACTTCGATTGCGATGGTGCGAGATTGAGTTTCAGGCACTCCCAGGAGTTTGGGTGTAAAGTAGCCCAGCGCGAAGGCCAAAGTGTTGTGGAGTACTACAGCCAGTCCTACCGTCGCCACCATATCCAGGAAATTTTCTCGGTTCTTGAAAATGACCAATGTAATCATCAGGAGCAGAAAAACGATTCCGAAGACCTTGAAGGGTTTTTCGATCATCTGTGTGGCTTTTGCAGCGAATTTGCGAAGCAACATTCCCAATCCCACGGGAAGCGCAATCATGACAACGACCAGACCCATCATCTCTGGAATCGAGACAGAAAGGACTTTGTCTGCTGGGACACCGATGAATTGTCCCAAATACGAAACAATGAGGGGTGTGAAAATCGGACAAAGCAGAGTCGACAAGGAAGTGATGATAATCGCGAGAGCGACGTCTGCTTTCGCAAAATAATTAATTAAATTTGAGGTCGTTCCGCTGGGACAAGCTCCCACGATGATGACGCCCAGAGCGAGTTGCCAAGGGAGGCCGAGGAGTTTTACGACCAGGAATGCTGCCAATGGCATCAGAACGAAGTGGCCCAGGGTTCCGATCAGCACCTGTCCGGGAGTCTGGATCACACGCCTGAAATCCTTCGTGGTGAGTCCCATCCCCATTCCGAACATCACTACAGCCAACATCACCTTGAGAAGTACCTTGACGGTTTCATCCATTTGCATGCCCGCGAGTATTAGAGGCTCCGGATTACTCTGGCAAGTAAAAAGGTGGCCCCCACCTTTTAGTATTGCGGCGCAGCAAAATTGGTGGGGTGTATAATCCCTTGTTTTAATTTATTTCAAGATGGCATTGCAGGTTTGGCCGTTGAATTCTTTCACTGCAAACTTCAGCATGCTGTTTTGAACAAACGCGATATCAAAATGTCCCAAGGGCCACTTTTCAGGAAAGTGGATGAGGTCGTAGTATGGCCAGCTGGCGGTTGCCATGGCGGGTTCGCCCAGAGCTTGCCAGAGTTGGATTTGGCGGTCCGTGGCGACTACGGTGTCATTTTTTGAAATGACTTGGCTGGCTTTGTGCGAAGGGACCCATTCTGCCAGGGACAGGGTGTCGATTTTGAAAACACCGCGCAGATAAGTCTCGAAGCTAAGCTCGGAACCATCTGGGATTTTGCCTGCTTCCAACAGTTTTTGTGTCCAGTGGTTGCGATATTTCACCACGGCGGGTTCGCGAGAATGAGCAATGACTGAAGACAGATCCGCTCCGCCCATCACGATCGTGCCATGGCAGATTCGGGGTTCGACGGCCAACAAGTAGACGTTGCGCATCCCACCCAAAGAAATTCCAAATGAGAAAATTTGATTTGAGTCGATTCTTGGGAGGTAGGGTGGAAAATAGGGGATGTTCTTGCCTTCTTCAGTTGCTCTCAAGACAAAATCCAAAGCTTGCTGAATCGCAATCGTGTTGCGGATAAAGTAATTGCCCATGTTGTCCACGGTTTGATCCAGAGATACCGCGTTGTGGTCGGGATAAACTGCCATGGAATGCATGCCTTGCGACGCAAAGTATTTTCCGGCGACTTCTTGGACGTTGGGATCGCTGCCTAGGGGTGGAAGTTGAACCACTAATGGAGCGACCTCTGTGCCCGCTTTTCTGGAAATAAAGAAATCGATTTTGATGGAATAAGTACCGTCGGCTGTGACTGTTTCGTGAGCTTTGTCTTTTGCGGTGAGTTTGGCGCTCAGCCAGTAGTAGTTGCTAGTGGTGTCGACGAGGTTGATTTCTTGGAGTTGAGCATTGCTGACGTAAGCGAATTCCTGCGCGATGGCGGGATCGATGGCAGGGACGTTGATGTGGGTGCCGTGGTCGGAACCGTATTGTTGGCGGAACTTGGCCAGGCCAATGTATTCGCCAAATTTTGGGATTGCGGAAGGGTTGCAGCCCATTAGGGGTAAACAGAGGCCAACTAGTAAGAATTTTTTGTAATCCATCGGACAGGCTTTTACTCTTGTTTCAGGATTTTATCTATAGGACTTTGTGATCATGACCAAATACCCGGATTGGATTGCGAAGCTGGATTTATCAAAGATTGAAGCCCCTGCGGGAACACAGCTTCGGTGTAAGAACTGGCAGACCGAAGCCGCTCTACGGATGTTATTGAACAATCTGGACCATCGTGTGGCCGAATGGCCCGAGCAGCTGATTGTTTATGGCGGGATCGGCAAGGCAGCGCGGAACGAGGCTTGTCTGAAGCAGATTCTTTGGGAGCTGACTCAGCTGACGGAGGACCAGACTCTGCTGGTGCAATCGGGGAAGCCTGTAGGTGTGGCTCGGACAGCGCCGCATTCGCCCCGGGTGATGATTGCCAACTCCAATTTGGTTCCGGCTTGGGCAACTTGGGAGAAGTTTCGGGAGCTCGATCAAAAAGGCCTGATGATGTTTGGCCAGATGACGGCGGGGAGCTGGATCTACATCGGCACGCAGGGGATTGTGCAGGGGACTTACGAGACCTTTGCGTCGGCTGCGGTCGTGCACTATGGCGCGGGCGCGGATTTGAGTGGGCGACTGGTGGTGAGCGGGGGCTTAGGGGGAATGGGCGGAGCGCAACCCTTGGCGGCCAAGATTGCGGGCGGAGTGGCTCTGATGGCGGAGGTCGATGAGACGCGGATCCAGAAGCGCATGGAGAGTGGATATCTGGATGTTTACGAGCCAGATCTGGATCGAGCGATTGCGCAGGCTCTTCAATGGAAGAAGGATAAAAAAGCGGGGTCGATTGGTGTTCGCTTGAATGTGATTACTTTGTTGGAGGAATTGCTCAAGCGGGGTGTGACGCCGGATTTGTTGACCGATCAAACCTCAGCTCACGATCCGCTGATTGGATATTTTCCGGATGATTTGACGTTCGAAGCAGCGCTTGAGGAGAGGAAAAAGGATCCCAAGGGTTTTGTGCAACGAAGTTTGAATGCCATGGTCAAACACGTGCGTCTGATGCAGGACCTGCAGAAGCGTGGCGCGCATGTTTTTGATTATGGAAATAACCTGCGAGGGCAGGCCCAGGCTGCCGGTTTGAAAGACGCGTTTTCGTTCCCAGGATTTGTACCAGCCTACGTGCGGCCGTTGTTTTGCGAGGGGCAAGGACCATTCCGGTATGTGGCGTTGAGTGGAGATCCTGCTGACATCGAAGTTTGCGATCAAACTTTGCAGGAGTTGTTTCCAGAACACACACGAATGCAGAGCTGGCTCAAGGCTGCCAAGAAATCTGTGAAGTTCCAGGGACTGCCAGCACGTATTTGCTGGTTAGGGTTGGGACAACGGCATGTAGCAGGACTGGCGTTCAATCGGCTGGTTCGCGAGGGTCGTGTGAAGGCGCCGATCGTGATCGGGCGAGATCATCTGGACTGTGGATCGGTAGCGAGCCCCAACCGCGAAACTGAGGCGATGAAAGACGGATCCGACGCCGTGTCCGACTGGCCATTATTAAACTTGATGTGTTCAACCGCTGGGGGGGCGAGCTGGGTGAGCTTCCACCATGGCGGCGGTGTCGGGATGGGATACTCGCAGCACGCAGGTGTCGTGATCGTTGCAGATGGAACAGCGCTGACGGATCAAAAACTCGAGCGAGTTTTGTACAACGATCCATTGCTCGGAGTCTTGCGGCACGCGGATGCAGGGTACGACGAGGCTCTGGAATGTGCGCGAGAGCAGGGCGTGCGGATTCCTATGGATCCAAGACAGTGATGTTTTTTAATATATTTTATTTAATTATTATGGTATTCAGCAGTTACGTAATTGGAGACGATTTTTTGTGAAAGAAAGTAAAAAAAATGAAAAATCGTTGGTTGTTGGTATTAGTTTGTTCGATCACCCTGAGTTTTAGTTTTTCTAATCTATCTTGCTTTGCTAGCGAGACTGACGCGTTCGTGTCAACTGCTGGAGTCGCGACAGTGGGATTGCTCTTCTCCGCTCCCTTTGTTGCACCCGGAATTTTGCCTGCTTTTGTAGCTCACGGTACAGCCGCAGCTATTGTGCTGATGGTTCTGGCAGACGGAATGAGCTACGAATCGCATTACACAGAGAAAACGGTTTCATCTGGATCGACCGGGGAACCCACGACCTCGACAAAGCTCATTCATGACGAACAACAGGCAAAGAGCGCCGCGCTCAAGCAGCAAATCCTCATGGCAAAACAAGACGCGAGAAGGTTTCTCGTAGAAGGTTCGGAAACGGTTTTGCTGCAAGAAACAGTGGACTTGTTGAAAGAGAGCGCAAGGGAAGCATCGCTCGCCCAGTTTTCTCACTATTCCAATGCAGACTGGATTCAAGAAATCGCTTTTTATAACTAAACCGTTGAATTTGAACCAAGGCTGATTGCCGGTTGTATAATCCTGATCTTTATGGTAAGGAATACACCGAAATGATTTACTTCCAGTCCCTCACACAATCCGAGCTAGCTGAGTTGCTCCTGCCCCTGAGTCGGGTGCGGCGGCCGGGCGATTTGACGGACGAGATGATTGACGACAAATGTCGGCGCCAGGCTCGGTATCGCGCCAAACAGCTTTTTCATTGGGTCTATCAAAAGCATGAGACGGACTGGGATCAGATGTCAGATCTTTCGAAGGATCTGCGAGAATGGCTCAAAACCAACGTCGAAATTTGCCGACTCAAAGAACACACGAAGCAGGATTCTCTCGACGGAACATTGAAGTTTCTGTGGAACCTCGGCGACAGCAAAACGATCGAGAGCGTGATTATTCCCGCCGCACTTCAGGAAAAAGACGAAGTCGATAGCAATCAGGACGAGACTGATGCAGCTACTTCATCGATCACTCCCTCCCTGTATGCGGGCAAACGAGTGGAAGGTGGTCTCCAAGGAGCTCAATGGAGCCGATTGACCGCCTGTATTTCCAGCCAGGTCGGCTGCGCGATGGCTTGCAAGTTTTGCCTGACCGGAATTCAAGGTCTGGATCGCCATCTCCAAACTCACGAAATCGTCACCCAGGTCCACGAATTGCGCCGAATTGCGCCGATCACCAACATCGTCTTTATGGGAATGGGCGAACCCTTGCACAACCTCGACAACGTCGCTAAGGCTTGCCAGATTTTGCTGGATCAGGACGGCATGAGTTTCTCGAAGCGCAAAATCACGGTGAGCACGAGCGGCCTGGTTCCGGCAATTGTCGAGCTGGGCAAACGAGTTGATGTTTCTCTAGCGATCTCGTTGAATGCGACGACCGACGAGCAGCGTTCTCATATCATGCCCGTGAATAAGAAATGGCCAATTGCCGAACTTTTGAAAGCCTGCCGCGAATATCCGCTGGGCGCGCACCGTCGCATTACGTTCGAATATGTGATGTTGAAAGACTTCAACGACACTCTCGAAGACGCAGCTCGATTGGTGAGGTTGATGCGCGGAATTCCTTCCAAAATTAATTTGATCCCGTTCAACGAACACTCAGGTGCTGAATTCAAACGTCCAACGGATGACACGGTTCGAAAATTTCAGAGATATCTGTTGGATCGTGAGCTGACTGCCACCGTGCGGATTTCGCGCGGACGCGATATTCTGGCTGCGTGCGGGCAGCTTCGTAGTGTTTTCGGAACTGCTCGCGGAACTGAGCGGCATCGCGACTGGGCGCCAGCCCCGGCGGCATCAACCACAGGATCGGTTACGTCCTTGAATCTGCTTAACTGAGTTGGCGATTGTCCCACGGACGTCGTTGTCACTTTCGACCACGGCTCGATTTTTCAAAAGCGCCAGAGCTCTGCAGCTTGATGTGGCTCCCAGGTATCGTGCAGCTAATTGGCGAACCACCCAGCTCGAATGATTGAGTACAACTCCTAGAGCATCCATGTGACTTTCGTTCAATGAACGTCCGTTCATACTCGCGCTCACGGTGCCCTGAACGTCGTTGTCAGTATCGCCCAACATCGGAATCAGTGCAGACGTGGCTTGATCTGTTTTGATGGTCCCCAGGAAGTATGCAGCCGACTGACGAACTGGCCAACTTCCGTGGTTTGAAAGAGAGCGAAGCAGCGGAACTTCGGCATCGGTCAGGGATCTTGCTTTTAAAAGCGCAACCACAGAACCTTGAACATCACTGTCACTGTCCCCGAGCATAGGAATCAAAGCCGCAGTTGCCTGAGCAGTGGGGATTGTTCCAATAAACTTGACTGCCAGTTGGCGAATGGGCCAGCTTGGGTTTGCCAAAAGTTTTGTGAGAAGCCCTAGTTCGTTGTTGGTGAGTCGATATTTGTTGAGAGCGGTTACTGTTGAGTTTCGAACATCGTTATCATCATCACCTAACTGTGGAATCAGTGCTTGTGCAGCTTTCGGAGTTCCGATCTTTCCAATCAAATTGACTGCGGATTGACGTATAGGCCAGGATCCGTTTGAAAGATGCTGTGTCAACAGAGGCAGCTCGCGGTCAGTCAAAGTTCGACGATCGAGTTGTGAGTAGACCGTGTTTCTCACGTCGCTATCGCTGTCCCCGAGAAGATGGATGATCAGTGCGGTGGATTCCGCAGTGTTGATGGTTCCAGCGAAAACCACTGCGACTTGTCGGACTGGCCAGCTGTCGTTTTTCATGAGGCTATTCAGCGCTGGCAAATGCTCATTGTTTAGCCGGTAGGACGAAACGACATCAGAAGCTGCGTTGCGCACGTCGCTGTCAGAATCCCCGAGTTTTCCAATGATCAGATTTTCATCGTCGACTCCGGATCTGATTTGATTGAGCGCGTAAATCGCCAGACGCCTTGTGGTCCAATTGTCATTAGACAAGGCATCTCTGACCTTTGCTTTTACGAGATCGGATTTGATGTCCCTCTCTGCCAGCGTAATCGCCGCTAACTGAGAGATGTTTGTGTTCTGGACAGTAATGAGTTCGTCCGAAACAGCGACCAACAAGTCACGTTCTTTGGCAAAAGAGGTGCGCAGCAGATTCAAGAGAGCCCACTGATACTGTGGGGAATTGGATTGTGTGATTTTCTGATAATTACCATTCAATGACTGAAGAACGATCGGTTGCAACTTCCCTTTCTGATCTGTGTTCAGGATCAGTTGTGAAAAGTGATAAAGTTTTCGAAAATCCGGTGATTTTTGAAGCTCGGATGCAGCGAAGTCGAGAGCTTTGCTGGGGGTGGAAATCTCGATTATCTTTTGCGAGCGCCCGAGAAGGAAATCATTTTTTGCGACTTCAGCATTCTTGGTTGAAGCCGGAGTTTCGTAAACCGCGACAGAGCGAAGAGGCGCTGAATTCGAATTTTTTTCGGCTTCAATTACCAATACAAATTTCTTGGATCGATCTTTTTTAGAAATCAAAGAAATGAAAATAAACGAATTTCGAGTTTCGATGTACGCGACATGTTGAGAAATATCTCCATCCACAAAACTGCTGTCGAGGCAGAGGGGGCCAGAAAAAGTCAAACCGCAAGATTCCATTTCGGAGGACAGTTGCGCCAACAATTGTGGGGTATATTCGTCGCTGTCTTCTGTTGCTCTGGTTTCGCTCACCATCAGGTAGCGAACGAGTTCCATGGTCTGCTGGGCATTGCGATCAGAATCACGTGAAGGATCGACTGGTTGGATAGGTTTTTGTACTGGAGTGCTGGTGGGAGTCGGATCGGGCTGTGGATTCGGCTTTTTTTTGCCCATTGCCATCGCCGAACTGCTCAAAGAGAGTACGGCCATCGAGGTTAGAGTCAACTTCACCAGCATCAGATTTGTTTTCATACAGCGTGGCTTGGGTACCATAGCGTGGGTTACCGATCAAATTAAATATCGATTGACTCGGTTCTTCATCTGATTTTCAATTACTTTATGAGAAAAATTATGAGAAAATATTTCATCGGATTCATACCCGCAGTTTTTCTGCTCTCCTCGTGCGCAACGGGAATTTTTACCCCAACCGGGCCTGCGCTCTTTGCCAGCTACAAAGACAGCGTGATGGCTACCTCCAACCCCGGTGAGAAAACCGGGCGAGCCTGCTCGCGGAACTTCGCAGGCCTTGCTGCGTTGGGTGACTCCTCTATCGAAGAGGCCAAAAAAGAGGGTAGCATTGCTCAGGTGGCGTCCGTGGACCGGGAGATCCTCAGTATTTTATTTCTCTACGGGCAGAATTGCACGATCGTCACGGGCAGATAAGAAATCCAATACAAAGGCCGAACCCCAGCTGAAGGGTTTTTCGGATCGATAGAGACGCGAACGCCAGATTCGCAGTGCAGGTGTGTCGAGGTAAATTTCTGCGATGGCCTTGTCGCGCGACGCTACTTTAGAAAGTGCAGCAAAAATCTTCTCTGAGGTCTCTGGGTCACCCATCGTGAGGGCAGTTTTTCCAGCGAGCGCCATCAGCCACGACCAATACACACGATCATGATAATGGCTCAGCCCGGACATCCAGGGAGCACGCGAGACCCAATCCGAGGGATAGTCGGGGTAGGTGTTCGAGCCAGGCAAGTTGGCTCCCCCCTTGAAAACCGGGTGGGATTTCAATGAGGTATAAAGAGCAGTCCGTTGCTCCGGGTCTCGGATATACTCCAAGTCGAGAGCAAGCAGGTTTCCATCGAGTGAAACCCACGATCCGGTTTCCAGAGATCGATAAACGCCGGAAACTGGATCCAAGAAAACCTGGTCGATTCGCTGATGTAAGCGCGCGATTTGCTCGCGAGAAATCTCGAACGATGGATCTTCTGCTAAACGCTCGGAGACGACGGCGTAAAGCAAGTTCGTGTAGAGTGTCTTGCCCTCGCGGGCGACGCTGTCCTGCCAATCAGAATGGGCAGGCTGGCGAATCAGTCCGTCCTTGTCTACGAAGCTTGTGTAGTGCTGGAATACTTTCTGGAGTTGCTCCCGGTGGATGTCCCACCAAGCCTGATCACCCGTGTTCCGAACATAATCGGATGCAGTCAGCAGCACTAAGAGATTCGAGTCGATGGCCTCGGATTCGTTTTCGTCGACAAAATAAGGTTCGATGGCATCCACGATCGGGCGAAACAGGGGAATCCCGTTCCGAAGCAGATCCATTGTAGTCAAAAAAACTCGATTTTGCGGAGGCATCGAGTCCATGGTTTTGGGAACCAGGCCGTCATCTGGACGCAAATTAGCCAAAAGATGCTCCAACTGATTGCGAACCACATCGGAGCGCCCCAACACAAAAAGCCCTCGACTGGCCCAAGCAAAATCCCGAGTCCAGAGCGTATGAAATTGGTATTGTCCAGCTGCCAGATAGGGGCCGGATTTGAGTTGGATGATATTAGCTTCGAGGGATTTTTTGGCAATTTGCTGCAGAGAATCCGCTGCGTAAATTTGTGCACCAGAAAATCCAAAACTCAGAGCTACAAGAAAAATTCGAAATATTTTCATCGGAGCACCAGACGAGAACCTTGCTTGCAGTTTTTTTCTGCCAAGAGCGCATTGATTCGGTTGAGCGGCTCCCAATGCGATCGACTCCATTCGGGAGCCAGGCATTCCTTGGAGTGTGTGGCCTTGGCGCAGAGGCGTTCGACGTAAATTTCGGGTGAGAGGTATTCCAGGAATTCAATTACGATGGCCGCGTATTCATCTACTGAAAGAGTGGGGAATGGTTTTTCCAGCCACTGCTTTGCAAGCTTGGTGTTTTGCAGGATCATCAGCTGGTGCAGCTTCACTCCACGCACGCCCGTGGCGTTCAGCGCGAGGGCCGTATTCCGCGCCATTTCTGGAGTGTCCGTAGGGGATCCAAACATCAGATGAGCGCAAGTTTGAACGTGGGGTGCTCCCTTTCTCATTCGCTCCAGTGCATCAATCGAGCTGGCTCCGTCATGGCCTCGTTCCAACCAGAGCAAAGTGGGATCTTCCAAGGACTGTACGCCGAGCTCCAGCGAAACATAGTGCTTCTGTCCCAGCTCCTCCAGAAGTTCAATCACCGGATCAGGAATGCAATCCGGCCGGGTACCAATGCAAAGACCTTTGATCTCGGGCTCAGACAATGCCGTGGTGTAGATCTCGCGCAAGTAATCAATGTCGGAATAGGTGTTGGTGTAGCTCTGGAAATAAGCCACGAAGTGTTGGGCGTTGTAGCGGTCTCGAATCGCAGGCAGTCGCTGCTGGATTTGCTCCTGAATCTCCTTGCCACGGCCAATTTTTCCAAAATAGGAGCTGGAACCACGAACATCACAAAAAGAACAGCCGCCCTCGTCGATTGTTCCATCTCGCGTGGGGCAAGTCAGACCGCTGGAAACCACGACTTTTTGGGTTTTCCCCCCAAAGGTTTCCTTTAAATAACGACTATAGGAATAGTAGGGTTCGGTCTGAGCTTCCATCGAAGCTGGCTGTTTACCCTATAAATGCTTTGCGGGCTAGTGCCCCTTTTTCTTAGCAGGCATGGCGGCAGGCTTTCCAGCCGGAGCCGATTTGGCAGACGAGGCAGCTTTGCCCTTAGCGCCTTTACTGTTCATCTGATTCAGCGTCTCAGTCAGGCTACGAACCGTAGCCTCCAATCGATCCAAAGCCTCTTTCTGCGCCAAAACCGTCTGGCTGACCTGAGCCAGCAGAGCCTTAGACTGCCCGATTTCAGCATTCAAAACCTTGATATGAGCATCCTGAGCCTGAGCCTGCTTCATCAACTCAGCCTGCTTGCCCTGCAAAGCCTCCACCTGCTGCTGCATCGCCTGCTGCCCCGGACAGCTGGGCATATCCACACCCATAAATATCACTGCTGATGCTAGTACTGCAGCTCGGTAGATTCTCTTCATGATCACGGTCCTCTAGTTATGTTGGGTGAGCTTAAGTGCAGATATTTTCAAGCGAGGTGAGTGGATCCTTACGCCACGACGGCGTCAGCCCGAAGGGCGTAAGCGAGGGCAGGATGCCCGTTCCACTCAGCTCGCTTGAAAATATCTGTACTCCAAAAGGCTCTCGCCCATTAAAACATAAATTTTTTATTTGCGATATTAGTGAGTATCGCCACCCCAATAATCGAAGTAATTAACGACGATCCCCCATAACTCATAAACGGCAAAGGCACCCCCACAATCGGCAGCATCCCCATGACCATCCCCATATTAATAAACACATGCCAGAAATAAATCGAGGAAATCCCCACAGCCAAGAGCAACCCAAATTTGTCATGCGATTGGTAGGCAATCGCCGTACAATTCATGAGGAAGGCGAGATAGAGAACCAGCAAAATAATGGAGCCCACAAATCCGTGTTCCTCGCTAAAGACCGAAAAAATAAAATCAGTGTGATGTTCAGGAATGAAATTCAGTTGGCCTTGAGTCCCCTTTTTGAATCCTTTGCCCACGAGCTTCCCACTTCCGATCGCGATCTGAGATTGCAGGGAGTTGTATCCAGAACCCTTGGGGTCAGCCGTCGGGTCAATGAAGGAAATCAGCCGTTGGCGTTGATAGGGCTTGAGCCCGAATTGATAGACTACAGGCAAGGAAATCGCAGCAGCGATGATCAGGACAAACAAAGTTTTGGCTTCGATCTTGAGAAAAAACAACATGGTTCCGTAGGTCAAAAGAATAATCATTGCAGTCCCTAAATCTGGCTGCAGCATGATCAATCCGCAGGGAAGCGCCACCAACACCGTGGGCAGAATCAGTTGTGTGAACGAATAGCCGCCGACCGTCCGGTCGTTTTCAAAATACTTGGCCAGGCAAATGACCATGGATAATTTCATAAACTCAGACGGTTGAATCCGAAAATTCCCGAACCCGATCCAGCGTTTGGCGCCCAGTGTGGCTTTCCCAGCAATTAGGACAGCAACCAGCAGAATCAACGAAGCAAAATAAACCACGTAACCGATCCGAGAAAAAAATGAGTAGTGAAAGAGCAGAGTAATTCCCGTCAAGATCATCCCCACCCCAAACCACAGCAGCTGTGTTTTGTAGAGCCCGAGTGATTTGTCTGCCACGGTCGTGGCGCTGATCAAATTCCAAATTCCAATGCCAAAGATCACGGCCTCCAGAATCAGGAGAGTCCAGTTGAACTTCTTGAATTCCTCCTCTTGCATTCCCAAATGAAGGGAGCCTCCATCGATCCCCATAGGGGTTTCCATAGATGAGTGGGTCATTAATCCTCCTGGCTTTCTGGTCCACCGGTGTCGGGGAGATCAGGGTTGATGACGAGGTCTTCTTCCTCTCCTGTATGCGCGACAGGTTGTGTTTCGAGTTTGAGTCCCTTGAGTCGTGCAGCGATTGCTTTTTCGCTATAAATTTCCGGATGGATTTTTTCCAAATACGATTTAATCACTGCACGCACCATCGGTGCCGCTCCAGAAGCGCCATGACAGGCATGTTCTGCGATCACGGCCACCGCAATTTCAGGATCGTTTACAGGTGCAAATCCTGCGAATATGGCATTGTGACGATCGCGAAATCGCATCGTCTCACAACGTTGATAAACTTTATCTATGGAAAGGCGTACGACTTGAGCGGTTCCTGTTTTTCCCACAAAGTCCATCCCAGGCAGACGTTGCGAGAACCCAGTGCCGCCGGGAGTATTGACCACGCCCCAAAGCCCTTTTTTGATCAGTTCGTATGTTTTTGGGGAAAGCCTGCGGTTGCTCAGAGCCTCAGGTTCAAATTGTTGGAGCACGGTTCCATCGAATGATTCGATTTGCTTGACGATATAGGGACGATACAGAGTCCCACCGTTTCCGATGGCTGCATACATATTGGACAATTGTAGAGCGGTAGTGAGAACGAAACTTTGACCGATGGCGACGGATAGGGTTTCCCCAGCAATCCAAGCTTGACGCAGGGTTTTTAGTTTCCATTCCTCGGTGGGGATCAATCCAGGGACTTCTCGTGCCAGATTGATGCCTGTTTTTTTGCCCAATCCTAGGAAAAAAGCCCATTTTGCCAAGTCGTCCACGCTTTTGAGTTTCTGTGCGACTCGATAGAAAAAGATATCGCACGAAGCGGTGATGGCTTTGACGATATTTACGCTTCCGTGCCCGTGTTTGGAGTGGCAATGGTACTGACGATTTCCTAAGCGAATCGAACCCGTACATGTAAAATGTGTATTTTCGTCAATGGCGCCTTCTTCGAGCCCTGCGATGGCCGTCACCAACTTGAACACGGATCCGGGCGAATAGTGATCCTGCAGAGTTTTGTCGCGAAGCGGGTGGTTCTCGTTGTTCAGGAGTTGGTTCCAAAGCGCCGTGGGGATCCCCCGTGAAAACTCCGTGGGGTCGAATGATGGTCGTGAGATCATGGCCAAAATTCCTCCCGTTTTAGGGCTAATGGCGACCAAGGACCCGATTTTATCTCCGAATGCTTTGGCCGCGATTTGTTGGAGATCCTGATCGATCGTGAGGATCAGATTTTTTCCGGGTACCGCAGGTTTCTCGAGAGAATTTTCGAGGAATCGTCCTTTTTTCTGACTCAACTTGATCCGGCCCAGGGCATCGACTTCAACCAGCTTTTCCCCATCGATTCCTCGCAAGGTGGGTTCCAGGCGCTGTTCAAGACCGAATTTGCCGATGTTGTCCCCCAGCTTGTAGCCCAGGCCTTTTTTGTTGAGAATAGGGAGTTCGCTCGAGTTGACTTCGCCGATGTACCCCATCAAGTGTGAGGCCACGTCTCCGAAGATATTCGTTCTCTTGATTTCTTCCGTGATTTGCACCCCGGGCATCGTGATTTTCCAGGATTCGATGATGGCGACTTCGTCGCGCGTCAGGTCATTTTTGATTTTTACGGGAATGAAGCTGGGCTGGGATTTGGCGCGATCCAGGATGCTTTGAATCTCATCCATGGGCATTTTGATGATGGATGAAATGCGTCGAACGACCTCATCGGTTTGCTTGGATTCCTTCAAATACTGCGGGATGATCTCCAAATCGAATGCGGGGCGATTATCGATCAGCAATGTACGGTTGCGGTCAAAAATCATTCCCCTAGGTGCTGCGATTTTTACTCGTTTGATGCGGTTTTCTTCGGAGTACTGCCGCATTTTTTCGCCGTTCAAGATTTGCAGATAAACTAATCGTCCCGAGAGCAATCCGATTCCAATGAAAATCGCCGCGTAGAGATATTTGAAGCGGTCTTGGAGTTCGCGGATTTGCTCTTCTTGACCCAGAAACGCCATGGCTTAAAATCCCTCGCTGTCGATCAGGAGCTCTTCGTCCGCCGCAGCCCGCGCTTGCGCGCTCTTGAAAGTGACCCAGTCTAATTTATGTAGCCCTTTGAAAATCCAATAGCTTGCGAGACTCGTCGTTCCCACAGCGATCGGGGCTCTCACGACCAAGGCCAAAAGAGGGGAGGATCCGATTTCCATCCAGTAAAATGACAGCAGATTCAAAAGCTGGATCCCGGTGGCTACGATTGCAGCCAGTACCGCCCATCCATGGGTTTGTGGAATGACGAGGTACTTATCTGCCAGCCGTAATATTAAATAAACCAACATCAGTTGAATTAAAAAAAAACCTTGCGGGGTGGCGCTGTGAATCTCACAGATTTCCGCGATGATCAGGGTGAGGACGCCACCTTCTAAAAAATTTCGGCGGAGCGCAAACCAAATGACCATCGCGACCGTGATATTGGGCTGGAGAAATCTGAGCAGTGAAAAATTAAATAACGCCGAGTGGATCGCGAGCGTGACAATGAATAAAAGAAGCAAAAAAATCGGATTGAGCGATCTCAGCACGAGGCTGTTCATTTGAGAGCCTTGATGACCATGACTTCTTCCAGTTTTGAAAAGTCGACGTTGGGAGTGACCTCGACTTCTTGGCTGATTCCAAAAGATTTACGCCGGACTTTCGAAACGGTTCCCACTTGAACCCCTTTGGGGAAAAGACCTCCGAGACCGCTGGTGACCAGGACGTCACCGGGTTGAATGTCATCCGTGCGCAGTGCATAGCGGAGCTGACAAAGCTGCTCTGTGTAACCCTCCACGATTCCACGAGCGCGGGAGCGTTCCACAGTAGCGTCAACGGCAGAGAGCAAGTCGAGGATGGTGACGATGTCAGCCGTGGTGGGGGTGACACGCAAAACGCGGCCCACAATTCCTTCGTCCGTGAGTACGGCTTGGTTGACTTCAATGCCTGAGGAGCTGCCTCGGTTGATTCGAATGGCTCGGAATTCTTGCGAAACATCCTTGGCAATGACCTGAGCCACGACCGATTCGAATTGATTTTTCTGCTGAAAATCCATGTACTTTCGGAGTCGCTCGTTCTCATGTTGAGTTTCATGGAGCTGCGCGATTTGGTTCAGCAGCTTGCGATTAGTTTCCAATAACGCGACGTTCTCCTGTCGAGTGTGGAAGAGGTAAATATAATCTTGGAAAAATTCAACGCCCTCATCAATTGACCAACGAATCGCGGATTGAATCGGGGACGTGATGGCAATAATGATTTTGTCGTAGATCCGGTAGTCCCGCGGCGCCCGGGTGGTGGTATCAATCGCCATCACGGGAATGAGCAGGAAGACAAAAAGAATGATGTAGAAACGGTACTCCTTGATGTATCGTATCATCGCGCCCCCTCATCGTAAGGTGGACGCGAGCGGAAGGCAACAGGCTAAGAACGGAAGGAGCAGATCGGACCAGCCTGGTCCGATCAAAATAAGTATGATCAGTACTATGCGACAAAAATTTGGGCCGATCACTATTTCGATCATCATCGGAGTCATCGCGTTTGTTTTTATTTTCTTCGGGGTGTTCAGCCCTAAGTCGACGCGAGGACTTCACGAAGGGTCGGTCGCTGGTGTGGTCAATGGTGAATCGATTGGTATTCCTGAGTTCAACCGTGAATTGAATCGGCGCATGGAGTTTTTCAAGGCCATCGGCGGCGGCAAGATCTCCGAAGCCCAGCTCAAGATGTTCCACATCAAGGAGTCGGTTTTTCAAGAGCTCGCTCAGCGTAAATTGCTGATTCAGGAGGCAGATCGCCAAGGAATGCTGCCGAGCGACGAAGAAATTCGAGATAAAATTCGAGCCATCGAGGCCTTTCGAGACAAAAGTGGCCGCTTTGATCCGCTCGTTTACAAGCAAGTTTTGGAAGCCAATCGCTACACGCCAGCCAGTTTCGAAAAAACAGTGAGAGATGATCTCATGGCGCAGCAGTGGGCAGAGTATTTCAAGGCGCGGATTCGGGTTTCGGATGAGGAGCTGAAACGAGAGTTTTTTGAAACCGAAGATCAGCGCAGTGTGAAGTATGTTTTGATGACCCATGGTGGGACCCCGGGCAGTACGACTCAGCCGACGCCCGAGAAAATGGAAGAGATTCGTAAAGCCAATTTAGTTTTGGCGGACAAGATCCTTCCTCTGATGGGGGATGACAAAGCTGCTGATGCCAAGGTCAACTCAATGATTGCATCGTCTGGATTGACCGTGAAAACCACGGCGCTTTTTTCCAAGCAAAATCGGTTTATTCCTGGAGTGGGCGAGGCACCTGAGGTGCTCAAGGATGCTTTTGCGGACCAATCTCCCATTGATATGAAGTCTGGTGGCAAAGCCAAGAAATACGTTTCTGGCAATTGGGTGTTGGTGGCTGTGTTGAGCGAAACCAAGAAACCCGATTTGTCGAAGTTGGACACAGCTCAAGCCAAGCTGCGCGGCCAGGTGGCAGCGCGCAAAGAGCGCATGTTCTTCGAGAGCTGGATGAAGAAGCTGACCGAGCGGGCCAAGATTGAGAAGAATCCTTCGGTGGTGAGTGATGGTGAAGAGGGTAAGGACGCGGGTTGAGGTTTGAAGTTCACTTCCAGCGCTGGAAGTTGAGTGCCGGTTTGTAACCCCTGTTTTGAAATCCAGCATTTCAATTTTGGGTTCACAAACCATTTGCAATGGCAAATTTGACATCAAGCCTTTCATTTTCTTGGTCACAAATGGGATATCTAAAATTTAAAATCTCGGCAGGGATTGGGTTGGTCTTTGTATTCTTCTGAGTATGCTTCGTAGAGTTTGAGGTAGAGGGCTTTTTCGGCGGCGAAGACTTTTTGGGCTTTGGAAATGATGGGATGGCCTTGATTCACTTTGGTAGAGTACAGGCCTGCTTTTGACGCGTTTGATTCAATTTCATCCAGCCTGTTCTTGATAGCGTTGGCTTGCTCGAGCTGCTGAACATATTGATTTCTTTTGGCATGGTATAGACGGGCGGCTTCATGATAGCAGGGACTTTCGAGAATTTCTCTGCGATTGTATTTGCCTGAAAAATAGTCGTCTTGATTTCCACTCTGAGGATTGACGAATTTGAACACGAACGTCGTTTTTTCTCCAAAGAGAGGAATGTCACAAGTGTGGGTGTCTTTTTCGACGAGGTCTTTGAGTTTTTTCTTCAGCTGGTCGAGTTCATTCAAGTGGAACTCGTTGGCCACCTCACGAAATTGAGTGCGGTAGTCTACAAGCGCTTTTTTGTAATCTTTTAAGAGAGAGTCAATTTCGTTGGATCCAGTTGTAGCTTGAGCGAGAATTTGCTGAATTTGATTTTGAAATTTTGGCCACTGCTCTCCCAGCGGATTTCTCGCATCGATCTTGGATTCGCAGTACGAGCATTGAGATGCTTGGTATGGGAAAGAAGTGTAATCGACTGATTCGAGCAGGGGTTTTAAAATCTGCTGAGTAGCTAAACCTGCCGGAGACGAAATTTGAGGGATTCCATAAATAGGTTTCCAAAACAACCAGCCGGGCTTGCGATGCTCCAAAAATGTATCTTCGAGACTTTTTCCAGATTCCAGCTCTTTGAGGAAGCTATCAGTGTCGCCGACCACGGAAACGTTATTTTTTGTTGATGCGGTTAGAGTACAAATATCTGGGTTGGCTTTGTCGAGAAATGAGCCTGAGTAACAATTTCCAAAGTAGAAAGCAGTTTGTATCTTATTTTTTGAAAGCTCTTGTGCGAGATCTTGCAAAAGGTCGTATTTCATGGTGAGAGGAGTTCCCATGTTGAAGTCGTCTGTGGCCATAGTTTCGTTGGGGAAACCGTGTGTGTCGACCGAGAAGAAAATCTGATCACCCGTTTTTATTTCTCCATTTTTTATTTTATTTTGAATTCGCTCGACCATTTTTTTGAGATTGCTTTGGCTAAATGTATTGTTCTCGGTCGGTTGAGATGAAAAGGCTTTTGCTACTTTTTTGCGAGCATCCGGATGAACACCGTCAAAAAGGAAATCCGTTTCATATCCCGCAACTTTTGCTTTTTTAGCGGTTTCAACGAAGTTGTCCGTAAAAATATTTGTACTACCTGCTGTGTCCCCGGCGCCACCGATGGCAAAAAGAAATTTTTTTGGAGAGCGAGACGCGGGTAACGCTTCGGAGCTATCGCTTGCGAATGTTGACAAGGTGAGAAGGGTGGCGACGAGAAGCGCGTTCATCCACTCTGCTTTTCGGCAATTCGGCGGCATAAAATAAATTCGACAGCCAAAATGCTGACGCAAGATTTGTGAACCTTGTTTTGAAATGGAACCTTTCATTGGGGCGGTTACAAACGGTTTGTGGGGGCTGATTTGATACTCATCATTTCATTTCTGGAGTTACAAATGGGCAGTGGCATTGATTTTGCTGATGCGGGGGTATGTATTACCACTTTGTTGCTCGGACCTTTGGAGAAAGCAGACCATTCACTCATCCTCAAAAAGCCCATTGGGTTTGGCATCATCTTAAGGCCGCATTCCCCAATGCATTGGCCGCCACGTTGATGCCCACTCACATTCATCTCGTTTTGAAGTCGGATTCACCCCGGGCAGATCGAGTTAAGATGGCGCGGATTTTGGGGCGATTCACCACAGTGTTTGGGGAAAAACCTCCATTTTGGCAACCGGTTCCTGAGCCTAGTCGGATTGCTGACGCGGATAAGTTGCGCAGGGATATTCGGTGGGTGCGGCCGTGAATCCTCCCCTCCGCATCGTGCTTCGGGGCAGTGCTGATGCACTGTCGGATTTTCGGACTCCTGTCCGAAAATTGGGTTTCTCAAAAATCTTTAACGACGGCTTTGGGAGGGGGGAGTCTTGCGCAGATTCACCGATATATTTCTTCGGACCCGAGCGTGGCGGTGAGTGGGACTGCTCTCCCTGCGGCGGCGTTCATCAGCAAGATACCTCAGCGGAGTTTACAAGAAATTGCGGTAGCGGCCTATGCGGCGACCGAAGAGTTGGCTGAGATGCAGTTTCTATTTTCCAAAAAGTCCAAAACGCGGACAGTTTTTATTCGACTGGCTTATCAACAAGGATGGAGGGATGCGGACGTATTAGCTCGGTTTATGCAAGTTCCCTACATCACGGCCTGGAGACTGGTCCGACGTGAAGGGAGTAAAGACTGTACGTCGGCAGCACTTTGTTTGGGTGATAAACGCCTCCAAAATTTGTGAGGGCTGATTTGATATCAAGCCTTTCAATTTTGGGTCCACAAACCATTTGCGAGAGCAAAATTGATACTCAGCATTTCATTTTGGGCTTCACAAATTAAGATGAAGCAAAACTCCGCAACCGTGCCGCCAACTCCGTCCGTTTCTCAAACGGCAACCCGTGGCCAGCGTCGGTGAACTCCTCGAATTGCACGGAGGGGTAGCCTGCGAGTAGGGCTCGCTCCTTCTCGAATTCCTCGTGGCTCCAAACCAAACTTTTCCCGCCACGCAAAATTAAAATGGGAGTGCCTCGTTCCGCCGCTGCTCGAATCCACTCACGCACTGAAACATCCCGTGCAGCTAGAATGGTTTGTGCCAGTGCGCCGTGATCGAAGGGAAAATGCACTCCGTTGGGCCCGCTCACCGACACCGCCATCAGGTACTGCGCGATCGAAGGGTCGGGGCAATTGGCATGCATGAACTCGCGTGCGGCCTGTCGCGAGGCAAAGTGATGAGGTAGCACACGAATGAACTGCGCGAGATTCTCGCCGAGCCCGCCTCCAGCTACCCCAGAAAATCCGAGGTCAATCAATACTAATCCCTTCACCCAGTCCGGTCGCAAGTGCGCGAACGCGCAGGCGGTCCTCACGCCCATCGAGTGGCCCAGAACCCAGCAGGGCTGGAACGATTGCTTCTCCACTGTTTCCACAACATCCTGCCCATAATCCAACGGGGTGTACGACGCAGGAGCCCGGCCTCCGGGTGTGCTTGCAACGCGACTCTCACCATGTCCACGCTGATCCGGAGCCAGCACCGAAAAATCATCCTCCAGCAAAGCTGCCAGCGGTCGCCAAAGCGCGCCGGTCCCACCCATCCCGTGGAGGAGGAGCCATTTTGCCCGCTCCGAATTGAGAGCAGGCCAGTGTTTGCACGCAAGTTCCATAGCTCGGTATTTTAACCTCCATCCGCAATATTTGAAAGTGACCTATTGACTCCTCAACGAACTGCATTACGATCAGGTCACTTTGGAAACTGCGGTTCAAGAATCCCTCAGAATGGGGAAACTACTCTCGGAGAAATGCGAGCTCGTACAAGCGCGCGTGGCCTATCAAACCGCGCTCGAAAAAGCTCGTCTCGAAGGAGACACAGTCGGTGTGATGGAAGCGATGAGTGGTTTGCTTCGATTGGCTGGCGAGGCGCTGGACACCGAGAGCGTACAGGTTTGGGAAAAAGAGCTCGACGCGTGGTTGGCCTTCAATCCTGAGCCGCATGTTCCGATGGTTTGGTACTGCAAAGGCGCTATCGAGCGGCACAGAGGCAGATTTGGGTTGGCTCAAAAATATTTTCATGAATACATGCGACGCGCGCGACTTCATGGCGAAGTCGGCCGCACTCGCGAAGAGTCGTGGGCACGGGGTTGGGCGATGTTGGCCGTGATTCAATTGCAAAGAGGCAAGGTGCGCCGTGCTCAGTGGATGTGCGAGCAGTGGTTGAAGTGGGTCGGGGATCGCCAGGTCCCAGGCGTGAACGGCGTGGTGTTCCTGACTCTCGGAAAAATTGCAGAGCAGCGCCTGGAAATGTTTCAAGCTTTGCAAAATTATCAGAAAGCTCACCGGGCCTTTCTGGCCGAGAGAAATTGGTACTCTCATCTTTATGTTTTGCTGGCCTATGGCCGCCTGGAGAGATTGCAGAATCGATTCTCCCAAGCCGATTTTTATCTGGATCTTGTGGATCAAGCTGCATCGAGTGGTGAATACGGGGCAATCCGCCGCGATTTGATGCGTGAGAGAGAGCGGCTTCGAAGGGATGCGATTGATCTGGTGGTGGATCCTCACCACGGCATTGTCAGGACGCGAGAGGCAGGAGATGTCCGCCTCGGTAAACAATTCGTATTGATGAATATTTTGGAGGCGCTGACTGATGCTCATCGGACAGCTGCGGGATCAAAAGGTCTCACCAAGGCGCAATTGATTCGCCGGGTTTGGGGCGAGGATTATCAGGAAACTGTTCATGACAATAAACTTTATTACAATATCAACCGACTGCGGCGGTTGATTGAACCGGATGTGAAAAAACCGAAGTACCTTTTGAATTGGAAAAAGGGGTACCGACTGGCGCCGGATTTGAAAGTTCGTTTGGAGCGAGGGGGAGATAAGAATGAGCGTAAAGCAGAATTGGATTAGAGTACTGTTTGTTGCGGTGAGTTTGTTTGTAGCAAATTTAAGCTTGGGGATGGAAACAAAGGAAATTCCAACTCCGTTCAATGAAATGAACCGAAAGGTGGAATTGGCCACCAATGAATACTACGTACTGAATGGTTGGATTCGGTTTGTTCGGGATAACGTATACCTACAGATCGATCTTGAAGATCACCCCTGGTTAGCTAATCAAAAACGAATGAACTTCCCGTACTATGCCATCATTAACTTTCCAGCGAATCGAAAGGATTTGAAGGATACACGAGTGACGGTTCGAGTTCAAGCCAAGGGAGTCATTGGTGCGGTTGAAGGCCAAGAACGGATTGATTATATGATTCAACTCAGACTTTTAGATCCGACAAATTTTTCCCCCGAACAATCGGTGCGCTGAGAGAGCTGGTAGCCTTTTTTGTAAAGAATCTGCCCTGTAATCGATTGAGGTCTTTCCATGATTTTTTCGGGAGAGCCAGCAGCCAGGAGTTTTCCGCCGTTTTTCCCACCGTCAGGACCGAGATCGATCACCCAATCGGCTTGCGCTATGACATCCAAGTGATGTTCAATCATCACGACGCTGTGTTTTGCATCGACGAGGTCTTGAATGACGCCCATGAGTTTTTTGATGTCTTCGAGGTGCAGGCCTGTCGTGGGTTCGTCAAAGATGTACAAGCTCTGGCCGATTCGCCGCTCGTCCAGCGTTGCTGCGATTTTAAGTCGCTGGCTTTCACCACCCGAGAGAGTGGGGGCAGGTTGGCCGACCTGAAGATAGCCCAGGCCGACGTCTCGTAGGATTCCGAGTTTCTTTTTAAGGACAGAGTTCTCACGAAAAAGCTCGTAGGCTTCGTCAATGGTGGTGCGTAGGAGTTGATCCACGTTCTTGCCACGGTACGAAACATCGAGGAGAGATTTTTTGAATCGCCGACCTTCGCATTCTTCACAGGGAATCCGAATCTCCGCCATGAAGTGCATGTCTAGGGTAATTTCGCCATCACCCTTGCAGACGGGGCATCGGCCGCCGTCGACGTTGAACGAAAAATAGTTCGGCGTATATCCGCGTCTGATCGCGAGATTTTGTCGTGAGTAGATTTTTCGAACCTCGTCCCAGGCTTTGAGGTAAGTTGCGGGGTTTGAACGCGAGCTTTTTCCGATGGGACTTTGGTCCATCAGCAGAACGTCTTGAATGTGCTCAGTGCCCAGAAGTTTGTGGAATTTTCCGGGAGCTTCGACGGCACCATGGAAGGTACGATCCAGGGCTTTAAACAAGGTTTGATGAACGAGTGTGCTTTTCCCGGATCCCGAGACTCCTGTGACGACCACCAGTCGCTCGAGTGGAAATTCAACGGTCAGATCCTTGAGATTGTTTTCGGTGCAACCACTCAACAGCAGTCTTTTGGTGTGTGGCCCGCGTGGCGAGTGGACCCGGTCGACCGTGAAGACTCCCGAGAGATACTTGCCGGTGAGAGAGCCGGGGAGTTTCGTGAGTGTGTCGGCATCTCCCTCGGCAACGACTTCGCCACCTCGTGCGCCGGCGCCTGGACCGATTTCCACCAGCCAGTCAGCGCTTTTCATGATCTCTAGATCGTGTTCGACAATCACGACGGTATTGCCCTGATCTCGCAAGCGTTTCAAAATCGTGATGAGTTTGTCCGTGTCTGCTGCGTGGAGACCGATCGAGGGTTCATCCAGAACGTAAAGTGTTCCGCAGAGTCCGCTGCCCAGTTGTGTGGCAAGATTCACTCGTTGAAACTCTCCGCCCGAAAGGGTTTTTGTGAGTCGTGACAGGGTGAGATATCCCAGTCCAACTTGTTGTAGAAGATCGAGCCTGCGTTCGATTTGTTGGATGGGTTCACTAGCAGATTTTTTTTCTATTTCTTTGAATTCGGCTTGTTGATGCCAGCTCAGGGTTTCATCAATAGAGAGATTCAGCAATTCGGGGAGATTGATCCCGCGGATTTTGACTGCGCACCCAGTGGGTTGGATTCGTGCACCCTTGCATTCGAGGCAGAGGGATTGAAGCTGGTAACGACGGATGAAAACCCGGATGTGGAGTTTGTATTTCCACTTTTTCATTTCCTCAAAGCAAGCGTGGATGCCGGGAAATGTTTTGTCTTGGGGATTTCCTTCCCAGAGTAGTTTTTTTTCTGCTGCGGTGAGATCACGATATCTTTTTCCGATCGAAATGCCCTGCCGGTCGGCGAATCTAAAGAGATCTTTTTGCCAATCCGAAAAAGACGGCTTCGAAAACGGATCGATGGCTCCGTTCTTGATGGTTTTCCCGGGATCGGGCACCACGAGCGATTCATCGAGTTCCAAGGTAAATCCAAACCCGCTGCAGCGCTGGCAGGCACCCATGGGGCTGTTGAATGAAAAGAGCTGGGGTTCGGGGATGGGGTGTTCACGACCGCATTTGGGGCAAGCGAATCGGGTATCAAATCGCCTCCTGGTTTTTTGATCCACGTCGTAGAAAATAATTCGGCCGCCGCTGATTTTCAGGGCCTGTTCGATGGAGTCGATGATGCGAGTCTGATTCTCGGGGTTGCGCGCGTCTTCTGCGGATTCGATTTTGATGCGGTCCACGACCACCAGCAGTTCTTCGTTTTCAATCGCGCTGAAGGGGATCCGCTCCAGGTCATCATCTACGTTGTCTTCGAGATCAATTTGCGTGTTCTTCCAAATCAATCGGCGATATCCCTGCTCCTGGAGAACTTTGAAAAATGCCTTGAGCGTGTTTTTTGGAGATGCTGTTTTTTTATTGGGTTTCCAATGGATGAGTGGGGCGGCGATGAAAACCTTTTTTCCGGGTAACCATTCGGTGAACCCATTCAAAATCACTTGCGAGTCGATTTTCTCCACGCGAGTTCCGCAATCGATGCAGAAGGTCTCGCCGATGGCAGCGTACAGCAAACGTAGGTAATCAATGATCTCTGTTTGCGTTCCGACCGTGCTACGTGAATTCAAAACCGTATTGCGCTGCTCGAGCGCGATGGCAGGTGGAATGTTGCGGATCGCATCCAGATCCGGCTTGGGCATTTTGTCCAGAAATTGCCGCGTGTACGTGGACAGGCTTTCGATGTAGCGGCGTTGCCCTTCGGCGTAGAGCGTGTCGAATGCCAGCGAACTCTTGCCGCTTCCCGACAGCCCGGTGATGACAGTAATTTTGCGTGCGGGGAATCGCACGTTGATATTCTTCAGGTTGTTCTGACGAACTCCAATGAGTTCGATCGATCTGTCTTTCGGGGTCATAGGTTTTGCCAGTTGCTATCCAGTATATTTGCTATGGGACTTATTGAGCAAACTCCTCGCGGAGCGCGCATCCTGCGCTCGCTTGCGCCCTGCGGGCTACGCCTTCCTGGCGCAAGGATCCGCGAATGAGTTTCTCAATAAGTCCGCATACGCAAATATGAATGAGTAGCAAAGTGTCGAACAATCAGGCTGGTGTCAACGAGTTGAGCAGCTGTCGCTCAATAAAACCGTGGCACATTAAAATGGCTAATATTTGCTGGACGAAAAACGTAAAAATAACATCAAGTTACAAATCAAAACTTCAAAAACCATGAACTGGCACTGGACTTGCTTTAAAGGCCGCGGGCAAACAAGAAAAGCCCAGGGCAAAGTGATTTTGCTCATACAGTGAGGTTGTTGATTATGCGTAAAGTAATAATTGGTTCTTTGTTGGCAGTAGCAGCGGTTTCAACAGTGGCTATTGGTGCAGTTCCCGAGCGCAATCGCGTTTTGGATGACACCGTGATTTATCAGAATTTGTCTGAGATCAAAGCCGCCAAGGAAAAAGATTTGAATTTTGATCACGATATCGCTCAACTCGAAAGCATGGAGCGTCAGTATCGCGAGAAGTTGCCTTCTGTTGCAGCTCACCCGCACCTGAGAGGCCCCGTTGAGCGAGTGGCCACCGTGAAATACAGCAAGACATCGGCTGCTAAGAAAAAATACCGCCGCCTACGCGGATCTTCTCGGTTCTAGTAAAAAGGCATCTACATCCATTTTGACAAATGACGCGCTGGGCATCACTAAGTTGTCGGACACCTTTTTGACTAGTGCTTAGCCGAGGTGCCTAGCTCGTCGTTGAACCAGTGAGTCGCTTGGGTGTAATAGCGTCTTGAAACTGCCTTGAAAATATCGTCGGCCATTTTGATCCTGCTGAAATAATCTTCGGGGTCAGCGCTCAGCATGGCATTGGATTCGTCCGCCCCGGCTGCTCCGAAAGCAGAATTCTCGGTGCCGCCTTCTGCGTGTTCGGGGTCCACTTCATTTCTTTTGCCACCAGCAGCCAATCCCTTATCATTGCCGTTCTTGTTCGGGGTTTTACTGCCACCATTGTAGACGTCGCTGTTGTTAGGATTTAGATTGTAAGTCATGTCCCGATTTGAAAGCACGTCAGTATGAACTGAGCCTAGTTTGAACTCTGTTCCTGAATTTTTAACTTCCCCCTCGGAGGCCTTGTTGGCAGCGGCTGCGTTACCCATCATAGCCTCTGTTTTTGGACCTTCCGGCAGTGCTGCTTTTTTTACTGTTTCTACTTGTCCAGCCGTAGCGGCGTCCATGGTAGGCAACTCCTCTGCGATGACGTTATTGGATGCAGGCGGAGCGCCGTCTTCAGCTCCGGCGCCCAATTGGTTTCCGGAGAGATCGCGAGAGTTGTTGAGATTGGCCGCCATGCCCGCGGCTAGAGCGCCAGGGGGAGCGGTGTCGGGCGGAAATGTGGCTCTGCATGAGCATGAGTCTTTCATCATTTCAGGAGCTGAAAACATATGAGCCAAATAAAGTTTACTGCCACAAGCCGCCATAGCTTCGTTGTATTTGGTTTGTTTGCTTGAATCCATCATGACAGTGATTTCATCCGCATAGCAGTAGAGCCTGCAGTACGAATAATCTTTTAGTGCAGCTTTGGCGGCCGCTTCAGTTGCAAAATGGGTAACAGATTTGGCAGCCACGGCAGCTCTTGCCATCGCGACCAATGTTTCTTCTCTTTTTTGATCTGGAATGACAAAAGTCATCAAGAGAGGAGGGTAGAATGATCCTGTGGTAAAGCTCCCCACTCCATTACTGCAAGCAACCGCGCCATATCCTGCGGGATACGAAGACCGAATATGGCCGATGCCTACGGAATTAAAAATGGGGCCTAAGAATTGTCCAACAAGACCCATAACGCTTCCCAGGGCTCCAGCCACTTGCCCAAGTGCGGAGTTATCTGCACCTAGAGCTCTGCTGGTACTGGAGTCCCAGGCGTCTCCAGATTGACGTCCAGCGTTGTTGGAGAGAGAGGTTCTGCCTCCACCGGTAGGGCCAGCTTCTCCAGCAACAACGGTGGCTCCTCCCGTGGCGCCACCTGCTGCAGCACCTGCGCCAACTGACATCCCTCCATCCTGTGCGAATGAGTTTGGAATCAGTTCGAGGTTTCTAATCCAGTTTTCAGCTTTTGCGACCCAATTCGGTTCATTTGGTTTTGGTGTGTTTTCGTTTTGAGTCGAGAGAGAACTCTCTGAACGCTGGATGATTTCTTCAGCAACTGCTCTCCAAGTGCAAAACATATATTGTGTAATCAAATTCAGCTCGACGGTATTTTGCATGGCTGCAATTCTGCAGGTGCGCATTTGCGGGCTATTTGCGTTGTCTCCTATTTTTGCTGCGTCCACTTGTCCGCATTGTTCGACTTCAGTGAATGTTTTTTGCTTTTTTTGTCCTGAGTAGAATGCGTCGTATTCGCCTTTGATCAGATCTCGATAGGGCAAGATCTCCGCACGCAAATTGGCGCAGGAATCCAGAACACCGTAAGCCCCCGCTTCGATGATCTTTCCCTTGGTTTTGAGATCGGTCTGCATTTTTTTCATCACCATCATCAGTGTGTTCACCATCTCACCTCGGGAGAATGAACTTGCGCTACCGCCAGAGCCGTTTTCAATGTGATGGTTTTTGCTTGGAGTTTCTGCTTCGTATCGATTGTTCGGAAATTTAAAATATTTAAAAGTTCCATTCATGAGATTGGCTATGCCGCCATTGATCCAACCGGGATAAAAACTGCCCGGGGCGATTTTGTCTTCAGAAATGGAGCTGATGATGCGGGGTGTGAACCCGTCATACATTCCCAGGATTTTGTTTTTACCTGTCCAAGGTGCATTCGTATCGCGCGCTAGCTGATCACTGCCTGCGATGAAAATTCGAACCGTCCGCTCAAATGCTTCGGAAACATAGTTCCTAGATTTTTCCACAAACGTTGCCCCTAAAGCAGGTTTCCCGTCTGCCATTTTGATGGTTCCCGAGACTCGAATGTCGATTCTGGGATCCGGCGCTGGAATTGTATTTTGATCTGTGGGTTGCGGATCCAAAGAAAGGCTAGCGAATGCAGCCTGTGTTTTTAATGTGCGGTCAAAGACCGAGCTGAGGAGGGTTTCTAATTCTGCGATAGACCGTGAGCCCACTTGGTCATCGGACTCACGAATGTCATTCATGATGGGGAAACTAGCCAAGCCACTTATAAAAAACAGAAATGAAGTTTTGAAAGGATCTTTGAGCTGGGCGTCTGCTTTGGACTTGTAATCGCGAGCCACGCTTTTTGCTTTTTCGACGTTGTCTTTGTAGGTCTGCTTGCGCTTTTCTGGATTGTTGTATGCAAAAGGCATGAGGAATCTGAGGCGCTCCCCCTCCGCAATGATGTCGTTGATTGCTTTGGCATTGCTGGCGCTGTCAGCGCGGGAGGTCGCAGCCTGGAGCGAGAAAAGGAGTGCTGTCGCTGCCATTGCGAGCATGGGTGTCACATTGAATTTCATTGAGACAAATCCCCCTATCCCTTACCATTTGATCTATGGTATATTTAAATATAGTTCATTTATATTTACATTGCAATATTTATTTAATATAGTAGACTCAACCTTATGAAGAGACAATCTTTTGTTATTATTGGTTTATTCATTAAAACTATAATAATTCCGGATCCATATGCCTTTTCGCAGACCCGAGCAGCGATCGCTGATCCAGTGCAGAGGCAATCCAGCCATTTCAAAGAAGTGGATGGGCTTAACTCTGCGAGCAATCGCAAATTGAAGGAATTGGAGAAAACCTACCAGGCGGATTTCAAGAAATGGGTGAGCGACGGAGGGAAGGGGAAGCCTCCTGCGTCTTATAATAAACTCATGGAAGTTTATCAAAGCAACGCATCCGAGAGGAAAGATCTGGAGAAGAAGTACACGGACGAGAACAAAAGAATCAATGATGAGAATATCCAGGCTTTCGTCGCGAAGAGAAAAAAGGAATTAGAGAGCAAAGGAATCAAGCCAGGAGCTGTGCCTCCTCCGACCACAACACAAAATCGGCCCTCCGGATCCAACCCGATGTATCAGGGGGGTGCAGTTCCTGCTCCGATTACACCAGCGGTTGCTCCTGTACGCCAGGAAGTCGTTGTGGAGGGTGGGGATACTCCGAAGGAAATCGAGTTTAAAGGTCCATCTACTCCGACAAAAAATCCATCGGGTTTACCCAAGAAATAATTTCAATTGCCTATTCGTCGAATTGCTTAGAGTGACCCAGGTACCGGCGCGATATCATTTTAAAAATATCATCGTCCATTTTCGCTCGATGCCAATAGTCATCAGGATCTTCGGAGAGCATCGCGGGCAGAGATTCATCGTCGCCCAGTTCCTCATCGCCAGGTTGTGACGAGCCATCCGATAGAACGATTTTTCCACCGCGACGGATGAATTTGCGTCGGCCGCTGGGCTTGGGACTCGCGTTTTTTCCAGCTGCTTTGTTTACGTCGGTGTAAACCGCATTATTGGGATCGAGGTCGTATTTGTCTGCAGGTCCGCCCAGGACCCCGGTGTGAACTTTTTTCAGCTCATAGCCTTGCGGTTTGGGTTCGGAGGCGGCAGCTGTATCTGCGCTTTGGGTTTTTTCGAGGGAGAGGCCCTCCCATTTGATCGGGCCTCCAATGCCTTGCTTTTTGACCTCCGGTGCTGAGCCCGCTGTGGCCGCCAGGTCCGTGGGCATCTCTGTTTCGATGATGTTGCTTTCGGGTGGGGGCGCGCCGTCCTCGATTCCCGCGCCGGATTGCTTTCCTGTGAGATTACGAGCGTTGTTGAGATTGTTGGCAATGTTGAGATTCACGGGTGGCGGAGTTTGAGGGAGTTGCACGTCACACGAGCAATCGCTTTTGATTTGAGACATTGCGCTCATGATATCAGTTTTAAAAGTCTTCCCCGTGCAACCCCCCAGTCCAGAAAGATATTTTTGTTTGTACTCTTCAGTTTTCTCGGACTTGAGCTGTGCAGCGATGTCTGCACTTTTTTTTGCTCCGTAACAAAGCCGGTCGCAATTTCCCAGGCCTCGCACCAAAGCTTTCCCTGCCTCGATGCTGGGGGCATCATTGGTTTGGAATGCAAGTTCGGCTAAACTGTTGACTGTATTTTCGTCGGGAGGATTGGGGATCTGGATAAAAATATAAGGGGGTATAGGCGGAAGCAGGCCTGTCTTGAAAACCCCTCCACCATCCTTGCAGTTGACAAAACCTTCTTGCGCATTTTTTGCAGCATTGGCCCTTTGGCGTTGAAAACGTTGGCCTTGTTGGAACCCAACCGTTCCGCCAAAAGCTAGGCCGTAACCCCAGCCACCTGCAGTGCCAAAGGCCGCATAAGAAAGTGCCTGTCCTTTGAGTGCGCTGGACCCTACATTGGCATTTGTTCCCCTCTGGGCTACGCTGTCACGATTTTGGGCGGCAACGCTGGTCGAGCTACTGGCATAGGCTTTGCTGATCCAGAAGCTCGATAGTTTTTTTCTCAATTCCAAAAAAAAATCAGGATCTGGATTTTTTTTTGCGAATAAAGAGGGAGCAGTTTCTTTTTTATTTTCCCCCACCAGTGCTCCTGTGAAGCGCTTGATCACTTCTCCTGCCACCGACCGCCAGGTGCAGTACATGTACTTGGTCATCAAGTTGAGCTCGACTTCGTTTTGCAACGAGGCCAACATGCAAGAACGCATTTGCACACCTTCGACTTTACCGCCTTGGCGGGAGGAATTTCCCGAGAATTTTTCATTCTCCGCGCACTCAACGCTGTCCTTGACATCTTTTTGCTTTCCAAGCCCTGCATAAAGCGTGTCGCGGTCTTCTTTGATCAGATCTCGGTTTGCCCCCAGCTCTGCTCTCATCGATGCACAATAATCCACGACACTATAGGCAGAGGCTTGGATGACTTTGCCCTTGGTTTTGAGATCAGTTTGCATTTTTGTCATCAGTGACATCAGGACGGTGACCATATCGCCTCGTGCGACAGCTTGCCCGTCGCCGCCACCTTGGCATTGGTGGCTATTACCCGGAGATTCGTCTTTGTATTGGTTGTCAGGAAATTTAAAATATTTGAAAAGGCCATTCGACATGTTGGCGATCCCGCAATTCGCCCATTCTGTGTAGAAATTTCCGGGGATGATCAAATCTTCTTTGGTTGAATTGAGTAGATCAGGAGTGAATCCTTTGTACATTCCCAGGATTTTTTTGGGTCCTTTCCAGGGGACTCCCGTATCGCGTTGGAGTTGATCGCTTCCGGCAATGAAAATTCGGACCATTCTCTCAAACGCCTCAGATACGAAGGCTCGAGCTTTTTCTTCATTATTTTTTCCTGGCGCTAGTTTTCCATCTGCCAATTTAATCGAATGTGCGAGGCGGATATCAGTCCGAGGGTCAGGAGAGGGGGTCGAATTTTGATCCGTGGCAGCCGGATCTAGATTGAGGTCTGCGAGTGAGGCTTGCAAGGTGAGGTACTTGGTGAACATCTTGCTTGCGATTTGTTCGAAATCAACAATGGATTGCTCTCCCACGAGCGTATCGGGTTCGCGGGGATCAGAGTAGATGATGAATGTCGATGTCAGTCCCTCCAGGAAATAAAGAAAGGAGGCTTTGAAAGGATTTTTGAGCTGGCTCTCTGCTTTTGCTTTGAAATCGAGCGCGGATTTTTTTCCTCTCGCTAAATTAGCATCGTATGTTTTGGTTCGGAGGTCCGCGTTGCTGAAAGCCGGGGGATTGAAGAGCTGTGCTTGCCTTGCTTCTTCGAGAATCTGTGCGTCGGCTTTCAAGAGTTGAGCTTCTTGCTCTTCGACGGATTTTGGCGCGCTAGGCTGGTTTTTGAAATCATCGGGATTGAGAGGAGGCGAATCTGCAGAAAATGCAGCGGAGGCCGAAATCACTAAAATAGCCGACAAGAAAAATCGCCCCGCCGTCCCCACGTCCCTCTTCATAGTAACTATCATTGTACCCGAGTCGAATTTTTAATCTAGTGTGTCAGTAGAGGCCTATTTTTCATCAGCATCCAGATATTTGAATGGATGCTGACGGCTCGATTTATGGCATTCATCGTATTTCTCAGGGGCGACATAGAGCCGGGTAATGGAGCGTTTTTCTCCATATTTTTTAAATAAATCGGTGCACTGCTCCAGAGGGATGAATCCGGGCGAGCTGTACAGGTTGTCGTATCGGACGAATATTTGCGGCTCGCGCCGCGACAAACTAGCCAGTTCACCTGGCTTTCGAAAATATTTTGACAGCTCTCCAGTGGATTGCGCGATGACCCGGTCGATGTTCTTGCCTTCGAGTTCGGCCACAACTTCTTTCAGGAGCTTTTCTTGTTCGAGCGCGGCTGTTTTGCTGGTGGGGATCCCGCTGTGGAGTTCGAGCAGCATGCGGTAGGGGCGTTTTTCAGTGATGCGGCGAGCCCACTCGTTCTTGGATTGTGCCAAGTGGCTGTAGAGATGGAAGTCATTGCACTCGGCGTATTTCTCGATGTCGGCGGGCAGGGTGTAATCACAGTCCTGGGAGTTAAAATAGCACTTCAACATCTCGTCATAAATCACTGCGCGATGGTGAAAGTACACCATAAGAAACATGTGAAATCGCGAGATCAGAAAATCTTCGAACGAGTACAGTGCCCGGTGCTGCAGCGCCAGCAAGCACTTGCCTTCGTACACGTGGTACGTGAGGTTGTTGAGTAACCAGTCGTAGTCGAATTGCCCGTAGCTCACGCCTGCAGCCAGGCTGTCCCGTCTGAGATAATCCATTCGATCCACATCCAGCTCACTCGAGATGAGTTGCTGGAGGATCGGGCGGAAATTCGTCGTTTCCCCATCGAGTTTTTCTTTAAAAAAATCATCGGGTGGGGTGAGTTTTGAATCGATTAAACAAGCAATGTGCAGCGGGGTGAATCCGAACGCAGCTCCTGCTTTTTTCAGCAGGGGAGTGAGGCTGGAGTCGAGGATGATTTTGAGTGTGTAATCTTCGTGAGTGGCTTGTCGTGGCGAATTTGAGTCGGCGAGGCCCAGGTGCTTGACAGCAGGCATCGCGGTTTCGGTGGTGTGCGACAAAGGGCCATGGCCGACGTCATGAAGCAGGGCTGCAAATCGTAGGGCGGACCGAAATCCACGCATTCGATCATCAGGGAGGAGGTTGTGCCTCAGGGCGTGCCCAAAGATCGACTGAAATGCCCTTTGGGCCGTCTCCATCGCGCCCAAGCTGTGGATGTATCGGTTGTGGGTGGCGCTGGGGAACGAGAACTCCCCAAAACCCAGCTGCTTGATCTGCCTCAGGCGCTGAAAATACCGTGAATCAATGACCGGCAATTCGTCTCGGTGGATGTTGATCGACCCATGGATAACGTCTCTGATCTCCATTTCCACCTCCTACACAACAAACCGTTGATTTTAAACAAGAAAAAAAAAGTTGACGAAATTAACAATTTTTAAACAAATATCCGATAATCCAAATAAGCTGGAAACGTTTCCTCCAGATGTGGGTGTTGCGTGTATGTTCCAGCGCTGGAAGTAAAGCAACACAACCAGAGCAGCCCATCCAAGGCGACGGCTGGACCTCCGGCGACGCTCCTGCTCCTCTCGACCCAAAACAGCAAGCCTTCATGGCCTCCAAAGCCTCCATCTCCTAAGACCATGGGCGAGGCGTTCGAAAGTCTCTTCAAGCAGAAAGTAATTTCAGAAAAACTTTCTGAAAAGATGAAACGAGCAGTGGGTTTCAGGAATTTAGCTGTCCATGAGTATGAAAAACTGGATTGGGCAAAAGTATTGGAATTTGTCACGAATGACGTCAGCGATCTGAAAGATTTTGGCAAAGTGATTTCAAAGTTCAAGGGCTTATGACTTCCAGATAATCCAATCCATAAATAAACCCGAAAGACCGAGGGTTTTTCCCAGTAACTTTGAAAGTCAATCGATTCCTGCCTTTGATCAAGCTCGCACGGGGAATTTCCACCACCTTGGTCCACACATTCGAACTATACAAATCCACTCCGCGTAGCAAGGGGACCTGGTTCAACAGAATATCGATAGTTCCGTAGTCATAAGAAGTCGTGAGTTGAATCCTCATCTGGACGTTTCGCTCACGATCTGAATTCAACATAAATTCAGTATAACTCCCGACTCCCTCGGCTCGCACAAAAAGCTGATCGTCCGACATCCACTGGGTTCCATAAGACGACATGTCCTGCCGCACGAGCTGGGATTCTTTTACGAAATAAGCCCAAGAGGGTTTGAATTCTGTTTTGAGCGCTCCTCCTGAGTAAGCCACCTGCGGGATTTGAACTTGAGCAAAATTAGGCCGATCTTCTGCAGGACGAGTGTCCTGGCTCGAGGTTTTGAGTCGATAGATCGTGCACACGTCACCCACGCGGAAAGGCTCGAACTGGAGCTTCTTGTGATCGGGGACCTGCTGTATCCCTCGGCTCAGTGGCCATGCGAGTGTGATGAAGAAAATATTCCAGTTGTCGACGTACGCGCGTTCAATCAGCCGCGCCAAATCGTTGGGGCTGGATCCCCAGCTGGCATCATCAATCCCAAAAGAATTCATCATCGGGACAGAAATATCCCGCCGTCTCCCCATCCATTTTTGGTTGTACGTGGTGATGGTATCGTAGGAGCGTCCGTCGTCATCGACGTAGACAGCATTGAGCGGGAGAGCTGCGAAAAGGGCATCTACATAGTTTTGGTAGTCATTGAATCCGCGTTTGTTGGGATTGGCGATCAGCTCGTTGGTCCTGAAACAATCTGTCGAAAGATTGCTGTAAGTCTTATGCCAAATGCTGGTGGGCTGACTGCCCCAGACACTGAGGTGAGAGTAGAAGTATTGCGTAAATCCAATTGCGAGGGCAAAAACCATCCAAGCTCCAGCATGGAGAGCGGGTTGTTTGAACCGGATCAAAAACAATCGAATCTGATCCACCGAGAACGCACCGACAAATGCCATGATTACGAGTGACGGCATTAGATGGCAAAAGCGATTCCAGGTCTCGTATTCCACAAAAAATATCGTGTTCAGGGCCAAGACGGTGAGCAATCCGAAGGTAGAAGGTGAGCGCCCCCATTTTTTGAAAAGAAAAAAGAAGCCAGCAGGGATCAGCAGCAAATATCCATTTGGAAATTCCGTGAAGAGCAAAAACAGGTGATTGACGATGTTTGTGCTGGCCGAGCCTGCGAACATCAGCCTGGAGAATGGGCCGAAAAAAGCTTGGTGAAGCGTTCTGCTGAGATTCCCGCTTTGATACCAGTCGATCAGGAAAACGCTCAGCCAAGGAAGAAACCCGAGAACGAAAAGCAGAGAGCAGAGGCCAAAAGTTTCGAGCGCTTTTTGTTTTTTCGAAAACAAGTACGCGAGAAGGCAAATACCGCTTCCCACGCAAAGGAACGCCATGGCGACGTGATTGAAAATCGAAAGACCCGAGAAGAAAAAAAGCCCCGAGAGAATGCTCCGCGATCGATCCGGATAAAGCCGGAGCAGGGAGAAGAACAAAATCCCGATCACGGTAAAGAGCGCGTTGAAGATGTAGACTTCAACAATCGTACTATTCCACCAGACCGAATGGCAGACCATGAAAAAAACCGCGGAGACAAAAGCCGTGATCCGAGACTTGAAATTCAAGAACACGACCCAATAGAACAAAGCAACCGTGATCGCCCCGACGAAAGCGGTCGCCAAATTCGCCTTGTATGCGATCTCTTCCATCGGCAGAGCCCAGATGACGAGTCTCACCCATTGATTGCTCAGGTTATGACAATTGACATAGGTCGAGATGATGCCCTTCATGGCGTTGTCGATGATCATTGCCATTTGCCCCGAGCCGATGCCGGGCGCGCAGGTCCAGAAATAAACAAAAAAGGGAAGAAATACGAAGGGATGCTTTTGGAGTAATTGAATCCAGTGTTGAGTTCGAAATGTAATTTTCAATGATCTCAGTATGAGACATCCAAAATCATCTTGCTACGGGAAAAGTAGCAGTTTTCATTGACTGTTAAGGGCTTCATTCCTGGGAGCAATTGCGCCGAAATGTTCTAGTACTGGAGGTGCTTTATGAAACAGGTAAAATGGGTTTCAAGTGTTTTAACGGTTTTGGCATTGGGCTTGCCGTTTCTTTCTGGGTCCGCGGCTCACGCCTCATCTCTCTCAGATTTAATCAATCAATTAGAAGGCAAGACATCCTGCCAAACCTCGAATTACCCCACATTCGACGGGATTCTCAAGCGCCGTGCGCTGATCGCGAAAGACAAGGGCATGCTCTACTATTACTGCCTGCCGAATTCTCCCATGGCAGCCAACTGCGCCACATTTCTTGAATTTACCTCATTGAATAATGCCCAGCTTCAAATGAAGCTCGCGACCGACTTGGCGTTTTGGACACAAGTCGTGACAATCGATTACAATTACGCACTTTCGAAGGCGGGCAAAAACCCAGCCGAGGCAAAGTACGCGATGTTCCTCAGCATGATCCTTCAGCGCAGTCAGATTGTGGATCAAGCCCTAGCCAGCGGCCGACAAGGCGAGACAGTGTTTATCGGCGACTCGCTGATGCATATTTTCGAAGCTTACGGTCAGGCTGAATTCCCCAAAAGTGTCTTTGTGGGCATCGGCGGTGATCGAACGGACAGCATGCTTTATCGCTTGGCCTATCACGTGGGCAAGATCCGTCCCAAGAACGTCGTGATGTCGATTTCAGGAAACGACTTTTTGCAAAGCTGCAAAACTCAAGACATCCAAAAGCGCCGGATCTTGATCGTAAACGTCCTGAAGAGCCTGGGCGTGCAGAACATCTACTGGGTATCTCTGCCGCCTTTAGGAGACAAAAAGGCAGCGCAAGGCATCCCTGCTCAGAACGCACTGATTGCCTCGATCCCAGGCGTGACCTATCTCGACACCTGGACAGCCATGGCGGCTCCCGATGGAACGATCGCGCCCCAGTACAAAGGCGATGGCATCCACTTCAACGAACAAGCCTATCGCGACGTCTGGATTCCGAAATTTAAAGCATTAGGACTATAATCCAAGCTCATTGATTTACGATGGCGTCCCGAAGCAAGTCCGATATTCGGGGATTCTTCGCGTCAGGATGACGCAGCCCGGAGGGCGCGAACAAACGCAGGATGCGTGTTCCCCGATAGCGGAGCTTGCGTAGGTGAAAGCCATCCGTAAATCAATCTAACTGGGGTAATCTATTCTTCCGAATCGTTACTAGCGCTTTTTTTGAAGCCACCGCCAAAAGCGGAGCTGCTGAGAGCACCGGCAGCAAAACCTGCTACGCCAGCTGCAAGGGGAGCTGCATAAGATGATTTCCGTGGAGCCGCTTTTTTAGGGGCCGCTTTCCGCTGAGCTTTTTTTGCGGTCTTTTTGACAGCTTTTTTAACAGTTTTCTTCGCTGCTTTTTTTACGGCTTTCTTTTTGGTTTTTTTCACCGCTTTTTTCGCGGATTTCTTCGTTGCTTTTTTAACAGCTTTTTTTGCTGCTTTCTTCACTGATTTTTTTTTCTTTGCCATGACTTAAAAATTCTCCTTGGATTCTTCGATAAGCTACTTTCTGAAAGAAATCAATGCTCGATAGGGCGCCGCCGCCCTAATGTTCGATAGGCCCGCCGAGATCAACATCTGCCTCGCCGTCCATTTTCATTGTGTTGGTCATCGGGGTGCCGCCGTCTCCCAGGACCCCACCGGACTTCATGATTTCCTGGAAGGCGATGATCTTGACGCTGTAGCCGCTTCTCCCGCCAATCAGGCCGACTCCGTCCTTTTCGCTTTTCCAGGAATTTTTCATTTCGTTTGCCTTATCCCAGAAAACACCTGTGAGTGGAATAGGCTGCGCCGGGACACCTGCGCCTGGAGCGAGCTTCAGAGGATTGCTGAGGGCAGCGAAGCTATAGCTTTCCTTGTACTCGCCTCTTCCTGCTTTCAGGGCATTGATGTACTTGGTTAGACCTTGCGCAAGGGCCCCGCCGAGGAGGGTCATGTTGGGGGGTGGGGGAGCGCCTAGCTGCATTGCGCTTTGAGCCAGCGCAGACATGGCCTGATCCAGCAATTTTCGAACAATTTGTCCGTAATCGCCCCCAGATTCGATTTCTTTCTTTTTGGAAATGACCGGAGCCCAAAACCGGTAGTAGTTGTCCTTGGGGTTCACCATCGGAAAATAAGTATCTGGGAAATCATTGGGAATGCTCCACTTGCCCTTTTCGTAGGGGTTGGGTGCCATGGCCGCTTGATAAGCACGATCCATGTCCTGAAACCCTACAATGCTACCATTTCCTCCGCCTTGTACGCCTACCCCTGTGAGAATCCCGTAATATTTTTGCATATTGGTCATGTCAGCCCAGTCTGTAGCAGCTCCTGTAATCGGGAGACCGGGAACGTCTTTTCCCCACTTGAGTTCCGAGGTGGGAATATCAGGCGGACCAATCCGACTGCCAAACGGGCGTGCTGCTGCATAGGCCTTGAGTGTCAGATCGCCCCAGGGAGAAAACATGAGCTTGGCTTTGGCTTTGAGCCGAATTGCATAATAAGTGATCACAGAGGGATCTTTGGATACCCCAATGGGCATGGGGAACTGAACGGGCATGGGCACCAGATCTCCCTCGCAGTCCCTGGGTGGTTTGGCTGGACCACCTGGAATGGAAGTAATGGTCCCTTTATTGGAGTAATCCACGTAGTAGGTGGTGAAAGAAATCGTATGATCCTTCAGTTTGAGAAGGGTGGCTTGACCGGAACTTCCTTCGCTGCCTGGTATCAGTTCATCCAGAATAATGCTGTCTGTGTCGTCAAAGGTGTGGTTTCCCAGTGTTTCGTATGCCGATTGGAAAGCATTGATGGTTCGCTCATGCTTGATCATGTCGGGATCCTGCATCATGTTTCGGAGTTTGTCGTAGGTGACCTGGGATTCAGCGGGCGCGTTGACGTATTCGGTGAGTGTGCGGATTCTTTCTCGGACTAAAACTTCTTTGGGAACCAGGCCCAATCCGTAATTAAGCCCTTTGAGTAGGCTCAAAGTCTTTCCTAATTCAGGATCGTTTTGAACCTGGCTCGAAATAAAACCGAGATCGGGATCGGTGTTCCAAAGCCAAAACAGGAGCACCTGTCTGTTGAGCTTCCCTGCTGCTAGGCAGTTGTCCTGACGAAGGCTTTCGATGGCCTTCAAGCTCGAGATCAAAGTGTCGTTGATCGAGTCCATGGCGCTTTTGGGAGGAATATCGATTTGTTTTAAACTAGCAAGCTGACAAATGTTGTCCGTCGGGTTGAAAATGATGCAGACGGCAGGCGCTCCATAGTCTTTGATTCCATCCGGGGCCCACTTTCGAGGCCCGCTCTGCTGAGACATGCTCTTTTGAGCCATGTTCCCAATCACATAATACCGAAAAATGAATTTCTTGTACTGCCTACGCATCTCATAATTAAGATGCGCAATTCCCGTGAGCTGCCGGGCCTGCACCGCCGCTCCCGAATAAGCCGCCAGATCCGCTGCGTTTTGAATGTTGATCTTGGCGTTCACCAGCATCCCAATGTTGATGACGAACGCGAAAAAAATAATGAACGTGCTCATCATCAAGGCAAGCATGATGGAGATTTGGCCATCTTGATTTTTGCGGAATCTCACATCTTTCATTATACGAGTGTGACTACAAAGGTACGGAGTGTCAAAAGTTTAGACGAATCTTTAAGTTTCTGTATTTATAAATATCAATTATTTCAATGGGTTGATTCTGGTGTCGATTGGCTTTCGGCTTGCAATATGTAGTCTTATGAAAAACCGATTCGCCACCTACCTCTGGAGATTGCTAGTTTGCACGGCCCTTTTGGGATCGGCGGTGGTGGCTTCTGCACGGACTTCCGAGGCAGCAGGGGTTTGTGTCGAGTGCATGATGCGCGCAAATGCTGGCCAGACTCCCTTGTCGGGCCAGGCGGGTTTTCAGCAAATGATGCTTCAGTTTCCTAATGACAAAGGCCCGGTGACACAGCCTATGGAGCCCGGCCAGTCCTTCAAATCGAATTGGACGCCCGGTGGTGGCATGCCCGGAGGGTTTCAGGCCCCTTGGAGCAATTCTTTTGATACCGGCAATCAATTCGATCCGACTTTTCAGGTGAACCCCGAGCAGCTCCCGGCTTTTTGGAACAATCCTTCGGCCCCCTATGTTCCTAGTGCGCCGACGTTTTCCGACCCAATGCTTT
The DNA here is from genome assembly GCA_964364175.1 of uncultured Bacteriovoracaceae bacterium. GTDB lineage: Bacteria > Bdellovibrionota > UBA1018 > UBA1018 > UBA1018 > CAYILR01. The sequence continues at coordinate 115,329 of CAYILR010000005.1, forward strand.
TCAATCCGATGCAATTTTCTAATCCCATGCCCATGTGGACATGATATGCCATGATTCATGGCTCATTCTGATGACGAGATCGCGCGCCCGCTTTTGCCCTCCAAGGCCGCGCAAATAGCCCCTTTGCGCAAACCCGAGTGGTTGCGCATTCGCCCTCCCGGCGGAGAAAATTACACAGAAATCAAAGGATTATTGAAGGAGCGAAAGCTTCACACCGTTTGCCAGGAAGCGCAGTGTCCCAACGTGGCTGAGTGCTGGGCGAGCGGGACGGCGACCATCATGCTCGGAAGCGACACATGCACACGCGCCTGCCGATTTTGCGCGGTGAAGACAGCGCGAATTCCACCGCCGCTCGATCCCGAGGAGCCGTTCAAAGTTGCCGAGAGTATTGCGATGATGAAGTTGCATTATGTGGTGCTGACTTCGGTCGATCGGGATGATCTTGAGGACCAGAGTGCGGGGCATTTCGCAGCGACGATTAAAGAAATAAAACGTCTGGATTCTTCGATTATTGTCGAAGCGCTCGTGCCGGATTTTCGGGGCGAGGTGGAGTGTATTCAGCAGATCGTGGATTCGGGAGTGGATGTTTACGCTCACAATGTGGAGACGGTGAAGCGTCTGCAATATCGGGTGCGGGATCCACGTGCGGGGTACCTGCAGTCGCTCGGGACTTTGCGTGCAGCGAAGGATTATTCCCAGAAAAGGTCGAAGCTTCACGCGGAGACAAACCAGCTGTTCACCAAAAGTTCTTTGATGCTCGGGCTGGGTGAGACGGACGCAGAGCTCGTCGAAGCTTTTGATGATTTGCGTTCGTACGATGTCGATGTTTTGACAATGGGGCAATATTTGCGTCCTTCGATGCAGCATTTACCGGTCGAAAGATACGTTCCACCGGCGGAATTTACTGAGCTCGGACGTGTCGCCGAAAGCAAAGGATTTTTGTACGTCGCCTCGGGGCCCATGGTACGATCGAGTTATCGAGCAGGTGAATTTTTTATTCGAGGCGTGATTGAAAAACGTCGAGCTGTGACGTTGGGGGAAGAAAAAGATGGAGCTCAAGTTACCTGAGTTAGGCGAAGGCGTTCACGAAGGCGAATTGGTCAGCTGGAAAGTCAAAGTCGGCGACACCGTCAAAGACGACCAAGTTCTCTGCGAAATCATGACCGACAAAGCGACGGTCGAGTTGCCCGCTCCGTTTCATGGCAAAGTTTCTGCGCTCATGGCCAAAGAGGGCGAGATGATCAAGGTCGGACAGACTGTGCTCACCTATGAGGGAGCGGCGGGAGCTAAGGCTGCTTCTTCGGGTGCTTCGGCAAGTTCTAGTCCGGCTGCGAGTGCACCAGCACCGGCGGCGATGTCGGCGGCTCCGACTTCGAAATCTAGTTCCAGCGTTGGAAGTGGTGGCGGGTCAATCGGAGTTGCAACAAGCAGTTCAACAGGGAGCGGAGCGGGTGGAACGGCCATGCACGTTCAGGCGGCTCCTTCGACTCGTAGACATGCGCGCGAAGCAGGTGCAGACCTCGGACAAATTCAAGGAAGTGGTCCTCACGGCCGAGTCATGCGCGAAGACGTAGACAAATTTATTTCCGGCGGTGGAAAATCGTCTGGCGCCGGAGCTGTAGCAGCCGGCCGCCCCATGATGGCTACCTCAGCGAGAGAAGAGCGAGTTCCCTTCAAAGGCCTCCGCAAAAAAATCGCCGAGAAAATGCGATTGTCCAAAGATCACGCCGCACATTTTACTTACGTCGAAGAAGCCGATGCGACAGAATTGGTACGCCTAAGAAACGAAGCCAAAGAAATCGGCGCCGCTCAAAACGTGAAAGTGACTTACTTACCGTTCGTGATGAAAGCCATGGTCGCAGCCCTGCGCAAGTACCCGATCATGAATACCTCACTCGATGAGGAAAAAAGCGAGCTGATCTACAAAAACTATTTCAACATCTCGCTCTCCGTTCAAACCGAAGACGGCCTGACCGCACCTGTGGTGAAAAACGTGGAGTCGAAGTCGATTCTACAAATCGCCCAGGAGATCCAAACCCTAGTCGACAAAGCGAGAGCAAAGAAACTCACCATGGACGATCTCACCGGCGGCACAATCACCCTGACCAACGCCGGAAGCATCGGCGGATTATTCGCCACACCCGTGATCAATTACCCCGAAGTCGCGATTCTGGGATTCAACAAAATCGATCGCAAACCCGTGGTCAAGAAAATCAACGGCAAAGAAGAAATCGTCATCCGCGATTGGACACTATTTTCGATTTCGCTCGATCACCGAGTAGTCGATGGAGCTATCGGCGCAGAGTTTATGAAGTTGTTTATCCGTTATATCGAAAATCCGAGTTTGCTGATTTTAGAGTCTTTGTAATTCGGTTAAGTGGTAATTTATTAATTAAAGCTTTTTTAAAAGAGGCGATTTTGACTTGAGACAAGGAAACTTTTTTCAAAAGAACCGGAGCGTACACGACAGTACGTGAGGATTCTTTTGAAAAAATGACGCAGTATCAAGTCAAAAGCGACCTTTTAAAAAAGCTACTGGAGAAAGCATATGGCTCAAGTTCAAGCTGATGTCGTCGTTTTGGGTTCAGGTCCTGCGGGTTATGTCTGTGCGATCAGACTCGCGCAACTCGGGAAAAAAGTCACCGTCATCGAGAAATCGGATCTCGGCGGAGTGTGCTTGAACCGAGGATGCATTCCTTCGAAGGCGTTGATTTACGCCGGGACCCTATTCGAGAAGCTCAGCCATTCGGCAGATATAGGCATCGAAGTCAAAGGCGCGACCGTTAACCTCAAAAAAATGATCGAGTGGAAAGAAACCGTCGTGAAAAAACTCACCGGCGGAGTCGGCGGATTGCTCAAAGCCAACGGATGCCAAGTGATCGCGGGCGACGCAAAATTCACTGGCCCGAAAACGATCGAAGTGAAAACAGCCAGCGGAACCGATACCGTCACGTTCAATTCCTGCGTGATCGCCAGTGGGTCTCGCCCGACGAAATTACCGAATCTCGAAGTCGACAACAAAACCGTGCTCGACAGCACCGGCGCGCTGACATTGACCGAAATTCCTAAATCAATGCTGTGTATCGGCGGGGGATACATCGGGCTAGAGCTCGGAACTTTTTATTCAAAAGTCGGAACTAAAGTCACCGTCGTAGAAGCAGGCCCCGCATTGTTGGGAGTCGTCGACCCCGAGCTCACACAAGTCGTACAAAAACGCCTCCAGAAGCGCGAAGTGGAAATCCTGCTCGGAACTAAAATCAAAAATTTCGGCAAAGTCACCGCCAAGGGCGTTGAAGTCACGTTCGATAATGGCAAGACAGCCATCTTCGAAAAAATCCTAGTCACCATCGGCCGTACCCCTAACACCGACGCGATCGGCCTCGAGAAAACCGGCGTGAAATTAGACGCCAAAGGATTCATCCCCATCGACCCACAACGCAGAACCTCAGTGCCGCACCTGTACGCCATCGGAGACGCCGCAGGACAGCCACTGCTAGCGCACAAAGGATCCAAAGAAGGCATCGTAGCCGCAGAGGCCATCGCAGGTCGCAAAACCATCTACGACGTCCGCGCCATGCCCGCAGTGATTTTTACCGACCCCGAAATTGCGACCGTGGGATTGAGCGAAGCAGAAGCCAAAGCCGCCGGATACACCCCGCAAATCGGAAGATTCCCATTCGCCGCAAATGGCCGCGCGCTCTCTGTTGTTGAACCCGATGGATTCGTAAAAATGATTGGCGACGCAAAAACCGGCCGACTGCTGGGCGTCCACATCGTAGGAGCCGAAGCCTCCAACCTGATCTCCGAAGCCGCCCTAGCCATCGAAATGGGCGCACACGTCGAAGATCTCGCACTGACCGTGCATCCGCATCCGACCTTGCCCGAGACGATGATGGAAGCCGCTGAGGCCACGCTGGGGCATGCGATTCATATTTACCAAAAGCCTACTAAGTCGGCTGGGGTGGATGCTCGGGTTTAGTCGTCAGATGCTCGCTAGAGTAAATTCTCTGGATTCTGAGAAGTTTACTCCGCCGACTTACTGTTATTGGAACTACTATTTTCACCTTGAGAAGAAGTAGGTGAAGAGTTGCACTTGAATTTGGTTCGATATTGATTAAATTTTTCTTCAATTTCTCGGGAGTAAGTATTTTTATCCGCCTGGCATTCATTCAAGGCTTTACAGGCCACATTGTAGAGTCGAAAAGTATTAACATATTGATCAGTCTTTTCTAAAAGTGCAACTTTTTCGAACTGACGAAAGATTTCATCGCGTATCGCGGCCCGTGAATTGTTGTTGATTTTGTCACCCGCACCAGTACCTAAATCACCTTGAATAGCGTCAGGTGAGTGCTTAGTGTATTCACTAGCGAAAAAATTTGCTTCACCATTATTTATGATAGATACAGCAGTTTTTTGACCATTGGGAAGAGTGATTTTGTAATTTTTTTCATATTCTTGGCTCGGGAGAATTTTCTTTGGAAGTTGAACGGGGTAAAAGTAAATCGACTCATCTGTCACTACATAAAAGCCATCGCGACCTGATTCTCGGCCCATAATTGGAATAAATCGAGTGCCTGTGTAGTTTTGTGTATTGATATTGTTTCGACTGAAATAGCCTGTGTCGTCTAGAGTTTCGAGGCACTTCAACGATTGATGGAAATCTCCCCTGGGATTTCGTGGGCCTTTAACGAAAGGCACAATCCCCCACTTCAAAAGATTGTGTTCAGGTGTGCATGGAAAGCAAAATTTAGATTTTCCGTCGGTGATTTGCACTCCCTGGAACTGACTTCCGGCAAAACCATCTAAGGACGATACATCGAGCTTCAAATCAGGTGAATTCTCGTCAATGGTTGAAAGTGACATTTTTTTTAGAGTTCGATTGATTTGAGTGATTAGCGATTTTTGTTTTTGGATAACTGTAAACCTGTCTATATTGCCAGTTTCATCGCCGCCGTTTTCTTCTACCCAATCCTTGATCACTTGATTGATCTTTTGGGCTTGATCTTTATTCATCGAACTTCTCTGAACGATTTGTTGATCTCTTATGTCAAAATTAAATGCGAATAGGAGAGGTGATGTTATTAAATTTAAAAAAAATAAAAATAGGATTTGAGAGCGCATGTTAATTCATCGCCATAATTAAGGCGAATCTTGAAGCTCGTCTTGAGAATTTCTAGGTTTTCTGGATGATAATCGTCAAAAAAACGCCGAAAAATTCTGGTTCCAGCGTTGGAACCAACTTTAGCGAATCAGGTCGTAGCTAACCGAAAAAGAGCCTTAAGCATCCGAAGATTCTCCGGCAGTTTCGGGTAATCTCCGAAGTCGCCCCAGCCATCGAAATGGGCGCACACGTCGAAGACCTCGCCCCCTGACCGTGCATCCGCATCCGACCTTGCCTGAAACGATGATGGAAGCCGCCGAGGCGACGCTGGGGCATGCGATCCATATTTATCAGAAGCCTACGAAATCGGCTGGGGTGGATGCGCGGGTTTAGCCCTAAGGGACGTCCTCGAGTTCGACCACGGTTTTAGTCGAGTTGCTGATCCGATCGAACTGTGTGCTCTTTCGTATGACACGGACTTTCGTTCCTGGGAGACAAAGGATTTCGTAACCTGGATTAGTGCCGCTAATGTCGTGACATGAGTTGTGACGGATATTGATCTTGAAAATCACACCCAGTTTACCTTCTTTCCTTCTCGGATCTGAGTACGTCTGAGCGATATCTTCTTGAGCGGAGGTACTAGTGTAGGCTGGCCAATTGAGAATTTTATTCTGGCTGTATTCATTCAAATCGGTCTCATTGAGCACAAGACCTCTCCATACATTTCCACGATAGATGGGCAATTTTGATAAGCCATGATTGAATTTTTCAACGAGGAGCTGCACGCACGTGGTATTGGATAGGCCCAAAAGTTGTCTCCATGTAGCATTTGATTGATCGTCTCTGAGTGCAGCGTTGAGTTCTCTGTAAATCGACTTTCTGTAGAGATTAAGAAAAGTATTTTCTTCAAGAGTGAGATTCTTGGCCTCATCGAGCTCAGCTTTGAGACGGCGTATGGTTTCGGTAGCAGACCAGGAGGATGAAATCTTTTTAGCGATTTGTTCACGTACTTCACCACTGCTGTTGACGAGGGAGTCATACTGGTAGCGTGAATGGGCTAGTTGAAGTTGGATCCCCTGTTGGTTTATCTTGAACATCTGAGAGCTGATTTGAAGGTCACACTTGTAGATCCATGGCAATAAATCGGTCATGGTTTTGTGGAAACAGGTAGGCTGTTGTATCCAATGAGAAGAACATTCCTTTTGAAGCTGATCCCATTGCTTATTCAATTCGTCGATTGCGAGTTCAAACGTTTTTTGTTCAACCTGCTGAAACTGGTCCAAATTTTTGGCGGGGATAGGTGTTCTGAATTCTGGAAATCGCGCCTGACAATCCTGACAGATGGCTTGAGCAAGAGCTGTACTACTCGACCCTGTTATGAGGAGTGAAATGATTAGATTGAGAGGCAGAAATCGTATCACATGGACCTATCGGATTTTTAGTGGGATGAATTTATGCGCGGTTTCTTTTTTGTCAAAAATTTGCCGAATGTTTAAGTTGTTTCCAGCGCTGGAAATGGGATTTTAGTACGCGCGACTTTGACTTAAAAGTAAGTTCGATTTGCGATCAAAATAATTCAAAAATAATCTATTTTTAAGTGATTTTTTATCAAAAATGATGATACGTTTTTTTAAAAACTGGGGATCAAAATCATGCAAAAAAACAATATCGCAAACACTCTTTTTGAGAATCTAAGCCTAGTCGATTCGGGAGATAAAAATCCACATTCCCATATCGAAAAACTCACCGACACGGAGCTGCTGACCAGAGTCAAAACTCTGTCGAAAAAAGAACGCGAGATAACTTTATCTATTCTTCACCACTTGCGTGAGGTGGAGCGTCGCAAGCTTTACTCCGCGTTAAAGTATCCCAGTCTTTATGAATACTGCAGACATGAGTTAGGGTACTCAAGCGGATCCGCGCACCGACGAATCGACAGCATGCGCTTGCTCAAAGAAATCCCAGAACTCGAGCAATCGGTTTTGGACGGAAAACTTTCTCTCTCGACCTTATCTCAGGCACAAACGTTTTTTCGAGCAGAGCAGAAGAGTGCCCAAGAAAACTCAGCTCCAAAATTAGACATCACATTCAAAAAAGAAATTCTCCAGGAACTCGAGGGCAAGTCGTCGCGTGAGGTCGAACGCGAGTTGTTGCGCCACGCCTCTAGTCTCGAAGTTCATTTCAAAGAAAAAGTTCGCCCCGTCAGTGAGACTCATACAGAGCTAAAATTGATTTTGGATGAAGAGACGATGAAGAATCTCGAAATCCTCAAAGGTCGACTGGCGCATTCTCGTCCGAACATGAGTTTGAGTGAGTTGGTGGGTTATCTTGCCAAATTTGGAGTTGAGAAGCTCGATTCTGCCCGGGAACCCAAAAAGAAAGAAACAGAAGTAGAAAAAGAAAAATCACTTCCGGCATCGGAACCAACTCGACATTTAAAGTCCCGATACATCCCGCGCCAACTTCGAAGGGAAGTGTTTCAACGAGACCAGGGAAAATGCACAAATTGTGGATCAAAAAGCAGTCTCGAATTGGACCACGTTCAATCTTTTGCAAAAAACGGCGAAAACTCACTTAAAAATCTGAGATTGCTTTGTAGAAACTGCAGCACGCCAGAACAGGCGTGGAACTCATGGGGTGAAAGTCCCCTGA
>CAYILR010000006.1:0-111423 GCA_964364175.1 uncultured Bacteriovoracaceae bacterium
GGGATAAAACTGGAGCCGATGATCCGGATTGAACGGACGACCTACGCTTTACGAAAGCGTTGCTCTACCACTGAGCTACATCGGCACCTGAATAAAGAGTCTGTTTGGCCAAATCAAATATCTTAGATCGAGCATGAGCACAATGAGTATTGAAGTGATGATACGTGTAATTATTATTTGACACGCAGCGTTTAATATGTAAAAACTCGCGCGTGTTAGTGGGGTCCAAGGGTAAAACTTTCAATTTCAGTGAGCAAGCTGGAAGAAAAGGTAGTGCATGATGTTCAGGAAGTACGGTGTGTTGGTTTCGGTGTCTTTGGTTGCGAGTGTGATGGCTTGCAATAGTTCTCAGCAAAAAGAATCTCAAGAAAATTCAAAAATTTCTCCTGCACGATTTGCGCCCGCAAATATTCAGGGGTCTTTCAGTACAACGCAAGAAGCAGGCTCCGCTTCAGCACCAGCAAAATCAGGGGATGCTTCTGCAGCTCCACTACAGGGTGGCGGTCAGTTGATCACGATTCAACGAGATTCGTTGCGCAAAGCCTACTTGTTGACGCCGTCCGTGATTCTTGCGGGCCCGGTTCCGCAAATCGAGTTTATTCAGCCCAAAATTGTTTCGTTCGAGGAAAACGGCGATCAAATGGGCCTTTTTGAACTCAACCGCAACACTGTTTTCGACGGTATGGGCGAGCCTAAGCTGCTTCAGACGTTCCCCGTTGTCAGCAAAACGGATGACGCTGTCACCTTCAAGATGACCGTTGGTTTGAGTGCGGTACCAACCAATAGCACTTATGTGATCTCGGATTACCCTGCAACTTTTCAGAGTGTTGTGGCAGATAGCGAAACGGTTCTTCCCTCCATTGATTCTTACATAAAAAAAGTAGAATTCGATGAGCAGGGGATGAGAATCACTCAAATCTCAAAAATTCGCGGCCACGGCTTGGCTTTGAACGGTGAAGCCATTGTGGAGACAGCGAATGATTCTTCGGTGACAGTGAATCTTCAGCTCAGCCCTTACCGTACCAATCCAAATTTTCAGCCTCGATTCAGCACTCGCCAAAAAGGGGTGGGTTATTTTGAAGTGGCTCAACTGAGAAAGGCCGAGGCAAAGATTGATGTGATTGCCTCTCGCTGGGATACCTCGGAATCTGCTGGCCCAATCACCTACGCAATCACTAAAAACGCTCCCGAAGAAGTCGTGGGTGCGATTCGCGAAGGAGTTTTGTATTGGAACAAGGTTTTCGGACGCGAAGTTCTTCGAGTGGAAGCTGGCGCTGCCCTTGACGAAGCTCCTCGCAAACGGAGAGCTTTGGTTCAGTGGATCCCCTGGGATTCCGCTGGATTCGCCGTTGCTGGATCTCAAGTAGACCCGATCACCGGAGAAATTTATTCCGGGACCGTGTTCATGACGAGTTCCTGGTATCTGCATGGCAAAACGAACGCCGAAATTTCAGCCAATGCAGCCTCCAAGCAAAAAGACCTGGTGGTTTCGGGCTTCAAGTCGGCGCAGCTTTGCAATTTGGGTGAAAGCGAACTGGCTTCTCAGTGGAATGCTGTGAACGCTCGCTTGGCGTCCGTGCCTGCTGATCGCAAATTGAAGGCGGCTTTGGACATTGTCCGCATCGTGGTTGCTCACGAAGTGGGACACACTCTGGGTTTGCGCCACAATTTTGCTGGGAACTTGGCCTCTGATCTGGCGACTTCCCAAGACCACATGAATACGTTCAACGATTACATCAAAAATCCATCCCATCTGGGCGCTGCAGTTGGCTCCACAGTTATGGATTACTATGCTTTGTCGGATACTTTTTTATTGGGTGCAGCCATTCAAAATGGTGCGCTACCTTATGACGTCAAAGCGATTCAGTGGGGCTATTCAGCTCAGCCTGTGGATGTGAAATCATTGAAAGCGCCTGCTTTCTGCACTGATGTCGAATCGATTCTGGTTACTGAAGTGGGATGCGAAAGATGGGATATGGGACGCGATCCTCTGGCAGGTTATGCGCTGTCGGTTGCTGAAAAGAGGAAAACAATTGCAACTCGCATTGTGAACTCTTTGTTGGCCGCTATCCGCCCCAAATTTTCACAGGACGCCAAATCAATTGAGGAAGCAAGCGCTGAAATCAACATCGAGGCATTGGCGGCATCAGGGAATCATGCGGTAGAATCCAAAAATTTCTATGATTTATTTAGTAATTCTCCGGTGAAAGGGAAACCCCAAGTCCTGAGCGTCAACTTGGACTTCGGCCGTAAAAACTGGATGAACGAAGACGAATGGACACAAAAACAGGAAGAAGCCCTGAAAGAAAGCTACAAAAGCGTGGGCGGCATCGAAGGATGGCTGAAGGCCGCGATGGGCATTGCAGCAGATGACAAGTTGCAGGCTCTGGAAGCAGGCTGGTTGGTCGAGGAAGTCCGCAAGCAAATCCGGGCTTCTGGATTCGCTCGAGGCGTCCAGCCCAATGGAGTGGAATACGAGTTGGCTCCGGACGAGTTGAAGGCGTTCGAGAGTTATGCGGTGATGCTGGCTTCGAAGGTCGAGGACGCTTGGGTGGGATTGTTGCTCAAGGGGATCACGGGCGGCGCATCTGAAATTCAGACGATGTTTGGGGTTTTGATTGGGAATTATGTGGATGGTTTGATCAAAAAGGACACGAAAAACACAGACACAAAAACTGAAATTGGCCGCCTGGCTTCTAGCGTGATTCTGGCTCGAGATGGGAAAATCACTGGAACCTGCAATGGCAAGTCAGTCAGCGCCCCTAAATACAGGTACAGCGCCGCAACGCGAGTGATTGCTGCTCGCTTTTTTGATTTCAGCATTTTTAAGCAAGACAACGGATCAAATTGGCTGAACTCTGTCAGGGAAAAAGTCAAACAAGAGATCTCGGACAGCCAAGTTGCACTTTTGGAACAGTGCAAGCCTAGCTTTTTCTCGGGGCTCTTCGGTCAGCACGATAATGGTGAACGAGTTTTGAGCGCGAATTTGAAAAAATGGAATGATGACCAAAATACCGTTTTTTATTCGCCCTCGATGAATCACTAAAATCTGCTATCTTGATGACGTGGATGCTGATTATAGATTGAAATTCTGGTGGTGGATTGCCATCGGGACTCGCGTTGTCGCTTGTTTTACACAGCTGAGCTATAGCCATCCGGACGAATGGACGCAGACGGTGGAGTTTGGCCATTTCTTGGCCAGTGGCGTGATCAGCCAGACTCAGGAATTCTTCCTACACATGCGAAACCTGTCGTGGCCGATGCTGATCTCGGTCGTATTTCGTTTGGCAGAGTGGATGGCTCCTGGAGATGTTCTAGTGCGTATGACAGGCCTGAAGCTGTTGACGGCTGGGCTGGATCTGGGGATTTTCTGGGGCTGGACGCGACTGGTGTTGGTAAGAACGCGTGGGATGGATTCGAAGTGGAATCATCTGGGCTATGGTGTTTTGGCGCTTTGTCCTTGGGCTGTGATGGAATCAGTGCGTCCTAGTTTGGAGCACTTGTCAGCAATTGCTTTGTGGATAGGTTTGGGATGCTCGGCAATCGGTAGAACTGGATTCGCAGGTGTCGCGGCAGCATGGACAGGAGTTTTTCGTTATCCATCCGGCTTACTTGCTCTGGGCTTTTTGGCGCTGCCGCCCCGCTCGTGGGCGCGCTTGGCGTTGGGTGCGGGAACAGGCTTGTTGCTGGGGGGGCTTGCGGATGCATGGTTTTACGGTCGCCCATTCGAAAGTCTTTGGATGTATCTTCAGTTTAATATTTGGACGGGGCTCTCTGCCAGGAATTTTGGTGCGCAATCGGCCGCGGAGTATTTGAGGTACTTCCGGGATGCCTGGGCTGGGATTTTGCTGCCCTGGGGCCTACTGGTTGCTATTTTGGCGCCGTTGGGTTTTTGGCAGGGTTTGAAGAGCCGTGCGACATGGGCATGGAGTTTGTTCTTTTACGGAGTGGGACACCTTTGGATCGCGCACAAGGAACCACGATTCATGGCTCCTGTTTTTTTGTTGGTTTTGTGGGCTTCGTTTGAAGGGGCAATATGGATTTTTAAGTTCAAAAAGATTCGCAAATTGAATCGACCTTTGGTTATTTTATTATTACTCAGTGGCAGTTTAGGAATGGTGCGTGTTCTTTGGGGTGAGACTTGGCGGGTGACGGACAATTATCTCGAGGTTTCTGGACATTTGAAGAGGGAAAAATCGGTTTGCGCGGTCGTGACGGTTCGGAAGCCATTTTCTTTTTTACTGCCCCGAGTTGCATTGGCGTTTTTTCCAGCCGATCACCACGCTTCTTCTTTTGACTTCATGCAGACAAGGCCCCTGATTTGGATCCAAAAGGAGGCCGAGTGCAAACCGGGTGACTCGATTCTTTTGCAGCCCTATCGCCCAGACGAACGATGGGAACGAATCTATAATTGTGAAATCTTGAGGAGTGGAATCTTAAAATGGCTTCCTGCTCAAAAAGAATGGTCAGCTGCCCCCTGGTATCGATGTCCGATGCAGCAGATTCTATCGAGTTTTGCGCGGACTGAGGAGAGGAGGGTTCTGGCTTTTGAAATGAGTCGTTTGGAACCCTTACCCCTTCATGGTGTTTCTGCGGAAGAATTGATGAGTTTGGCTACTCAAAGGGGAAAAGGCTTCCGTGACGGTACTCTGGGTGACTGGTGATAGATCTTTGACGTTTGCGCAAGGGTCGAGAATTAGGATAAATTATAATGATGTCAGATAAAAAATCTGCCGCGGAGCCTGCAGCAGCGGATATCCCTGTTCCGCCACCGCCGAATTCTGAAAAAAAACAACAATCTGCTCAGGCTAGTTTTCCTCTCAGCACAAAACTACTCATGATCATCTTTCTGATCTTGCTCGCCGTGATCGCATTTTTGAGTGCTTCGGCTATTTTTGTTTTTCAAGAAGACAAGCGTGCCTATATTTACCAAACGCAGGAGGGCACTGCGCAGCTGGGGGGGCGTGATTTTGCGAACATTGCAAAGCGCACCCTGGATACTTTGAAACTGAGCTTGGTTCAGATTGATCCATGGGATCCGGGCGCTGCTGGAAAACAGCATGCGCTGAAGACTCTCCTCGAAAATCAGACGGATTTGACCCACATTTCTGTGGAGATTCTCTCCCTTCGAACAGCAGGCGAATCTAACGTGGTTGTTCAATCGGGCTCTGATGTAGAGCAGGCGACAAAAACCGAGTGGATCAAGCTCGGACTGAAGAACCTTTCGAAGCAAGGATTTTTGTTTTTCAATTTATCCAATTTAGAGCATCCCAAGACGATTGGAGTCATGGTTGCAGATCTAGACCTCGCAAAAAAACATCCGGGCGAATTGCCCGTTGCATTTGCAGTGGTGAGTCTCAAGGACTTCAATCTTTCGACCGGTGGCTCACGGCTGTCGTTGGTGGATTCGGAAGGGTGGATCCTTTTTGATTCCAATCCGAGTGAGATGTTGGAAAAGAAGAGCCTCAAGGAAGATCCTCTTTTTATGGCGGCGTTCTCGAATCAAAGCAGCAGCGGCGCGATCGAGTTTGATTCACCAACTGGCGAGCATTTTCTCGGCACCTATTTCAAACCAGGGATTGGCCTCGTGTCATTGACACGGATCGATTGGCAGTCAGCGATGGATGTGACCTATACTCTGACGGAGAGGATTGCACTTCTCGGACTGATGTCGATCACAGTTGCGATTATTTTCGCAATTCTGTTTGCCAAAAGTCTAACAGGCCCGTTGAATCGCCTGTACGATGCCACTCTTCGGGTGGCAGACGGGCATTTTGATATCAATGTTCCTCCCACTACCCGTGACGAGATTGGTGCGCTCTGCGGCTCCTTCAATGTGATGTCGAAAAAAATCCAGGAGCTGATCATCGAGAGCATGGATAAGGTTCGGATGGAGGGCGAGTTGGCGATTGCGGCACGCGTTCAACAAACCCTGATTCCGCCTCCAAAATTCGAAAACGAGCACTGCAAACTTTTGGCTCACTACCAGTCCGCCTCAGAGTGCGGTGGAGATTGGTGGGGAATGTTTCCGATGGGAAATAAACTGGCATTCATGATTGCAGACGCCACCGGACATGGCGTGCACAGTGCTTTGATTACTGCTTCTGCCAAGGGTTGCTTCAGTTTCATTCAAAAACTCGCAGAGGAGAACAAACATTTTCCGCTGACTCCTGCTGTGATGCTTTCTTACGCAAATCGAGTTGTTTTTGATTCGGGCTCAGGCCAAATAATGATGACGATGTTTGCGGCTGTTTTTGATTTCGACAAAAGAGAAATGACTTTTGCGAATGCTGGTCACAATCCGCCTTGGGTGGCGAGGAATATGCCAGGCGGAAAACCAAAATTTGATATTCTCTACCTTGCTGGAAATCGAGTCGGAGAAAGTTCGGTGACTCCCGTGTATGAGGAGAAGACTGTGCCCATTAATCAGGGAGATATGTTTTTCTTCTACACGGACGGATTGCTGGAAGGTGGTGGTGAAGCCACTGCTATGAAAAAAGTAGTTCGGAAAAAAATCGAACTGGGATTTTCAGGAGGAGTTGAACAAGTCGTTAAGGTGGTTCAGGAGGATTGGGACAAAAGGAACGCTGACAAAGCATCTCCTGTGGATGATGTGACCTACGCAGTTCTTCAAATCAAAACATGAAGCTCAAATTCAAGCTTTGGGAAGTTTTGATGTTGTCCACCGCAACGGTGCTCTTCGTGATTTGTTCTTATATTTATTTCACTGAAATCCAGCTTCGCGTGCTTTTGTTTGGGATGAAGGCTCCGGGCAGTTATCGGAAAATGGGCGAGGCGATCACATTGAACGGGAATGTGAAACGCAAAGCACCTGATCGGCAAGATTTTCAAAACCTGCAGAAAAATGGAAATCTCTATGATTCTGACACGGTGGTGACGGGCCCGGATTCCCAGGTTCAAATTCAACTCGACGACGGAGGCACCATCGATCTCGGTCAGCAGACGATGGTGCGGCTGGTTTTTAATGCATATGTCTCATTTAATGGAATTTCGCGTAGCACAGGCGTCGAAGTGGTGACTGGACAAGTGAAAGGTACTGTCAAAGAGGGTGGCGAAATCGTTCTGAAAACCACAAGCGGCGAGAGCATAAAAATTGAAAAGGGCAGTGAGCAGAAGGCGATCGCAGTGGCAGCGCCCATGCCCGGAAAAAAATCTGCTCTAAAAGTGATCAAGGATGTAGTGGTGGTCAAGCCCAAGCCTGTGCCGCCGCCTTCTCCTAAGCCAGTGCCACCACCGCCACCATCCCCTAAACCCATCGCGCCTTCTCCATCGCCTTCACCCAGGCCATCCCCTAAGCCGAGTCCAAAACCGTCTTTGAAATCGATCGAACTGGCGGCATCGATTCTAAGCGTGCCGGATGAGAGTAAGCCAGTTAAGCTGCCGCCAGGATCATCGCAGCCTGTATTGGAAACTTCCTTTGCTTTCCGCGTACTCGGGGACCTCAAACAAAAAGTGAAATTTGTTTTGAGCATGGGAGGAAAGGTTTTGCAGGAAAAATTATTGCAGCCCGGGGGAGACGGCACAACGCAAGTCGGCGTTGCTTTGGATCGCCCAGGAGACTATCAGTGGTTTGCCCTGCCTGCCATCAACAAGACCAAAAAAGAGCCGGTTCCATTGGCTCACGGAAAATTCAACGTGGCGCGCGAGTTCAAGGGGATGTTTGCACCGGATGTCACGATTTCTGGCAAGAAAGTCACCTCGACCCGCTCGTTTTTGAAAGACCAAAAATTCATTCTGGAATTGAACTGGAAACCCTATCCGACAGCGACTGAGTATCTAGTTCAAATTTATAAACCTGGCAACGATGCTACGCCCTGGATCGAGGAAAAAATAAAAACTACCTCATGGCAGCGCCATTTCCCATACCCCTTCTTTGGAATGCTGAACGTCAAGGTTTCGACGGTGACCGAAAAAGGATTTATGGTCATGGCTCAGCCTACGGTGGCTAAGTTTGAATTTGCCTCGCCAATAGTAGTTGAGCCTGGGCCCGTCGTTACTTTGACTGCAAATAAAATTAGGCAATCTGGGCTAAAAATACTCTGCACTTGGTCTTTGACTGATTTCACAACCGCCTACGAGTTCGATATGGCGACTGACCCGAAGTTCGAGAAGGTTGTGATGAAAAAAAATATCAAAGACAATTTTTTCATCATCACTAAGATCTCTAATGGAAAGTATTGGTGGCGCGTTCGATCCGTCGGCAAGGGGATCAAGAGTGAGTATACGGAGCCACGCATCATAATTGTTGAAAAAGACTAGTGGAAAAGGATTAGCTTGCTCTGCCGCGTTCATAGCAGATAAACTAAAATTAGAGAAGAATATGCACATCAAAACATGGATGGTGAAGTGGGCATTGTTTGCTCCGTTTTGTCTGATCGCGGCAGTTCCTTTGGCGCGTGCGGGAGATGACTATAATTTCAACTGGCTGGACCCAGACAAGAAAATATATGTTTTGCAGAATCGTCGCTATGTTAAAGCCGAGCATTTACTGATCAGCGGCTCGGGTGGATATTTACTGAACAATGCATACTTAAAAAGTTACAGTGCAGAGGGAAGAGCAGCTTTCTATATATTAGAGGCTCTGGGTGTCGAGGTTTTTTATACGAAATTCTTCAATTCAGAAAATCAACTGATCGACGCCTTGAAGACGAGTGCACCGACTGCGCTGCCGTTCGTCCGACGAATCAACGCTCAGTACGGAGGATTGATTCATTGGGTTCCTTGGTACGCTAAACTCAATGTTTTCAATCAGATCATGTATTTTGACTGGTACTTTGCGGGTGGAGCGGGAAGCATTGATGCTGCAGTAGATAAACGTGCAAATCTTATGGCAGCCTCGAATTTGGTGGGAGAAAAATTATTGGGTTTGTACCTAGCCACGGGTCATCAATATCACATCAATCAACATTTTGTGGTTCGTCTAGATTTTACGGGTGCGTTTTATAATGCAACTTACGATAAAAAAATAGCGGAGAAAACTTGGTTCAGCAATCTCAATTGCACCATCGGCGCCGGATTCCGTCTCTAGGCGGATTCTGGAGAGCTATGATTTTTTTGTTTGGAATCGTCACAGCGTGGGCAGCAACAGCCCATGCTGACGGGGATGCTTCGCGCTATTTACAGGATGCCAAAAATCTTTATGGCCAGGGCAGGTATTTTACATCGGCTCGATATGCTTTTGCTGCGCAGGTCGAAGATTCTGCGCTCGCTCCAGAAGCTTATTCGTGGATGACGTCGGGTTTGGTGAAAGCGGGCATTTATCAGGCGTCTTCTTATTTTTTCATACGCACTTTGCAAAGTGGTAACAAAGGAGCCATTCGGCGTGTTTTGCCGCAGGCAGAAATCCTCATGGTTCGTGTTGGAGTCGATCTTCTCAGAAAGTACCTCGTGAAATACACCGCCCTGGATGACTATGATTCTGCCAGCAAAAGTACTTTTCTTTTCGCTCTTGGAAAAGAAAATCTTCTGGCGGGGCATGAGGAAAAAGCGATTAGTTATTTGAATGGGGTCTCTCGCTCGAGCTCGCTTTGGCCTTTTGCATTGCAATTGAGGGGCACCGCTCAGGCGATTTTGGGTCGTAGCGCGCCAGCCCTGCAGGATTTTAGATCCTGCGCGGACGAGGCAAATCAGTATGTTTCTGTGGTGAAGGCGGAGGAAAACCTGGGGAGCGACCAAATCGTTCGACGGCTGAACGCCGAAGCAGATGATTTGAAAGCCCGCTGCATCGCAGGCGAGGCGCGCACTTTGTACCAGATGGAACGATTTTTGGAGGCAGACCAAGTTTATGACAAAATTCAAAAGCACAGTCTGGTCTGGCCTGATGTTTTATTTGAGCAAGCCTGGAATGCTTTTGGAAAGCACGAATACAACCGAACTCTGGGCAAGCTGGTTTCGTACAAAAGCCCTGCCTTGAGTTTTGTTTTCAACTCCGAAGTCGATGTTTTGTCGGCACAAGCCTATCTCGCGCTTTGCCTGTACTCGGATGCCAACGAAATTATTAACCAGTTTCATGAAAAATACACCAAAAGCGGTGAGGAAATGAAACGCTTTGTGGAGAGCAACGCGAACAACTTGCCTGCGTTCTACGAAGCAGGACGACGCGCGCTCAAAGATTCTCTTCATACACAGGTCACATTCCACCGAACCATGAACCGATTCATCCGTGGGCCTTATTTTAGAAGTCTGGTGGCTGCAGAGGAATCATCGGATCATGAGCGGGAAGCAATTGCGCGCTTCAGCACGATGAACGCCTCGGAGCAAAAAGGTGGCGGTTTTCAGGGCTTTCTCAATCAAGTTTTGGATTGGAGACAGAAGACAATTCGAATGCTGGGCGGTGCCTTCGTCAAGAATAGCTTGATTGATTATCATGCAATTTTAATTTCTGATTTCGACAAGATTTCATTCATCAAGCTCGAGATGTTGAGTCGATCCAAGGACGCCCTCATGAGAAAAAATAGCACCTCTCAAAATTCTCGTGGTCGAGGAAACACAACCCCCTCTCGAAGAGACGATCAATATCGCTGGTCATTCAATGGAGAGTTTTGGAACGATGAACTAGGAGATTATGTTTTTGCGCTGGAATCAGAGTGTAAGTAGATATTTTTTTCTTGGACTCATGCTCATCACATTGGGGTTATCCTCGTCTCCGCTCCTTGCCAGTGGCCCATACACCGGGGATGAAATCAAATCAGTTCAGAGCTCGGATGAAGCAAAGATTCAAAGCTTGCGCGCACAGGAGATTCAGCAAATCAGAATCGCTTTGGGCAGGCACTTGGCAAAAAATCGTCAGGCGGAACTCTATTTCAGGTTGGCAGAGGCTTACTTAGAGAATTATCGAAGTGAATTTCTTTTCGAAGGCCGAGTTCATGAAAAACGGCTAGAAAAGGGAATCAAAGAGCCTTCCATCCGTCGGGAACGATCTAAGCCCTATCTGGCGCTGGGCCTTAAGGCGAGTGAGGATATTCAAAAATTAAAAATCCCCTTCGATCGCATGGATCAGATTTATTATTTTCTGGGTTTCAACTACAGCGAGATGGGCGATCGCAAGAAGAGCAAAGCCTATTATGAGCTCCTCGTGCAAAAATTTCCCCAGAGCGTGTTTGCAGTCGAAGGACTCAGGGCTTTGGGAGAATCCGCTTTCAACGAGGGGGATTTCAAAAAGGCGCGTAGCTTTTTCGAGCGGGCGGTGCAAGGCGAATCAGCTGAAAATCTCCCTCGGATTCTTTATAAATTAGCTTGGACGCATTATCGCCTTAAGGAGTATTCCACTGCTGTTTCGGTCATGAAAAAAGCGATCGAAAAAGCTCAAGCCACGGGTGAAAAATTCCTGATTCTTCGCGAAGAAGCCCTCAGAGATATGGCTACATTCTATACCGAGGGAGGGAAAGTCGAAGAGGCGATTGATTATTTTGAGGATGTGGCTGGAAACAAAGAATATCTCCCGAAGGTTTTGGAGCGACTGAGTGAGCAGTACGAGAGGACTGGCAAGCTGCAGCTCGCGACTCAGGTTTATCAAGCATTGCTGAAGATTAAGACGAATGACGCAGCTCAATTCAGGGTTCGCGTGAAGCTTTTTGATATCGATGTCAAAAGAACTCATTTTGATTCAGCGTTGAATTATTTCAAGGAAGTCAAAATTCCCAGTGATAGTGATCAGCCCACCTTGCATGCTGTGCAGTCACTCCGATCCAATGTGCGCAAAATCGCTCTAGAACATCACCAACACTATCGCAAAAAAAATGATCGAAATTCTCTCAAGACCGCTGACCGATATTACACCTTCTATATCGAGAGATTTTTTCCAAAAATTTCGTCCAAGGAAGCCGAGTCAGCTGAAGTCCGTATGTACCTCGCTGAGGTGAAGCGGGAGCAAGGCTTGTCGAAGGAAGCCGCTGAAATCTACAAGAGCGTGATTGATTCCGGCGATGCACGATTTGCAAAGGAAGCGGGATCTCTCTGGACAGCGAGTTTGTCAGAGGCCTTGCGTAAATCTGCTGTTCACGCCAAATCGGGTTCTGCTGCAAAAGGCAAACCGTCGGAGCAGGAGATGGAATTCGTGGATGCTGCCGATGCTCTCCAGCGAAGCCTGGGGAAAACAGATCAAGCTCGAGAGGCTGCGCTGCGTGCTGCACAAATTTTAGCGGGTTATTCAGAAACTCGACAGGATGGTTACGAAAGAGCGCATAAGGTTTTTACAGAATCACCCAACACACCTCAGGCATTGATTGCTGCGCGGCTTTGTTTGCAAATACTGGCAGACCAATCATCCTCCAAGGATCAGCTCAAGGATCTCATGGAGGAAATTCGCAAGAATGCTGTACTTGTGCAGTTGGACAAGAAAGGCAAGCTGACTGTCTTCCTCGATGAGTTAGACGCCAAATTCAGGCTTGAAAAAATCACGGCAGCGGAAAAAAAAGAAGATTTCATCAAGGCTGCACAAGGGTACGAAGAGTATGCAGCTTTTTCGAATCAGCCTGAGGTCGTTGAAAAAGCACTCGACAGCGCGTTGAATACCTATCTCAAAGCAAAAGATTATGCGGCAGTGAATCGTGTTGCTGTACAGTGGGCGAAACGTTCGCCGGACAGCGGGAAAGCTTTGGAGGCTCTCCGTGTGGCCGCTACATCAGCATTGATTCAAGGAAAGTTCGAAGATTCTGCAAAGTTTTTTGAGACCATCAGCCAATCTAAAAAAAGACCAGATCCAGATTCTCTTTTGATTGCAGCAAGAATTTATGAAGGCAGCAATCAACCTCAGCAGGCGGCTTCTGCGCGCTTGCTCTACTTAAGGCAGCACCCCAAAGAATCTCCTGCGACCCCGTTGATGTTGGAAGTAGCAAGGACGTACGAAGCTCAAGGAAGGGATTCGGACGCAGAAAAATTATATCAGTCTTGTTCACAAACAAAATCATACGTATCTGCTGAATGCCAGTTGCGTTTAGGGGATATGTTTTGGAAAGCCAAAGATCCCGACTCTGCAGTGAAGATGTACAAAAAATCCGCGCATTCGGACGCTCAGTCTCCTTATGTCGGATATGCTCGTTACAAATTAGCTGAGATGGAAGAATCTCGCGTAAGCTTTGCGCCACTTTCATTGCCGGAAGCCAAGCTGAAAGCAGGGATCGGACAGCGCGTGGATTTCCTGAAAAAAATCACTAAGTCCTATCAGGAGGTCGTGGACGCGGGCGGCCCTTGGGGGATCGCTGCATTGGGAAGGTTGGCCGCCTTTACCGCAAAATTTGCAGAAGACATGGATGCAATCGAAGGTTCTCCTGAATTCAAAAAAGGAGTGAAGGGGATCAGTGATCCATTGAGGCAAAAAGCAGTCGAGACCTGGAAGAGGGCGTATGACATCGCTGTGAAGTCCGAAGCCCTGAGTCCCATTCTTTCAGAAATCGTGGACGAAGTGGCTGACGCAAAACAATCTCCGCCGGCTCGTGCGCAGGGCACAAGAGGTGGTTTTCGTCTGGCAGGAATCTCTCCAGACGGCGGCGATCTGGGGGCAGAAAAGGCGATGACGCAAGTTCGCGCCAAACTTGTTTCGAATGCAAAGGACTCAAACGCTTGGCTGGATTATGGGAATCTGCTCTGGGGAGAAAAGCAGCCTGCTCTGGCTCAGTTGGCCTATGAACGCGCTGCGCTTTTAAATCCCAAGAGTCCAGCCGCTCTGAACAACCAAGCTGTTGTGATGATCACGTCTGCAGGCGAAGAGGACTGGGCGCTCGCTGCGCAGGTCTCCGCGATGTTGAACCGGGCGACTCAAATGGATCACTTTTTTATACCCGCCAAATTGAATCGTGGATTGCTTTTGAATTATTACCGGGTTTTCCCGAAAGCTCGTGCGTTGCTCGAGCAAGTGCAGGCCAAGTCATCTATCCCTGAAGCAGAGCAAGGACTGATGATTGCAGCGATTGGAATGGCGGATTTGCGTTGGACTGCTGATCGAATCAAGTCCAATAGTGATTTTGTGAATCAGTATCACAAGACTTCGCTTGATTTGGTTTCAAGGAAAATTAATCCCGATGATTGTGTGTCCAGAATGAGAAGTCTCGAGGACTCCGGAAAGCTTCAGGGTTTCGAAAAACAATCCGTCATTCGATTATTGAAAAGGTGTCAAAAATGGGCAGAAAAGCACTGATTTTTTTTATAGGGATGATTTTAAGTGTTCAAGCGGTGTTTGCCGCGCCCAAAAATTCGGGTGGCAAGCAATCCAAAGTGATTTACGCAAAAAAAACAGAGCTGGATTTTGAGGGTTTGAAAATTGAGGGGGAAATGAATTCCCCTGGTGAATTTTATTTTCAGCATCGACCCGAAGAGAAATTCGATTCGCTGGTCAAAAGGCGAAAAAATTTCCATCGAGAAATGTTGAGAGATGCAGTTTTGACTCGCTAAGGAGATCCCTATGAGTTCGGTGCAAAGTAAAAAACAAATAGCGGTTCTTGCGGTGCAAGGAGCGAAGACATTCAAGCTGGATCGTGAAAAAATCGTGATCGGTTCAGTCATCTCCGCAGACCTGAGGCTCATGGGGCAGGGAATTTCTCCGATTCACGCAGTCATCGAGATCTCCGACGGGAAAGCCACTGTCTATGATTTGGCTAGCGACAGCGGCGTCCTGGTGAATGGAAAAAAAGAAGTCACCGTAGCTCTCAATCCAGGCGATACAATTCGCATCGGCGAGCATGATATTCGTTTTTCTTGGGGCGAGGCTGAAACTGCACTCTCCAGCGGGCGTGTGTTCAACGACTCCGTGGCGAAGCGCAAGCTCTACATGAATTCCGACGAGGATCTGAAGCCGCTTTTGCTCGAAGAAGCAGACGAAGTCCGGGAGATATTCGACTATCGACCCTCGGAAAAACCTGCAGTTGAGGTGGTGATGTCTTGGTGCGGAACGATTATCGATGTCGAGCATTTTACGTCTCGAAAATCGGTGAAAATTGGGCATGTTCGAGGGTGCGACTTTGGAGTTCCTCCGTCACTTCCCACTAAAACTCATATTTTTGTTTCACGCCAGCAGGATGAAGCAACCCTGCACCTGGTCGGCGGGATGAAGGGCATTGTGCAAACCGAGGGCGCTCTGAAAAGCGTTCAGGCGTCCGGGGCCTCCAGCAGCATTCCGCTGGGCAAGCACGACTTTGCCAAGATCTCCCTGGGAGAAGTAGATTTTTACGTGAGTTTCACTGCATCTCCACCTCGGATTAAAAAGAGCTTTCTTTCTGATCGCGACCCGCTTTTTCTACGATTACTGGGGATGTCGCTCTTGACCAGCGCTGTGATTATCTTGGGTTTGTATAATATGAAAGTCAGCCCGAACATCGAGGCTGAGCAATTGCCAGAGCGAATCGCGACGATTCTGTATCAACCTGAAAAATTCCTGCAGCCGAAAAAAGAAGTGCCCAAATTAATTAAGAAGCAGGAGCCTGAGCCGGTCAAAAAAGAAGAGCCAGTGACCCCGCCTCCTCCTCCGAAGCCCGTTAAAGTCAAAGTTGAACCTAAGCCGGCTCCACCCGAAGAGCCCAAAAAGCCGATGCCCAAGCAAATGGATGTGGGTCCAAAAACACCCAAACCTCAGCCGGTGAAGGCATCTGGACCCAAAGGAAGTGTAGGACCCAAAAAGCAAGACCAGGCGAAAGAGGGAGCGGGTGCGAAGGCCAAAGGCCCCGAGGGAAAACGGGGCACGCAGGCTTCCAAGGCCAGTGGGCCGCCGCAAACCGAGGCCAAACGCGCATCGCCCATGGGTGGTGAAGGCAAAGGCGCTGGGAACAGCCAAGTTGCAGACCAAGGGAATCTAGATTTACTCAAGGGCGCCAGTGGAAAAATCCAAGATCTGTTGGGCAATAGTGCTGCGCAGTTGGGCAAAAGTGGCAGCAAACTCCAGGGATTCGGCGGATTCGACACCAAAGGATCCGGCGGCCAAGCTCTGGCGGGCAAGGGATCCGGCGGAGGCGGTGACGCTGAGGGCCTGGGTGGACTTGCCGACAAAGGACGTGGCGGCGGTCGCGTGGGCACCGGGATGGGCGCGGCTGGATCAGGCAGTGGAATTATCGGCGGAAAAACCCGAGTGGTTTTGCAGTCGGGTGGCGACGATGAAACCGTGATTATGGGTGCAGTGGATGCGGACGCAATCCGGCGCGCGATTGAGGCTCATCGAGATGAGTTCCGCTATTGCTATGAGAAGGAGATCAACGCGGAGACCAAGGCGGCTGCAGGCAAAGTGACTTCCAGCTTCGTGATTGGTTCCAGCGGGCGCGTGACTCAAGCTGGGGTGGAAACCACCACGCTTAAGAATGCGAATATCGAGCGGTGCGTGGTCCAAGTGATCAAGCGGATTGAGTTTCCGGCCCCGAAAGGCGGGGGTATCGTGCAGATCACGTATCCCTTCTCGTTCGCTCCAGCAAAATAGAAATAGTTGATTTTTTAACTATAGTAAGATATAAATTCACGGTCATGAAGACCTTATCTGTTCTCATTACTGGGCTGTTGATTTTTCCAGCTGCGTCTTTGTACGCAGGTGATCCCGAAGAATCACACAAGCTCATGGGATCCATGGTGGTGATGACAGGAGGCGCTGCGTTTGGGCTGACCTGCATGAATGCTCCCGGTGCAATTCCTCTAGCGTTGGTTTCTTCCTTTGTAGCCGCATTGGACACGATGACCCAGCAGGATATTCAAAAACAAAAAGCCGATAGCGTCAAAAAATCGCTAACGATGGCTAAGCCTGATGCCGCAGACTTCGTATTGGGTGGAGAAATGACACAGAATTTAAAAAACGCCATGCATGAAGCACGGCTTTTTGAGCTAGAGATGGGAGTTGATTCTCTTTCTGGGCTATCCGATGAAAGCTTGGCGCTAGGAATTTATCTAGCATCCATTTAATCCACTGTTGACCCCCCACCAGAGTCCTGTATCTTATTAAATAAGCGTTATTGTTAAACGAAAGCTTCACGGAAGGGGCATCGCTCATGGAATCAGGCGGATTCATCAATTCACTCATTATGCTTTTTCAAGTTGGGGGCGTTCCAGTCGTCTGTATCGCGATCTGCATGGCAGTTGCGATCGGGTTGATTCTTGAACGATTCATCCGACTCTATCTTCAGTACAACATCGATGGCACTTCGTTCATGTTTGAAGTTCAAAAATATGTTCTGGCCAACGACTTGGACGGAGCGATTCGCCTCTGCAATGGTTCAGGCGGAGCAGTTCTGCCAAAGGTGATCAAAGCTGGCCTGCAGCGTGCCTCTCGCGACGAGCATCAGATTCAAAACGCAATCGATGCTGCCAGTCTCGAAGTCATTCCAAAGCTAGAACGCCGAGTTCCGTTCCTCGCCCTGATTGCGAACATCGCAACTCTCTTCGGATTGCTCGGAACCATCACTGGTCTGATCAAAGCTTTTGCAGCCGTTGCTCTCGCAGATCCTGCGCAACGCCAAGCGATTTTGGCCGCAGGTATTTCGGAAGCCATGAACGCCACTGCATTCGGTCTGGTCACTGCCATTGCTGCCATGATCGCGCACAGTCTTTTTGTTGGTCGTGCCAACAAGATCATGGAAGAAGTCGACGAGTTCGGTGTGAAGCTTTTGGATCTTTTGACCGCGCGCAAATTCAGGCACTCATCCGAGAAGGAGTGATCGAGAGTGTTCAAGAAACCCTCCTCACGCAGAAAGTCCAAGCCCCAGGAGATCAACGTCAACCTGGTTCCGTTCATGGATGCATTGGTGACGTTGGTCGGATTCTTGCTTTTCGGGATGGCGTTCTTGGGTTTGACTCACATTGAAACTCCATTCCCTGAAACCAGCGCCGAGCAAGTTCAGGAAAAACTCAAAGAGAAGCCGCTTCAGCTGACGATTTCGTTGCGTGAGAACGACACAGAAATCTGGAGCCCTTTTGATAAAATCGAGGCAAAAAAAATCCCGAATAATCCGGAAGGCAATCCGGATCTGAAGGGGATTCATGACGCTTTGTTGGATGTGAAGAAAATATTCCCCAATGAAAAAAAGATCGTCATCGCGCCCAATCCTCAGATCAACTATGACAATTTAATTTCTGTGATGGACTCGGTGCGCCTGATCGAAAAAACGGATGCGCCTATTTTTACTAAGAATGCAGCGACTGGGAACGATGAGCCCGTGAAACAGCTTTTCCCGGATGTGATTTTCGGAAATCTTTTGGGGGATAGCTGAGCCATGCCTAAAACCTCAATCCGCAATCGCCGCCGCCGCAAGAGACTCAGTGCTGATTTTGAACTCCAGCTCACCAGCATGATGGACGTGCTCGTGATTATTGTCGTGTTTTTGTTGAAGAGCAGCGTGACCAGCACGAACTCCTTCTCCACCGTCGCCGGCCTGACTATGCCGACGAGCAATGCCCAGGAATCACCGCCGGACAGCTTGCAAGTCATCATCACTCCCGAAGGGATGACCGTCGACAACGAGCGAATTGTGGAATTTGTCCAAACCCAAGCTTCCGTCGGAACCGACGCTACCTATGCGATCAAAAAGACCGATCTCGATGAGGGAAACCGCCGAGTCCGCCCGCTTTATGATTCGCTGGTGAAAGCTCGTGAGAAGGCTGAAATCCTCAAACTCAAGTCCGGGGCCAAGGATGCGCAAGGGAAGCCCGTTGCCTTTGATGGAGTGCTAGCGATTCAAGCCGACAAACGAGTTCACTACGACACGATTCGCAAGATCATGTACACAGCCGCAACGGCCGGTTACAAGACGTTTCGATTCTTAGCTATGAAACGTGAGACTTAAACAAATTTGCTGATGGCTTGAACGTAAGAGTCTTTAGGCTGATTCCCTACCAAACGATCCACTTCCTGTCCGCCTTTGAAAACAATCACAGTAGGAATCCCGCGCACGCCAAATTTGGTCGGAACCGTGGGATTATTGTCGACGTCCATTTTGCAGACTTTGACTTTGCCGGTGTACTGATCGGCGATGGATTCAATCGTGGGAGCCAGCATGCGGCAGGGACCGCACCATTCGGCCCAAAAATCGACCAAAGTGACCTGGTTGGCCTTCAGGACCTCGGCATCAAAGTTTCCGTCAGTGGCTTCTACGATATTTTTGGACTCAGACATAAATTCTCCCTTTCAGAGCGGCTTCGATTTAGAATAAAAGAAATAGCACATGGAATCCATAACTGAGAAAGCAAAAAAGTACCTACTTGAAACCGCCGACGAGAGCATCCGGATCAAGCGCCAATTCCTAGACGAATGTGGCGAAAAACTGGTCCAGGCAGCAGCCCTCGTGGCCAAAACCGTCCAATCCGGGGGCAAGATCCTGATTTTCGGGAACGGAGGCTCAGCTGCCGATGCCCAGCACATGGCCGCCGAGATGGTCGGTCGTATGTTGATCGAGCGAGCGCCGCTGCCTGCGATTGCGCTGACCACCGACACCTCCAATCTGACCGCGATCGGCAATGACTATGGGTACGACCAAGTTTTCCTCAGACAAGTTCAGGCTTTGGCTCAGCCGCAGGACCTGATTTTGGCCATCTCGACTTCTGGCAATAGCCAGAACGTCCTCTTGGCTGTTGAATCAGCACGCAAAAAGGGATGCAAGATTCTTTCCCTGACTGGCGGCAAGGGCGGCAAGCTAGCAGCGTTAGCTGATATTTCTCTGAACGTCGCAGCCGGTACGAACTCCAGCCGGATTCAGGAGTCCCATATTTTCGCGGTTCATAGTCTGGTGGATCTTTGTGACCGATTTTTTTTAAAATAGTACGGATACATTCGTACTTATGTATTGTTATTATACGAATATATTCGTATAATAAACCATGGATCGGGAAGCCCTAAGAAAAACAGTTGTTCAGCAGCTTCTCGATTTTAGGGAAGATAGTCCCTTTATCCAGCGCACGCTTCCCGTGGATTTTGATTCTCACCTCAAGGGACCTGAAGTGAGTGTGATCACTGGCGTCAGGCGTTGTGGCAAGTCGACTTTTTTTAAACAAATTCAGATGCTTTTACCCCAACCCAACAAAGTCTATTTTTTTGATTTCGAAGATCCTTTGTTGGACGATTTTGGAATTCAGGATTTGCAGACCGTCTATGAGCTTTGGTTGGAAATGGATTCGCCCAGAGATCAGGACTCGGTTTTTATTTTCTACGATGAAATTCAGAATGTCGAAAATTGGGAGCGCTGGGTTCGTAAATTGGCCAAATACAAAAAGCACAAAATTTTTGTGACTGGCTCCAATTCACAAATGCTGAGTGGTGAATTGGCAACTGCTTTGACTGGGAGGCATCGCCCGATTCACATGATGCCTTTGTCTTTTTTTGAACTATGCGAACATTCTTTTCAGCTTTCTCAATTAGATGCGCTCTCTCAGGAATCCACGGAGATTTCAGTCAAAAAAAATAAGATTCTCGAATCTTTATTGAGAATCGGAGGGTTCCCCAGACCCCACCTGGAAAAAAACACCTCGCTGCTCCCTCTCTATTTCAATGACATTATCACCAAGGATATTATCAGAAGGCGAAAAATTAAAAATAGCCAAGCTCTGGTCAGGTTGGGAGGGCTGTTGTGTCGAGAGAATACGCGGCTTTTCAATCGAGCCAAGACCTCAAAGATCTTGGATATCAAGGATAATTCAACTTTTTCTAAATATTGTTCTTATTTTCAAGAGACATTTCTTTTTTATGAGATTCGACAATATTCCCCTTCTCTGAGAAAACAGATGAGGAGTCTGTCGAAATTTTATTGCGTGGATCCAGCTCTTCCTCGATCAGTGGCTGGGAGCAGCAGTTCGGGGTATTCTTCCGAGTTTGAAAACCTGGTCTTTTTGGAATTGAAACGGATTTTCTCAGAAATTTATTATTGGCGCTCTCAGGATGGACGAGAAGTGGATTTTCTTGTCAAAGGACAAAAAGGTTGGCGAGGGATTCAGGTGGCATATTCAGTATCCAGCCCTGAAACTTTGAATCGAGAGATCGAAGCATTGAAGAGTCTGAACTCAGAAATTGCTGTGGAAAAAAACTATATTGTCACGGCTGCAGAAAATAGGACTATCAAGACGGACTCGGTTCGGGTGGAAGTGATATCGCTGGATCGATTGAAAAAAACGGTCTAATTTATTTTGACCAAAGAATCACGGCTTTTTCCCCAACTCCTCAGCAAACCACAGCTTCGATTTCTGCTCATAGCGGCGAGTGATGATTTTAAAAATATCATCCTCGACCTCGATGAGACTGAAATAATCTTCGGGATCGGGTGTGCCTCGGGTCGGAACTCCTTTTGCGTCAGCTCCAAACTTAGCGCCGCTGGTTCCCAGGTCCTCAGTGTCTTCGACCACTGTGGGTTTGGGGCTTCCTGATTTTCCGGCGGAAGGGAGAGGGAATGCTCTACTCACTGAGTGATAGGCCTCGCTATTGGGATCGAGATTGTATTGAATATCCTTTGCTTTCAAAACGCCGGTCTGTCCTTGTTTGAGTTCGAATCCTGTTACAGTCATGCTGGGAGGTGGGGCGTTTTCGTTCATTGCGGCGGCTTCTTTGGCAGGTCCTGCTTCTACGAATGGTTTGGGAGCATGGATGGGAGTTTTTTTGACGTTCTCTATTTGTCCTGCAGTCGCGGCTCCGATATCCATCCGAGGTTCATCGACGACATTGCTCTCCGGTTCCGGTGTTTCTGATTCGATTTGATTGGCCAGCTGCTTGCCCGTGAGATCGCGAGCGTTCTCCAGATTGGTGCCGATATTGAGGTTGACCGGTGGCGGTGTTTGAGGAAGATCCACTTCACACGAGCAATCGCTCTTGATTTGCGACCAAACGCTCATCATATCGGTTTTAATTATTTTCTGCGAACAGGCGGCGAGTCCGGCTAGATATTTTTGCTTATATTCTTCTGCTTTTTCGGACTTAATCTGCGCAGCCAGGTCAGCACTTTTCCTTGCGCCATAGCAAAGCCGGTCACAGATGGACAAACCCATCACCATTGTTTTGCCTGCTTCGAGGCTGGGGGCATCGTGAGTTTGAAATGCCAGCTCAGCTAGGCTTTCGGCAACGTTGGGTTCCAGAGGATACGGAATTCTGGCGGGGAGGTAGGTCGGAAGCGGAGGCAGCATTCCCGTTTTGAAAATCCCCATTCCATCCTTGCAATTGACAAAGCCTTCGAACTGATTTTTTGCAGCGTCTGCCTTGAGGCGTTTGAATTGCTGGCCTTGCTGATATGCGGTGAATCCTCCGGTTCCTGTCAAAGAGCCCCGGATGAGATGTTCGTTCGATCCGACCGGAGTCTTGCCGGTGGCTTTGTTGGAACCCAGGATATTGGCATGTGCTTCTCTAAAAAAAAAATCTGAAATTTTTGAATATAGATTTTGTGGTTTTACGGCTGCTGTTTTGTTTTGTTCCTGAATTTTGCTTTGTCCTACTAGCGCTCCAGTGAAACGTTTAATGACTTCTCCCGCAACCGAACGCCAGGTGCAGTACATGTATTTGGTCATCAGATTGAGTTCGACTTCGTTTTGCATCGAAGCCAGCATGCAGGAGCGCATTTGCACTCCATCCATTTTTCCTCCGGCGCGGGAGGAGTTTCCGGAGAATTTTTCATTTTCTGCGCACTCGACATTGTCTTTGACGTCTTTTTGTTTACCTAGCCCAGCATAGAGTTTTTCGCGGTCTTCTTTGATCAGATCTCGGTTGGATGCTAGTTCCGCTCTCATGGATGCGCAATAGTCCACTACGCCATAAGCAGAGGCTTGAATCACCTTGCCCTTGGTTTTGAGGTCGATCTGCATTTTTTTCATGAGTGACATCATGACAGTGACCATATCGCCTCGGGCGATGGCTTGTGCGTCTCCGCCTCCTCTGCACTGGTGATTTTCGCCCGGAGATTCGTCCCGGTATTGATCATCAGGGAATTTAAAATATTTGAACAAGCCATTCGACATATTGGCGATCCCGCAGTTGGCCCACTCTGAGTAGAAATTTCCGGGGATTACCTTGTCTTCTTTTGTCGAATTGAGGAGATCAGGAGTGAATCCTTTATACATTCCCGCGATTTTATTTCTTCCCTTCCAGGGGACTCCCGTGTCGCGCACGAGCTGGTCACTTCCGGCAATGAAAATTCGGACCATTCTCTCGAAGGCTTCGGCGATGAAATTTTGAGCTTTCTCGGCGTTATCCTTTCCGGGTGCGAGTTTTCCATTAGCCATTTTGATCGCATGGGCCAGGCGGATATCGGTTCGTGGATCGGGAGAGGGAGTCGAGTTTTGATCTGTCGCCGCTGGATCCAAGTTGAGTCCGTCCAAGGAGGCTTGTAGCACCAGATACTTGCTGAACATTTTGTTCGCAATCTGTTCGAAATCAACCATGGATTGCTCTCCAGCCAGCTGGTCCGGCTCGCGAGGGTCGTCGTAGATGATGAATGAAGATCCGAGCCCATCCAAGAAATACAAAAAGGAAGTTTGGAATGGGTTTTTGAGCTGTTTCTCTGCTTTGGATTTGAATTCAAGAACGGTGCTTTTGGCTTTGGCAAAATGAGCATCGTATGTTTTTTTGCGAAGATCGGGATTGTTGTAAGCGAAAGGATTCATGAGCTGAAGCTTTTTTGCTTCCTCAGGGACTTGGGCATCCAGTTTTGCGAGTTCTGCTTCTTGTTCCGCGGGGGTTTTTGGAGTGCCGGGTTGTGTTTTGAAATCATCGGGGTTCGGAGTGGGATCAGCAGAGAGAGTGACTGAACACAAAAGGACGTAAAGAAGCAGCAGGAATAGCTTCTTCGTTTGGAAGAATGAGAATTTTCCCATTTTTTGATTATAATCGTCCTCATAGTTTAAATCTAACTCTTAGAATTGAATCGATCTGGTTGGATTTTGACATTCGCTTTCTTTGACTCGCTCTATAGTGGCATTATATATTTAAGTCATGGAAATACGCCTGCGCCAATGGATCGTTCTGGGTTTGATTTTCAGCGTGGTGCTTGAATCAGGAGCAGCGGCGGAATCAACCAAAGCGTGTCCTATGCAGTGCCAGCCGTACTTCTCGCTGAAAAGCCAGGTCAAATCAAATCCAGCGATACTCACTGATGCCGCTCAAACCTGTAAAATTCCGCCCGCTCATTTGGCGGTTGGGCCGGGTTGTGAGGCGATAAAAATTACTGAGACTGCCCTCAAAATCAATACTCGTGTGGTGACGATGTATACGGTTGCAACTGTGATCTGTGGGGTTGCCTGTTGGTTGCCAATAGCATCTGCTGTTTGCGTTGGATCAGGCGTCATATCCACCCTGGGTGATTTGCAGGGATTGTCGCAGTTACAAAAAGAATCAAAAGAAGCCATAAGAGGTCTAAGCATGATGGCTACTGGCCTTGCTGTAGCTGGGGGTGTTACAGCGGCCACCACCACGGTAACTTCAACTACAGTGAGAAACAACAATTGTATAGCTGCTGCAACCTATGCAGTTGTTGCAGCAGCAAAATACGTGAGCATTCCTGGCGAACGAAAAAGCATTGATAAGAACTGCGATACTGTGCAAAAAGAATCACTGATTTTGTCGGGGACAACAGGGATCTCCACCTGTCCAGAAACCAAACCTGGCAATCAGGGACCGAATCGCGAAGCGAGCCTTTCTGGTGGAGCGGCAGGTAGTCAGGGAGCCAAGGGAGCTCAGTCGGGGATCAGTGCAGGTTTGGCAGAACTTGCAAGTCCACCTCCCTCAGATGACCTTCAGTTCAACGAGGCTACCGTTGCGAGCGCTGCAACTGCAGGCTTCGACAAGGAATTTAAATCAAAAGATCTTCAGGAAATGTACAATCGAGCAAGTGAGTTTGGAATTAATACAGGAGATCTAGAAAATAAAATTGCCAGTGGAATGTCCCCTTCTGATGCCATTGCATCACAGAATCTCAAAGATTTTCCACTGGATCGCAAAGATGCGTTGGTCAAAGACATGAAAAAACTTGAAGACATCGCTTTGCGTGGAAAATTGATGGAGGGTTCTGTCAAAGGCTCCACCTACGCTTCTTCCAACCAAGGTCCTAGGACAAGACCCACCGTCAGAGACCTCGTCTTTGGCATGAAAAATCCCAACGTCGAAGGCGAAGCTAAGGTAGATGAATATGTCTTTCAATCTACTACGAAGCCTCATCTCGCGCCTGTTGATACTGGTACGGATGAATTCCATCCCTATTGGACGGGTACTATTTTCGATCTCGTCTCCATGCGCATCGAACTCTCGCTCGACAAAGTTGAGAAGCTCGAGTGGGTCAAACCCTCCAACAAATTCATCGCTGGCGAAAATTCGGGAGCGCCTGCTCCACAACAGCAAACTTCTCCAGCTCCAGCCGGGACCCAATGAAATTAAACTTACTCAGTGTGTTTTTTCTTCTCAGTACATCCGCCTGGGCAGGCGGAACAGAAACTGCTGCAAAGCCATTCGAAAAGCTCAATTTATTCAAAACCAAAAGCTGCCCAGCCTGTGGCCCCTACAACGACTACGCCGAGAAATACGGCGGTGGAAAACATCTGAGTGAACTCGAACAAGGCGCGATCGGAACATTGATTGATAACGCACGCGGAGTTACGACCGAGAAACAAATCAAATGCGATAAAAGCCTGATTCCCTACTATAGCCAAATCGCGCCGTACTGCGAAGCCTCTCGGATGGCGGAGTACGCGGCGAATTTGAACGGGCGGGTGGTGACGTTTTATCTGACGGCGGTTGCGGTTTGTGGAGTGGCTTGCAATGGACAGATGAATCGGGATGCGGCCATCGAGTCATTGATGTCCACTGAGTCTGCTGCCTCGGGCGCTAGCACAAAGGCAATATCCATGGCTTCAGATTGTGCAACTAGTAACTCAACTACAGCTTCGATTCAGGGACCGCTAGCAGAGGCAAAAACACATCTCTCCAATGTACAGGCACTCAAACTCAAGGATAATAATGTTTCGGCAGAAACGACGATGACTACCTTGGAAACATTGCAGGCAACGATGGCGCAAATCACCAGCAATTGGGAAGCAGTTCAAGCTCAAGTCGCAGTAGGTGCCAGCGATAGCTCTACAACCACA
This sequence comes from uncultured Bacteriovoracaceae bacterium, assembly GCA_964364175.1. Classification (GTDB taxonomy): domain Bacteria; phylum Bdellovibrionota; class UBA1018; order UBA1018; family UBA1018; genus CAYILR01. The sequence goes on from CAYILR010000006.1 coordinate 26,026, forward strand.
AGCTGTACTCCAGCGATTGAACCTGTTGCCACTGCAGTTTCAAAATATGCTGCAGTTTCAGCTGCTGCAGGCGAAGCTCTATCAGCGGCAACACTCTACAATAAAGAACGCTGGGCCTGCATCGGAGCAGTCGGAACCGCGCTGACGAACGATCTTCTCGCTTACAAACAACTCAAAGAAACCGGAGCCAAATCCGCTAACTCTATGACTCAAGTCTACTCCGCCGCCACACTCGGAGTGGGAGCCGCCTTGGCCTACAACGCATACACAGCCCCAGTGTCAGATGGTGGGAATACAATCACCAGCTGTGTGATGACAGGCATCCTCGCCGCAGTCACCGTCATGCGGTACCAAAATATTTCCACCGAGAAAAAAGCCGCATCCAGTGCCTGCAAGAGTGCAACTGAGCAATCCGCCACCAACTTCCAACAAGCCGGAGTCGATCCGATATGCAAGCCTTCTGAAACGCCTAGTCCACCGCCCGAAGCAAGCCTTGAAGGAACTGCATCGGCAACCCGAGGAGCCAACACAGGACGCCAGGGAGTTCACGGTGCAGACAGTGGCGTAGGAGCAGACTACGGAGATTTCGACAATCCCGAACTCCTGCATGCAGCTACAGCCGGAGTGGGTGGGGATCTCGTTCCTCATCTCGACAAAGATGCGATCAAGAATCGAGCCGACGAACTCGGGATCAACACCAAACAGATCGGTGCTGCGGTCGCAAGCGGAGCCTCGCCCGCATCGATTCTCGGTGGCTTGAGCACACCCAAACTTGGACCGCTCGTCGGCGTCGTCAAAGGAATGGAAGATCTCGCAAGCAAAGGCCAGCTTTTCCAAGAAGGCGTAGTTGCCGGCACTGCGTATTCTGGAAGCCGAGGCAAGGGATCTCCAGCTACTGCCGGAGCCAAGGCTCCCGGCGGATTTACGCCTTCGGTCAAGGGTGGAGGCAAGGCCTCCGAAGTGGCTTTTGGCAAAGCTGTCGAAGTAAAACCTACTTACGACGGCAGTGACATCTGGCACACCGGCTACAAGGGCACGATCTTCGATCTGATCTCCAGAAAACTCGAAATCCGCCGTGACCGTGTCACGCAGCTCGACTACGCCATTCCCTTCAACAACGTTATGTCGACCAACAAGAACACCAGTGGCCCGCCGCCCACTACGTCACGGCCCGTGCGGAAATGACAGGTAAGTCACTCCGGATTCAGGAGACAGATAATTGTTTAAAATCAACCGGTTTTGTTTGACATAATATATTGTATTTATTATAAATTTTAATTTTTATTAAAAAAATTGATTTTACTAACAAAACTGGTAGAGTTTAACTCAAGAACTATCGAGGGGTTTTGGAGGTTAAATGGCACAGATTCACACGAGTTTGCTTCCGCAGAATATCCAACGTCTTCTTGAAGAGGATAGAGAGGAAGCGGAAATTGCTTTGTATGAAGCAACGACCTATCTTCAAAAGCAGCTCGGTCTTTCAGGTTCAGCGATTGCTCGAATTCTCCGTCTTTCGACCAGCACCGTCAATCATTGGTTGAAGGAGAAGCGAATTCCGCTGGGTGGAGTCGAAGCGATTTCGAATGATGCCGAAAGCCTCATTCATCTCATCGCAATTCATAGAAATTTAGAAGCCATGCTCGATACCCCTGCGGCACAACGAGAATGGCTCAAAAGTTTGCGACCCGATTTGGGATTTGTACCGCTTAAAAAAATTTCGGAATCATTTCAGTCTTTGTTGTCGGTGCGACAGTATCTTGATTTTGTGCGCGGTCGAGGCGCTTGAGTGATGGAGTCCTATCGAATTGTCGAACATCAAAATCGAATTTATGAATACAACGCAACTTCGACCGAAGTGCGTGCGGAGTTATTGCAGTCTCTTCTGGAGCGCACAAAACCTGAACCCTACTCGTACGAGTGGCATGAATTGATCGCGACTCCATTTCGATATCCGCTTCCTGTCGGGCTCAACTATGCGGCGCGATTTCGTCCGCCAGGATCCATGAAAAATGTGCTTTACTCCTCTCAAGAAGTTGAAACGACACTCTATGAACATGCTTTTCATTTTTTGAAGTTTCGATTGGGAATGAAGCGACTGGCGAAAACGGGACAACGTACGATTTTTTCAGTTCGTTTTGTAAAAAATGCTCCGGTCACGGACATTTCTCAACGTTCGGATGTCACCGAAATCTGTGATCCCAGTGGTTATGAAAGCTCACACGCTTTTGTGGCTGCCAACCCGGATGTCGGAATTATTCAGTACCCATCTTGCAGAGACCCGAAGAGGCGTTCTTGTTTTGCGACTAGAGATATAAAATTTTTTGAGAAAGAAATAGGGAACAGTTCACCGATTTCTTTTTATTTCCAAAAGAAGAAACACTCGATTCATTGGATTGAAAATGGTTTGACAATTACGTGGTCGGAATTTTTTTAAGAGAATAGCAAAATTTAGAAATCAGTGATTTTGCAAGGCCGATTCAAAATTATATTCCTTTCCCTTGGAATCACGGATTTTAGAATCGATCTCAATCGGATTTTTCAAGAGATCTGTGACTACTTTTTTATACTGATCTTCATCCGGCATAATATAGACATCACCTTTGCCCTCGGCATAGCGTTTGTCCTGCTTCATTTGATCCCGCATTTGTTGATAAGTTTCGCCGCCGCGAATCCCGCTCAGGAGCACAGTCAGCGGATCCTTGTCGATGGCTCGAAATACCCGGGCGCCTGTGGTGGTCGGTATGTTGACCAATGTTTTGGAACGAGCGTTTTCGATTTCGTAAATGGATTTGGTGCTCGAATGGCAACTGGTGTTCAGATAAATGAGCTGGCCTTTTTTGTCTTTTTCCCGCTGTCTCACCCATTCTCCGAATTCTTGGTTGGGGATCAAAGTGGAATTGGCTTCGCCCTGAACAGGGAAGACCAGGCGAATTTTTTCAACGCGCCCATCGGGCAGCTTTCGTGTACCCTCGATCAATTTTGCGGTGTTATCAATTCGGAAAAGATTTTTTTCATCTCCGTCCGAATGGGCTTCTTTGATGAAATAGTCGGTTGAGCCTAATGAAATTTGATTCTTCAGAAATTTTTTCAAATCAGGAATGCTTTGCATTTGGAAAGCATCACGGAATCCAACGCCTTGTGGCTGAGAAGTTTCCGGGAACTCGAATCCCTGCTTCTGATAATAATAGAGATAATTGTCCATCAAGTTTGATCCGGCTTCCTCTTTTTGAGTGTTGGATCCGGCGATAATCAATCCATTCAACTCGCCGTCCTGCCAAAGTTCCTTGTAGCGCGGGGATTTTTCTTCTGAAACAAACCCACCGGGAACAAATTTTACGGTAATTTTGAATTGTGTTTCGAATTGATCGGTTCCTTGGGTCCATTTTAATCTTTGATTGAAAAAAACAGTGTCCGATTGAATGGATTTAGGTGGATTTAAATTTTTCAATTTTTTGGAATAAAATCCGTAAGGGTTCAAAGTCGATCGGTCGCCGTCAATGGGATCTAATCCCAATAACAGGGGTGTCGTCTCCTCTTCAGTGCGAACCAACGTGACGTCAGTGAGCCGGGAATGTGGGGCATTAAAAAATTTTTCATCCACATTTTTTTTAATCATCCAGTACACCTTAGATGAAAAAATTCCTTTGATCCTATTTTTGTCGGAAACATTCCCCCCGTCCATCGCAGAGTTTCTGATGCTTTCAGCGATGAGGTCAGCATATTCCTCTTTTTTTTCCGGACTGAGCTGAGAAAAGGTGTTTCGGAAGGGGAGTAAAGGAAGCCAATGCAAAAAGCCATTATTGGGGTGTTCCTTGTTCATCTCACCCATCCGTTCTTTCAAAAGATCATTTGCAGCTTGGTCAAAGACAGCTTGTTCGTTCGGAGTGCGGCAAATTCCGGGGTTGCCTTTGACTTCATAGAGTTTGGGGAAATCGGCCATGAGTTCCAGATACAGCGACGTGTGACGACTGGCTAGATTTTGCAAACATCCCATGATCAGGTTAGGGTGGCGATCCACCAAATTTGATCCAAAGACCGCCAATAGAACTTGCAGATGTTTTTTAGGGTCAATCGATCCGGGTTTTTGAAATTGGAGCAAGTATTGGAGAGCCTGCTCTTCTGTCATGCTTCCTGGTTGCGGTACGACATCTTTGGGCCATAACGATGGGTCATAGGCCGTGGTACAGGCATCATGGATTACAAAATCCTGAATCCATTTGGATGTAGAATCTGGAGTGAGTTCGGCAGTTTTTCGTACAGTGCAACAGTCAGTCGAAGCAATTTTGAGCAGCGGAGAAATGCAGTCTTGGTTGACAGCAAAAAGTTGAAGAGGTTTGCCCCCTAACAGCCATTTTTCATCAGGAGATACTTCAGGAGATTCATCAAAACTCGACCCTGTTAGAATCCTTTGGGTTCCATTTTTTTTTAAAGAGAGGACTCTTCCCATAGGGTCTTCTGCAGCGATAGTGGTTTTTTTTCTGTTGAGACGAATTGCATCGTCTATGGACAATGGTGTGCTTTGGCGAGTTTGAGTATTGTAAAGTTTGTATTGAAATGAGGAAATCGAACCGGACATCAAATTGCCAGTATAGTTCATTCCTAGGATTTTGTTCTCATCGGACCAAGAGATCCCGAGACGCACACCCGGGATATTGTGCTGTTGCCCGGTAGCAAGATCGAACGTGCTCGCTCGGCCGCTGCCCATGTCGTTGATGAGCAGATTTTTCCCATTCGGTGAAAAGGGTCCCGCCAGTCCAGAAAATTTTCTATCATTTTTTCGTTGATTCAGATCGATCATCTGACTTGTCTCTGAGGTTTCGCCACGCAGTAAAAGTTTTTGTCCGTCTGGCGAAAAGCTTGGTTGTGTGCTGTTTTTGAAAACCTCTTGTTGGCTGGTTTTTAGATCCCAGAGGGTTACTGTTTTTTTTTGATCATCGCCCAAAGAAATCCTTCTCTCATCGGGGGATACCTCAAGCAAACCTCTGCCTAAATCTTGGTCTTGATGAGTTTTCAGGTCGAGTAAATGGAGATTTCCATCAGAGTAAGGAATTACAATCCGGTTTCCGTCCGAAAAAATGCGATAGGCACTTTGAAGAGCAGCTGATGGCAGCGTGTAGCTTTCTTCTTGATCAGTGGCTAGATCGAGGATTTTGAGTGTATTGGGGTCAGATTTGTTTTTTCGATTAGGTAAAAAGAATATTTTTTTCCCATCAGGAGAAAACTTTGCTGCAGTACCATCGAGTTTTTTTTTAATTTTCTTGGTTTCAAGATCGATCACTCTGTTATCTGCAAGGGCATATTTGTTATCAGATGAGAAGGATTTGTCCCAAGCTGATCCAGTAAAAGTATCTAGTGCCTGGGTAGAGTAATAGGTGCAATCAGGTTCTTCCGTTTTGGCTGAAGCGTTGGTTCTCGAGACAATCGAGAGCAGAAAAAATGAAAAAAACAAAAATCTATTCATCGCCCTTAAACTCAAAGGTCACTGTCTTGCTCACGACCCAATTGGGAGCAAAATTCGTTTTATGCGTATCCGCCAGTTTTTTGCAGTCCTCACGCTTCTTGACGTGAAACTCCAAAATCCTCTCGCTAGAGGCTTCGCTCTTTCTGACGCTCACAATGTGAACGATGCAGTTTGCAGCGGACGGCGCAGGTGCAGTAGATGGCTCCGAGCGAGGAGTCTCGGCCAACGAGTGTGAAATGGTGAAAATGAGAGTCAGAAAGATGGCAGACAACCGAACAGCCCCCTCCCCAAGAATAACCTTTTTACACAGCTCAATCAACTTCTCGATCAAAGTCGCGTTTGGCGACAAAGTTCACGAAGTTGGGGGGTGCTTACCCCTGAAGTGTCGCGTTTGGCGACTTTGTAGCGAGATTCTCTGACCGGGACTTAAGCGAAATCCATCACTGCCGATCAGTGAGTATATGTTTCTGATCCTGCCCGCCACCGGCCACACCTCCCACAAAGTTCACGTTCTGCATCGTGTGGCTGCGAAACTCGTCGACATCCTAATCATCATGACGGTTGCTGCATTGCTTCCGTATCCGCTCGGACCCTTCCTGGCGGTAATGTACAGCCTCTTTGGCGAAGTGATTCCGCTGCAAAATTGGCGCGGCCAGAGCGTGGGGAAAAAACTCCTGCACCTTCGAGTTCACTGCGTGCCCGCTTCCCGCAAATTCACCTGGAAGGAAAGCATGCAGCGCAACGCCCCTGTGGGTTTTGTGACACTTTTTGCCCTGATCCCGGTCTGGGGCTGGCTCATCTTGGGCATGGTCGGGTTTCCGCTCATGGTGATGGAAGTCTACCTCATGATTCGCAGCGAACAAGGCCAGCGCCTGGGCGACATCATGGGATCAACCGAAGTCGTCCCCATCGAGCCCACCTAGTTCTAGCTCAATGACGCACCCAGCATCAAAAAGGTGTCGGACACCTTTTGCGCTTTTGTGCATTTCTGGCTAGTCTGCGCCTACCATGACGCACCCAGCATCAAAAAGTAGCCGGACACCTTTGTACCTCATCGACATCAGCTCGTTCATCTTCCGCGCGTTCTATGCAATCCGCGCTCTGAAAAACAAAAAGGGCGAACCCACGAATGCCGTCTACGGCGTCGCAACGATGTTGAGCAAACTTGTGGACGAAGCCAAGCCCGAGTTTGGAATGGTTGTCTTTGATTCTAAAGAGCCTTCGTTTAGAAAAACCATGTATGCCGAGTACAAAGCCAATCGCAGCGCTCCGCCGGAGGACTTGGTCCCTCAATTCGATCGCATCGAGCAGTTGATCAACAGTTTGCAACTTCCGTCGTGCCGACAAAGCGGAATCGAGGCAGATGACCTGATCGCGGCGCTCACGCAGCAGTGGATCGCAGGCGGAAAAGATCGCCAGGTCGTGATCGTGACCGGTGACAAGGACCTGATGCAACTCGTGACTGATCAGGTGACGGTTTGGGACACGATGACTTCGAAGAAATACGGCCCCGCTGAAGTGAAAGAAAAATTCGGGATCCCGCCCGAGCAAATTCGTGATTATCTCGCCCTGATTGGGGACGCTTCTGACAATATTCCCGGAGTCAGGGGAATCGGACCCAAAGGCGCGACGGACTTGTTGAAAGAGTTCGAAACTCTCGACAAAATTCTTCATGCCGCCAAAGCGGGAAAAATCGCGGGCAAAAAGGGCGACGTCCTCCGCGAGCACGAAAAAGACGCGTTGATCTCAGCAGAACTCGCAACTCTCAAAACTGACCTGGAAGTAAAGTCAGACCCAGCAGACCTAGCGTTTCGTTTCGAGATGACGGCAGAATGCGCCGACCTCCTGCGCGAATTAGATTTTCATAAACTCATCGACCAGTGGAAAGCGAAGGCTGATCAGAAATCCGGTACTTCTGTGTCCGAATCCACGTCTGCGGGATCGGTTCCTCCCGTTCCCGAGGGAGCTCATTTTACTACTGTTCAAACCGAGGAAGAGTTCGAGAAACTTCTCGCCCGACTCGAAAAATCCCAGGAATTTGGATTCGATCTCGAAACGACTTCGCTCAACCCGCGTGAAGCGCAAATCGTAGGAATCGCCATCGGCCTCGGAACTCGCGATGCATTCTACATTCCCGTGGGGCATACCGGGGTGGATCTCAATCAACTTCCCCGAGCCAAAGTCTTCAGAAAACTCCGTCCATTCCTCGAAGATCCGCGACACAAAAAAATCGGCCAGAATCTCAAATACGACTTTAGCGTGCTGATCGAAAACGGCATTCAACCCGACGGGATCGGCGCAGACACCATGGTGGCATCGTACCTTTTGGAACCCGAAGGTCGGCACAACATGGATGCGCTGGCGGCCAAGTACCTGGATTACAACACTCTGAAATTTGAAGAAGTCTGCGGAAAGGGCAAAGAGCAAATCACGTTCGACCTCGTCCCGATCGATCTTGCAACAAGGTATTCGGCGGAGGACGCATGGGTCACTGTCCGGCTTTGGGAAACACTTAAACCAGAACTGCATAAAAATGGCCTGATGGAAGTTTTCGTGAGCGTGGATCTGCCTCTGGTCCAGGTGCTGACCCGAATGGAGCTCGCTGGAGTTTGCCTCGACAAGGATTGGCTGGCCCAGCTCTCGAGTGAATTCGAAAAAGACCTCCACCGAATCACCGAGCGAGTTCACGCTTATTCCAAAGAACCGATCAACTTGAACTCCACCCAACAGCTCGCACGGCTGCTTTTTGAAGAGCTCAAGCTGCCGACTCAATCCAAAACCAAGACCGGTTATTCCACCGATGCTTCGGTGCTCGAAGCTCTGGCTCCTTTGCATGAAGTTCCGCGCTTGCTCCTCGAATACAGAGAAATTTCCAAGCTCAAAGGGACCTATGTTGACCCCCTTCCTCTGCTCGTGGATAAAAAAACCGGCAAGATCCACGCAGGGTTTCACCAAACGGTGGCCGCGACCGGACGGCTTTCCAGCTCTGATCCCAATCTCCAGAACATCCCCGTCCGAACCGAGCGCGGCCGTAAAATCCGCCGAGCCTTCATCCCGTCGCCCGGAAACGTCCTGATCTCAGCCGATTACAGCCAGATTGAGCTCCGAATCCTGGCCCATATGAGCGGGGACGCCGACCTCAGCCGCTCGTTCCTCGAAGACGAGGACGTCCATCGTCGGACCGCCAGCGAGATTTACTCGATCACCCCAGAGGAAGTGACCGACCGGCAACGGGACATCGCCAAAGCCATCAACTTCGGCCTCATGTACGGAAAAACCGCATTCGGGCTGGCGCAAGAACTCGGAATCCCCCGCAAAGAAGCTCAGGAAATCATCACCCGGTATTTTGAACGCTATCGGGGTGTAAAAAACTTCCTGGATCGTCAGATTGCCCAGGCCAAGGAAAAGGGATGGACCGCCACCTTGCTTGGCCGCAAACGCAATCTGCCCGATCTCCACTCCAAAAACCCCATGATGAGGGCCATGGCCGAGCGAATGGCCATGAATACCCCCATCCAAGGAACCGCCGCCGACCTCATGAAGCTCGCGATGATCGAATTGGATCAAGCTTTGGCGAAACATCATTTTCAAGCCAAGCAGATCATCCAAGTCCACGATGAATTGGTGCTCGACTGCCCCAAAAAAGAGGTTGAGGCGGTGACTCAGCTTCTCACGAAAGTCATGGAAGGCGCCCTGGAACTCAAAGTTCCTCTCAAGGTCAACACATCGATGGGTACAAACTGGAGCGAATTGTAATTCGACTTGATTTTGTTGCGACTTCGGGTGAAAAGCTCACTCTTCCAACAAGAGGGTGCTCCTGGAGGGGAGTCGGATGCTGCGAGAGATCAAGCGAACAACGACGTTGAGTGTTTTTTTTGCGGCGGTTTTAAGCCTGGCTGCATCCAATCTTTGGGCATTGGAAACCGATCAATATGTGGCTTGGGGTTTACCGCTCACGGATTCCGCTCAGCAAATCAATCAATATTTAGAGCGCCAAGTGCAGACTGTGCTGAGCGACGTGAATGAGGGGAACTGGCGTCGCCGTTCTTGTCGTAGCATTGTTGAAAAAATCGTAAAAATGGAAAACGATTCTTTCGCAATCCTGGATAAGGTGGAGCAGTGGGCTTTTGCCAACCCTTCCTTGGATACATTTCCTTCTTTTATCATCAAACCTGACCAGGTTTATCTCAATACGATGTACCGTTATGCCGGGTTCACGCGTTTTGTGCCCGTTGCCAAGACCATCGAGATCAATGGCATCCGGTTCGGCACGGATAAACTCAGCCACTTTATTTCAGTCGGAGGCGAGTATCTAAAGCGTTTTCAAAAGAACACCGATTTGCAGAGGGTTTTGGACTGGGGAATCAGCACGGAAGAGGGGATTTACGGTTATACCTTCAGCAGTATTTTTTCGTACGCCGATTTGGAGGCAAATTTTCAGGGCATGAATTACCTGCGAACGTTTTGCGAAGGTGAAAGCCCCCTTCTGGAGCAAACTCAGGCGGGTTGGAAATTAGCAGGGAACATCGATATTACGCCATACGTGACTCCATTGTGGGATGAGTCGTTCAATTCAAATTTTTCAATGCCTGCAATGTGGAAAACCATCAAACCTTATTTGATGGCTCATTGTGATGAGAGAGACAGTGACTGGGTCAAGGAGCGATTTGAAAGCTACAGACAAAAGCTGCAGCCTAATGCTTCTTCGGAATATCTCGCCTTGAAAATCCGCCAGAGAGCTACACCCGATCCAAGACCTCAATCGCTCGATGTGATTTGTCCAAGCCCCAAGATGAGTCTTTCCCAAGGTTCCCAGGATTTTTCTCCAGAGATAGAAGAATGAATCAGTGAGCTGAGCCAAAGCTCTGCTCCTGACTGGATAGCGGATGCGAGTTTCTTTGAGCACTCGATCGGCAGGTGCAAGTCATGATCTGCTTCGATCAGCGATCGATACAAAGGGTAAGACCAGAGATGAAACTCAAAATCACGGTGAGGGCAGTACTTTAAAACAGTGGCGTCTATTGTTGTAAACGGATCAGGCTGATCCGTTTGAGGATTAACAGTCTTTTTTGATAATTCGGGTAGTACGCGGAGTGCCGCGCAGAGATTGAAAGAAGGATGCTGCAGCTCGAGCTTGAGATTGAGCAGCGAGATTCGCTCGAGTAGGGGCTGATGTCCGAACTGGTGTTTGAGGATTTGCAGCGATTGGCCGTGGGCTTGTAGGATTTGTAGAATCAGATCGAGGAGTGTCATGAGCTACCGATGATTGAATCTGTTTCTGTGTTTCGTTTGCCAGTTGAGCCCATAGTGCCAACGTTTCTCCCGTTCCACGAGAATAAGCACTCAGAACAGGTTTTTCAAACAGTTCAGAGTGTTCCAGCAAGCTGTTCCACTGGAACTGGGGTTTTTTCAATCCGTGATCCATAGTGAGACTCCCTTGAGATTTTTTTCCAATGCATCCGGATTTTTTGCGCCCAAATCCGAGCAAGAAGCTCCCATCGTCGGAAGTTTCAGGTGAGTCAGATTTTTTTGGAGGTTTCTGAGTGTTTCCGCTGGCAACGATTCTGAGGAGCCCATTCCTGCTAAAATAAAATGCCAGGTTTGCGAGTGGCGGTGCAGGGGAATGTAGACACACTCGCCCGCCTGTCCGGTAATTTTCCCAGTTTTCAAAATGTGTCTGCTGAACTCTCGCCCCAGTCGGATGTCCATCCATTCAATCAATCCAGTAAAGGGGGGGCGGCTTTCGGGCAATGCCAGGACGAAACCGTGGATTTGCTTGCTGAGCAGTGCTTTTTCGATGGATCGGTAGAGAGGCTTAACCATGCGAATTCCGTTTCCCTGACTTTGAGTCTACAGGAGATGGAGGCGCTATGCCAAGAGAGTCGTAGACTTCCACCGCAACTCAAGGCTACTGCGGAGGCAAACTGATTGAAATTACTGCGCAAAACTTCACAAAAAAACGCTCAATGTACCGCAGAGGGTACATTTTCGCATTTTTTTGTGAAGTTTTGCTTGTCCTTTCAACCATTTTGCCTTCCTCGCTACGCCTTGAATTGCGGTGGAAGTCTATTTTTTGCCTAGTTCAGTGCGAAGCGAGTCGAGGACGCCGTTGACGAAGCTGGGGGATTCGGCCGCACCAAACGATTTGGCCAGCTCGATCGCCTCATCAATCGTCACCGAGGCATCAATATCCGAGCAATAAGCGAGCTCATACGTGGCCATTCGGAGCAGCCAAGCATCGATCACGGCCATACGGCTCATTCGCCAGTTGTGCGTGTGGGCCTCGATTTTGGGATCCAGTTCGGCTTGTTTTTGGAGGGTTCCAGCAATCAAAAGAGCGGCAAACTCGCGGACTTCCTCGGGGACTTTGAAGTGTTCGAAATACCCTCGAATTTCCATCGCGGTCTCATGGGGATCCAGGGCTGTTGGAATCGCCTGGCTATAGAGTGCTTGGAGTGCCACTTCCCGGGCTCGGTGTCTGTTACTCATGGATTACTTTCATAAGAGTTGAGCCTGGGGGTCGTTTTCCGGCGGGGTTTTGGGTGTAGATTCTTGGAGTTCGGCCAGGAACTCTTCCACGTCTCTGAATTCACGATAGACTGACGCAAATCGTACATAGGCCACTTTATCGAGGTGAATCAGCTCACGCATGACCATTTCGCCCAGAGAGTGGGAGGGCAGTTCCTTCACTGCCAGAGTCTGGGTCTTGCGTTCGATCCGGGTCACGATATCTTCGATTTTTTGCGTGGGAATCGAGCGCTTTTGACAGGCTTTTTGGATTCCCTCAGTAAGCTTAGTGCGTGAAAAAGCCTCCCGGCGGCCGTCTTTCTTAATAATTTCTGGGATCAGCTCTTCGACGTGTTCGTAGGTCGTGAACCGTCCTTCGCAAGCGGGGCATTCTCGGCGCCTGCGGGTGATTTCACCGGTTTGGTTCAACCGGGAATCGATGACCTTGGTGTCGAGTGTGGAACAGAATGGGCATTTCATTTTCCTTCCCTACGCATCACGCTTCGGGACGGTGCTGTAGCACCGCCGGAGCGAAAGGCTTCTCCTTTCGCTCCGTTCTAACTTAAAAAGGGGTTGCATATCAATCAGGAATCGGGTATTTCTCCTCACCTTATGGAAAAAGACGATTCACCACGATTTTCAGGATTCAAGAAAAACCGCCCTTCTAAGGACCTTCGGTTTGATTACAAAGAAATCGACACCCTTCAACGCTTCATCGCTGAAGATGGCAAAATCGTTCCTGCCCGCATCAGCCGCTTGAACTCTAAGCAACAGCGTGAGTTGACCACCGCCATCAAGCGCGCTCGCCACTTGGCTTTGTTGCCGGTTGCTGCTAGCCACTACTCTCGTTAATTTTAGATTTACAGATTTTGTCGTCCGATTTTTACGGAGGCTTTTGCCTACGCAAGCTCCGGTTTCGGGGAACCGACTTCGTGTCGTTGTCCGCGCCCTTCGGGCTCGCGCCATCCATGGCGCGGAGAATCCCCGAAACCGGACTTGCTTCGGCACGCCACCGTAAAAATCGAACGACAAAATTAGTCTTACTCACTCTATGAACGGGCTCGCCTCTATCCCCGTACAACAAAGCCAAGATGTCTCTCTGAGTGATCGGGGACTTCTCTCCAGTTCACCCTGGTGGTGCACCACAGTCTCACCCATGGATATACTTTGCCGTTCGATTTTTTTTTAAGTGAATTGGCGATTCGAGCGGTCGCACGATGCGACAATAGCGAGGAACAGGAGGTTCAGATCGCTAATTCACTTAAAAAAAATCGAATGGCAAAGTACTGTAAATCTATGATTCGACTGTCGGTCATCATTCCTACATACAACAGGGCGGAGCTCGTCTGCCGTGCGGTTCAGAGTGTGCTCTCTCAGCTCACGGATGATGCGGTTGAGATTCTTGTTGTGGACGACGGCTCTACCGATGGCACGATTGCGGTTCTTCAAAAACGGTTCGCGGAGCCGATTCAACAGCGACGATTGATTTTATTGCAGCACCTGCATGTGGGTGATCCGGCGACGATGCGCAATTTTGCGGCTCGGAATGCTCGTGGGGAGTTTTTGGCTCTCTTGGATTCGGATGATCAGTGGTTGCCTGGGCGAGTAGAACGTTTGCTGGCGGTTTTGGATTCGGTGGATTTGGTTCTTTGCCCTGAGGGTGCGGACTTATCCGTCCCGGGACGGATAGGTGGCGACTGGCTTCAGGCTTATTTAGGTTTGAATTATGGGGTGGCGAGTTCGATTGTGGTGCGCCGATCTCTCTATGATGAAGTGGGTGCATTTCCGGAGCTCTACTATGGCCCCAAACGGCGCTGGTTGCGGGGTTGGGAGGATTACGAATTTATTCTTCGGTGTTTGTTGATTTTGGACAAGCGCGGGCAGTTGGATCGGTTTCGGGCGATGGATCTCAGGCAGGACGTGGCTTTGGATCAGGCTACGGGGGGGGTGGGTCGCGTGAAAGTTCGCGAGCAGATGTGGCGTGAGTTGATGACTTTGCTACGAGTGATGTCTGCAGTGCCGGACCGCGCGTGGTCTCTTTGGAGTCGTCGTGTTTTGGGCGCGATGAAAGCTGTGGTGTTGGGTGGATAAGACAGCAGTGAAACTCTGGTGGAAAAAAGGGATTCTCAATACAGTTGAACATGCGGTGACTCGCGGAGCCGATGCGCTGGTGACGATCCTTCTGATCCGTGCTCTGGACGCAGCGACGTTTTCTCGCGTGGCCTTGGCTCAAGCGTGGCTGGCGCCCGTGCTGCTGATTTTTATTTCTCCCGAGACGATTTTGTATCGCGATTATTCGGAGTGGAAAGTTCAAGGGCGGCTATTTTTGCAGCTCAGGCTTTCCGCATTCCGGCGTTTCGCCTTATTGAAATGGGGAATGGCTACACTGATTGCCTTGGGTGTGGCAGCTCTCAGCAAAGCTCCGAGTTTCGAAGAGAAATATTGGATTTTCTGCGCCTGGTTGTGGGCTGCGTGGTTGCCGCTGGTACCGCAGATTTTGGGGCCGGACCGCGAATTCTTGCGCATGAGTTTACGCCTGCGTGCACTCAATGTTCTGACTTTGATTCAAAAATTGAGTCTGCTCGGGGGCGTGGTGGCGGTGCTCGCTATTTTCCCTTCGGATTTAGTTCTGCCAGGGATTGGGACCGTGCTTTGGTTTTCTGTGAGCGTGAGTTGGGTTCTGGGTTGGTGGACCGCGCGCGGGGAATTGAAAAAACTCGAAGAGTTACCTCAGACGCGGGATATTTTGCCAACGTTGCGGGGATGGCGTGCAGTTTATGATTCACTCCGCGGATTTTCTTTTTGGTCTCATCTGTCAGGAGTGGTTCAGAACTGGGTTCAGACGATGGATCTTTTCTTTCTGGGGATTTTTCATGCAAGCTCAGTCGCGCAGCTGGCACTTTATGCTGTGGCATTGAAACTATCGAATTTGCTTCTGGCCTTGCCGCTTGCGCTCGCAAATATTTTTGGTGTGTGGGTCGGTTCAACTCAGACCGCTCAGCGCGATCGAGTCAAATCACTCACGATGCGCCTGTACTTGGCTTGCATTGCTCAGATGCTGGTATTCTGGATGTTCAGTTCGTGGATCATCAACTGGCTGTCACGGGGACGTTGGAGCGCAGCTGACCAAGATCAGATTTTTCATTGGTTGGTGCTGATTTCGACGGCGACGATGATGTATGCCAGCACGTTTTTGATGAGTTCCTGGATTACGTTGAGGAAGAACGTCCGGAAATTGTTTTTCTGGGTCTATGTGCCCTGGCTTGTGATTTCGATGGGAGTCTATGCAGGAGCTGCCAAGAAATGGACGTTCACGGAAGTGGCGGCTGCAAATTTAGTTATTGCGATCGTATTTATTGCTCTGCTTTGGAGGCAATGGAGCCGAGCAGAAGAAAGTGCTGAATGAAAATTTCAAAATGGATTTTAGGTGCGTTGATCGTAGTGGGACTCTCCCGATTGTCCTGGGGCCTGGCGGACGAAGACCCCTATTTATGGCTTGAAGAAATTGAATCATCGAAAGCCTTGAATTGGGTCAAAGCTCATAACGGACCGACACAAAAACTTTTTGAATCCGACCCTCGGTTTGCGGATACGAAAAAAAACATCCATGAGATTCTCA
Organism: uncultured Bacteriovoracaceae bacterium; assembly: GCA_964364175.1. Taxonomy (GTDB): domain Bacteria; phylum Bdellovibrionota; class UBA1018; order UBA1018; family UBA1018; genus CAYILR01. The sequence continues at coordinate 41,613 of CAYILR010000006.1, forward strand.
CCGCCCAAGATCGCTTGGCTGGACCCGAGGCTTTAGCCAACGGATGGGTCTATAATTTTTGGCAGGACACCAAAAATATCCGAGGACTCTATCGACGTTCGAAGCTCGAAAGCTATCTCTCGAAAGAACCGCAATGGGAAACGATTTTGGATCTCGATGAATTGGCCAAAAAAGAAGGCGAAAACTGGGTTTGGAAGGGGAGCAGCTGCCTGCGCCCAGAATTCAAAAGATGCTTGTTGCACCTGTCTCGTGGCGGAAAAGATGCGATTATTTTGCGCGAATTCGATCTCGAGCAGAAAGAGTTTGTCAGCGATGGATTTGTCGTTCGCGAAGCTAAAACAAGAGCCAGCTGGTTTGATCAAGACCATCTTCTGATTGGAACTGATTTTGGCTCAGAATCGCTCACGGATTCTGGTTATCCCCGAATTGTCAAAAAATGGAAAAGAGGAACCTCGCTCGGGAAGGCTGTTCAGATTTACGAGGGAAAAAAAGAAGACATGTCTGTAGGTGGGTTCAATATTCGGACTCCTGATGTTTTGTACCATTTCATTCGTCGTCAGATTGCATTTTACTCGGGTGAGAATTTCTGGATGAAGGATGATGGCAGTCTTTTCAAACTCCCGTTTCCAGATACAGCGATTTTTGAGGGATATTTTCAAGGACATTTTCTCGTGAAGCTTCGTGATCCCTGGCAGATCCGTAGGAGAAAATTCGTCGCGGGGAGTTTGTTGGCAATACCTGTGGAAAAGATTGGGGCAGAGAAGATCCAAGAAAGTAAACTCGAGGAGCATTTGTTGACATTGTTTGACCCGAAGCCGACATCGAGTCTGGTCTCTGTTTCAATGAGTGCTCAATCGCTTTATCTGAATGTCTTGGATCAAGTGCAGTCGAAGATTTACCGAATGCGAATCTCGCATGGGAAGTGGAGAAAAGAGCAAACGGCGCTGCCCTTGATGGGATCCGCGGACGTTGCCGAAGCCAATGAATTTGAGTCTCAGATTTTCTTTTCTTACGGGAATTTCCTGCAGCCCAATAGTCTGTATTTTTTCGACGAAAGCAAAAAGCAGATCAACCCAAAACTGCTTCGAAGAGCGCCCGAACGATTTGACGCAAAGAATTTTGTGACTGAGCAGAAATTTGTGAAGAGCAAAGACGGGACGCGGATCCCGTATTTTCTCATTCATTCGAGAAATCAAAAACGAGATGGCAAAAACCCGGTCTTGCTTTATGGCTACGGTGGTTTTGAGATTTCCATGAATCCCAATTATCTGGGAGTGACCGGGCGAGTTTGGCTCGAAAAGGGCGGCTCCTATGTTGTCGCTAATATCCGAGGCGGCGGAGAATTCGGCCCCCATTGGCACAAGGACGCCATCCTTGAAAATCGTCAGCGCGCTTACGAGGACTTCATTGCCGTGGCAGAGGACCTGGTAAAGCTGAAAATCACTTCGCCCAAAAAGCTCGCCATCATGGGCGGCAGCAATGGCGGTCTATTGATGGGAGTCATGCTGACGCAACGACCTGATTTATTCGGTGCGATTGTGTGCAAGGTTCCATTGGCCGACATGCGGCGGTATCACAAGCTCCTGGCTGGAGCATCGTGGATGGCTGAGTATGGAAACCCAGACGATCCAAAACAGTGGGAATTCATCCAAAAATATTCCCCCTATCAGAACCTCAAGGCATCTCTGCAGTATCCGGAAATATTCATCCAAACCTCTACGAAGGATGATCGTGTTCATCCCGGTCATGCACGCAAAATGGTCGCAAGGTTAGAGGAGCAAGGCCACAAGGTTTTCTACTACGAGAATATCGAGGGTGGCCACGGCGCTGCTGCGAACCTGGAGCAAAAAGCCTATCAGCAGGCGCTGGATTATACCTATTTGTATCAGAAGCTTTTGAAGTAGAGACTAATTCCCGTTTCCGCGAGCAGCAAATTTCTCGGATTGCTCGATCGCATCCATGATTTTTTCCATCACGAAGTCGCTTTCATCGGACTTATCAAAATGAAGCGGGTCCTTGAATTGAATCGAGAGCTGAGCGCCGCCTTTTGTTCTTAAACTTTTCTTGTCAAACGCTTGATTGAAGCCCGTTAGTACAATGGGAATGACGACGGGATGGTATTTTTTAATAATAGCGACGACGCCCCTTCTGCATTTTGCAAAGGGCTTTGTGGTTCCCTGTGGAAAATTGATCACCCAGCCGTCGTTCAGTGCCAGGCCAATGTTGTGGAAATCTTCGGGGCGAACTTTCCGGTTTACTTCTTGATCGCCGTCTCTCCAGCTTCGTTGAATCGAGACCGAGCCGACGTAAGAAAGAAGTCGCGTTACAATTCCCTGATTCATGGTTTCTTCGGCCGCTATGAAGTAGGTGTTAATTTTAGGGCGGAGCAGGTAACTGCGGCTGTCCATCGTGTCTTTGAAGCCATTTTTTACCGCGCAAAAAACATGCAAAAGCGCAATGGCGTCTGTGAAATAAGTCTGGTGATTGGCCAAGAAAAGGACGTTCGTCTCTGAGAGTTTAAACAACCGCTCGGTGCCAGAAATTTGAATCGTATTTTTGCGAGTGTAGGAACCCCAGGTAAGCCAGCCAACGACTCTGACCAGCAGCCTTTTGATGATGAGCTTGTTTCCAAAGGGGTCAGTTGCGAAGAGTCGAAAATGCAAACCCATTCGCGATTTGACCAGTGAAAGCGATTTAATAGCGTTGGACACCATTTTGGCACCCTGATCGATTCCGTGCATCATGACAAGACAAAAGCGACGGAACCGGGGCGTGGAGGGCAGTTCAGACGATTTCAGTCTACACTTTGTGGATTGAGTGATTGACGACATCTGATTTAACGAATAAACGACCGTCATGTTGTTCATAAATTCCAATTATCGCGAAGTTTTAAATGCTGAGTATCTCAAGAAGAGAGCTCGTAACTCGTCTTATTCGCTCAGGTCTTTTGCCCGATTGATTCAGTTAGATGCCACTCAGCTTTCGGATGTTTTGCGAGGGAAGCGGGGGCTTTCTCGCAAGTCAGCCACCCGGATAGCTCAGGCTTTGGGTTGGAGCCAGCGTGAAACTGAGTGTTTTTGTGATCAGGTCGAGAGCGAGCATGCACGAAGCCGTGTGATGCGAGAGGCAGCTCAAGGGCGGGTGCAGGCGCAATTGGAGGCAAAGCCAGTCAATTATCTTCAAGAAGATCGATTTAAAATTACTGCGGAGTGGTGGCACTTCGCGGCTCTTCAGTGCATGAAACTCAGCAGCTACACCGGTAAGGCAAGCTGGATTGCACAGAGGTTGGGCCTGCCCGAAGCCACGATCCAGCAAGCATTGCAGCGGTTGGAGCGAGCCGAACTGATTGAAAAAAGAAAAGGATCTTGGTTTCCCAGGGATGTTTATGTTTTTGCAGGTGATGGAGCGCCATCCGACAACATAAAGAAGTTCCACGAGGATATTCTTCAAAAAGCACAATCGGCTTTGTGGATGCAACCTGTTACTGAGCGGGATTTTACGTCAACATTTCTTCCTCTTTGCAGCAAGGACGTTGCCGAGGCGAGATCAGAAATTCGAGAGTTCATCCAAAAATTTATAGAAAAATTTTCGAACACTGAGTCAGCAGATCGGGTGTACTGCTTGGGAACTCAGTTTTTTAATCTCACCCATGAATCAAAGAAAGAGGGATTACAATGAATTCAATCAGCAAATGTTTAATCGGGGTCGGCCTCGTTTTGGGGGCACAAGCGTATGCTCAGCAAGGCGGCTCAACGGTGGGCAACGGAGGGGATACCATTGGAATTGAAGCGACCTCTGTTGCGAATTCAATTGTGGGAGCTTTGCAGCTAAGTGCCGATTTTAGAAAAATTTTTCCCGAATTAAGTCCAGATGAAACAAAGCGTGCTGTGAGCGAAACCAAATTTCGTTCCGTGGACGGGAAGCTTTCTGATTCATCGGGTGTTGAAAAAGACGCGGTTAATTTTGCTGCCCCTGAAAAACTGATTTTGATACAAAAAGACGCTTGGAAAAAACTCGATAGTCTTCAAAAACGACGATTGGTTTTTCACGAAGTATTGTGTCTCATGGGACTTGAGTCTTCCGACCAGTATCCAATTTCGGCACGTCTTAATCCCGAAGTGATCGAAAATTCAAACTCCAGCCTGCACGGCTACTGCGAATACAAGAAATCGGATCGGGTATGCCAAGTGGCGGTCTATTTTAACACCATGACCCTGGAAGTGAAAGGGAAGTGGGTTTGTTGGAAAGGCAGTAGATTCGAACAGCTCGATTGGGCAGAGACAGTAGATCCTAGTTATGCACGAATTCAACAAGTGCAGTTGACCCAATATGTGAGCACGATTGGGTTAGTTTATGAAAATTCCGATATCCACTTTCAGATCCCAGCCCCGATGTTTACAGGGATCACCATGCCCAATGTAGCGCATGTTCGCCATAACGAACTGACTCGAGAAGGCTTCAAAGAGTATTGGTTAGAAATGAAGGGGAAATGCACTGTATTGTATTGAGTTTATGAAAACATAAACTGAATCAAGGCATTATAGTCTAGTTTTTTGCGAGCGTGATCGAGTGAAGCGACGTAGGTTTTCCTTCTCAGCTGGGGGTCGGCAGCCAATGTCGAGCCCCAGCTGGGAATCGCGAAGGTGTTTTGCTTGCAAAAATATTCCACTAGAATTCTCCCAAATCGGCCGTTGCCATTTGCGAAGGGGTGAATCGTTTCTATTTTTTCGTGAAAACGTGCGGCGATCTCTGGGGTGGGGAAGGTTGTGTTTTCGATCCAATACTCGAGGTCTTTTTCGAGTTGCTTAAAGGCTGGCCAAATCTCGTGCGGAGCAAGAAAATCTGTGTTGTTCAATTCATGCGTTCGTACTTTGCCAGCCCAATCCCAGACATCGGAAAAAAGCTTTTTGTGAAGCTTGAGCCAAAATTCATAGCGGATGCTGTCTCCCTTGTGATTGCTGAGCCAGACGAGTCCTTCCGCGATGTTTTGCTCCTCATATTCATCTAATTCACCTATTGTTTGAATGTGCTTGGGTTTAAGGCCTTTGAAATGATTCACCAGACATCACCTTTTTCAATCAGTCGGTTTGCAAGACGTTCGATGCGAGACTCCATGCTTTGTTTGACTTGTTGATCTTCAAGGCTCATGTGAGTATCCGCGGTTGCCAAAAGCAGTTTTGCTTTTTTGAGTGCTGCCTTCTTGAGAATCAATTCGAGGTCGTCTTGAGGAACGAAAGCGTAAACGAATTCACATTCCATGGCTTCTGCAATTTTTTTCAGACTTTTGAGAGTAATCTTTCCAGCAGCTTCGCCTCGTTCAATTTGAGCAATTGTGCCAATGGAGAGGTGAGCGTGTTTTGCTAATTTGCTCAGGGTCATGCCTAAAGCCTGCCTCATGTATCGAACCCAACCTGAGCGAATTTGGGTATCTGGGGATGCGTCCCTCAGTTTTTTCAAACGGCGATTGATTTGATTAAACGCTAGAGGGTCTAAAGGCTTCATCTAAAAAATTATGTATTAAATGATAAATTTAGTCAATATTTTTATGTATATAATGGTATTAATTAATGATAAAAATATGTAATTTTATATATTTTTCTTATTCTGATTTTTGGCTCTGAATGAGTCGAAAATGAGTATTTTTTGGAACTTCCTTCACTTCCAACGCTGGAAGTTGAAATACTTATTAAAATCATATACTTATAAATGTTAATTCTGATAACAATTGATTGCTTTATAGTGTATTAAAATGATAAACTGAGATCATCTATGAGGTACGTGTCGCCCCGCGATCGATGATAATGCGCCGGAGCCTTCAGCAGAAGCTGCTGGTGCAGCAGGCGGAGATCTCACAGGAACTTATCCCAATCCCACGATTAAAGATGGAGCAGTGACCCCAGCCAAATTATCGCAGGCCTACCTCCCTCTTGCGGGTGGAACGATGAGTGGGGCTTTGGTTTTGGCAGGTGCTCACTAAAATTAGCGATAAACAGGAAACCTTTTGCACATCTCGCGAACTTGGCCGTGAATTCGCTCGAGTTTTCCAGCATCACCTTTACTCTGCACAGCATCGCGAATCCAAGTAGCCAGGATTTTCATCTCACCCTCTTTGAGTCCGCGTGTGGTGATGGCTGGAGTCCCCACGCGAATTCCGCTGGTGACAAAGGGGCTGCGTTTTTCGTTGGGCACGGTGTTTTTGTTCACAGTGATTCCAGCTTGGTTCAGCCAGGTCTCGGCGTCTTTGCCGGTGGTTTCTTTGTCGCCGAAGTCCGTCAGGTCGATCAGCATCAAATGATTATCGGTTCCGTCGGTGACGAGGCCAAAACCGAGTGCCATCAATTCAGCTGCTAGAACACGTGCGTTGGTGACGACTTGTTTTTGATAGGTTTTGAATTCGGGTTTGAGAGCTTCTCCGAACGCAACTGCCTTGGCTGCAATCACGTGCATCAGTGGACCGCCTTGAATGCCCGGGAAAATAATCGAGTTCACTGCTTTGATTTTATCCGCTGCGGATAGAATAATTCCGCCTCGGGGGCCGCGCAAAGTTTTGTGGGTCGTGGAAGTTGTGTACGTTGCATGGGGAATGGGGCTCGGGTGCAATCCTGCTGCGACCAATCCCGCGATGTGAGCCATGTCGACAAAAAATGCAGCTCCGCAATCCTTCGCGATCGAACTCATGGCTTCGAAGTCGATGATGCGGGGATAGGCGCTGGCTCCTGCGACGAGAACTTTGGGGCGTTCTTTCATCGCGGTTTCGCGGACGAGGTTGTAGTCGAGTCGGTGAGTTTCGGGATGTAGACCGTAGCTCAGGGCTTTGTAGATTTTTCCGGAGAAGTTCGCGGGGCTTCCGTGAGTCAGGTGTCCGCCGTGAGACAAGCTCATTCCCAAAATCGTGTCACCGGGTTGGAGGAGTGCCATGTACACAGCCATGTTGGCTTGTGATCCCGAGTGGGGTTGTACGTTGGCGGCTTCGGCTCCAAAAATCTGGCACAATCGATCAATTGCCAGCTTCTCGACTTCGTCCACGACTTCGCATCCGCCGTAGTAGCGTTTGCCGGGATATCCCTCGGCGTATTTGTTGGTGAGGATTGAACCTTGTGCTTCGAGCACTGCCTCGCTCACAGCGTTTTCAGAAGCAATCAGTTCGAGACCTTCTTCTTCTCGACGATGTTCTTTTTGAATCAGGTCGGCAATGGCTGGATCGGTTTCTTGGAGAGAGTTGACTTTCATATGCATAAGTTTAAGCCTCTAGTTTTGAAATTTTCTGAATCCGCTGCTGGTGTCTACCGTCACTGCTGGTCGGGGTAGCCAACCAAACTGAAATAATTTCTGCTGCGTACTCGGGTGCGAGAAATCGTGATCCCAAGCACAAAACATTGGCGTCGTTGTGTTCACGCGAAAGTCTGGCAGCTGTGGTGTTGTCCACCAGAGCTGCACGGATGCCGTTGATTTTATTGGCAGCAATGCTCATTCCAATGCCGCTTCCGCAAATTAAAATTCCAGGAGTTGAATTTTTTGCGACCTGCCGACTTAATTTTTCTGCAAAATCAGGATAATCAACTCGATCCGCTTTTTTGGGACCCAGATCTTCCCAGTTCACGTGGGGCAGGAGTTTTTGAACGGCTGTCTTGAGTTCAAGTCCTGCATGATCTGCAGCGATGAGGATTTTTTGAGCTTTGGTCATATTTTCTCTGCCTATATTTTTCCCAGCGCGAGACATCCATTGGTGCCGCCGAAGCCAAAGCTGTTGGTGATGGCATACTGAATTTTTTTCTCAACCGTGTGATCGAGAGTGAAGTCGAGTCCCAGCTCCTTGCAGGCCGGATCCATGTTTTGCACATTGATCGTCGGCGGAATGCGTCCGTCTCGAATTGCCAATGCGCAGAACATCGCCTCGATCGCTCCTGCAGCCCCGAGCAAGTGCCCGGTCATGGATTTGGTGGAACTGACGTGTAGGTGCTTTTTGTTGTTTGGAAAAAACTTTGCAACCGCACGAGCCTCTTCGGGATCGCCTGCAGGAGTAGATGTCCCGTGCGTGTTGACGTAACCGACTTGTTCCGGGTTGATCTGCGCATCCCGAAGAGCAAGTGACATCGCTCGTCGTGCGCCTTCTCCATCCGGAGAGGGGGTTGTGATGTGATGGGCGTCGCTCGAGGCGCCGTATCCGATCAGCTCAGCATAAATTTTTGCGCCCCGTTTTTTCGCGTGTTCGTATTCTTCCAGAACCATCACGGCAGAGCCTTCGCTCATGACGAATCCATCTCGGTCCACATCATAGGGACGTGAAGCTGTTTGCGGAGAATCATTTCGGGTGGAGAGTGCGCGCATGGCTGCAAATCCGCCGATCCCCAGTTTGCAAATCGTCGCTTCTGTTCCTCCGCTCAGAACAACATCAGCATCTCCTCGTTGAATCCAACGGGCCGACTCACCCAAACTATGTGCACTAGTTGCGCACGCTGTGACTACGCATTGGTTGGTGCCCTGACAGTTCAGCAAAATACTGAGCTGCCCCGCTGCCATGTTGGGAATCGATTGTGGGATAAAAAAAGGTGTGATCCGGCGATATCCTTTAGCCAGGTAAGCGTTATGAACGTCTTCGATTTCTGGCAGCCCGCCCATTCCTGTTCCGATGCTGACGGCAATTCGATCGGGTGAAATGTGGGCGCGGTAGGAATCCAGCCCAGAATCTGCATAAGCTTCTAGGCCAGCAGAGAGAGCCAGGTGGGTGAATCGACCAAAGCGCCGGGCATCCTTGGTACTAGCGGCCTGAGTGACACTATTTCCAATGCTGGGATGATAGGGTCCAACTGCACGAGTGACATCAAACCCTTTGATTTCACCCGCGATTTGAACTGGGCAGTCGGTCGCATCAAAGTGGCTGATTCGCCCAATCCCGGATCGACCTTCGAGGATGTTTTTCCAGGTTTCTGGAGCAGAAAGCCCCAGCGGAGTGACTGCTCCTAACCCCGTGATAACGACACGTCGATTGCTAGAGGCCAAGCCAGGCCCCCCTTTTCAGAAAATTAGTGAGTGGATTTGGAAGTGATGTACTTGATGACATCGCCGACAGTTTTCATTTTCTCAGCGTCTTCGTCGGGGATATCGAGGTCAAACTCTTCTTCCATGGTCATGACGAGTTCAACAATGTCCAGGCTATCTGCGCCCAAATCATCGATGAATGAAGCCGTCAAAGCGACTTTTTCTGGCTCGACAGCGAGCTGATCACAAATGATGTTTCTGACTCTTTCTTCTACTGATGCGGACATTCTGATTCTGTTTCCTTCCTTAAACGGCTCACATGTATAAGCCGCCGTTGATGCCAATGACCTGACCCGTGATGTACCGACTTTGCGGCGAGGCTAAAAAAGCAACCAAGCCAGCGACATCCTCTGTACTACCCAAAGTACCTAGCGGGATGTTGCGCAGAATGGCTTCTTTTTGAGTCTCAGTCAAGGACCCAGTCATCTCAGTTGAAATATATCCAGGTGCCACCACATTGCAACGGATAGATCGACTTCCCAATTCTTTTGCGACACTTTTTGTGAACCCGATGAGTCCCGCTTTGGCGGCTGCGTAGGCAGCTTGTCCAGGATTGCCCATTTCGCCGACTACGGAAGAAATTTGAATGATACTTCCCTCGCGCGCTTTCATCATGGATTTGGTCACCGCACGGGTGCAATAGATGGCGCCTTTGAGGTCGATATCCAGGGTTTTGTCGATGTCTTCGTTCTTGAGTCTGAGAAGCAGTGCGTCGATTGTGACTCCGGCGTTGTTGACGAGGACGGCGATGCTTCCTTTTTCTGCAAGAGCGGCGATTTTTTCGTCCACCTGAGCTGAGTCTGCAACGTTAAAGCCACAGATTTCACCCGACCCCCCTTGGGAGGTGATTCGTCCTAGGACTTCACGAGCTTTCGCCTCGTTCGACGAGTAGTTGATCACGACATAGAACTCATCTTTTGCGAGCCGTTCACAAATGGCAGCGCCGATTCCGCGAGATCCGCCGGTGACGATTGCTATTTTTTTCATTCTGTCGTTCTAGGGCGGGCGAGGAGGAATTTCAAGAGGAGAACAGTGGAGTTCGGTCGAAATAAACCTGATTGCGGTAGATGAGTCGACCCCGCAACTGAACAGCGCATACCCCGTTGCATACGACCAGTTTGCTGCCAACCGGAATTTCTGCACGCCAGTGATTGAGGAAGCCATCGAGAAGGGGTGTTGAGGCGGTGTGAGTCCAAATCCAGTTGGGATTTTTTGCGAGGAGTTTTCTGAAATAAGCCAACAGGGCTTCCTTCCCTTTTACGCCATCCGGGATCGCAGGGTCGGAGTAGAAAGCATCGTCGGTGTAGTAAGCTGCGAGTTTTTCAGGCTGATTTCCGGTCCAAGTGGGAAGCCACTCGTCGGTAAATTTTCGGGCTTTTTCGGCGTCAAATCCTTCAAAGTTCATAGTCAATTCTCCTGGATGAATGGAAAAAACGAATTCCATCGATGCGACCAGGTCGATGAAAGTGCTTGGATTTGATTTGAAACTTGAACAACGCAAGCAGTGTTTCCTCCGCAGTTTTGCATATCCACCGCGTGCTCAAACGATTGCGCTCGTGCGTAGTAGATCCAAGGCAAAAAAGTATCGCGGATGAATTCGTTCACGCTCTTGAAATCTGGAAGTCCCTCAATCTGATTGAGAATCTGAATCATGGGAACAAGAATACTTCGGAACAAATCGTTCATTTTAAAGTAATCCGCTCTCATTTTTTCGAGGGGTTCGCCGTTGGCTGCCCAGAAAACGCCATAGGGCAAATCGTGGAGAATATGCGCAGTCATGCTGAGCAGGAGATTTTGGGTGGGGGGGAGAAAGCTTTGTTTCTTGCTGGCTTCGAATACCATCTGCCAGCTTTCGGGTGCCCAGTGAGGTGTGCTGCGCGTTTGATTGCAGTCTGTGAGAATGGCCCATCGATACATTTGATAAAATTTAAGAGAAGTTTGTTCGATGAAAAGTGGATACTCGAATTTTCCTTGTGCGATCCAATCCTGGATCGTTGCGGTGACTAGGCTGTAAACTGAGGCGAATGCTTCTTTGGGGTCGTGGGCTGAGCGGTAATATCCCTTCAGGGCATCCATTCTGGCTTGAGCTTCGGGTAGAGTTTTGGGCTGTGTGGATTGGAGAAGTTCTTGGACGATGAGTGAGTCAATGGAAGGCTGTGAGTTTGAGCAAGCCGTGGGTTGAGTCAGCGAGGCATTCGCCATCGTCGCTGAAGCTAAGAATAAAACCGTTAAAGCTAGCGACCGAATACCCATTTTCCACCCCAAGGAGTGTGTACAAAGGACTTTGGCCTAATGCAACACTCAATCTGTGACCCCTGATTTGGCAGTATTCCTGCTAAATCGGGGGTCACAGACAAGCTGTGGATGGCGATTTGGCAATCGGGCTGCCAAATCAGGCCTCACAGATTTGGCTAGTGTTGAAAAATCCATTCAGACGTCTGAGTATCGAGAGATGAAACCAATCTGGCTTTTGTTTTTCTGCATGATGTCGATCTCGAGTTCTTGGGCGACAGAAGTCGCGATTACGATTGATGATTTTTATTTTTGGATAATGCTGCTCCAGTGATGGACGCGCGGCAAAAGGACGAAAAAATCCGCATATGAGTTGAAATAGAAGCATATCATATGCCATAATTATGCATATGAAGCGCCAATTCAAATCCAAGCTGCAAAGTCATCGTTCGAGAACCACTCTTTACATGGATCGAGCCAAAGTTCGAAAACTCAGGCAAGCCTTTGGCACAAAAACGGACACAGAGACGGTGGATCAGGCGTTGAGCTTGGCTTTGGCAAATATCGAAATTGATTTGGCAATTGATCAGATTTTCGGTCGAATTCCTGACATTCAATCGACATGAAACCGGTTTTGGTGGATACCAGTCTTTGGGTGGAGTGGATGCGGGGTCGTCATGCTTCTTCGAGAGAGTCGCTTCGAGGTAAGAGACATTATTTGAGCGCAATTAATATGACGGAGCTTTTGGCAGGCGTCTCGAAATCTGCCCATTCTCATTCTGCGAAAAAAGACCTCGATCGTTTTTTTGGAATTTATCGGCGACATCACCGTGTTTTGGTTCCTCTATTGGAGGATTTCGTACTTGCAGGGGAGATTTTATGCGAACTCGGATGGCCAGCTTCTAAAAAAACGAATGACGTGCTCTTGGCTTGTTGTGCACGAAGAATTGGAGCGGAGATTTGGACGTTGGATAAAAAGGATTTTCTTCCAGTTTGCGCGGAGTTAAAAATTAGTTTGGCAGATTTGGGAGCCTAAAACTCAGATGTCTGAATGCATCTGTGATAGGTGATTTTCATGAAAGAATTTTTCGTCAGCACCGACAAGTCGAAGCTAGATCTCAATGTGATTCACGGGTTTTTGTCTCAGACCTATTGGAGTCCTGGGATTTTGCGAGAGCGGGTTGCCAAGGCGATTCAGCATTCGATGTGTTTTGGGGTTTATCATCGAACCTCCAGGGGAGACCGGCAGATCGGATTCGCTCGAGTGGTGACGGATTTTACTTCTTTTGCGTACATGGCGGATGTTTTTATTTTGCCAGAGTATCGTGGACGAGGGTTATCTAAATTTTTGTTGGAAAACATGATGGCTCATTCTGAATTACAAGCTTTGAAGAATTGGTTTTTGGGTACTAGAGATGCACACGCTCTTTATGAAAAATTTGGATTTACTCCTGTAAAATTTCCAGAAAGACAAATGCAGCGGCATACCTCCAATGCAGATCAAATTCCTGTCTAGTCACTTAGTTTCTTGAAAGCTACACAAGGCAAGTTTAGCATCAAGTCAATGCTCCCAGAAATCGAACAGCAAAAGCCGGAATTACGCAGTCGTTGGATTCGTACCCTGTTCAAATCGATGTTGATTGGGCCCGCCTTGATCCTGCCTGTTCCGTACCTGATTGCTCATTTTCATCTTCTTCCGCTGTCTCAAGTGCATTTTGTTTTGCTCTTTGGGTATGTAGCAGCAGTTTTAATTGGGGTGCCTTACTGGATCATCCGTTCCAGTGGACCGATGACTTTACTTTGCCCAAAATGTCGAGGTGCGGTGAGTGACTATCATCAGTTTTGTAATCACTGCAATCTGCCTTTGATCCCCGGTCTGATTCTTAATCTCAGACAAGTTTCTCTATCGGGAGTCAGAGGAATCATTAATCGATTGCCCAAATGGATATTGGTTCCGCTGATTTTTGGAATGATACATTTATGGTTTTCTGGCTATGTTTGGGTCGCAATCGGTATTTTTGCGGGAATTCGGATTCTGACTCTGTGCCCGGAGTGCAAATCTCTCAAATCGCATACGATCTTTGAGGCAAAATATTGCAGCCAGTGCGGCGTTGGGTTTGATACTTAAGATCCGTTCAGACGTCTGAATGGATCTTATACCAAGAGTATTATACTGAAGGTATTATACCTTAGGTATAATGCTGAACTGTTTTCAGATCCCTTGTAGCCCCGAAGCGTCCGCAACCCCAGCCAAAGTCAGGTCTTTATCTTTAGCTCCAGCAATCCTCTTACACAATCCTTGTAGAACTTTGCCAGGACCAAACTCCACAACTCCCACCGCGCCCGCATCCAACAAAGTCTCCACCGACTGCCGCCACATGACTGGATGGTCGACTTGGTCGGTGAGTAGATCAAAAATTACGCCTGGTTCCGCGTGCAATCGAGCGGTTCGATTCGGGACATAGGGGAATTTTGGAATCTGCGCTTTTTGGCGGGTCGACGCTCCCGAAAATATCTCCGCCATCCGATCCCGTGCAGGTTTCATCAAGCGACAATGGAAGGGGGCACTGACGCTCAAGGGAATCGCCTTGCCTCGTGGGTACGAATCCGGCTGAGATTTGATCAACGCAATCGCCTCGGCAACAGCATCGACAGAACCAGCAATGACAATTTGCCCGGGAGCATTGAAATTCGCGGGTTGAACGATTGGCTCGACCGTCAAATCCGAATCCGGTCCAGCAGCCTTGCGCTTTTCTGCCGCAAGCTTCGTCGCCCGTTCACAAAGTTCCGCGACCTGCGCGTCCTCAAGATTCAAAAGCGCAGCCATCGTGCCTTCGCCCGCGGGCACAGCTGCTTGCATCGCCTTGCCTCGCTCATGAACCCAGCGAACGGCAGTTGCTAGTGGAAACGCACCTGCTGCTACGAGGGCCGAATATTCTCCCAACGAATGTCCAGCAGCCGCCCAAGGAGCAAAATCTCGCTCGCGTTCAGCCACACGAAACGCCGCTACGCTCACGGTCAGCAAACACGGCTGCGTATTCATCGTCAGGGTCAAATCACTCTCGGGACCATCGAAGCAAAGCTTTTTGAGATTCACACTAATTGCATCGCTTGCTTCTTCAAAAACCTCTTTTGCGGTTTTGAAATTGTCGTAGAGGTCTTTTCCCATTCCGACGTGTTGAGATCCTTGGCCTGGAAAAACCGCGATGATTTTTTTCATTTTGAGAAATTTTTTGAAGCGAGTTGAGCAAAAGGATTATTGGCGCCGATTTTTTTGCAAGCGCAGCGGCCTAGGTTCAAATTCGTTCCGCAGGTGACGCAAACTCCCTGGCAAGTGTCGCTGCACAACGGGCGAAAGGGGAGTTGTAGTTGAATTTGTTCGACGACCAAATCTGCCATGTTGATGAAATCGTCTGTGAGATAAGTAATGTCAATGTCCTGACTTTCTGAATCGTCATCGTGCGAATGTCGCGCGTAGTTGCGGGTGCTATCACCGGATTCGCTGATTCCGGCCATGACGCGGTCCTTGGAGTAGAGGGATGAAAATTTATGATCGAGTGGAAAGTCAAAATAGGTGGCACAGCGGCTGCAAATCAAATGCACGGAGGTTTGAATACGGCCGTTCAAGATGTAAATCTGATCCAGTTTGTGAGCGCGTAGTTTGAGTTGGATGGCGCGTGCTTTTTTGCTTTTGGCGAGCTTGGCAAGGATTGTGGGACTGATTTCGGTGTCATCGGATTCGTCCGCTTGGGAAACAGCATTATTCAGCCACTTCTCTGACGAATCAAGGCTGAGTTCCAAGTCACTTTCGGTAATTTCGCGTAAGTAGAGCTTCACAGTCGGGCTAGCCTATTACTCTGGACCATTTTAGTCAAATGGTTTCAAGATGACCACGCTATCGTCATGCTATCATGTGAGGTGTGGGTTCCATATTTCTACCTCTAGCTCTGTTTTGGGCGGTAATAGTCTCGGCGGGCGATCCAACTCCACGCGAATTTGCGCTAGAAAAGCTGAAAAACAGCGGTTTTTCGCCAGAAATGATCCATTTGCTGACTCATCAATACGACGAGGAAGAAAGAGATGCGGTGGTTGAAAAGAACGTTTTTGGGTTCTTGTTCAGGGCGGATTACACGACTCATTATTCCAAACGAGCGATTCGGAAGTGCCGTGAATTTTTAAATCAATATCCTAAAATTCTAAGACGGGCTGAGAGGGAATTGGGTGTCCCCAAAGAAGTCATCACCTCGTTGCTTTGGGTCGAAACCAAGCATGGAACTGATCGAGGCAAGAAGCCGATTTCGCATGTTTATTTCAGCTTGATTCAAGCAGATCATCCAGAGGTCGTGAAAGCGATGCAGGAACTGCTCAAGGAAAAAGTCGCAGAGCCAGATACTGAGACCGTGATGAAGGTTTCTACGCGTTGTAAAGACAAAGCTGTGTGGGCGCTGGAAGAATTGAAGTCGTTGCAGGAAATTCAGCAGAAAAAAATGCTGAAAGTTCGCGCCCTGAAAGGGTCCTATGCAGGAGCATTTGGGAACGCACAGTTTTTACCCTCCAGTTATTTAAAATGGGCGAAGTCGAGCCGAAAAACTCGAACCCCTGATCTGACCCGAATGTCTGATTCGATTATGAGTGTGGCAAACTATCTCCAAGTGAACGGCTGGAAAAAGGATGACCCGGCCTCTCACCAGGCAGCGCTCTATCACTACAACCGGACGCAAGGGTACGTGGATGTGATTCTCAAAATCGCGCACGAAATCGAGGCCGCGCAAGATCCCACTCCAATTGCACTGGCAAGTCCTTTGCCGAAATAGAGACTCTCAAAGCTTTCAACGGCTGCTCAGTTACCCAAGGCAAGCTTCGGCGCAGAAGCTCGGTGTAGTTCACAGAGTGATTTTTCAACTCAAAGTCGAGCCAGTTTAAATAAGTCTGAGGTAATAAAATACCGCCTCCGGCCAGGTGCCCTTTTTTTGTATAACAGGCTCCATCTTTTGCCCTGACTTGTAGGTTCGGGCCGAATCCGCACCATTTGCCTGCGCGAGCGGCAGCGGCTGGAGCGCAGTCGGAGACGAAGCAAAGTCCATTTGAATGCAACTGGGTCATCCAGTGAATCACGGTCGGATCGACGTGGATCTGGTCAATGATCTGCTCGATCCAAACCTCTTTGCGTCCAACGGCAGCTCCTAGCAATCCCGGATCGCGGTGGTGAAATCCCATGGCGTTCCAAGCGTGAGTGACCCCTCGAAATCCCAGGTCAAATGCCTGGGTGGCCTCAGCCTGAGTGACGCGTGTGTGTCCAGCGGACAGGTGGACTTTTTTCTCTCGGCACCAACGGGCCAAAGCCAAAATCTCAGTCGGTTTGAGACGATCGGGTGCGACGGTCAGGATTTTTAGGGTTCCTTGAGACGCTTCCCATAATTTCTCCAAAGTCTTCATGCGGAAAACTTGAATTGCCCCCGGCGGATGGGCCCCGCAGGCTTCGGGGTGAATGAACGGCCCTTCGAGGTGAATTCCCAGGGGCAGAGCCTTGCCAGCAGCAGATTCTTGCGAACGCATCCACCTGCCTAGGCGTTCGACGCTTTTGAGTAGGTCAGGAAGTGGCGCGGACAGGGTTGTCGGACAAAAGGCGGCAATTCCAGCCATTCCGAGCTGCTCCGCTAAATCATCGAGCTCTGCTTCCTGAGCCGTCATGACATCAATCCCGAAAGCTCCATGAAAATGCAGGTCTACTAGACCTGGAGATCGCAAAATGCGCTTGACTGTGATATTGCTGCGTGGCACCCAAAAAGCTTAGCACAAAGAAGGGTAACCCGAGAATGGCTTCTGAGAAAACTGGCTCAAAAGATAAGTGGCTCGCGCCACGTCAAACTAACAAGAAGAATACACCACCCCAAAAGCAGGCCGTTAAACCTGCGAGCAAAAAACCAGCACCTGCTGTAGCAGCCAAAAAAGGCGGAAAGCTGGAATCATTGAAAAACTTACTTATGGGTAACAGTGGCAAATCTGCCAAGTCGGCCCCCGCAAAAGCCGCGGCTCAACCGAAAAAAGCAGCCGCCAAGTCTGTTGCCACGAAAACGCCTCCAGTCAAAGCAGCTGCGAAGCCCGCAGCGAAGCCATTGGCAGCGAAACCAGCCGCTGTAAAAGCAGCAACCCCAGCCCCAGCAAAAGGCGGGAAAGCCGCTTCAGCACAGCCGGCAGTAGCTGTAGAAACCAAGGGCAAAAAGGGCGCTAAAGTCATTGCTGTTCAAGGAAAAAAAGGACTGGCCAATGGTCGTCTTTCGTCCAGCGAACCGAGCTGCCGTGAAGTCGCTTGCGAGTCAAGCGCTACGACCATGAATTACTGCCGCCTTCACTACATTAAAAATTGGAAAAAAATTAAGCGCAAAGAACTCATTTTGCGTGAACGCAAACTCAATCAATATATTGAGGAACTGGTCGCAAAATACCCAGACAAGTACATCGAAGCCATTCGCCAGGATTTGGCCAATGACAAAGAATTCAGCAAAGTCGTTCATGACTTGGAGCTCGATGAGAACATCGACGACTTCGAGGGTGATCCGGCGGATTCCGCGGAAGCGATCGTTGACACTATTAAACGAGATTTCGACGACGAAGGCGACGCTTTCTAGTTATTCTTTAAAAGTTCCAAAGTCACTTTTCCCACAAATTCAAAATTCGTGGTGAGGTAGCGCTTTGCCAGGCGTCGCGGCTCTTGCGCGAGTCGATAGAACCATTCTAGTCCTGACTTTTGCATCCAAAGAGGAGCGCGTTTTTTTGTATCTGTCAGAAAATCAAATGCAGCTCCGACTGCGAAAAAGAGTGTTTGCGGCGCGAGGGGGCTGATCGTTCGGGCCCAGAGTTCTTGTTTGGGCGCGCCCAAGCCAATCCAAACCACGGAGGGCGCTTGTTGATTAGGACAACGGGATATGAAGTTTCGCCAGTCCTCTTGGGCATTTTCCGGAGAAAAAGGCCGTATCGGAGTAGCGTAGCTAGTGGTGTTTTTTAGCGAAAATCGCCTAGCGAGATCGTCCCCTTGTCCGGGACGGCCGCCGACAAACCCCATCGAAGTTTCGGGATGACGAAGGAGAAACTCGCGCGTTAAGTCCGGGCCACAGACTCGAGTTTTGACAGGATTGTGCTTCCAGCGCGAAACCCAAACCAGGGGCATACCATCTGCAAGAGAAAGGTAAGCATTCTTCAGTGCATCCGCCAGAGCAGGATATCGTGTGCTCTCGGTCACTGTGTGCACGTTTGCCAAGCAGACGTAGCCGCCTTGCTTTGTGTTCACACGCTCTTCGCAAAGCTGGAGAGCTTCGTCGAAGCCGGCACGGGAAATAGGAATTCCTAAAATTGAAACGGTCTCCAAAGGTGTCCGACACCTTTTTGATGCTTGGCGCGTCATTATGGTGCGAAAATACACTTCCTATTGTGAATAATCTAGAAGCAATCTACTTTCCTCTTATGACGCATCAAGCATCAAAAAGGTGTCGGACACCTTTGGTAGCATGGGTGACTCCTTGGGAGCGAAAATGCGGGATTGCGGATTATTCCAAGGTCCTTTGGACGGAAGTCGAGCGTGCCTACCGGGAAAAGGGGATGGAGCTCGTCAAGGTCGAGCAGGATCCTTTGGATCAGCTTTTGGGTAAGCTGCAAGAATTGAAACCCAGTGTCGTTTTTTTTCAGCATGAGTACGGACTTTGGGGGGGAAAGAACCCGCCGTTTTATACTTTTCCCCGATTTGTTCGCCAGTTGAAGCAGGTTTTGCCTGAAGTCAAAATCGGAGCCACGGCGCACACGGTTTTGCCGACGCATTATCGATTTCCGACGCAAGGCCGCGGCTGGCAAATCCCGCTTCGTGCGGGAGCGAATGTATTTTTCTTGAATCGATTGCGCAGGGTTTGGGGCGCGGATACTTGGGGCGAGTTGGATTGGGTGGTGGTTCACTCTCGCTTGCAGGCTCAGGCCGTCGAGGATGCCGGCGCGAAACGTGTGGTGGTCATTCCACATTTTGTTCCAACCCTGGGTGTGCCAGGAACAGTCTCTCGCAGCGAAGCGCACGCTTGGCCTTATTCCGAAAAACGGCTGCTAGTTTTTGGATTCCTGACTCCAGAGAAAGGTCAGGATCTTGCGATTCAGATTTTGTCAAAACTGCCGTCCGATTATCGTTTGATCATTGCGGGTGGAGTGCGCCGCCCGGTCGATCGCAAATATGAGCAGCAGTGCAGGGAGCTTGCACACTCGTTGAAGCTCGGCTCACGAATTGAATGGACGGGCTACGTGGAATCTCGCCTCGTGGATTCGATGTATTCTCGGGCGCATTTGGTGTTGATTCCGTTTCGCGAAACCAGCGGGTCGGGTTCTCTCGCTCAAGCTTTTGCCCGTGGATCAGCGATTCTTGCGACGGATTTGCCGCTGAATCAGGAGATCACGCAGAGAGTTCCGGGCTGCATGGAGTTTTTCAAAGCAGGGGATGCTGATGACGGAGCACAAAAAGTGCAGCGGATTTTTGAGCGTGAGGAGAATCTGATTTCCTTGAAAGTAGCCGCTCGAGAATACGCCGCATTTTGCTCGGTTCCCAAAGTGGCGAGGATTTTTGCCGAAGAAACAGAGCTCCCCCGATGAAATGGTTGGAGTGGGCGCCGATTGAATTGGAAAACTCTGTCGGCGGTGTCGAAGTCCATATTCGTTGTTTAATTCGTGAATTGAAACTTCTCGGAGTGGATGCGCATTTTTCGAGTGATCCCGCACAAGCGCGAGAAGGAACTTGGGATGTGGTGCATACGCACGGCTGCTGGCCGCTGCCCGGATTACTGAAGTTGCCGCGAGCAGAACAACAAACAGTTCGCCTGCACACGCTTCACGGCACGACGCTGGGACGAATGGCGGCTTGCCATGAGTGGCTTTGGCCCGGCGGGTATCGAGCTTATTTGCAGGAATGGAACGGGATTCTGC
The DNA here is from genome assembly GCA_964364175.1 of uncultured Bacteriovoracaceae bacterium. GTDB lineage: Bacteria > Bdellovibrionota > UBA1018 > UBA1018 > UBA1018 > CAYILR01. The sequence continues at coordinate 61,836 of CAYILR010000006.1, forward strand.
AGAGCCAAGGAGTGTTGGGCGTGCACCCCGGATTGCATTTGTTGAAGCTGGCCGAACGTTCGGGGCGCTCGACCGACGTGTGTTGGAATGGCTGGGACAGCGGTGTTGTAGATTCTGGGGGAGATCAAGCCCGTACCGAAATATCTCGTGAACTTCGTTTGAAGCTTCAGAAACTCGGTTTGTTTCTCTGTTATGTGGGTCGGGGTGGCGATCAAGTCAAAAATACAGACGCGTTGATTCGCGCTGCAAAACCGTCGCCTTGGCCAATCGTCGCGATTCCTGGAGATGGATTTCCGTCGAACGAAAAATTCATCCACACCGGGATTTTGAGTCCTGCACAGGTGCGCGAGGTTTTGCAGATGAGCCGAGGTTTGGTGCTCAGTTCTTTGTACGAGGGATTGCCCTTGGTCGTTCTGGAAGCGTTGGCTCAAGGCATCCCAGTGCTGAGCACACGAGTGGGTGGGTTGAGTTGTTTGGACGCACAGCTCCGCGAATTGCATTTTTTTAAGGGTGCTCCCGAAGAATGGGGATTTGAAATTCAAGATTTTTGTCATAGATCTTGCGATCCTCAGTCCATCCAAGATCGGGCGAATTGGAATCAGAAACGACTTTTTTCTTGGAAAGATGTGGCGGAAACCACGCGAGATATGGCAGTTGAATGCCTAGAAAGAAAAAACAAATGAAAAAAATTCTAGTCACCGGCGGAGCCGGATTCATCGGAACCCATCTTTGTCGCGAGTTGCTTCGCCGTGGTTATTCGGTTCGAACCCTCGATATTCAAAATCCAAAAAACCATGTCGAAGGTGTGGAATACATCCAGGGTGATATTCGAGATCGCGAGATGGTCGCTCGTGTCATCCAAGACGTCGAGGCAGTTTATCAGTTGGCTGCGGTCGTGAGTGTGTCGATTTGCCAGGACCAGCCCACCGAGAGTTACCAGGTCAATACGCAAGCTGCAGTCGAAGTCGCTCATGCAGTGATTCGCGAAGGAACTCAACGCGGGAAACCGATTCGCCTGCTTTTTGCGGGATCGAGTGCAGTGTATGGAATGTTGGGAAAACCTGAATTGCACATTGCTGAGGACATGCCTTTGCCAGAGCCGCTTTCTTTTTATGCCGGTCAAAAGCTGGCGACCGAGCAGGCTTACAGAATTTTTGCACGGACCAAAGGATTGCCTGTCGTGAATTTTAGATTCTTCAATGTGTACGGTCCTGGACAAGATCGCACATCCCCTTATTCGGGAGTGATTTCTGTTTTTACAGAGTTACTAGATAAGAACACAGCTCCGAAGTTGAACGACGGTGGGTTTCAGACACGTGATTTTGTGTCGGTGCTGGATTTAGCAAGAGCGTTGGCGTCTGCGCTGGATCTACCGGCTGAAAAATGCGACGGATTGCCCATCAATTTGGGAACCAGTCGTGCCGTTACGATTCGCGAATTGGCCGAGATGATGATCAAGGTTAAAGGAAAGTCGGTCAGCCCAGTGGTCGCTCCCGCGAGAGAAGGTGATGTGCCTTACTCCTTGGCCAATATTTCGCGTGCGCAAAAACTCCTGGGTTGGGAACCGCAGATTTCACTTGAGGCGGGGCTGCGGGAACTATTGGGGAACTAGAGCCATCCGCGTCGGTGGTAGATGACGGACGCTACGCGCTCGTAAACGGCCTCGCCAAAAGCGATCAGGCGGAGTTGAGTCGCAACGAGATGCTCAACCGTGAATCGAGTTTCGAGTGAGGGCGAACAAATCACGTTCAATCCTTCACGCTCCAAGAGTGCGCAGGCGCGATGAGAATGCAAAGGTGAAGTGACAGCAACAACAGTTTTCCATCCCTTCGATTTTAAAAAACTCGCAACGGCCATGGCTTCTTCTTTTGAGTTATTGACGGGTCCTACTGTGATGAGGTTGTGCTGGACTCCCAGGCGTGTCATCAAACGCCGTGCAGGATCGGCATAACTGGGATTGGGTGGAGGTAACTCAGAGAGAATCAGTTGATTGGCCTGACGCTCTCCCATGACTTCAAGGCCGTGCAAGAGCCTGCTGAGAGCTACGTCACCCAGGTCGCCATTGTTTTGCAGGACTGAACTGAAAACATACACCGCATCCGCCTTTGCTGAGGAGTGATCGTCACGGATCAGGCCGCTCATCAAAAATTCTGGCAGAGGAGTAAAAGCTACCGAGCAATAAAGTGCTTCCAATCCAATCAAAACAGCGAGAACAAGGCGGTGGCTTCGAAATAGAAGCGTTGCCAAAAGTGAGATGGCTCCGATGGCCAGTGCGAATTTGGCAACACAGCCTCGGTACGAAATCGCTGCATGCAACCCGAGGTGTGTGAACAGGATTCCGGCTGCGATGCCCAGGGGGGCTGCTGTCCAAAATTTATGGAGGCGCTCTTTAAGCTCCAAAAGAAACTTCTTTCTGAGTTGGGTTGAGGGGCAACCGGCGTTCTGAGTAGGTGGGTTGCGGCAAGCCTTTTCGATCAAGCTTTCCACTCGAAGAAATCGGCATTGCTTCGAGCCAGACGAGATACTGTGGAACCATATAGCTGGGGAGCATGGACTTCAGGCGATCGCGCACATCCGCAGATGACAATTCGATATCCTTGTCTTTGACCAGGTAGCAGGCCAGTTGTTTTGCGCCCGAGGGTGCGGTGATTACTGTTACAGCGCTTTGGCAAATTCCCTTCAGAGAACAAACGATGTTTTCGATTTCTCCAAGCTCGATCCGCAGGCCATTCAGTTTGACTTGGAAGTCGTTTCTTCCCAGGTACTCCAGAGTTCCGTCGCTGAGCCAGCGCGCGAGGTCGCCAGTTTTGTAAAGCTTTGCTCCAGGTTCCTTGGAAAAAGGATTTGGAATGAATCGTTCTGCCGTGAGTTCGGGACGAGCGAGATAGCCCCGAGCCAACTGGACGCCGCCTAAATACAATTCACCGGTTTCACCACGAGGGATCATTTTGAAATTTTCATCCAGAATGTAAACTTGGCTGTTCCAAACAGGACGGCCAATTGGAACCAGGCCGCGTGGGTCGTTTTTTTTGCATTGCCAATAGGTAATATCGACAGCTGCCTCGGTGGGTCCATAAAGATTATGGAGTTCTACTTCAGGAAATATTGAAAAGAATCGTTCTTGAAGTGCAAATGGAAGCGCCTCACCGCTGCAGTAAACTTTTTTGATCGACGAGCAGTTTTTTGAAGAAGGATCTTCCAGGAAAACCGACAACATCGACGGAACAAAATGAAGATGAGTGATCTGTGATCGCACGATTTCCTGAATGAGATCTTTGCTACTGCGATGCATTTCGGGCGCTAGGACAACCAAGGTTGCGCCGACTTGAAGAGGCCAGAAAAATTCCCAGACAGAGACGTCAAATGTGAACGGAGTTTTTTGCAAAACTCGGTCGCCTGGACTCATTTGATATTCGGCTTGCATCCAGAGCAGGCGATTGCAAATACTTCGATGGCTGATCATGACTCCCTTGGGGCGTCCAGTGGATCCGGAAGTGAAGATGCAGTAAGCCATGTTTTCAGCGCTGTGAATTTGATCCAGATTCGAGCGTTCGAGCCCTGGGTTCAGAATCTGAAATAAATCTTGTTGAGTCAGCACGATTTTGAGCTGAGCGTCTTCAATCATCCCGTCGATTCTTGCTTGAGGCGTACTGGGTTCGATGGGCAAGTAAGCTGCTCCCGATTTAATGATTCCATAAAGAGCAATCACCATCTCGATCGACCGTTCCATCATGACTCCGACTAAAGTGTCGGGGCCTGCACCTTGAGTGCGGAGCCAGCGTGCGAGTTGGTTGGCTCGTTCGTTGAGTTCTTGATAGGTCAAGGTGCTGTCGCCGTATTTCAGGGCGACGAGATGAGGAGTTTTTTTGACTTGCGCCTCAAATAGGTCGACCAAAGTCAAATGAGCATCGAGTTTTGTGCTGACAACAAAATTCACAATATCATTCAAAAGCTGGCTTCTATCTTCGTAGAGTGAAAAAGTATGATCTGTTTTTGGAAAATGACGGCAGCTCAAATTGGACGCAGGTTTGAGGCGTGGAAACATATCCCAGAACTGCCTCTCGTGATTGAAGTAAGGCAATCCTCCTGTGTAGACGTAATGAAGCCTGCGACCTTCCGCTAAAAATGCAAGAATGTCGTTCTCGATTTGTTCGCGTGCCGGGAAGTCCCTGGAGACGAGTTCTCCAATGGCTTTACTGCCGTTTTTTGCTGTTTTTGCAACGAGGCGGCTTTGAATGAAGTTTTTCCAGCTGCGCCACGAGATGGATTTTAGGATTCGGCGCTTGATGATGATTCGTTTTGCTTCTCGATCAAAGCCAGGAGTTTTGTAACCGTATCCATCGATGAGCACGGCACCTCGGATCCTAGGATCGCGTTTTGCAGCAGGATGCGCATAGTCTGCTCCTGAGCAAAGACCAACAATGATGAACTCACGGCGACCCATGCGGCTTTCGATGTCGTTCATGGCTTGAATGATGCTCTCGAGAGCTCCTTCTTGAGGTTCGCATCGGATCCCGTTGGGTTGGCTGGAATCTCCGTGAGACCGGATGTCAAATCGAAGAGAAGGAATATTTTGCTCCGCAAGCTTGCGAGCGAGCCTCACCCAGAGGCGGAAGGGCCCCACGCGGTGAAGTAAGCCTGCGTTGAACATCAATACTACGGGTGCGTTGCTGGTTTCGCTGCCATGGGAGAGGACTCCAACCAGGTGGCCTTCTGTCCCCATTTTCAGGATTTCTTCTTTCATTGCGCCACCTCTTCAAAAACCGCAGATTGTAATTCCCGAAGCAGGCCAGGTGACAGGAAAATATTGTCGAATTTGTGATGATCACTCCAACCAGCCGAAGGTGAAATGGAAAGCGTCAGTCCAGAATGAGCGTCAACGCCTCGCAAGTTCAGCAGCTCACGGATATATTCTTGCGAGTAAACTGTTCCGATCAACTCCTCGTATTGAGAATTGTTGAGTCTGATTTTTTCGTTGCGGTGATAAAATGCCTCAGTCCAGTAGTCGCTTTGCACTTTGCGCAGCTGTTGAATGTACTCAGCACCCGATTGGGGTGGATCAATGTAGATCAGTTTCACGTCCGGCCCCAATTTTGCACGACAGTGCTCAGCAACCAGTGCTGAAGCTCGAAACGCAATCAGTTGAATTTGCCTCTGTCCAGAACGGGTTCTAAGCTCTTGTGCTGCATGAATGAGGCTGCCGGTGATGTCATTGAGGCGGGCTTGCCGGGTCTCCCCACTCGAGTCACCTTGTCCGTAAAAATCAAATCGCATGACAGGCGCACCCTTGCGATTGAGCGAACTAGCGATATTGCGGATCAACCAATGTGTGCGCATGTATTCTTGTCCCAAGGGCGGGCAAATGAGCACAGCAAAATTCGCCGATGGTTTTCCGGAATAGAATGTCCCAAACATTTGCTTTTCAATTGGTCCAAAGAAGAAGGGAGTTTCTTGGGAAGGCTGCGCTTGTTCCAATACACGCAGAGGATTTTCTGCGATCGACGCCATCATCTCGTCCAGCTCAGTCAGGCGATGATGCATTTTATCGGCCTCAAACAAGTCTGTGTTGTAGGCGCATTCCAACAACATATCGTCGTTTTCGACCACTGCATTGATTGAGATCTCGAATTTTTCAACATCCCGCGGATTGTAAATATGATGTGACTTGAGTCCTTCGAAATGGAGATCTTCGGGCTTCATGCCCGGATCAAAATTGAAAATCACACGCACGAGGTCATCTTGGCTGATCCACTGATGCTCGTAGGCGGCGTAGAATTTTTCCATGACTCGGCGAGCGTAGGTGATCAGGTTGTCGCCCGTTTGGAGTTGGCAGCGGATAGGCAGTATGCGGACATCGCTGACCAGAAGCTGAGGTTTTCCGCTTTTGATCTGTCCAGCCGAGGGCACTCCGATTACGAGATCCAGTTGCCCCGTGATTCGATGGAGATAAAGTGCGAACGTCGAAAGCAGTATTGCAAACTGGCTCAATTCATTTTGGGTTCCGATGGACTTGAGTTTTTCGTAAGCGTCGCGCCGAATTTTGTAATCCTCTCGGCGCGAGTGATAGGTTCGGGTGGATGAGCGTGGTTGATCGATGGGAATCTGGATTTGAGGAACGCCGTCAGAAAAAGTTTTTTTCCAAAAACGCTCCATCTCCTGTGAAGCTTCTTTTTCACGGGCGACAGTTTCACCGAGGTATTCCACAAAAGAAAGCGGGGCAGGCAAAGATGTGCCGTTGGACCCAGAAATCACCGAGCGATAGAGTTTGGGGAGATCTCTCATGATGATGTTCAGAGACCAGCCATCCACAACTGAATGATGGCAGTTAAAAGCAAGAATTGTTTTTGTGCCAGAAAAACGAATCAGCGTACTGGTGAAAAGAGGGCCTTGAACAAGGTCAAACACGTGGTGAACTTCGCGATTCACAAACTGGGCATATTCGTCAGCTTGTTGAGATTCGGACAATCCACTCCAGTCGAGAACGGGTATTTCAAAGGTGACTTTCTCATTTACAATGATCTGTTCGCCATTGGGAGAGAAGGTGGTCCGCAAAGCTGCGTGCCGCTGTGTCAGAAGAACAAGACTCGAACGAAGTGCTTCCACTTGCGCCTTGCCCTCGAGAACGATGCAGATGGAATGATTCATTGCGCGTGAAGCGTCGGTGCTGATTTGCGAAGAATTGAAAAGCTGGCGTTGCGCATCCGAGGTGATCAGTGCAGATGCTTGCTTTTTGAGGGACTGAGGCTGTTTTTCCGGAGCTGCTGTTTTTGCGATGTAGTCGTTGAGTCGCTCCAGCGTGTTGTGGGTATTCATCAGGTCTTTCAGCCCGATGGAAATTCCATAACGTTTTCCCAGTTCTACGCCGATTTGCATCAGGACCAACGAGTCAAATCCACTTTCGAAGAACGTGGTATTTTTTGTCTCGATCGAAAGTCCCGAATGTTCAGTCAAAAGAGTTTCAATTTGTGTGAAAAGTGGATTTTCATTTTGAATTTTGAGCTGACTCTCAACTACGGGAGTAGTTTGATCGGTATTTCGAGCGATTGCGGAGGTGATGAGTTCAGGCTTTCGATTCTCCGAGAAACGAAAGGATTTTCTTTCGAATGGGTAGGTTGGCAATGGAACACGATTTCCCTCACCCCAAATTTTGTTCCAGGGCACATCGTATCCGTATGCCCAAAGTTTTGCTATCGCGGTGGAGAGTGCTCCAAGTTCAGCGAGTGCATCCGGGGAGTCGCTCAATGTAGAAAACGCAGTGGCTCCATCGCCTTTGAGGTGTTGCAGAGCCAAGCTGGATAAGGTTGTTCGGGGACCCATCTCCAAGAAAAGATTCCCGCCCTCAGCGACACATTTTTGAATCGCTTGGCTAAAACGAACAGTGGAACGGAGGTGACCCGCCCAATAATTAGGATCCATTGCTTGAGTAGCGGTGAGCTCTTCTCCTGTCACAGTTGAGATGATCCTAATTTTTGGAGGGCTGAATTGGACTTCTTTTGCGGTGGCAAGGAAGGGTTCTACTGCACCATCCATCATCGAGGAATGAAATGCGTGTGAGGTATGAAGGAGACGTGCGGGGAGGTTGTTTGCTTCGAACTTCTGCTGAAGTTCTTTGATTTTTTCAGTAGGTCCTGCAAGCACACAGTGAATCGGACTGTTGATGGCTGCTACGTCAATCTCGTCGCCCATGATTTTTTTCACGGCGTCCATAGATCCTCGCACAGACAACATGCTGCCGCGAGGAAGAGCGGCCATCAGGCGGCCGCGAGCTGCGATCAGTTTCAGGCCATCTTCGAGGGAAAATACTCCTGCCAAGTATGCAGCTGCGAACTCACCGATGCTGTGGCCGACAAAAATATCCGGCTGGATTCCCCAGTCGAGTAGCATTTTTCCCAAAGAAACTTCGATGACGAAAAGAGCAGGCTGGGTGAATTGAGTGTTTTCGAGATCCTCATTTTGGAAATCGAAACCGAGCTCACGCTTCAGAAACTCACAGCAGTAATCAAAGGTGACCCGAAACTCAGGAAATGCTTCGCGCAAAGCTCTTCCCATCCCAATGTACTGTGCACCCTGTCCGGGGAACATGAATACGAGGCGTGGATCTTCCAGGGTTTTGCTGTGTTGAACGGTCAGCGAGTCGGTTTTGAGGGATGAGAAATGAATTTGCGCTCCGCGAGTTTTGTAGCGAGAACGTCCATTTTGTAGCGTGAAAGCAATATCACGCGGGCGATGAGTTAAGCCCGTCAGGCTGCTGAGTAATCGATCGCGTGCTGTGGGAGTCTTTGCGGAAACAGGAAAAATTTCAAAGGGTCGCTCGACAGACGGTTCGGTAGAGCGAGGAGCCTCGGGTGCTTCTTCAAGAATGGCATGAGAGTTGGTTCCACCCATTCCGAACGAGCTGATTCCTGCTCGACGAGGGCCATTTTCGCTTTTCCATTCCGTGAGCTTGTCCACGATATAAAAAGGAGAGTCCTCAATATTGAGTCGCGGGTTGGGACTCTTGAAGTGAAGCGTCGCTGGAATGATTTTATTTTTGAGCGCCAGGGCGGTTTTGATCAAGCTAGTGACGCCGGCTGCAGTGGTGGTGTGACCAATATTGCTTTTGACGGAACCCAAGCCGCAGTACTGACGGCGTTGTGTACTTTTGCGGAAGGCCTGACGGAGCGCCTCAACCTCAATGGGATCGCCCATGGGAGTGGCAGTGCCGTGGGTCTCCACAAATTGAATCGAATCTGGACTCACGCCTGCGTCCAAGTAGGCGTCTGTGATGCAGCTGGATTGCCCCGAGATGCTCGGTGCAGAGAAGGACACGCGGTCGCCACCGTCATTGTTGACAGCTCCGCCCTTGATGACAGCAACAATCGGGTTTCGGTCGCGAATTGCATCGCTGACGCGCTTCAAAGCGACGACGGCGACACCGTCGGTGAAAATCGTGCCTTGAGCGTCTTTGTCGAACGGACGGCAGTGTCCGTCAGGGCTAAAAACTCCGCCTTCTTGGTAATAGTATCCATCATGAGTAGGAAAATGAACCGTGGCTCCTCCAGCGAGCGCCATTTCGCATTCGCGGTTGCGAAGACTTTTGCAAGCCATCAATACGGCGACCAAGGAAGTGGAGCAAGCACTGTTGACGCTGACTGCGGGGCCTTTGAGATTCAGTTTGTGGGCAAGACGAAGTGCGACGAAATCCTTTTCGTTTCCAGTCATGACCGCGAAACGCCCCGCGCTTTTTTCAGCGGACGGGAATGGCGTGATCTCAGTTTTGTAATACGAATTATCTTCTGTACCCGCATAAACTGCGATTTTGCCTTGGAAAGTTCCGGGGCCGTGCCCCGCGTTTTCCAGGGCCTCGTAGGCAGTTTCTAGGATGAGTCGCTGTTGAGGATCAATGAGTTTAGCCTCCATGGGACCAATGTCAAAGAGAGCCGCATCCATTTCGTAAGGTTTGTCGATAAAGCCGCGCGCTCTGACGAGGCGGGGGTCGTCTCTCAGCTCTTCTGGCACCTCGGGACTGAGTTCTTCGCGCGAGAAAAAGTGAATGGACTCTTTCCCTTGAACCAGATTGTTCCAAAATTCATCAATGTTCGCTGCTCCAGGGAAACGGCAGGCCATTCCAACTATGGCAATGTCCTGGTCTGACGCTTCGGTTGTAAAAGCTTCTGGAGTTGGCGGGGCAATTGGCCCAGTAGATTCGCTGCCTTGATTTTCAATAAATTTAATAAACTGTTTTAGTGTGGGATGTTCGAAAACCCTAAGAACCGGAATGTCGATGTTCAGGTCCTGAGCGAGACGAGAAACCAAACGATTTGCGGTCAGCGAATCTCCGCCGAGATCCATGAATGAGAGGTGTGGGTCGAAATCAGTCAATCCTAGGAGCTCTTTCCAAAGAAATTCGATTTTTCGACGTCTCTGAAAAGTATCGGAATCGCCAGATGGCGGGTGAAAATCATTGCTGTTCATTTAAATTGCAATTAACTCAATTAACACAGTATATCAATATTCTTTTTCTGTTGAATTAATTTTTGATGTAAATGTTTTTTCCAAACCAGGTTCCGAGATTTTTTTCGATTTCCATCGACGGATGCAATGGCTGCGAAGTCATCCAGCCAATGCGTTTTTCGGAGTGCGAAAGGTCGATTGCTTGGGGAGGAGTCAGGTGCTGCATTTTCGCGGGTACAAACCAAGGATTTCCACGTGAGAAAACGGAATACTCGTTAGAATTCCAATAGTCATCGGAGATGACAACCCGGATGTTTTCGGCACGGAATTTTTCAATAATCGCCATTTTCTGATCAAATCGGTTCTCTCTGAGCGTATCGAGGATGAGCTGCCTCTTGGCGGACGCGTGGAACGCGAATTGATAGACCAACAAGGCTCCGAGCAGTGTCGCCCAGAGGAGTCGATTTTTCTGAAGAGTCCACTCAACAGCCGAGCCCCAAGCGACCCAAATCCAGGGGAAAAGCGGAATCAGGTATCTGGGTTCCGGGCCCGCATAATTGTGGACCCGACAAAATGCAAAAATCGTGAGAATTGCGGAGGCGATCAGGGGGAGTAAGTAGGCATTTTTTCGGGACTGGCGAATCAATAGCACGCTCCCAAAGAGCAAGATGAGCGCCGGAATGCGTTGGAGGGAGTCATCCGGACTCGCAGTCAGGAGGGAGTGGATGGCGCGATGAAGTCCCGCCAGGACCACCAAAAAATCCGAGAAGTTACGGTTGCCTTGAGTCCCTTCGGAGAAAACGTGCGTGTTCCAGACATGGATGATTTCGGGCAAGAATCCGATACAAAACGCACCGGTGAATACCGCAAGGTTTTTAACCAGCGAAATCAGTCTTTCTCCCTTGAGCTGATTCCAATAATGGGGCGCGAGTGTGATGAACCAGCAAAACAGCGCGAATTTCAAGTTGGGTGTTGCGTGGATTTTGATTTCCCGTCCTCCCCAGTGTCCGATCGAGGGACCCAGTGCCTCAAGATAGGCAAAGAGCGAGAAAAACAGGCATCCGAGCCCAAAAAGAGTCTGCTGCCACCGACGGCCGGTTCGCATTTTCCACAGCTCTTGGAGAGCTGGGCCAATTTCAGTCCAAGGCACCCAGACGCTCATCAAAAAAATCAGGGAAATCCGCGAGGTATAAACAGCAAATCCACTCAGGATCCCAGCGACCACGAGACGCCACCCGTTCCAATCCGTCCAAGGGTTGATGACTCGCGCCCGCATTCCCAGCAGGATGCAGCCCAAAAAAAGATAGGCGACGTAAGTATCGTTGGCATATTGATCAATCCAAAACTGGAGCCCGCATGCTGCCAAAATGCCGCTGATGAGGGCTGCAATCCTTGATTTTAAATAAGAGCGAGAAACAAAATAGGCCCCCCAAGTGATAAGAACGGGGCTCCAAATATAACTGAAAATCGACTGCCCTCGAAAATAATCCCAGCCCATCAACCCTTCATAGAAACTCATCCAAAGAGCTCGAAGGTAGGTCAGTCCGACACCCGCATAACTCATTTGATATTGAAAGGCGGTCCAGCGTCCGGCTCGAACATCATCCGAAAACAACCAGGACGGGGCGAAATCGCTGTGCAGGAGGTGATGGCCGATGTTGATCAGGCCCCAGTGAGTGAGCACAGCGGTTACTGTGATCATTGTCCATATCAAGAATCGGGTTTTTAGAGTCGCCATTTCTTGACCCAGTTCCGTCCGGTTTCTGCAACTCCGCGCGCGATTTCTGGCCAATATTTCCACGGCAGTTCAGGAGCCACGTGAAACAAAGAAATGATCTGTTTGATGAGCTTGAGTTGCTCGTGGAATGGCGTCAGTTGTTTCGGGTGAGTTTCCGAAACGACGTGTTCATTTTTCGAAATCAGCAGCCGCTCTCTTTTTCCTTCCTTCACTAAGGTTGCTAGCGCACGAATCCAGAGTTCGTAGTCCTCGAGACCCGGAATTTTTCGAGGTAAAATTCGACCCGAGTATCCCTCCGGGAATCCCCCGATTTCTTCAAAGAGACTTCGACGAATCACGGTGGCGCTGCTGAGCACCCAAGGATCCGCAATCAAGGCCCGAATCCAGTCGTGACTTTGCATACTGGCCTGAGGGGTGAAAAATACCAAATCATGTCGATGGAGCGCAGGTTCCAAAGCTTCCAGTCGGCCGGGTCTCCACCAATCCGTCGAAGCCAGGAAAGAAAGAAAACTGCCGGTTGAACGGGCAGCGCCCAAGTTTTTGAGTTTTCCCTGATCTCCGCAGCGGTCGGTTTCCGAGAGTTTGAGGCGCCCCTGTTTGGCTTCGAAAAAAAACTGAGTTTTCAAATGACTGAGGGTTTCGTCTGTGGAGCCATCGTCCACAATGACGATTTCGGTTCCGACGGGGTCGGTTTGCGATAAAATGCTGCGAACGGCCCGTTCGGTCCAATCCTTGGAGTTGTGAGTCGTAATGATCACTGAGAGACGAAAAGGTGCTGAGATTTCGTTAGTAGGTTCGGACATCAGCGGGGAGTGGATCAAATTTTGGCGCAGCCGTCAAATTATGGTATGCGCTAGGCAGCATGAGCCAAACCACTCCCACGACTGCACTAACGACCGCCGAGTCTGGCCCGGGCGTAGGCCCGTTGGGTGCGCTCGAGCAGATCCGTCCTCAGCTGGTCAGCAGTATTGCGGCTCAGACGGCAGGTGAGTTTGAGCGGGCTCCGTTGGACTTGCTTCTGGGTGATGCCCTATATCGCGAGCGGATTCGGCTCAAGCGCAACAAGCGCAATATTTTTACTTGGGAGCGCAACCGGGCTGACAAAAAACTCTGGGGCAAGATTCAGACGGGATTGCTTCAGCCTCCTGGGATTGTGGATCGTAAGGAACTTCTTCATCAGGTTTCAACACATTACGCCGACGAAATTGCGGGTCATTTCAATCCATCCGTTTATCGATTCGCCACGCATGCTGTGCCTTTTGGTTTCAATTGGCTGTTGAACGCCGCGAGTCTCAAAAAATATCGCCCTTGGGGTCTTGAAGAGAAACTCAAATACAAAATTCGGATTCTGGGCGAGACCGCGCATCTGCAGCGTCTCTACAACAAAGGGACTGTTTTGCTGGTGCCCACGCACCAAAGCAATTTGGACAGTATTTTGATTGGCTACATTGTTTACCTGCTGGGGCTTCCGCCGTTTTCGTATGGTGCCGGATTGAATTTGTTTTCGAACCCGATGCTGGCTTATTTCATGAGCAATCTGGGTTCCTATACGGTGGACCGGAACAAAAGCAGCGAAATTTATAAACAAGTTTTAAAAAATTACAGCACTCAAACTCTGCGCTCTGGGATCCATTCCATATTTTTCCCGGGAGGAGGACGGTCGCGGAGTGGTGCTCTTGAAAGTCGTTTGAAGCTGGGGCTTTTGGGGACCGGGTTGAAGGCGCAAATCGCGAACATGCAGGAGGGCAAACCAAATCCGTCCGTGTTCATTGTCCCGATGGTCACGAGCTATCACTTTGTTCTTGAAGCAGCGTCATTGATCGAAGATTATTTGATGGAGGCAGGCAAGGCGAGATTCATCATCACCGACGACGAATCGGATCAGTTCACGCAGGTTTTGCGATTCTTCTGGAATTGGTTTTTGAGCGAACGCGAGATTGTCGTGCGATTGGGCAAGCCGCTGGATGTTTTTGGAAATCTCGTCGACGAAGAAGGCCGATCTATGGGGCCGAACGGAACTGTGATTGACGCCAAAAAATGGCTCACGACTCGAGGTGAGGTTTGCGAAGATCAACAGCGGGATCAAGAGTACACGCGCGAACTCGGTGAACGTCTGGTAGAGCGGTACCACAAAGACAACGTGGTTTTGAGTTCGCATGCGGTGGCGTTTACGCTTTTTGAATTGCTCCGCAAACAATATCCGGATCTGGATCTGTATCGCTTTCTCAGATTATCACTCGCTCAGCGATCCATGATGAAAGATAAATTCATGGAAGAGGCGCGGCGGGTTCGCGACAGTTTGCAAAAACTAGAAAACAACGGAATGGTCTATTTGAGTGAAGCATTCCAAAATCCCGATCCGCAGTACTGGATTGAGGACGGAATTCGCAACTTGGGATTTTTTCATCGCAGCAAAGTCGTGATGATGAAAGATGGAGAAGTTTGGACCGAGGATATGAACTTGCTTTATTACTATCGCAATCGCTTGGCAGGGTATGGAATTTCCCTGTTGGCCAACTCGAGAAAGGTGATTCCGGGTCAAAATGACTCCAAAGGATTTTTGGCATAAATCAACCGTGGTCGTGATTGGCGGCGGGAGCTGGGGGACAGTTCTTGCGAATCTTGCGTCGCAGAATTGCGAGCGCGTGCGGTTGTATGTTCGTGAGGAAAGTCAGGCGCGTTCCATCAATTCGACGCGCGCGAATCCCAAGCACCCTGAAATGAGATTGAGCAGTAAAGTTCTAGCATTGACAGATCTGGATCGAGTTTTTGAAGGCAAGGTGGACGCGGTGATTTGGGCTTTGCCAGCAGCGATTTGCCGAGAGCAGGCGAGGGAATATTCGTCGAGGTTTACGGGTCAGGAAGTTCTGATTCATGTCACCAAAGGTGTGGAGGCGGGTTCGCTCAAGCGGATTTCTGAAGTTTTGCGCGAGGAAATCCCCTGTCCTCGATTGGGGGTTCTGAGCGGCCCGAACATCGCGCAGGAAATTTCGGAAGGACAACCCGCTGCAACAGTGATTGCGTCGGCGTTTGACGAGGTTTTGATTGCGGGAGAAGCAATTTTCAGTTCGCCTGTTTTTCATGTGTATCGATCCCGCGATATGGTGGGAGTGGAGTGGGCAGGTGCATTGAAAAACATCCTGGCGATTGCGGCGGGGGCTCTGGATGCGTGTGGGATGGGAAGCAATGCTCGTGCGTTTTTGATTACACAAGGTTTAGATGAATTGATTCGATTTACCACGGCTCTCGGTGGGAAAACGGAAACCATGGTGAGTCTTGCTGGAATCGGAGATATTCTGGCGACTTGCACGAGTCCGTTGAGCCGCAATTTTCGCGTGGGACATCAGTTGGCGGAAGGGCATACGCTGCAAGAAATTTTGGATGATCTTGGGCATGTTGCTGAGGGTGTGTGGACCACGCAGAGCATTCATGAGTTTGCTCGGGAGAATAAGATTCTTATGCCGATTGTGGCGGGTGTTTACGATATTCTTCAGCGGAAGAATACGCGTGAGGATATTTTAAGAAGTTTGCTTTAATCAACAATTTGCGTGAGATTTTTATACTCGGGTACGCCGCTTTGGTCATCGTGACCCACGCTTAAGCCGCATCGTGCGGCCGCGTGGAGCGGGTACCCGAGCATAAAAATCTCACGCAAACTGTAAATTTAGAGAAATCAAAATAACCCCTCGCGCGTCTTTGCGAGTGATCGGGGGAGGGCGCAATCCTTCTCGAATGGTCTCAGTCATATTTTTCCTTGATGTGTTCATGGCATACGTCAACAGATCATCAGGCAACTCTACCGTGACTTTGCGTACAGTCTTCATAGCTTAAGAATATCATTGTATGGTGTTCTTGTAAGGCATCAGAGGGAGAGGATGGGGAGGTTGTCTCCCATGCGGTGATCGGGTGTGCTGGTCAGGTTGTCGTCGCCACGGTTGACGGTGTTTTCTTGTCCAAGTTGGCCTTCTGTATTTCTGCCCCAGCATTTGGTGGTCCAGTTGTCGAGGCGGGCGCAGGCGTGTTCTTTACCACATGCTATGCTGATGGCTGTTCGTCCTGTTCCTAGGTCGACAGTTGCGAGATTGTCTCCCATTTCAGCACCGTTATCTCCCAGGCTGTTCATGTCACCTTGTCCAAGTTGGCCGCTTTGATTTCGACCCCAACACTTGACTGTGGCATTGTCTAGAATTGCGCAATTGAATTCACCTCCGGAGCAAATCGCTGCTGCGGTTCGACTGGTGCCAAGATTAATTCCGGCTCCGCCGTTGAGAGCAGCAAGAGCCGCCATGTTGCTGCCTGCGGTTCCGTAGCTGGTTGTACTGTTGGTGCCAAGCTGACCGTAGGTATTGTCACCCCAGCACACGACAGTGGCATCGTCTCTGATAACACAGGTGTGGGAGTAGCCAGCCGTGACAGCAGATGTTGTTCTGCCTACTCCAATATTAATTTTTCCAGCGAGGTCAGTAACTAAATTAGCCATTGTTTCTCCGGCTCCACCGTCGCCGTAATTTTTTGTGACGTCATCTGCGCCGAGTTGTCCCTCTGTGTTTTTTCCCCAGCACAGTACATTGCCGTTGTCCAAAATTGCACAGGAATGGTATTGGCCCGCCGCAATGCTGAGGGCGGTTCGTCCTACTCCCAGATTGACGTTGGCAAGAGCGCTGACATTGGCGCCGCCACCATCTCCTTTGTTGACCATGTCGTCGTATCCAAGTTGCCCTTTGTCGTTCAGACCCCAACAGTAAACTTTGTTATCGCTGAGGATGGCGCAAGTGTGTCCTTCACCTGCTGCAATTCTGCTCACTGAGTTGGCTGTGAGTGCGCCAGGGAGTGTAATTGCGGCTAATGTAGCCATATCTCCAGCGGTTCCTCCTTTGTCTACAGTGCTGCCCAGACCGAGTTGTCCCGAACCATTTTCTCCCCAACATTTGAGTGTATTGTTGTCAAGGACTGCGCACATATGAGATGCGCCGATAGCAATACGCGCTGCCGTTCGGCCGGTGCCTAAATTCACTCGAGCCAACGAGAATCCCATTTCTCCTGTTGCATCACCAATGGCCGCATTGCCTGCAACAACTCCGCCGTTATCGTCATTTCCTAGCTGTCCGGAAGTATTATTCCCAAAGCACTTAATCTTCTGATCCGTCAAATAAACGCAGCTCTGATTTCCCCCAGTGTACACCGCCGAAGGCGCAACGAGCGTGATCGTAGTCGTAGTCGAGCTGCTCGTAGAATCAGTCACGGTCAAAGTGACGGTGGACGAAGCCAGTCCACCCGCAGTCAGAGACGAAGGAGGTGCGTACGTCGCCGTCGCGCTACTCGACGCAGCTTGGGTCAATGTGCCTTGAGGTGCGGCGGTAAATGTGTAGCCGCCGATTCCACCTCCGGCAGTGATGACGATGCTGGAGCCGCCGACTGTCAGTGTGCTGGATGAAGAGTTGCTTAAAGTAATGGCTGCGTAGAGGGTGAGCTCGACCGAGGCTGACTTGTTGGCAGCGTCCACCACCGTAAATGTCACTGTCGTAGAGCTTCCGGTGACGGAGGCGGGTGCAGTATAAAGTGCTGTCGTGCTGGTCGGGGTCGTGATGGTTCCTGAGCTGTTCGTAACACCGTAGCTATAGGGGGCAGTTCCGCCGCTGGTGGTGAATGTGATGGTGCCATTGACGACTGCGCGAGCTGCGCTTGAGGACAGAGTGGGTGCTGCTGCGGTTGATGTGGAGGTCGAGGATGTGCTGGACACTGAATCGGTGGTGTAGTTGTAGGCTTTGCTGAGAATGAATTCAAAATTGTCTGGGTTTCTGACTTTTACATCGACGAGGGTCCCACCGGTCCCAGCGGGTGTTTTACAGGTAATTTCTTTTGGGCCAGAGAGCTTCACGTCGGTGCATTCTTTTTTACCGAAGTAAACTTTTGCTCCTTCATAAAAAGGCGTGCCTTTGATCGTGACCGCGGTTCCTCCACCCTCTGAGCCAGCTTTTGGGCTGATGGAGCTGATTTTAGGAGCACACGCTAGGCTCAAAGCTACCCCTAACAGAGGTATTCCTCGTCTACTGAGCTGCCATAACTGATTAAAAACATTTGAGAAAATCATAAATGTTAAATATACACTATAATTTTAACTATATTAAACAATTAAGTCAAATCCTCCCGCTACTTCAATCGGTGGATTCATGGGAAAAACTGAGGAGAATCAAGGAGTTGTTTTTAAACTGATTTAATTGAATTGCTAAGATGGGTTGCGGGGCCTTCCCTGCGCATCACGCTCCGGGACGGTGCTGTTGCACCGTCGGATTTTTGGTCTCCTGACCAAAAATTAATTCGGATACTTCAAATAATAAATATCAGGCAGATTACGGCACTGCTCTTCAAGATCAAGCCCGTACCCAACGAGAAACTGATCATCGATTTTCTTTCCGATGAATCGTACGGGAACTTCCGAAAGGCGCTTAGCGGGTTTGTCGAGCAGAGTGATTACATCGACCGAGGCAGGTTCGGAAGAGAGCAATCGGTCGTAGAGGAATTTCAGCGTTCTGCCGCTGTCGATGATTTCTTCGACAATCAGAACGTGTTTGCCGCGGATGTCGGTTTCAATGTCTTTCATGAAAGTGATGGTGCCTACCGAGCTGCGGGTTTTTCCGTGCCCAGCCATTCGGACGAATTCCACCTCGTGCTCGACTTTCAAGTGTCTCACCAGATCCGCCAAAAAAACAAAAGCGCCCTTGAGAATAGTCACCAGAACCAAGTGCTTGCCTGCATAAGCCTCATTGATTTGGTTGGCGAGAGATTGGACGGCTGCATCGATTTCGTGTTTGTTCAAGTACTTGGTGAAATTTTTATCGTCGATGACTTGCACTTTTCAGCCTCTCATTTTTTGCAGAACTTTTTTGATCGCGCCTAAACTGTTGAAACCTTTTTCAGCGAGGGCAGCTGAAAAAGCAGCTCCCCCGGTGGTCATTACACCCAAATATCCTTTGGTAAACAAGGTCAAAAATCCTGCTTTGAATTGGAATTTCACTCTTTGGTGGGCGTCGGTCGAAAAGGCCAGCTTGAGAATGTGTACCCCGATCTGCCCGATGTCGTCTGAGGGATTGGACAAAATGCTCTCAGCAGCATCCGGTGTGAGTGCAAAAATCATCTGAGGTGATTTTGCGGGTGTTGGCAAAAGAGCGTTTTTTTTATCTTTTCGAGTGAAGGTGAAAGTTTCGATGATGGCATCGTCTGACTGAGAAATCCGAATTTCCATCTCTGCGCCATTGGCGAGCGTGTGCGCCGCGTGTTCTGCTACAGGTCGAGAAAAATAAGTCGCAAATCTTTCAAAATAGCGAGGGGTCTGTGTCATGATTTTTCGACAGGTGCTGGCTCTTTGGTTGCACTCGCTGCCTCAACTCCAGCGGTTACTGGTGCATCGGTCTGAGACTCAGAAGCAGGAGGTAGTGTAACAGAGAGCGAAGAGGGAGGAGTCTCCTGGATGCGCTCGAATTTGGCTTCTTTCACACCATCAATCGCGTCCTTGAAGTTACGCACGGCTTTGCCTAGAGTATTACCTAACTCAGGGAGGCGGCGAGGGCCGAAGATTAATAAAACGATGGCTAAAACGAGAACGTGTTCTCCTGAAATTCCAAACATAATTTGGGTATACTGGGCACTGAGTTGCGTGTCAATGGTCACTTGTGTGTCGAGTTCCTGGGCCGCCGACGAGGCCCAACCTCATGTCACGAATATGTACCAGCTGATCACCGGCGAAAACGCCGAGGGTGACCGATCGCGCTGGGATGCTCTCTATAAGTCTCAAAAATACATTTTTGGCACAGAGCCCGCTCAGGTTCTCCAGAACAATCTCGATTTATTACCTAAAGGTAAGGTTTTGGACATTGCCATGGGTGAGGGACGGAATGCGGTTTTCATGGCTTCCAAGGGGTATGTGGTCGAGGGAGTGGATATCTCTGCCGAAGCTTTGCGCAAGGCCAAGAAATTAGCTCGGACTCGCCATGTAACGATTCAGACGATCAATGCGGATCTCACCAATTACACGCTTAAGCCCGAGTCCTACGAAGTGATTTTGAACATCCACTTCCTGCAGCGCAATTTGATTCCGGAAATCAAAAAAGGCCTGAAGAAAGGCGGAGTCGTTGTTTTCGAGAACTATCTCGAGGATCAGTTGATCTATCAGCCAAATTTGCGCCGGGATTTTTTGTTGAAGAAGGGTGAGCTCAAAGAATGGTTTAAGGACTTTGATATCCTCGTTTATCAGGAGTTCAATAATGGCAAGGAAGCAGTGGCTACGTTGATTGCTAAGAAGAGGAAATAGTTTTTTTACAGATGTCTGATCGACAAAAAATCATCCAAAGTCAGGATTTTGTGAAAATAATCGGCCTGAGCTACTTTTGGATGAACGCCATTGGCTGCAATGAGTACTCTTTCAAGTGTCACTTTTTTTGGAACTTTCAGAGCTTTGATCTTACTTTCAACATCCTGGATGATTGAGGGTTGAACCGGATTTTCCGTGAATTTGCATTCAATGAGCGAGTAATTTTGCCCTCTTCTTTGAATGAGTAAATCAATCTGGGTTCCCTTTTTCTTTTTTGCAGAGGATCGAGAGGGTTGCTGAAAATAGGGTCCCCATTGGAGAACTTCGCTGGGGCGGAGATCCAGCAGTCTGATGATGTCAGAGATATTTTGAATGCAAAAATTCTCAAAATTAATTCCAAAGTAATTCGCAAGAGAAGTGCGGGTCATCTGATCGAAAAGTCCTTCATGGGTGTTCCTGACAAGGACTTTGAGTGAGTCATGCATATAAGCAAAATAAAACCTCAGCCACTCATCACTCAATGCATATCGGGCAGTCTTGGATTTTAATGATTTGCCGGTGAGGTCTAGAGAAAGCTCTCTTCGGATGAAGTCAGCTTGTTCCAGGTTTTTAAGATAGACAGTCAGGCCCCCACCGGCGGACATTTTTATTTTTCGAGCGAGGTCCTCTTTTGTCAATTTGGATTGGCTAAGTGCAAGCACGATCGCTTCGTATGTTTTTGAAACTTTGAATTGCTCTTTGAAAATAGTCTCAAACTCATTCAAGAAAAAACCACCCTTCATGAAACAAAGGCGATCCATGTTTTTTTCAAGAGAATGATTGATGTTGATTTGTTCCAGGTATTTTGGAATTCCCCCAAAAATCATCAAAAATTTTGCGATCTCGAATGCAGAACGTTTCTTTTTAAAAAAGAATGCGGCTTCGTGAGCAGGAAGAGGTTCAAGCTTGAGCTCAAAAGTTTTTCGATTGTGGAGCGCCTCGGAGTGAACCAGGTGCTTAATCATGAATTGAGCAATGGATCCGCAGAGCATCAGGGTGAGTTGATTGTTTTTTTTCCAGTGATTATCCCAATAATATTTCAAAATGGAGACTAATTTTTTTTGCTCGCTCGCCATCCATGGGAATTCATCAAAGACCACATAGTATTTTTTTTTGGAAATATGGATGCTGAGCGCATCGAAGGCATCCTGCCATTGTCTAGCCACTACAGGCATGCTTTGGGTCTGATCCGCCAACTGCTTGCAGAAGTGCTCAATTTGCTCTTGAGTGGAAAGTCCTTTGATACCCTCGAAATAGAGGTTTCTGGTTTCTTTGCGAAGGGTCTGTAGTAAAGTGCTTTTGCCTACGCGCCTCCGCCCATAAACAATTCCCAACTCAGCCCGTTCTGATTGGATGCAGTTTTTGATCAGATCGTATTCGTATTTTCTGCCTAGCATGAGGATTTAATCATAAGTCGGCACATTGCGAAGATCAATCGATATTAGCCGACTTAGTGTTTTTTAGTTAAGTCGGCACATTGTTGACGGGGATGGATATTAGCCGACTTATGATTGCCAGCAGCTCAATTCGTACTGTAAATACTCACGGCCGCTTCTTGGCTGTACGGGAGCAACCAATGCGGCGATTTGATGCGCTTGGAGAAACCGTAGATCATGGCTTTCTCCTCGTTCAACAAAGTGTATGGCTGGTCTCGGTAAAGAATCAGATCGATTTTTTGTAGGATCTTGGCTCTTTTTTTCGTGTCAGTCTCGGTGTTGGCTTCGTCGATCAGCTTGTCTACCTCTGGATTTTTGTAGCTGCAGTAATTGGAGCCGCCACCTTCAGCCGAGGTCGAATGCCAAACTTGCTTGGGGTTTTTGACGAGAGCCGGAACCCAACCAATTAGCCCCGCATCAAAGTGGTGCTTGTCCATGTCTTCTGAAAAAACAGGCGCGTCTTGTCCCTGAATCGTGATTTCAATCCCGGTTTTTTTGAAATCTTCTTTCAAGATCTGCGCGATTTTGGAGCGAGGAGATGAGGTCGTGGGATATTTCACGGAGAAGCGGAAAGGAGTTTTCTTTCCGTCAATCACCTTGTCTAAAATATTATCTCCATCAGTATCTTTCCATCCGTCTTCGGCGAGAAGTTGAGCACCTTTTTTGGCATCATAGTCGATTCGAGTCCCGTCTTTCATAATGGCGGGGCTGGCGTCGATGCTTCCGGTTCCCATGAACGAAAAAGTTTTTACGCGTTGCCCGTAAAATATTTTTTCATCGATCCCATCTCGATTCACGAGATGGGAAAGTGCTCGACGTGTTTTGACGGACTTAAATAGCGGTGATTCCAGATTCCACGCCAGATCATAGGTGGATTTGGGCGCTTTGTTGGGGATTTCCGAAGCCCAGATGGATTTGCCGTCACCTGGTTTTTTCCCAATTCGATCCGCATCCGATCCCCTGGCTTTTTTGGTGAAAACTTCAGCGTTCATCGCGACGATGTCCAGATCTCCGCTCACGAATCGTTCGTAGGTCAAATTGGTGTCATGAGCGATTTTCAGCAAGATGGTGTCAAAGTTGAATTGGTTTTTGTAAACCGGCAGATCTTTTCCCCACCAGTTGGGATTTCGAGCAAACTCTAATTTTTGATCTCGAGAAAAACTTTTTAGAATATAAGGACCGTTTCCGATGGGATTCATAATTCCAGGAGACTTGTTGAAATCGGATTCTTTTTCGAACTGCTTTTTTTGAAGTGGATAGATTCCATAGAGCTGCATGAACGTATCAAAGGTGGGTTTCTCGACCTTGAACCGAATCGTTTGAGCGTCGATGACGGTTGCTGTGGTTCCTGAGTAATAAGCACGTCTCACCGCCGCATCGACCTTGGGATTGAGAATGAGATCCAAGGTGAATTTGACATCCTCAGCAGTGACGGGTGTTCCGTCCTGCCATTTTGCCTTCGGATCGAGTTTGAACGTGTAGATTTTTCTGTCCTTAGAGATTTCGTGCGAGATCGCTAGCGCACGCACGGGGCCGAGTTTGTACATATCTTCGTCGTACAAAGACATAAAGATCAGAGGTAGGATTTTTTTTGATACCTCAGCACTGTTGCCGATTACCCAGCTGATTTCGCCAGGATTTCCAAGGATATTGAAAGCCAGCGTCCCGCCTTTTTTAGCAGCAGGAAGCTTTTCGTAATCCGATGCCGGTGGAGTAGCTGCTTGTGCTGAAATTATACCTAAAAACAATAATCCAGAAAACAACGAGATTTCATTCTTCATCATGAATGTAGGCTAAGGGCTGCTTAAAAAGAAGGCAACGAGAAAGGCAGCGGAATTCCGCCCAGAGCGCTGTCCAACGGAGGGCATTCAGCCAGATTCATGAGTGGTAGCGGACTGGTGGGTTCTTCGGGAGTCTGGGATGCAGAGGCGTTCCAGTCCAGGTCAAAAACTTGCATGTAATACTGATTGATGTCTTGTCCCTGAACCAAAACAGCAGTCTCACGATTGTTCACGATCGAGTTCTGTGTGTAGTTAATGGAGCTGATCAGTGTTCTGTCGTTGTCGACCAGGATTCCTTTGTTGTGGACGTAGGTGATTTCTAATGCCTCGCGATTGACGATCCGTCCTTCGAGAGGCAATTGGTGACAATTGGCCATCTTATTGAGGAGATTCACCGTCAGATCATTGGGAAATGCGCCGCTCGCAGGAGGTTGATTCGAAAACGCCCGGTCGTCATTGAGTAGCGCACGGACTTGAATCCCGCGACGAGCGGCAGCGATCATTTCAGAAATGAGTGGGTTGGTGTGGGGCTGCGAGGGCTTGCCGACCTCAGCAGAGGGTTTGTACCAATTGGGCGGAAACGACATCGTTTCGATAGCGAGCTGTGAAATCGCCTGCCTCATGACTTGCTTCAATTCATCCAGTGCGTTTGGAGAAGTGATGAGCTGAATCGATTCAGCAAATCCGGTTCCAAATGCGACAGCAGGAACAGTTCGTTTGGCAGGTACAGAGGGAGCGCTCTCCATGCTGAGCTCTAATGTGGCTTGCGATGAGTAAGGGGTGACATCCCCAAATTGAGGGTCCAGATCTTGGTTGAAAATATCGAGGAGTTCTTTTGCTAACTGAACGTCATCCAAAAAGATTGTCCAGCCGCGATTTCCGATTTTTCCGGGTGCAGCTTGGCCGGTAGCTGTGAAATTTTCTGAAGAGATCATGCATTTTGCATCATCAATCACAATGTACTTGGCATGATTGAATCGATAACGGCGACTTTTGGAAGTGCTGGGTGCAGCTGACTTCATGATGAAGATTTTTGAATCAGATCTCGGGGTTTCGTCGATGGCCTGTTGCAGGACTTTTAGAGTCGTCTTTCCTTTGGTGGAGATTCCACCCATGGGTTGCCCCTCGAGGAGAATCTGAACCGGAATGCCTGTTCGAATTTTTCGTGCCAATGCTTGAGTGATCGCAACGTGGTCAAACTGATAAATATTGAGAAAAATCGAAGACTCGGCTGTGTTGATCGCTTTGAGTACGAGTGCCTCGGAGTTATCTGGTGATAGCCCGAGCAGAGCGGGTGAAGTCCAACCTGAGGGCAAGAACGAGAGCGTGAAAAGCAAAAAAAAGCAGATTCCAGAACTCCAGCATTGTGCCGGCCGACTTTTCAAAAGCCCTATTAAGGTTCTTCCCATCGTCTGATTTCCCCCTCCGGAAACAGTTTTGAAACCCCAGCTTCCACGAAACGCTAACACGGGAAACAAAATCCACAAGCGCGAATTTGTTTGGATTCGGTCAAGAAAAATCCTCCGCGAAATTATTTTCGAATGACGCGCCAGGTATTAAAAAAACAGACTAGAAAGTTTTTCTGACACCGGATACAACTATTGGGACAAGAAAATTTTTTTAGGCAGTGTAACAACTGTTTAATCATCAGTAGTGTAACAACAGCTGCGGGGGTAGTGCATACATGTCAGGCTCCAGTCGTAGTAAAATGCCACTGTTAGTGGCAACGGCAGTTCCCATATTAATCTTGGTCGGGGTAGCGGTCGCTGCGGTTTTCCCCAGCGAATCCAATCAGGGATACGCTCCTGAACAACCCATTCCATTCAGTCATAAGCTTCATGCGGGACAGTACAAGATTGCTTGTATGTATTGTCATGTGGGACCGGAGAAATCTCGCCATTCCACAGTTCCTGCGGTCGGAATCTGTATGAACTGCCACACGGTTGTCAAAACAGACAGTCCATATATACAGAGCATTCAAAAACATTATAAGGAGCAAACTCCGGTGGAGTGGATTCGGATTCACGAGCTACCTGATCACGTGACGTTCCCGCACAACCGGCACATCGCAGCCGGGTTGGCTTGTCAGACTTGCCATGGGGATATTCAAAACATGGATCGGGTGTACCAGTATAGTGCGTTGAATATGGGCTGGTGTCTCGATTGTCACCGCGGCAAGACGACGCCTTCCGACGTGAAAGCGAAAATGGGTACAGATGCGCAAGGAAATGTGGCGCCTATCAGTTGTTCAACCTGTCATTATTGATTGAAAGCCAGTGAATATGAGTGAAAAAAGCACGACATCTTTAGAGAATGCAACCGAGTTCACTCCGCCCCGACATTGGATTGGGATGGAAGAATTGAGTCAGGACTATTGGGCGGATCCCAAGATTCAAGAGAAGCGCGGCCAGGAGTTTCATGACAAGCCGATCGAAACTCTTTCGCTGATCGAAAAACTCGATACGAAAGGGATGGCTCGTCGGGATTTCCTGACGGTGATGGGAGCTAGCATGGCGATGGCGGGGGTTTCCTGCGCACGTCGTCCGGTTCACAAAATCATTCCTTATGTGGTGAAGCCGAATGAAATTACTCCAGGCGTTGCGAATTACTACGCTTCGAGCTGTCCTGAGACGGGTTATGGTTTGTTGATCAAAACTCGCGAAGGCCGTCCGATTAAAATGGAAGGCAATCCGGATCACCCTGTGAATCGAGGAGCTTTGAGTGCGCGGGTTCAAGCATCGGTTTTGGACTTGTATGATCCGGACCGTTTGAAAGATCCGTTGATTCGCCCGTCATTAGAGAATTCTCGACGTGTAGCGACTTGGAGTGAGGTGGATCAAGCGATTCAAGCCAAGTTGACATCGTCTTCGCGCGTTCGTGTTTTGAGTGGGCAGGTGGTGAGCGGTGCGACTCGGCAGCTGCTGGGTGAGTTTGTGCGCGGCTTTGCATCGGGTACGCAGGTTTCTTACGAGCCGTTGACATTGACCGAGATTGTTCGTGCACAAAAAGAATCTTACGGCTTGGCGGTGATGCCAAGTTATCGATTCCAGGATGCGGACGTTGTGGTTTCGTTGGGCGCAGATTTCTTGGGTGCCTGGGATAACTCCATTGAATATTCCAAAGACTGGAGTGCGAAACGAAAATTAGACAGCAAAAATTCGGGTTCAACTCGGATGTCGAAGCTGTTTTGCTTCGAATCCGGATTTTCGGTCACGGGCGCGAGCGCGGATGAGCGATTTCCGATTCGTCCGGGCGATGAGTTGAAATTAGCTCTCGCCTTGGCGCACGAATTGATTTTGCGGCAACATGTTTCGGGTCATGCTTCGGATTCGAATGTGGCGAAATTGCTTTCGAGTTACCAGCCGGAAGCTGTAGCCAATGACATTGGATTGATTGGCGGAGCAGCGACCATTCAGAAAGCAGCTCATGCATTGGCTCAGGCTCGTGGTCGTGGACTGGTGATTGCGGGTGGAATGGGCTCTCGCGCAGGTCACTCGGTGGAATTGCAGCTTGCCGTCAATTTGCTCAACTCTGCCTTGGATAACGAAGGCAATACGGTGGATGGCACGCTGAATCCGGGATTTGATCTCGTGGGCGGACTCGACTCGGTTGCTCAGTTGGTCAGTGAAATGAATTCCGGCAAAGTCGATGTTTTGATCGTCTATCGTTCGAACCCAGTTTTTTCTTTGCCGATTCAAATGGGTTTTGCAGAAGCCATGAAAAAAGTTCCGTGTGTCGTGGTCGTTGCGGAACACGAAGATGAGACCTCGAAGCTGGCTCACTTTGTTTTGGCAGAGCCTCATTTCATGGAAAACTGGGGTGATGTGCACACGCGCAAGTATTTCCACAGTGTGCAGCAGCCTGTATTGGCTCCTCTCTATAATACACGCGCGTTCCAAGATAGTTTGTTGACTTGGATGAAGAAGGGCAGTTGGCACGATTATTTGAAAACCTATTGGAAAGAAAACGTTCACCGCGAATGGGGTGGCGGTCTTGCTTTCGAGACTTTCTGGGAAAATTCGCTGCGTGAGGGTGTGGTCGATGGGATGAAGATCAAGGGCTTGAAGAATTCCAAGCCCTCCGCGCGCCGGTATATGTCGACTGGCCTCGTTAATACGCCTGCTTTTAGCGCATCTAAATCATCCGGGACGGTGTTGTCGGCCTATACGAAAGTCTCTTTGTGGGACGGTCGGAATGCCAACAATTCATGGCTGCAAGAAATGCCAGATCCCATTTCCTCGATTGCTTGGGACAACTATGTGAATCTGGGTCCTGCATTAGCGAAACAGCTGAATGTCAGCACTCATGATGTGGTTGAGATTCAAACCTCTCAAGGCAAAATCGAGCTGCCTGTCAACGTCCAACCCGGATTGCATCCTCAGGTCGCAGCGATCGCTGTGGGTTATGGACGCGAGTCTGCTGGAAAAGTGGGAAATGCCATCGGTGTGAACGTGTTGGCGCTTGCCACGAAAGAGGGCAGTGAGTGGGCTTTTTCGGGTCAGCCGATTCAACTTCGTAAAACCGGCAGGTTTTACAAGCTGGCAGCAACACAATGGCATTTCTCTGCAGAGGGTCGTCCGATCATCAACGATGTGACTTTGGCAGAATTTAAAAATCAACCCTCCGCACAAATGCACACCAATCCGCATTTGAGAATGGAGACGATTCCAACGATGTGGCCCGAACATCAATACAAGGGCAATCGCTGGGGAATGGCGATTGATCTGAGCGCTTGCACCGGTTGCGGTGCCTGCGTGATTGCTTGTCAGGCCGAAAATAATATTCCAGTAGTCGGCCGTGAAAACGTCCGAGTCAGCCGACAAATGCATTGGATCAGAATTGATCGGTATTATTCGGGATCGCCTGAGCAGCCAGACACTTTATTCCAACCCATGCTTTGTCAGCATTGCGAGAATGCGCCTTGTGAAACAGTTTGCCCTGTTTTGGCAACCGTGCATGATGACGAAGGATTGAATAGCCAAGTCTACAACCGTTGTGTAGGGACACGCTATTGCCAGAACAACTGTCCTTATAAAGTGCGGCGGTTTAATTTTTTCGATCATTGGAAGAGCTATGTGGGTAATGCAAATCTGGTTTGGAACCCCGATGTTACAGTCAGAACTCGGGGGATTATGGAAAAATGCACCTTCTGTATCCAACGGATCAATGACGGCAAACGCAAAGCCAAAGACGAAGGCAAGCCCTTGGCGGATGGAGCAATCAAGTCCGCATGCCAGCAAACCTGCCCGAACGACGCCATTGTATTTGGGAATATGAATGATCGCCAGGCTCGTGTGACGAAATTGAAAGACGATGCTCGTGCGTTCCGCGTCCTGGAAGTTTTGAATGCGAAACCTTCGATCTCTTATCTTACGAAGGTACGGAATAAAGAAATGGGAGGACACCACTCATGAGTACTGATCATGTCGTGCTGGGAGTCGTTGGATTTTTCAAAGATCCTGCTCAGCTAGTCGAGGCGACGCGCAAAACTCGCGAAGCTAATTATGAAAGTTTTGATGCCTACACTCCTTATCCGATTCATGGGCTGGAAAAAGCACAGGGGCTGAAACGTTCGTTTTTGCCCTGGGTAACTTTTTGTGCCGGGATCGCGGGAGCCTGTTTGGGGTTTGGACTCCAGTATTGGACTTCTGCAGTGGACTGGCCTTTGAATGTGGGAGGGAAGCCTTTCAATTCCTGGCCTGCTTTCGTGCCAGTGATGTTTGAATTTACGATCTTGCTGGCCGGATTGTCGACGGTGGGAGCGATGTTTTTTGTCAATGGATTCCCAAATATCAAAAGGAAGTCTGTAGATCCCGGGATTACACGCGACCGATTTGCGCTGATGATTGATGCTCCTCCGCAGACGGATCCGCATAGCGACGAGGCTCCAAAGAATTTTGATCTTTATGCCGCGACAGAATTTCTGAAGAAATTAGGCGCTGAGGAAGTTCGTCCGGTCAGACAGGAAGGTTGGTTCTAATGCATTCGGTAGCTGCAGTGGTGCTGATGGTGGGGACTATTTTCCTGACAGGATGCGGAAAACATGAAAGTCCAAATTTTGTTTTTATGCCGGACATGGATTACAGCCCGGCATTGAAAGCGCAAGAAGAAGGCAGCATGCGAAAGCCGGTGCCGGGGACTGTTCCTCGTGGATTTTATTCCGCGGATTACACAGTCGGAGCAGATCCGATCGAGAGTGGCAAATTGTACAAAAATCCTTTGCCACGAAACAAGAAAACGTTGCAACGCGGGCAGCTCATGTACAGCACCTACTGCACGGTTTGCCACGGCCCGATGGGGGAGGGCGATGGAACCGTTGTGCCTAAGTTTCCACGTCCGCCGTCGCTGCAATCGGATAAAATACGCGGTTATGCAGATGGTGGGATTTATCACGTGATCACCAAGGGGCAGAATTTGATGCCAAGCTACACTTATCAGGTTGGCACTCAGGATCGCTGGGCGATCGTGCATTATATACGTGCATTACATCGGGCGAAGAAACCCACCGCAGAAGATTTGAAAGCATTTGATTCGGAAAATTAATTGAAGGATTGAGGAAAATCGTATGGCGCATTCGCACGGACATTCGACGTTGGCAAAAACAGGACCTCTACAGGCATCTGGTGGACTCAAAGGATTCTTCCTTTTGAGTGCAGTGATTGGGGCAGCAGTTTTCGCGGCGGCCTTGTCGACGGATGCTGAGCGTGCT
Source organism: uncultured Bacteriovoracaceae bacterium (assembly GCA_964364175.1). Taxonomy (GTDB): domain Bacteria; phylum Bdellovibrionota; class UBA1018; order UBA1018; family UBA1018; genus CAYILR01. The sequence continues at coordinate 91,780 of CAYILR010000006.1, forward strand.
TGGGCCAGCTTTATACACAATCATTTTTATTTTATGAGTTTGGCATTGGGCGGGGTTTTTTTTGTGGCGCTGCAGTGGCTGACCGGTGCGATGTGGAGTGCGCCCGTGAGACGGATTGCTGAGGCGTTTACCTCGTACTTGCCTGCAGCTCTGATTTTTTTCGCTGTATTGTACTTTGGGATTCACAATCTTTTTGAGTGGAGCCACCCCGAACACGTGCGCGGGGATTTGATTTTGGAAGGCAAGACGAGTTACCTCAACGTGCCCAACTTTATGACCCGGAATTTTTGCGCGATCTTGTTGTGGATTTTTTTCGCCAAGAAAATGGTCGGGAACTCTCTGGCTCAAGATGCGACGGGAGATGTGAAATTCACGAACAAGAACCGATTTATGGCGCCTGGATTCATGGTTTTGTTTGCACTCAGTTTCACGATGGCATCGTTTGATTTGCTGATGTCATTGGATCCCCATTGGTTCAGCACGATGTTCGGCGTGTATTGTTTTGCCGGAATGATTTATTCGGTTTTTGCCCTGACCTGCATTGTGACGATTTATCTGAGACGCCAGGGAGCTCTGAAGGAATTTGTGAACGAGAATCACCTGCACGATCTGGGCAAGTTCATGTTCGGATTCACCGTGTTCTGGGCCTATATCGGATTTTCGCAGTACATGTTGATTTGGTACGCCAACATGCCCGAGGAGACGGGTTACTTCATTCACCGCTTTCATGGCAATTGGATGGCTGTTTCGGTTTTCTTGCTCTTGGGCAAGTTCGTCACGCCATTTTTCTTGCTGATTCGCCGCGAATCCAAACGACGTGAAGGTCGATTGTTGTTTGTGGGATTTTGGATGCTATTGGCTCAGTGGATTGACGTGCTGTGGATGGTTCAACCCGAGTTTTTTAGCGAAGGTCCGAAAGTCGGTTGGATTGAGATCGGCGTGTTTCTCGGCTTCCTCGGCGTATTTGGCACGTTTGTGCTGCGGTTTTTGGGTAAGCATAACGTTGTAGCGATCGGCGATCCGAAACTGCCTCAAGCCGTGTTTCATCACCATCAATAGATAGTGTTTAAATTCCAGCGATCCATTTTGGGAAAAGTGGGTGGATCCAGAGATCAGCGACTGCTGTGAAGATGTAAATAATCAGGCTGAAGTTGACCCAAAGGAAAAAATGCAGCCAGCTTCTGCTCTCGGGGGCTTTGGCGAATTTGCGAAGTTCCCAAAGAAGCTTAGCTCCCATGAGTATAGTCGCAGCTGAGTAGCCCCAACCTAGCGGAAGAAAAAGTGGCCCTGCGAGAGAAATCGCGATGTATGCCAAGCACCACACGGCAATTTGTCGAACAGTGACTTCAGTTCCGTAGGTCACTGGGAGAGTGGGGATTTTTCCTGCTGCATAGTCTTGTTTGTATTTAATCGCGACGACCCAGAAATGGGGCATCTGCCAAAAAAACAGCAGAAAGAAAAGATACCATCCACCCGGTGCAGCGAGTGAGCCACGAGCCGCCTCGTATCCCATCAAAATGGGCAGAGCTCCCGGAATTGCACCCGGAACAGCAGCGTAAGCCCAGTGTTGTTTCCACCAAAGAGTATAGAGTCCGTTATAAGAAATCACAGCAACCCAACCGAGTAGAGCCAAGATCGGACTGATCCATCCGAGAACCAGGGTTCCTAAAGCCAGAGCAAGCGCAATAAAAACCAAAGCCTGCTGAGGAGAAAGCTTCCCACTAGGAAGAGGACGTCCCGCAGTGCGTGGCATCGCAGCATCAATCGAGCGCTCTTGAAACTGGTTCAAAGCCGTGGACCCCGAAGAAACCAACATCAACCCCAACAAAGTCAGAGCCATACGCCCCCAGTCCAGAGGCTTCTCCGGCGAATGCCCCGCCAGATAACCCCCTAGGACACTAATTAAAACCAGAGTAATAATTCCGGATTTCGACAGCTCCTTAAAATACCCCACTTGATCCCGTAATCCACTCCGATTGTCAGCAACTTGTTCCATATCCTGTTCACCCATCCGTTTACTTATTCGTTCACTCAAACAGTGAGCCAGATTTATAAAATATTTTCTCCGGCGAGGAATTTACTTGGGAAGTGTTCGTTCACGCCAGCCGGAGGCGATAGGCGTGTGGGCAGGAGCCCATACGAATACTTCCCAAGTAAATTCCTCGCCGGAGAAAATATCTATATTTCTGTCAACTGTCACTCTCAAGTTGAGTTCTCCCAAATTTGATTGTACTTTTATGGGGTAATCAAAAAATCATAGGGGATGCACCACCAGTGAGCACAACGACAGCTGAACTTCTAGTCACAGGCAATAAATCCTTTTCTGACGTCAACTCCGACGTTTTGAATCCAGTCGAAAATTTTCCCACAGGCAGATGGTGGGCATGTTTCTCAATCGCGCTTTTTGCGGTGGGAATCTGGCTTTTCGTTATCGCCAACGCCGTCACTCGCGGATGGGGAATCGTCGGATTCAACCAGCCCGTCGGTTGGGGTACTGATATTACCAATTTCGTGTTTTGGGTCGGTATCGGTCACGCAGGGACTTTGATTTCTGCGATTTTGTTCCTGTTCCGGCAAAAGTGGCGTACTGCAATCAACCGATCTGCTGAAGCCATGACGATTTTCGCTGTGATCACCGCACTTTCCTTTCCATTGATGCACACTGGACGTCCTTGGTATGCGGCGTATTGGTTGCTCCCGTACCCCAACCAACGTCAACTTTGGGTCAACTTCCGTTCTCCCTTGCTTTGGGACGTTTTTGCGGTGGGAACTTACTTCACCATTTCGCTAGTTTTCTGGTACGTCGGATTGTTGCCTGATTTGGCCGCAGTTCGTGACCGTGCAAAAAACAAAATCCGCAAAGTCGCATACACGCTCCTGTCGCTCGGCTGGACCGGTTCCAACAAAAACTGGAACCACTATGAGACCGCCTACATGATTTTAGCAGGTCTTTCGGCTCCTCTAGTTCTCTCGGTTCACACGATCGTTTCGTTCGACTTTGCTGTGTCGCAATTGCCGGGCTGGCACACCACGATTTTCCCACCGTACTTCGTTGCAGGCGCTATTTTCTCCGGGTTTGCGATGGTGGTGACCTTGCTCGTGATCATGCGAGAAGTTTTCAAATTCAAAAACTATGTGACGCTCGATCACTTAGAGAAGATGAATAAAATCATCATGGCCACAGGGATGATGGTGGGTTACGCGTATGCCTGCGAGTTTTTCATCGCTTGGTACAGCGGCGGTCCGTTCGAGCAATACGTATTTATTAACCGCGCATTTGGCCCCTACTGGTGGGCGTACTGGACGATGGTCAGCTGCAACGTTTTCCTTCCGCAAGTATTCTGGTTCCGCAAAATGCGTCGAAATATTGGTGTGATGTTTGTCATATCGCTCTTTGTGAACATCGGGATGTGGTTCGAGCGGTATGTGATCGTAGTCACTTCCTTGCACCGGGACTTCCTGCCGTCCAACTGGCGTTATTACATCCCCACCTGGTGGGATTGGGGCTGGACCTTTGGCGCATTCGGGATTTTCTTCTCCCTCTTCCTGCTCTTCGTTCGGTTCTTGCCAGCGATTGCCATGGCAGAAGTGAAGTCGGTGATGCCTCAGGCTGAAACTCATTGACATCTCTCTGGATTAGGTAAAATACTCTCGCCACGGGAGAATTTTGCTATGAGTATGAGAAACAGCGTCAGTGGGTTGGGGCTAGTTGCTACGGTTTTAGGAATGACAGTTGGAATGCAGTTCGCGACCGCAGCGAATTCCACTTATACATTGAACCAAAAAGAAATCAGCATTCCTGAGACAGAAGACGTGACGCTGGTGCAGACAGCACACACTCCCGCTGACAAAGTTTTTATCGACAAATCCTGTACTAAGAACCGCGATGTTTGTTTACACTACGAGCGACGCTACCGTTGCTGGACTGAGTGGAGACGGTACTGCGATCCCTACTATCCTTATGGCCGATGTTGGGATGAACCGATCACTCAATGTGGTTGGGAGAGCTACTGTACCGACTGGGGCAAAGAACCTTATACCGTTCGTAAGGATGTCCGAATCATTTTCGAGGGAGCCAAACTATTCGGTGACCAACAGCGCGAATACACTTTGTCCTGTGGCTCTCCGGATGAGTACAGAAAGGTCTATTTGACTCCTTCTTCAACCGATGTGCGAATCAAGCGTGGATTTTGGAGAACCAACACCTTCAAAGTGCTTTGGTTAAAGCCAGAAAATGACGACATGCGCTAGAATTTCCTTGAATACCTCGAGTTTTTTTGTCAAATAAGCATCCGGAATTGGATGGCCAGGCGACAAAGGGGTATTCTATGCGCAAGCACAAACAGATTTTTTTAGCTCTTTCGGCTTTTTTAGCCGCATCTTCCGTTCAAGCAGGGACGTTTGGATACGCTGGACGTGACGGATCGAATGGATTCAGTGGAGCCAGTGGCCGATCCGGTGAAGATGTCACGGCTGTTCTCAACGCTGCTTCGCAACCCTCAGTTCTTGATCTTCGTGGTGATAACGGCGAACCCGGAAGCAATGGACAACCTGGCGACGATGCTAGCTCTTGCTACCAGCCCAGAGGCGTAGCTGAAAATCTTTGGGGAGCCAATGGCGGTGACGGCGGTGACGCGGGTGCTGGAGGCGATGGTGGAAACGGTGGGCATGTTCTGGCCTATATCTCTCAGTGGTCTGATCTAAAGAAAATGTCGATCTATGCTCCTGGAGGCTTGGGCGCTCCTGCAGGAAACCCCGCTCCAGGTGGTTACGGATGTCACTGCAGTGATTATCGATGGAGAATTGAACGTTGTGTTCCGCGACAAGTATCGCCTGGTCCTGGAGCCCCCGGCCCCGGAAATGGTGGTGGGTACGACTGTTACTGGGATGATTATACTTGTTCGAATGGCACCCAGGGAAATTATGGCAGAACTCGAAGCAACGGATCCAATGGTTCGGTTGGAGATTTGAGTGTTGTGATCGGCAAACCTCCTATGCCTGCCGATATCACTGATGTTGAAGTTCCGATGGAAGCTTGGGATGGAAAACATGTTTATACTTTTCAGCATCAGCATTGGGAAGAGCATACCGGCGCGAGAGCGTTGTTAGGCGCAAGATCTGTCATCAACGATACTTTCAGATTGTTTGCAGGAATGAATCAGAGATCAGCTCGTGTGTATTGGGATGTTTCTCGCCCCATCACGGACTTCAGTGATTTGAGCATTGGACTTCACTACAATGGTGAGAGCATTGCTGCAAGGATGCGGACTGGACGTGAGTCTCTCTGGTATCAAATGAATTCGACTGAAGCAGGAACAGAAACTCAGGTGCATGTGACTCATGCTTTGCGTGAGTCCGAAGCTCGTGAAGTGACATTTGCAGGAATGCTCGGGAGCCGAACTAGTTTGAAAATTGAACTCTTAGATGCCAAAGCAAAGTGGGTTGCTGAACAAGGATTGACGAATAGTGCGAGCATCAAAGTGGAAGTACGTGGACTCTTTTGGGTTTATTATGATCGTTTTGAAGGAAAACTTCCTCCGAATCTCTTGCATTTGGACGGCGATCATATCTCGATCGATGTGGGTCGTTTGCCAATTGACCCCGAGTATCTGAAGCCAGGTAAATGGGTCCACATTACTTTGGATCTCGAACGTGAAATGGGAAGCTACTCGACGCATCTGCCGTTTCAGTTGAAAAAGCAGATTCGCTAAGCTGCTCAAGCGCTCGGGCGCAACTTGACACCAAACTGGATTTTTTTTCATGCCTAAGCTCGGTGTGCGTACCTTATGTCGCCACCTGGAGTTGGAACGCTATTTGCACAGTGTCGTTCAAGGAGATGGAAATATGCTTTTGATGAGAGGTGGAGTTTTGTGTGCATTGACGGTGCTCTGTGCAACGTCAAGCAGTTGGGCGTCAGGTTTTGGTGACGAAGGTGACGCAGGAATTTCTGGAAGAAATGGAACGGATGGAGTCTCGGGGCGCAGTACAACTGTTGTTATGGAGGCAAATTCTCCCATTCAAGTTTTAGATCTTCGCGGAGGAAATGGAACCGCAGGTGGCATTGCCACTCGTGGAAAAGATGCGAGTTCTTGTGAGCAGCCAAGGGGCGTTGCCGAGAATCTCTACGCTGCTGATGGTGGGGCAGGTGGAGACGCGGGAAGTGGAGGAAGTGGGGGTGACGGAGGTGATGTCACCGCTTTTGTTTCACAGTGGTCTGATCTCAAAAAATTAGTCATTTATGCTCCGGGTGGAAAAGGAGCTCTTGCTGGTCGTGCGGCAGCCGGAGGGCAAGGCTGCAAATGCACCGTGCGTGCGTGGACAGCCGAATCGTGCTCGTTGCAAAGTTCTTCAATGGGAATTCTGGCCGCGGGTCCCGGAGCAGGTGGGCGCCCTAAACGCGGCGGTGGAGAACCCGGACCCGGAAGCGGTGGAGGAAATCATGGGCCTGGACGTGGTGGAGATCGACCTGGTCCCGGTCACGGGGGAGGTAATGCCCCTGGTCCAGGAAATGGAGGAGGAAACCAGCCGGGCCCCGGTCATGGTGGTGGTGGAAACGACCCAGGTCCAGGCAATGGGGGTGGGCATAACCCGCAGCCCGAGCCCCGCGAGCCCGAACCAGATCCGGACAATGGCTCGGATCCAGATCCAGGATGGGAGCCAGACCCGACTCCTGATCCAGTTTGTTCGATCGAGAGTTTCGCTTGTACCGATGGTTCGAAAGGTGAGGCAGGAAGCAAAGGATCAAATGGAAAAGATGGAAGACTGGGTCAGTTAAAAGTGATTTTTGGTCGTCCTCCGATTCCCGAAGAAGTCACGGATGCAATTGTGACTCAAGACGAATGGGATGGAACTCACGAGTATTCTTTCCAAACCTATCAGTGGCAAGAACATGCAGGAGCCAACCGCCTGTTGGGAGCGCGTTCGTTGGTCAACGATACATTGTTATTATTGAATGGAGCCAATCAACGCAAAGCCCGGATATTTTGGGATGTGCCGAGATCCATCAATGACTTCGAGAATCTGAGCGTTAAGTTGCACTACGATGGGGAGAGTATCAGCGCGAGATTCTCCGAGGTGGGAGACACCTTCTGGCGCGAGCTGGATGTGACTGAGAATGGAGCCGAAACCCAGGTGCGGATTACTCGTGCGTTACGAGAATCTGAAGCGAAGGAAGTGAGCTTTGTTGGATTCCGTGGCCAGCGTGAGAGTTTGCAGATGGAATTCCGAGATGTACAATCGGCGATTACATCAGCTCAAGGTCTGCAGAACTTCGTACAAGTCAAAATCGAAGTCCGAGGGTTTTTGTGGCTCTATCACACGGTATACGAGGGCGTGGTGTCTCCTAAATATGTCCACACCGATCGAGACCGGATTTTGGTTGATCTCGGAGGCCTATCGGACCAGGAGAGTGATTTCGCCTCTGGGAAAAAACTGCGTGTTCAGGTCCGGCTCACCCGGCACATGGGAGATCGATCCGTGGGTTTGGATTACAAAATCAAGCAGAAGATCTGAATACAGTAATTCTATATAAATAAGAATCCCGCAGCACTCATTCAAAAGATACTGCGGGATTTTTTTTTGCAATCGGATGTACCAGAAATATTTGATACACTTTGTATCAAATATTATTGCATAGCGACATTTTTGACGCTATAGCTCCTTTCGTGAACAAAGAAGCAAATTTCCATCTATTGAAGCTGCTAGAGGAGTTTCGAAGACGAAAGAATCGAAATCAGACCTATTCTCTACGCGCTTATGCCCGCCACTTGGGGATTCCGGCATCCAGTTTGGCGCTCATTCTCAAAGGTGACCGCAAAGTACCTCAGCGCAGGGTTGAGTCTTTGTGTCAGAAATTGGGTTTAAGTCAGGCAGAAACACAGATTTTTCGAATGGCAGCCGAGCGGAGCAAAGCGAGTTTAAAAAATCTGGTTTCACAAACTGAGCCAGTTTTGCCTTCCAGCAAGAAACTTAACGATGCGGAACATTCGAAAATTATTTCTGAGTGGGAACATTATGCTTTTTTGAGCTTAATGGACACGCAAGACTTCTCACCTAAGGCAGATTGGATTGCAAAGCGATTGGGAATTTCCGTCCGTCGTGTTGATGCTGTTCTGAATCAACTGCTGAAATATAAATTAATCCTCCGGGATGATCGGACGGGTTTGATCACCAAGAATCGTGCTCATGTCACTACAACCGATGGAGTTCCGTCTTCGGCGCTGAGAAAAGCTCACGAAGAAACTCTAGAGCTGGCCATTCGAAAACTCAACAACCTTGGCCCAGACGAGCGGAACTATTCTGCGATAACTGTGGCTACCTCACCGGCTCGTATTTTGGAAGCCAACGAGATGATCCGGGAATTCAGAAGACGACTGATGGGTTTTTTAGAGGATGAAGAAAAATCCGAGGTGTATCGGGTGATGTTTTTAGTGTTTCCACTTTCAGAAGGAGAAGTAAATTATGAAAAATCGAAGTAGTTGGATTTTGGCAGTAATTGCCGTTTTGGTGCCTTGCTCAAATAGTTTAGCTGGAGGGGAGCAAGGCAACGGCGGCGATGCGCGAGTGTGTTTTGATCATCGTGCGAATATGAGTCGTGCTGTTCGCAACGGCGCAATTACCGCAGAAGGAAATGCCTACGTGGTTTCTGCTCATACCCTCGAGTACGAATCTGCGAGCCAGATGAAAAACAGAAGTCGCTTTCTGGAAGATCTCTCTCGTTTGCCATTTCAAAATACAGTTGATGCAATTCATGATCGATTCAAAGTCGTCCCAGAATTTTACCGAAAAATCCTGCGGGCTCAAAAAATTCTGGGCTCAATTGAAACCACCATTCGAGTTCCTTACGGTCTGAAAGATATCCCTGATTCAGGCTCGCTGACTGAGGATGATCCTTACTGCCCTGAGCTACAAGCAGCAGTTCGATATCGAGATCAGTTGCAAGTTGCCGAGAGAATTTATGACCGATTAGATACTCTCAATCGAGCGTTGCTCCAGGTACACGAGGAGATCTATATGATTGGTGCAGAATCAGAACAGTTTGGAATCGACAAGCACCATGAAACTTCCGCCAATGCGAGAAATCTGATTATTTTTGTGCTCACGCAGGATTTTAGTCCCAGTCAACTCCAACGCAAGCTCACTGCTTTTGACTATAATGAGGGAATCAATCCGAACGGATATGTTCTTCTGGAAGCTTTAGAAAATGGAAAGCAAGCCGGCATTGAGTATTTCACGAAAACGACACCTACAATGCTGGCTGTATATTCTTTCTGTGCGAATGATCCGCGAGTTTCGGAAAACCAGGCACGGGCAGCGGCGAATCAGCTCGCTCAGCAAGTATCGGAAATGGGTCCAGGTTCGAATTTGTGGATGTTTATCGACGAATTGGGAGTTCATCCGATGTTTAGATGGATAGGCTATGCTTCCCAGAGATCACACTCACGAGAGTTGTTTGTTGATGCTGAAAGATATTCGAGTGATCACGGAATTACTTCGTGGGGAGCTAAGCTTCTGGTCAATGTATCTATTCCTCAGGATCGAGGAGGCAAACTTTGGCATTTAACGGTTGATATTTGCACTGGGGTTGGAATAGCTGTCCCGACTTATTGCTATTATCGCCGACATTTTTTGGATCTCGATATTTTTGATTCGGCCCCATTCAACGAAGCACCAGAGGTCACTCGAGATAATCGACGGTCTCTTTTAAAGATGTGTCTTAAATAAAAACTATAAATAGGAGAAATGATATGAAAACAAAAAAAATGATTTTATGGATTGTCTGTTTGTCTGTGATTGCAAGTGAATCTACCTTTGCTGGGATTAAATATAAATGGAATGACGAAAAGATGCTCGAGGCTACCTTTGTGGGTGGGATCGGAAGTGCGATGTTTGGATCATTTGTTTGTGGGATCGATCCCATAGGATGTGCAGGCGCTTTGGGTGTGATGGCCTCAGTGAATCTTTTGGTGACAACTTCGAATGTGTTGAAGTATGTGCCAGACGAGCAGTTGCCTTTGATTCGCGAAGATGCCAGTGCCTTTATTCTCGATGGAGAAATGACTCCGTTATTGCAGGAAACGATACAAAATATTCGAACTCAATCTGGATCTGAACTCGCGTCCGTTCCGGATCAGGACATTGCTTTGGTAATTTCAGGGTTGTAGTAGATTAATCGTACTGATTTGTGACTTTCTCGATTTGATTGCGCTGGCCGACAAAGACCAACCGGGGTTTGTGGGTCAGCGCTTCTTTTTCGTCCATTTCACCAAAGGCGGCGATGATCACCAAGTCGCCTTTGTGCACCAAACGAGCGGCTGCACCGTTCAGGCAAACTTCGCCAGGCTTTCCATAAATGACGTAAGTAGAAAATCTCTGTCCGTTGTTGCAGTTGTAGATATCGACTTTCTCGAATGGGATCAAATGTGCGGCTTCGCAAAGCACGGGATCGATGGAGACTGAGCCCTGGTAGTTTAGGTCGGCATCCGTTACTGTCGCGCGGTGAATTTTGCATTTGAGCATGGTCAGCTTCATAAAATTATTCCTTTCACAAATTCATCTTCAAGGCCTGCAGTAGACCGTATAAAACCAAATCAGGTGAGAAAACGTTGAAAACATTTTCTTTCTCAAAAAGCCTGGAGAATCCCCCTGTTCCAATGACCATTGTTTCAGCGGAATTCTGAAAATATTCTTTTCGGATTCTCTGCGTGATGTCTTTGAGAATCGCTAGGTTTCCATAATACAACCCGGATTGAATGCTATCCACGGTTGATCGGCCCATGAGCTCGGAGGGTGGAACGATTTCGACCGTAGGTAGTTTTGCAGTGTTTCTTGCCAGCGATTCCATTGCGATCCTGAGTCCTGGAATGATGATTCCGCCCAGGTAATCCTTCTCGGCTGTCACCGCGCAAAACGTGGTTGCAGTGCCCATGTCGATCAAAATCAGGTTTTTTCCGGGAAATGTATGAACTGCAGCAATCGCATTGGCGATTCGGTCAGCACCCACTTCGATTGGGTTCTTGTATTTGATTTTAAGCCCCGTCCTTGCGCCAGCTTCGAGAAAAAACGGAGTGAGTTTGAAATATTTTTTTCCGCAATTTTTGATCGAGTGATTGATTTCTGGAACCACTGAGCAAACCGATATTTTCCGAATCGACTCGGGTTGAATGTCGTTTTCCCGCAAAACTGATTTCAAAAAAAGTCCCAGCTCGTCGCTGGAAATATTCGGGGCCGTTTTTTTACGGAAGGTGTGGATCAGATTTCCCTGATCATTGAAAACACCGCCATAAATTTGGGTATTGCCCACATCCAAAGTCAAAATCATTGTGTAGCTCCTAATAACGTGAAGAGATCCCGGGACAGCCGACTGAGTGTCTGGCCTTCACAAACTGAATCTTGTTTCTTGAAGATCCGATACGGATGAGTTTGATCTTTAATAGATTCTAAATCGTTGTGAACAATGTAGTCGACGGTGGGAATCAGACTGATTTTTTCGATCGCTGCTTTTCGCTCGGATTCTGATTGTCCAGAGGTCAGTTTGAAACCCACGACTACAGTTTTAGGGTGACGAGAGTATTTCTTGAGCTGCGGAAGAATTTTTGGATTCGGTGTCAAGCGCAGCCAGACTTCTTGATCAGATGGGATTTTGTGATGAGCGGGGATCGTTTGCCTGTCAAGGGTTTGAATTTCTGACACTCGGAAATCAGACACGGCAGCCAGATGAATGACTGCATCAAATGATTCCTCCGAAAGGATTCTCTTCAGCTTTTGATTCAGGTCTGCTGTGGACTCGAATTGGCTTTTTTTGATTTCGGTTGAAATCGGCGTGAGTGCACCTTGAGCATACAGGCAGGTGACGTCCATACCTCTCGAGTGCAAGTCATCCGCGATGAAGCTGCCTGTTTGTCCCGTGCTGAAATTAGTCAGAAATCGAACACCGTCAATCGGCTCTCTTGTTCCACCAAAAGTCATGAGTACTTTCATCGTTTTTCCCTCCAGGTTGTTAACTCCCCTAAAATCAAATCCGGTTCCATCATTCTTCCGACCCCAGTGTCACCGCAGGCTTGATGCCCCTCAGCTGGTTCCAAAATTCGAACTCCGATTTCCGCCAACGCACGAAGTGATCTCTGAGTGATGGGGTGTTTCCACATCGCCTGGTTCATTGCGGGCGCGATCCACCAGGGCTTTGATTTCAATTCCCAAGCTAAAAACAAAGTTGAAATGGCCGAATCCGTAATTCCGTTGGCCATTGCGTTCAGGGTATTGGCAGTGGTTGGACAAACGAGCATGAGATCTGCCCACTTCGCCAAGTGAATGTGATCCATGGCACGGCCAGATTCGTAGATGTCTTTAAATACGGGAGACCCCGAAAGTCCTTCGAGCGTCGCTTCGCCAATCATTCGCAGCGCGCCCGGTGTTGCAACGGTTTTGACCTCGTAGTCTTTTTGTACCAATTGACTGAGCAAGGCCGCTGATTTGAAGCAAGCAATTGATCCAGTCAATCCCAGGAGAATTTTAGGTCGCGACATTGTCGATCAACCTCACTTTCCCCAAGAAAACGGCACCGAATCGTCGCCCGTTCCACTCCTCTAGGTAATCCACTCGGAATCCTGCTTGCTCGAGCTCGAGTCGGGCGACGCTCAGCGAGCTGCAGTCGCGAAGCGTTTTTGAGAAGAATGGAGCTTTCTCTCGTTCGTCCGATGTCAGGAGTGCGTTTCGCGAACTCATCGCGAGTCCATCGGCTTCACGCACTGTCGGGCATGGAATGATTTGCGTTGGGACAAAAAAAGCCTCTGCCATTCCTCGAATCAACAAATACTGCTGATGGTCTTTTTCGCCAAAATAAGCGCGTTGCGCCTGTGCCAGAATCAAAAATTTCATCACTACGCTCAGCACACCATCGAAGTGTCCCGGACGGCTGGCTCCACACAGGCGTTTGCTGAGCTCGTTTTCGCTGATTCGGTAGCGATATTGATCGGCGTAGAGCTCTTCGAATTTGGGAAGGAGAACAAAATCAACTCCCTTGGATTTCAGAAGAGCCAAGTCGTGTTCCAATGTTTTTGGGTAGTGTCTGAGATCCTCGGGGTCGTTGAACTGAGTGGGATTGACGAAAATACTGGCCAGTACAAAGTCGTTTTCGAGACGAGCGTGACCGAAAAGTGAGCCATGTCCCGCATGAAGTGCCCCCATGGTGGGTACGAATCCGAGAATTTTCCCCTCAAATGTCTGGGATTTTCTGAATTCTTGCCATTCGTGGATGGATTCGAAAATTCGAGGCATCAGTGTGTGACCTCGGGTGTTTTGTATGCATGTTCGGGTGCTGGAAAGATTCCGCTTTTCACTTCATGATCGTACTCGTTGAGTGCCGATTGAATGAGTTCAAATCCTTTAATATATTTCTTCAAGAACTTGGGTTTGAAGTCAGGGTTCATTCCCAGCATGTCTTGCAAAACCAAGACCTGTCCATCGGTGTCGGGTCCAGCGCCGATTCCAATCGTCGGAATCCTTAGGCGCTGTGTAATTTCTCGAGCGAGTGCCGGTGGAACACATTCTAAAACAAGCGCAAAACATCCCAGCTCTTGTAGCTTGAGCGCGTCAGCCATAATTCTTTCGGCCTCGGACTGAGTTTTTCCCTGAACCCGAAATCCACCCAGCATGAAATGAGACTGAGGGGTCAAACCTAGGTGCCCCATCACAGGCACGCCGCTTCCGACGATGTGTGCCACGACATCTTCGTGGCCGTGCACGGCTTCGAGTTTCACTGAATGAGCTCCCGATTTCATCAGAGCATCCACGCATTGCATGGCCGCAGGAATTCCCATGCGGAACGACGGAAACGGCATGTCGCCCACGATGAATTTGGAAGGTGCTCCGCGTGCAACAGCAGCGGTGTGCAGTGCCATCAGTTCAGTGCTGGCCGAAAGAGTGGTGGGATGTCCGTGCATCACCATGGACAGACTGTCGCCCACAAGAATCATTTCAACCGAAGATTTGTCGATAATCCGCGCGCTCCAAGTGTCATAGCAAGTCACCATCGAGATTTTGCGCCCTTCGCGCTTCATTCCCTCAAACTGAAAGATGTTCATTGCGACCTCGTTCTTTCTTGCTGGGTTGTGTGTTGACGAATGCGCGATAGACATCGGCAAATGGGTCTTCACCCAAAGCGACTAGATTTTTCTGAATGGTTTTCCAGTCTCCACGCGCCAAGGGTCCGGTGAGCGCTTGATTCGGATTTTTTAAAATATTTTCGAAAATCTGGCGTGCATAGGGTTCGCAGGCTTCGGGCGGTAGTTTGAGATTGTTCTGAAGTTCGTTAAAGAATTTTTGCCACAGCAAAGCCGTGAAGTTTCCCGCCAATACACAGAGCGAGTGATAGAGAGCTTTGTGCGAAGCCGGAATTCGATATTCAGGATTTTCGAGACCCGGAAAAAATTCGGCAAGAGCTGGAGAGTCTTTTTCCAAAATAAATGGGATTTTTTGATACACTTCGGCTGAATAAAGTTCTGGCCCAAATGTATAGAGGGGATGAGCGCCCCAAGCGCGCTCCAGCACCATAGCTCCAGAAAAATGAACCAAGGTCCTGGAATGCAGAAAAGGGTTTTTGGCAATGAACGATTCCAGCACATCGTCGCGGATCGCTAGGGCGATGGTGGTGCAACCTTGTAGAGCGGTTTCTAGGTTCTTAGAATCCGAGCGTGCCCAGATTTTATGAGGAATATTTTTTTGGGATAAATAATAAGCTAGGTGCGTGCCCAACCTGCCACGCCCCACAATTCCGATCAAAGCTGATGTGCAGTTTGTAGAACTGCTTTTCGTAGGTACCTGTCTCATCACTCCACCGATCAAGTCCTGATAAGACCCGTATATCCAAGATCAGGGCGAATGAGCAAGTGGAATTAATATATTAAACATTATTGCCTTACCTTATTGGAAGGCGCGGGGGATTTGAGTCAAAACTACGTCTTTGCCAGGATCCAGGCGCTCCTTGGAGAAAAATAGGATTGAGTTTTCAAGCCCAGTCACCTCGGCATGGTACTCGTATTCGCTTCCCAGGAAGCTACGGGTCTGAATTTTGCCATGGTATTGGGTTGATCCCGCTGGAATCGAGGTGCCGCCTAGAGCCCATTTTCTGGGGAGAAAGAGTTGCTCCCCTTGGTTCGGGGTTGCCAGGCGCTGTGCTCCAGCCAAGAATTCTGAAGCGAATCGAGTGGGAGGAGTCAGGTATAAATCCTCGGGGCTGCCGATGCAGTCGATTTTCCCCTGATTGAGAAGCACGACCCGATCCGACATGGAAAGGGCTTCTTTTTGATCGTGTGTGACCAGGATCGTCGTGAGGTTGAGTTCTTTTTGAACCCGCTGGATCTCCTCGCGCAATTCATCTCTGAGAACCGCATCGAGGTTGCTGAGGGGTTCGTCGAGCAGAAGCAGTCGGGGTGACATGACGAGTGCTCGAGCCAGTGCTACTCGCTGCTGCTGGCCGCCGGACAGTTCGTGAGCAAAACGTTTTTCGTAGGCCTCAAGATGCATGCGTTTTAAATTATCCCGAACTCGATCGGTGATTTGCGATTCGCTCAACTCTTTGGCGATACGCAGCGGGAACGCTACGTTCTCAAAAACATTCAAGTGAGGCCAAACGGCATAGTTTTGAAAAACCATTCCAAACCGACGTTTTTCGGCGGGAACGAGTTTTCGGCCGTCTGACAGCGGTTCGTTTCCCCAAATGATTTTTCCAGTTTGCTGGACGGCTGGATCAAGGCCAGCAATACATCGTAGCAATGTAGTTTTTCCTGAGCCAGATGGACCGAGGAGCGAAATGAGCTCGCCTTCTTGCAGATCGATCGAGATTTCTCGCAGAATTTGATTGGATCCGATTGCCTTGGATAGATTTTCTATTTTCAGGTTGACCATATTAGTACCCCAACTTCCCTTTGCTCAAGATTCGCGCCATTCCATTCCCCGCTAGTACCAACAAGATCAAAAGAATCGACATGGCAGCAGCAGAGTTTTGGTCAGCATAATCCTGCAACTCAAACATCACCATCCCGATGGTTCTGAAAGATGGGCTGGCGAGGAAAACCGACATGGTGAGCTCACCCAAAATTGGAACCATGACGAGAAAAAATCCACCCAGAATTTCGGGCTGCAACATCGGAATCATCACTCGTCGCCAAGTCTGTGTAGGCCCAGCGCCACACAGCTTTGCGGCTTCTACTAATGAAACTGAAATATTCGAAAATCCGGTTTTGAGTGACTGAAACGCCATGTGAAAGTGCTTGATCACATAGGCCGCGACAGCAATCCACGCGGTGTTATACAAATTGATTCCGTATTTTCCGGAGGCACAAACGATCAATCCAAGAGCGATCACTGCGCCCGGAGTTGCAACAGGAAGAGAGTACAACGTATCGGCCCAACGCAAAATCCAGGGGTTTCTTCCAAACATCGCCATCAGAAAGACGGCCAGGAATAAAATAATCAAAGCGCTCAACGAGCCGTAGAGCAGACTTCCTTGAAGGGCTGCTTGTGTCTCAGCCAAATCGAAAATCACGTAGTGATACGCGCTGAGCGAAGCGTCCGGAAGGCAGGACCAACCGCCCATTTGCAGACATCCGGGTTTTACCAAAGTCGACACGAACAAGAACGCAACTGGCAAGATCCATCCAATGGACTGAATCAGCCAAAATCCGATTTGAAAAAAAATCTGTGAGCGTGTGGAAGGCGCAGTGCTGTTGATCCTGGAAGCTTTGCCCGAAACCAAAGTGTATTTTTTTTCTTTCCTCTGGATCCAGCTGTTGAGGACCAACGAAGGAATAGTGAACAAAAATAGAATTGCGGACAGAACCGCAGCGGTAGCCAGGCCTTCGGACCCCATTTGAACGGATTGGTAGATTTTGTAAGTGAGTGGATAGGCTTTGGCGGGGGCACCGATCCAGGCCGGAATCGCAAAAGCCGAAAGATTGAGAGCGAAACACAAACTAAAAGAGCTGAGAATCGAAGGGAGAAGAACCGGCAATTCAATTTTGGTAAATGTCCGCAACGATCCTGCACCGGACAGTCGAGCAGCCTCTCGCCAGGAAGGATCGAGTCTGCGAAATTTTTCTTCGAGAAATAAAAATACAACTGGCGAGTGCGCGATACCGAACAAGAAAATCATTCCTGCGAGTCCATACAGTCCACCCGGAAAAGGCAGCCAGGAATTCATGAGTCCGGTTGCGGGATTCCAAACCAGAACGTACGCGATTGCCAAGACAAAATTCGGGATCAGGTAGGGCATGAGCAGCATGAGTCGCTGCCAGCGCTTTCCCTTCCAATCAAAAATCGCAAATTGTCGTGCGAAGGGGATTCCGATCAGGAGGGAAACTAGCGCGCCTCCAAGACCCGAAATGAGCGTGACTTGAATTGATCTGTAGAACGATGCCATCTCCAAGAGTTCTTGGAGGGCCTCCACGCGTAGTTCAAACCACAATCCAAGGATCGGGAAAAGGAGCAAAATCCCAACTGCGATGAGTGTGAAGATTGACATCAGGAGTGTTTATTCCAAAACGAGTTCCGAAAATTTCTTTTTGATTTTTTTCGCGTCAGTTGCAATGGCGTCCACCAGTTCTGGGGTCCAAGGCAAAGCGTTTTTTGTGATCTCTGCGAGAGTCTTGCTTCCTTCAGGTGGAAGAACATCCTTTCGGACGGTGTACATATTGCCGGTTCGCAGCAAGTTCTGCCCGTCTTTAGAAACCAGGTATTTTCTGAAAAGTTCAGCAGCTACGGCGTGCTTCGATGTTTTCATCGTGAAGTGCATGTTGGGGATCGCGATCGCCCCATCTTCGGGGTAGAGCATCACGATCGGGCTTTGGCGCTTCAAGTTGGACAAAATATTTTCCAAGAGTGCGATGCCGACTTTTTTCTCACCCGATTCAATTTTTTGCAGAACCGCGGAGCTGCCACCATTTGCTGCAACTTGATTGTCACGGAGTTTTTTAAAGTAATCCCAACCATATTTGCGGCTCAAAACTGCAACAGTGCTAAACATGGTTCCGGAATCCAACGGGCTGCCCATTTGAACCAATCCCTTGAACTCAGACTTCGTCAAATCTTGAAATGACTTGGGGCGCTTGTCGGCTGGATAATCTTTGTGAGCCACCATGACCATGATCGAGTAATAAGTCGTTTCAATCGTCGGAGATCCCGGCAGGGCCAGTCCTCGTTTTTCGATCTCGTGCGCCCAGAAAGGATCGGCAGTCATCACGACATCAACCTGGGGCGAGTTCGCAGTCAGCTCGGCTTCGACCTTGGCTTGGAGTTTCTCAGATCCGCCTTGAAAAACCATGACTTCGATATTGGGATTCTTCTCCTCGAAGGCTTTTTTCACTAAGGAGATGTATTCCTTATAAACCGAAGTGTAGACCCACAGCTGCTCCTTGGCATCGGCGGCCGGTGACAGAGTGGAAATGCCCAAGATCACACCCAAAAAAAGGACAAAGCAGGTCTTCTTCATAAGGATCAACGTATTGCTAAAAATGCCCCCCTGAGTCAAGTAATGCATTTTAAGGATTTTGTGAGGGTTTATTGCTTTGACGCAAACTGCTGCCAAAAGGTGGGGGCCACCTTTTTCCCATTTTAGAGGTGGGCAAAAATTTCCGATGAGTTTTTGTGAGTCGAAGGTGGATGGTGGCCTTGTTTTTATTAGGTTTTTCTGTGGCGGCATCGGTGGTCCGGGCTGCTTCACCGGATTCGCCTGTCGAAACATCCAAAATTCAAGAGGTCATTCGCCTAGTCGGAGGGACTCCGACGGGTCGGGAGCTACTTCAAAGAGCGATTCGGCACTGGGGGCTTTCGGCTGAAAAAGCACTGCTTTCGAAGGTTCGTCTGGCTTCGGTTTCCAAAACCGACGCGGTGATTACTCGTCATTGGGACCCGGTGACAGGCAAAGAACGTCGCGAGCGCGAAGTCACTGTTCAACTCAAAGAAGATCAATCCGTGGCTGAAATGGCCCTCGATCTGGTTCACGAAATGACTCATGCGTTGGCTGATCCATCGTGGGATCCCTATGACCCAAAGCTGACTCCCTTGCGCTATATCCAAGCGACCTTGGAAAGTCCCGGCGGTGAAGTCGATGCAATTGCGACTGAATGCAAGTTTGTCAGGGACACGAAAAATGATCCGAGCACTGCTGATATTTTAGAGGTCTCTCGATGCCAGCGCTACTGGCAAGAGGGTGGAAAAATTTCGCGCGAGAAAATTCTCGAAGATTTTTATCGTGTGGGTAAATACCATGCGACGATTCAAAAAATCCTGGGCCAGGATGCCAAGAAGCTCGCATTTCTTTCGGCCCGTGAACCAGTGCTTTATTCTTCCACCGGCCGTGCTCCTTATCCAGCGGCGTTGATTCGGGAGTATGAGGATCTCAATCAAGTGGCTTGTGAAAATTCACTGAGACGATTCCAGATGTCGTCTGCCAGGTCCGAGCAGCCGGCGGTTCCAGCGGCCGAGCAAGTTCGCAGGTTCCTAGCGCACCGCTGCGGGTTTTAATTCCTAACAGATCCTTGACTAGACGCATCTAGTAAAACAGGCTATGATTCGATTCGAGGCGTCATGTCAGCTACTGTGCCCCGGAGAGGTCGCGCGTCAAAATTTGAGGAAGTATTTTTTTGACGG
>CAYILR010000007.1:0-111383 GCA_964364175.1 uncultured Bacteriovoracaceae bacterium
TTTTAGGTGCACCGCTTCAGCCACTGCTCGCATAATCAGGCTGAACAGTTACAAATAGACTTTCATTATTGCGAAATACCAGCGTGATGGGTTCGTTGGCCCTGATGGGGGTTTACCTACTCTTGGCATTCCTGAAAAGTGACACTTCAAACTGGAACTTGGTATTCGGCACTCTCACCGGGATCATCGAAGTTGGAATCGATCTATTATTGCTATCCATTACGCACACGATCGTCAGATCTCGCTTGAACAAACTCACAGGAATTTTATTTTTTTCCTTCTGTTTTCTGCTGATCGGCGACGTTGTTTATAATTTTGAAATCAATGTACTGAATTTGACTAATTTAAGGGGAACTGCGTTGGAGATGTCCTACAACGGATCTTATATGTTTTTTCTGCTGACTGCAGCCATTTTTTTCTTCATCAATGCCTATCTTTCCAATCCAAAACACCGTTTAATCCCGGCTGTTTTTTCCGGTTTGATTGCTGTAGGATTTCTTTTGATATTTGTTCCAAAAATGCTTGCCGAGGGGCTACCCTGGTGGAGTTTTGGTTGCCACTTCGTTTGCATGTTATCTAAAGGACTCATCGTCGGGTACGCAATACTGTTTCTAGTATTTGGCTCAAATACAGGGCTCAGACTAATATCGGCGGGCATGCTAACTATATTTTCATACAGTATAATTATGGAATATATTGAAATATTCGGAACTCTCACACAAGGATTAGCGACAGAGGGTTTCTGGATATTCGGACAGTTGATCATCTACTTGGGGCTCAAATCTTTTTATAAAAACGGGATTCGAGGCGATCAAGATGCAAAAATTACAACATGGGATTTTCAATCGCTTGATTCAAGGCTGCTAATATACGGATTCCTGCTATCGATATCCGCTCTTTTATCTTGGCACAGCATTCATTTGATCTGGCTAAAATCCAGTGGTTTGCCTACAGCTGGTCTAATTTTTGGATGGATTCTTATGATGCTGATTATTTTATCAGCTTTCACCATTTATTTGAGGACATTCATCATCGAACCACTTCATCAGCTATACAAAAATGTCAGCTCAGCGAACAGCTCGAACAATTTTTCTGTTTCAAGCATTAGCAGCAGCGAGATTACCGAATTTCGTCAATTGAGCCAAAGCACACTGGATATTTTCAAAAACCTAAAAACAGAAAAAGAAAAAAACGAACAAATGAGTCGTATTGCAACACAAATGTCTCACGACATCAGATCTCCATTAGCGGCCTTGCGAATGCTCACCAGCCAAGTGGACTACTTGCCAGAAGACTCACGGCAAATGATCAACTCTGTCGCCGCACGAATTCATCTGATCGCAGACACTCTTATCAAGTCGCAATCGAATGAAAAAAAAGACAGCCGTTACTTCATAAACAAGAGCTGTCTTGCATATTCGGTTGTCGAAAGCATTATCTCGGAAAAACGCTTAATCCTGCCAAAAAATGTTACATTGGATCTGATTGTTTTGGATTATATCCATGGATTCTGGATTAACCTTCATGAGGAAACACTAGGCAGAGCGATTTCGAATTTGCTGAATAACAGCATTGATTCTTTCTTGGATAATAACAGAATTGGAAACTGTCGAATCACCCTGACTCTGAGTAAAGCCGGCAACAGTGCTATTCGCCTGACTATTCAGGATAACGCTGGAGGAATCCCTCCGGAAGTCGAAATAAAAATCCGTGAAGGAATGAAAACAACAACAAAAGAACACGGCCTAGGACCGGGATTGACACACGCAAAAAATGCCCTAGAGGCTTGTTCTGGACGATTTGAATTACTCACTCAATTCGGATTTGGAACCGTAATCAACCTGATTATTCCTGTAATCCAGTCGCCCCCTTGGCTTGCTGATTCACTTAGTCTTGAGAATATTGATTCGATTGTAGTCATCGATGATGACCCATCCATCCACGAGGTATGGAAAGCTAGGCTGCAAAATGTTATGGATATAATACACTTTAAATCCACTACGGAAGCACTAGAGTACCTACCTACTCTCTCCTCAAAATCTTTGTTTTTAGTTGACCACGAATTCCGGAAGACCTCAGAAAATGGACTGAATTTTATAGAAAGCAGCTTGCTAGGGAAAAAAGCTTACCTGGTCACCAGCCATTATTTAGAAGACGAAATTGGATGTGCTGCTCAAGCCGCTCACATCAAAGTGATTCCCAAATTTTTAGCACCCTTTATTCGTATTCAAGCAGCTATGCACACTACTTGTGAATTAAGATAAATATTTTTCAACCAATTCCACTGCCCATCGCACTCCAAAACCAGTGGTCTCTGAATTCACCAAGCCCAATCCACCCTTATGGGATTCCGACGCAAGATCCACATGAATCCATGGAGTACCTTTGCCCGCAAAATGGCTCAAAAATGTCGCGGCGTAGATATGGTCTGCCAAATTTCCTTTCGCCAGCTGCGCGATGTCCGCAATATCTGATTTGAGTCCTTCAGCATAATCCGCACCCACAGGAAAACTCCAAACTCTCTCACCAGAAGTTTTTCCACATTCCACACCCAGCACAGCAAGGGATTCTGAATGCGAAAAAATACCGGACCACTTGGTGCCAAGAGCGCGCACACAGGTGCCTGTCAATGTCGCAAAATCGAGCATCAAATCAGGTTTTGTCTCTCGTGTCGCAATCGACAGAGCATCCGCCAAAACCATCCGTCCCTCAGCGTCGGTATCGAGCACTTCAATCGATGTCCCATCCGATGCCACGACCACATCGTTGGGTCGATACCCTGTGGGTGAAATCAAATTCTCGGCAATGGCCAAGTAGCAGTTGACCTCAAGAGCTGCGCGGCTTTCGACCAGGAAATCCAAGATCGAAAGCGCGAGGGCCGAACCCGTCATGTCCCTGTGCATTCCCTGCATGTAATCACCTGGTTTGACATTGTATCCGCCGGTATCAAAACAAACACCCTTTCCCACCAAGGTTAGTTTCTTCAAATTTTTCCCGGGTCCCTTGTAGGTCAGCTTGGCAATTCCGGATTCGGTTTCAGAGTCTGCTTGCACAACCGCCAGGAAAGCACCTGCTTTGCGTTTTCGAAGCTCTTTCACGTCCAAAAATTCATATCGGACTTTCCATTGTACAGCCATTTCCTCAATACGCTTACGATAAATATGGGGTGTTAAGTGGTTTCCGGGCAACTCCGCCAGAGTCCGCACGCGATTGGTCGCGATCGCCAAACGCCGCCCCTTCTCACAAAACTTGAGAACCTCATCCTCCTCCAAACGAGAGCTGATTTTTACCTGCAAAGCTTTTTTCTTGTCGGAGCTTTTGGCCTTGCGCCCGTACTTCTCTGGCGACCAAGCTTGCAAAACGACAAAGCTGGCAAAAGCCTCGATAGCGCGTTTTTGGTCTGCGGCCTTCAAAGCAGCCACATCCAAAACCACATCTACACTGCGGTTTTTTGGCGTCACCGGAGAATAGAGTTTTCGAATCCCTTCATGCAAATCAAAAGTCGAAACCGTTGCACTCAGCAAAAGTGCTCGAAGAGTTCCGCCGCCCTCGCGATGAAGTTCGATTGACTGCGTATGCGCGGATGCATCCGGCTTCAACTCATCCAATAAAAACTGCAATTCAGTCTTCGCAAGGCCCGCCTTCGTACTCGGACGATCTAATAGCTTCTTGCGATCCTCGGTTGGCAAAACCACGCACTCTTGGACTCCATGCACGGCTGCAGCATTGGACTTGGGCGAAACCACATCAAATTGGACGGTGTAAGATAGTGTAGAATTCATCGATTTGACCTCTTTTAGGGCCTATCTGTTTTCTGCTTTTTGGACAATCTCAATTTATGACGCTACAACCACTTTATGAATTCCTCACTCTCAGCAAAACCAATTCAAACTTCGATTTACAGAGCAGACATCCCCCTCGAAGATTTCCTCTGGCAGCACCTAGAAGGCCAACTCCAAGAAAAAACCATCATCGCCATTACTTCCAAGATCATTTCTGTTTCAGAAAACCGATTGGTCCAAAAATCCCAGATTTCTAAGGCCGAACTCATTCAACAGGAAGCCGACGTCTTGATCTGCGAAACTATTTATGGAGTCAGTCTAACGATCAAAGACGGTATCCTCATCCCCTCCGCTGGAATTGACGAATCCAATAGCGAAGACGGAGCTTATATTCTCTATCCCCGCGATTCGTTTGCTTCCGCTCGTCAAATTTGGGAGTTTCTCAGAAATAAATCGGGAATCAAAAATCTGGGGATCATCATTACCGACTCACATACCCACCCTCTCCGAAGAGGCGTGACAGGAATCGCGCTGGCTCACTGGGGATTCAAAGCTACTCGAAATCTCGTTGGTGATAGCGACCTTTTTGGAAGAAAGATCACGATGACCTCGGTTAACGTCGTCGACTCCCTGGCCGTAGCAGCTGTTTTTGTGATGGGAGAAGCAGCCGAATGCCAGCCCATCGCTTTGGTTGAAGCTACTGACGTTGTATTTTGTGACGAAACGAATCCGAGTGAAATCCAAATTCCTTTGGATCAAGACCTGTATGGTCCTTTAATCTCTCCGACTCGAACTTAGTGTAAATTTTCGGGGTTAAAACCCTTGATCGTATCAATCACGCGCTTCTCGATCTCATCATCGGTTTCATAGACATCATCGATATGAGTGGAACGCATCAGATAGCTGGCTACACGGGTGGCCAACTCGCGCATCGAGGTTTGGAAGAAAAATCCGTTCAGCTCATCATCGCCAAACGTAGACTTCACAATGGCTTTGGCGGCTTTGAACTGGTCGCTCTCGGCAAACTGCGAATCTGCCAACGCCTCGGCTCGCGCTCCCATTCGGGACAAGGCCCGCTCGCGGAGGTCTTGCTCGGTCAAAATCCCTGGACCCAGGAGCGAGTAAAGCTCATCCTGGATGATCTGCCGAAGCCGGGGCGAGAATGTGATCGCCTTGGCGTTCTCCAGACGGTTCACAATGCTTTTGCACAGTAATTTTACGGTATCTCTTTGTGTGGCGCTCATGAGTTCCTCATTCCCTATGCCGGAGCTTAGCTCAATTTGATTTCCGACTCAGCTTGTTTTTTACTTTTTTTGTAAAAATATCAAAAGCGTCCAATAAATCCTGAAGCCGGAGCAGGTACGCAGCCCCAATCACGAACAATCCACCCTCTCCCACCAGCACCAAAACCTTGAAAATCCGGCCCATTGCACCTTCGGGGCTTCCTAAGAACTGATCCCAGAGATGATGACTGCCCCCACAAACCGCACCCATTCCCAATGCCACCCCCAGATAAACCACGAATGGCTTGAAAATCGGACCCCAGTCGAAACTCTGCCCTTGAGCGGCCAATGCCAATCGCACAGCAAATAATAAAAAAACAAAATTCAAAACCGCTGCACACGATGTCCCAAGAGCCAACCCCGCAAAACCCATCGGTCCGATCAAGAGCCAGTTGCAGAGCAACGTAAACAAGACCGAAAAAACACTCGAAATCACGGCAATTCGGACCTTTCCGAGCGCATAACAAACTGGAACCAGGACTTTGACCCCCGAATACGCGGTCAACCCGACCGCGTACATCGCGAGCGCCCAAGCCGTAGCCTGGGTGTCGCTGGCATCAAACCGTCCGTGCTGAAAGAGCATTTGGATGATCGGCACACCGAGAAAGGCCAACCCCGCAGAAGCGGGCAAATTGACCGCAAAAACTTGCCTGAGGCTGGTTTGAATCACCTGAGCCGTGCCCGCAACATCCTTGGCCACCCACATTCGCGAAACCTGCGGCAAAGTCGCCGAGGCCAACGAAACTCCAAAAACACCGATCGGGAACTGCATCAACCTGAAAGCATAATTGAGCCACGAAACAGCGCCAGCGCCTTGTGAGGTCGCGAGAATGCTGTTGACCAGGACATTCACCTGAGTCGCGGCAAGCCCCAGCGTCCCGGGCAACATCATGACTAGGACTTTGCGCAAAGCCGGATCACGATGCCAAAGAGGGTCCTTCCCCGCCACAAATCCCGGCCAACGATATCCCACGCGGTACAGCGTCGGCAGCTGGCAAAAAGCCTGAACCGCTCCTCCCGCCAAAACTCCAATCGCCATTCCCACAATCGGTTCGACTCCCCACTGCGGCAGAAGTAAAGTCAATGCAACCCCAACGACAATTGAAGCTGCATTAAAAAGTGCCGAGGCAAACGCCGGCAAAAAGAACTTCCCGCACGCATTCAAAATCCCCATGAATGCGGCAGCCAGAGCAACCAAAGGAAAAAAAGGAAAAAGCAGACGAGTCATCGTCACCGTTAATTCGAATTTTCCTTCCACGAGGTGATACGCGCTGGCGTAAATTTCTACCAATTGAGGCGCAAAAATCACCCCCACCACCGCTAAAAATGAAACAAAAACAAAAAGAACCCGGAACACCAACCCGGCCACCCGCCAAGCCCTACGATCCCCTTCTTCGGCCCGCACACGCGTGAACGTCGGCACGAGCGAAGCACTCATCGCGCCCTCGGCAAATAAATCTCTCAGCAAATTAGGAATTCGAAACGCGATCTGAAAAGCATCCGTCGCATGACCCGCACCAAAGAAATAAGCAAAAACCTGTTCGCGCACGAGCCCTAGAACACGACTCATCAGCGTGGCCACACTCATTGCGGCCGCAGCACGACCGACACTAGATTTTGAATTTACGCTTGAATGCCGAAGGTCTTGCTCAGCCACTTATTGATACCTTCGTCGAGTTTTCCTCGAAAGGGAGCCGCCATCAGACCCAGCTTCACATTCAATTCGATGCAGCCTTCTTTGCAAACGAGGGAGGCTGTCGCCATCGAGGATTTTACATCCACTGTTTTGGCGCTGGCATTCCGATCGATGTCGAATTTCCCCATCGGGATTTTGCTGACAAACCGATCGATGTCACCGGCGACTTTGTCATACAGTTCTTGTGCAGACTTCCCCTTGATTTCCACTTTGCGCGAATAGCTTGGCATAGAGACTATGCTAAACCAGTTTTTCGTACTCCGCCAGAACCTGGCCGCAGAAAACTTCTTGATCAGGCTTAACCAGCCATTTGGAAATTTTGGCCGTAATGGGAAGCGCGTGAGGAATCAGCATTCTCATCGATTCGATCAGGATCATATTGCGATGGGCGGGAACTTTGGCCTGAGCGCGAAAATGAATGGAATAAACTCGCCCTGAAGTCAGGGCGGTGACTGGCAGAATCGGAGCTCCATCGGAGTTTTTGGTGATCAGGGATTTGCGCACCATCACCGACCATGAGCCGATTCGAACGCGCCAACGGGAATTACCCAGGGGATAGGCGCAACAGCGGCGGATTTGTCCCTCAGCGATTTGAAGTGTACCTGAAATTCCTGGCTCGGCGGGTTGACCAGGCAGTCTTTCTCCGCGCTCCCACGTCACTGGATCATGAACCCATTTAATTTTTTCCAACTTTTCTGGGGCACGCTGATCACCCACGATCCATCTGGTCGGTTTTTGGTCGTGGCGTGAGCCACTCGCCCTTCCTTCCAATGATTCACATAGTGCTGCGAAAACTCCCAGCCACTCCTGCGGAGGGCGAATCTCGGGAATGAATTCCTCGTCGACAAAACTGGCGTGGAACATCCCCTGCTTCACCCAGGAGTGATTCAAGAGCTCCATCAAAAAACGCTCATTGGTCTGAAGCCCGCCCGCGATCCAAACTTCATTCAAAACATGCATCGCTGCCAAAATCGTCTGTCTGCGAATCGGGCTTCCCACCAGAACCCAGCCGATGAGCGGATCAGAATTCGACTGAGGGTCATCGCCCGCTTTCACACCTAAATGGAGTTCTGCCACAGCACCCGGAAGCTTCCAAAGAGTCCGATCTGTTGCCTCACGAACTTCCCCCGGCTGAGGTAATTGCATCAGCAAGTCCTCAGCATAAAGGCGAAGCGACAGCGCCTGCGACCACATTCGATCAGGTTTCATTGCGGGCAGCTCCGATGGTTTTACTGTGGACTTGAGCGTCGCCATTTGCCAGGCAGCTGCGTGAGTGCCCGCGACCTTTTCCCAAAGCGGAAAACTTGAGGTCAAGCGAGGACTGCCCCCGAGGAGATATGCGCGAGGACCATCCAAAGCAAAATCGAGCGTACCAACTCCAACATAACCGCATTTTTTCAGAAGCAGTTCTGACCAATGCTGAATTCGTTCGAAGGTTTTCGGATCAATGTCCACACCCCCGCAAAATTCAACTAACTTTCGATAACGACACTGCAGAGAAACATCCAGAACCGGGAAAAATTTAAGCGTGCCATCCTTGAATCTAACAAAAGGGCAGGAAATTTGCCGCGCACCTTCGAGGTGCCTCTCAGCAAAGAAAATCGACTCGTCAAAGCTACTTTGAAGCTGCTCAATCCAAAGCGGTAGGCGCGCACTCAACTCGTCAGCACTGTGAATGGCTAAAAGCCCCACTCCGCCGACGCCTCTCACGGATTTGAGAACAATCGGAAACGGAGCTGAGGTTTTCTTCAACCAACGCTCAATCTCGCGCTTGCTGTGGAAGGGAGAAAACTCTTGGACTAAGTGAGGAATTTTCAATGCATCCGCTTGGGTCAGCAGACTCAGACGATTGCTGAAGAGCGACAAGCATCGCACGGTGGGAGCAATCACCATAAGCCCGAGATCCTGTCCGACTTGCACGAGTTCCGGCCGTTCGGCCCAATAACTCGCTCCTGGATGAACCAGATGGGGCTGTCCTTCCCACTCCAAACCTGCCATGCCCTGAAATTTCAGGAGAGCGGCACGGAGTTTCTCAACAGCATCTGGGTCAGTGGGCGACGGAAAACCAGCGTCTGGAAATACGGGTTCAATTCCCAGCTCTTCGAGTTCAGCAGCGATTCTTTTACCAGAAAGACGCTCGCCCAGAATCAGGGCTTTCGTCGATGGCATGAGCGTATTGCTGGCTAAGCTTGTCTTCATTCGCGCCTGACTTAATTCACGCCCATGGCATGCAGCATAGGAACCCAGACATCGTGATAAGCCAGATGCGTCAGGTGAGTTCCCTCAGCAGAGTAGTATCCCAGCTGCGGCAATCCACCCACGGTTTGGAGGCGTGAAAAAGCATCCATGTATTCGATGCCGTATTTCCATAGATTTTGAATATCTTTGTTTTCTTCCACAATGGCGTAGGTCGCATCTGTTCCATCGGCCTTGTTGATCACCGGCGGGAGCGAAATCCATATCACCCGAGGAATGCCCGCCAGTCTCAGTCGTTCCGCAATTTTTTGACGATTGTCGTGAATGGGGCCAAACGGACATTTTTGAAGCAAGTCATTTCCTGTCGTAGAAATCACCACTGTATGGGGACGAAGACGAAAAATATGATCTGCCATTCGATACAGAAAATGATCCGATCTTTCACCGCCGATTCCCATGAAAACAGCGTGAGTGAACTCTGGATGATCCAGCGTCTTGAGATACTCCTCAAAAAGCATCATCAACGAGTCCCCGATGAAAACCGTATCAACCTTTTGACCGGACGCAACGATTTGATCGACTTTTTGTGACTTGATTTCATCGACTATGCCAAAAAGCGTATTATATAAAATCTGATCGTCCTCTCCCATGTGATTGAGATGAAAAACCAGGTTCAAAAGATGAACGGCTCTCCAATAAACAGAGTCCCATTCTAATTTCATTTTGATGGCAGAGGGCGAAAAATTGATCAGGGAAGACATAACCGAGCAGAGACCAATCAGCTTAAAAACACCTTTTTTGCTGCAAACTCGATTTGCCAGATAGGGGTCAGCACCAATCCGTTGCCTTTGTTCAAGGATTTGAGGAATCGATGGATGATAGTTTTGAGCACAAGTGTTGCGGCCGGGATCTGTATTCAACAAATAGGCTTCAATTTGCGCTGGGTTCATCCCCACTCGAGCCAAAGCTCTTTCGAGGTTAACACCCAAAACCTCATCAATCACCGAGTCAGAATTTTCTTTCAGCGCTGTCGTGAGTTCATTTCGACATCCGCCTGAAAAAATGGCAAGACTCAAAAAAGCTACACACAGGAGGTGAATAGGGTATTGAAGTTTCGGAAACACGCCTCACATTATACTTTACACTGATTAAATATACAAATATATCTTGTCTCAAATGAGAGTCCCTCAAACCCTATGAAAGTTCCTCAAAAACTAGCCGACGCCTTTGGCAAGGCTTTCGAAGACGAAATGGCCCGATTTGCCACGGAACGCGGTTTTATCGCAGTTTTAGACGATATTCGCGCACGTCGTTTTCTGACCCGGTCGGTATTGCCTCATTTAGAGAGGCTTTCGGATATTTTTAATCGGATCGAATCTCAGAATAAATCAACTAAATCAGTTGAAAAAATCGGAGATTTTCAGCGTTACTGGCAATCCAGCTCCAATCCGGAGAACCTTCGCCTGGCCTACTGGCTCTACTACATGCCATGCAATCTGTTTCGAGTCGCCTCCGTCTGGTCGGAGCTGGGCCGCCTCGGTTTCCGCTGGAACGCGGGTTCTGAGCTAATGGCCATCGAGTTCGGCGCGGGTCCCGCATCAGGAGCATGCGGAGTGATGGCGGGAGAAGCTTACTCCCCAGATTCCGTGGGACTTCCCACAGCGGGTAGCTGGGCGCTGATTGAGCAGGATCGTGCGACTTTGCAATTAGGACAGGCCTGGGCCGAAAATTACTGGAAACACGTCGGAAGCGAGACCGAGATGCGTGATTGGTCGGTGCGTCCATTTCATCGGACCGTGCGAATGGGGCAAGAACCTCTGCTGCCACGAGGAGCGCCTCAGTTCAATCTGTGGCTCAGCAGTTATTTTTTGAACGAGCTCGGCTTGGATGCAGGAGCACTGGCCGATACTTTGATTGAGAACTGGGAGCGCCACCTGGCTATGGAGGGAGTCGCGATCCTGGTTGAACCTGCATTGCGACTGGAATCCCGCAAGCTGCTGGAACTACGCAAAGCACTGATCGAACGGTTTGAGAAACGGAAACAGAATGATTTTCAAATTTTGTTACCCTGCCTCGGACACCAGGCCTGTGGAGCACTAGCAGACCCCGAAGACTGGTGCCATGAGGAAGTCACCTGGTGGCGCCCACCGTATTTGAAGTTGCTGGATGAACTCGTTGGACTTGATAAACGGACACTTCCCTTTAGCTATCTAGTCATTGCCCGTAGCACTCGCACGCGCGAAGAACTCCTGCCCTTTCTGAAAGGCTCCCCCCCCAAGAAAACCTACCGTCTGGTCAGCCCGAGCCGCAAAGAAGCCCGCGACCTGGAATTCTACCTCTGCGGCCAGGAAGGCAAGCTTCGAGCAAGAATGAAACAAGAGCGAGATGCGGACGAGGATTCTGCGCCAAACCGCGGCGACATCCTGAAAAACGCCAACGTGCGCGGCGACCCGCATTTTGCCCGGGTGGAGTAATACAAAAAGGTGTCCGACACCTTTTTGATGTTTGCTGCGTCAATTGTTGACTTTTCCAAGATTGACGCATAGGTTCACCCTCCAATGCTGTGCAGGGGTAATGTTTTTTTAGTATTTTTCTTAGCGTCACTTCTCGCGCTCAATTCCGCGTGCAAAGACAAAAAAGTAAACGCTGCAAACGAACTCATCTCCGCATTCCGCAGCGGTTGCCAAAGCCAAGGCCGATGGAGCGACATGGCTCTTTCGCAAAACAGAGCTTTGGAAACTGTGGTTCAAGCCATTCAAGACAGCGATCCTTGCAAAAAATATTCGCAAACATTCAAATCGATTACGAGCGCCAGCCAGCAGGTGAATCTCCTGCTCTCGGATACCAGTTACTCCAACCTTCGAATTGCGGAAGAAAGAGTCCAGGAATTGACTTTAAGCCTCCAAAATTCAACAGACCCGACAACCATCCCATCATTGCAACAGGCAAT
Source organism: uncultured Bacteriovoracaceae bacterium (assembly GCA_964364175.1). Taxonomy (GTDB): domain Bacteria; phylum Bdellovibrionota; class UBA1018; order UBA1018; family UBA1018; genus CAYILR01. The sequence goes on from CAYILR010000007.1 coordinate 11,908, forward strand.
CGCAACTGCGCAAGTCGACTTGGCAGATCAAAAAGCAAATTACACCTACAACACCAGCTCAAAAAACCAGTACCACTACAACGAAGCCACTGCCATGCTTGCAAATACCCTACAAGACATGTTGAAAAGCACAGCTGGCATGGGGGCCTGCCTGCAGCAATCCCCCGCTACAGCAGTTCAGATGGCGAGTAATTTGATTGCGATCGGAGGCAGTTTTATTTCTCCGCTGTACGGGGCTGGAACGCTCATCATCGGCCAATTGCTCAATATGGGAGTCGAGTACATCAAGCAATCTGGCACAGCAGCCGCCCTTTGGGATCTGCACGCCAACGAAATGCCCATGGCACTGGCATGCGGGATGGAATCCATGACGGAACTCTACTGCCAGGCCAACGACGCTTTGGGCCTCATTCAGCTGGAAGTTTCTTATTACCCCACACCGGGTGAACCTCCTCATCCCATCTGGCGCGGATTGGATTTGCAAGGCCGACGATTGCCGGTTCTCAGCCAATGGCTTTTGTCCGTAAAAAACGGAGTTGAACCCAGCAATCCTCTCGAAGCTCAACGTCAGAGGCAGATTTGGAAAAAATACAACTCGCTAGAAGATACTTATCGCCTCATCATCGGCGAACTGAATTACACTAAACAACTTTATGATGCAGGTGGAACCGAAGAGGCAAAACTCGGGTTGCTTTTGCGAAAAATCACAACTCTCAGCCAAACTCTGGCCTACGGTCTGTCCGCTACGACTCCGCCTTACATCCAAGACGCATCCAGCCCGTTTGCAGAATTTTCGTCCGATATTTTTCGATACGCCTGTTATTGGGTGGTCGGCCCCGGAAAAATTTGTCCTGAAGTGGACACTGCCAGAGACACCACCATCGAATCCTACGTCCGAAGAACCATGCTCACCGAATTGAGCGTGGACAAACTTTTTAGTAACTGGAAAGCAATCTACGAGAGAGTCACGGCACAAGTGAATATTGAGTTCGGGCAAACCATTACAGTTGATCCCAACGCACTTTTGGCAGCTGCATTTGAACCCACTCCCGCTGATGTGTCTCCTTATGAAGCTCTGGTCATGATTCGCGGTTTTTTGACTGACCTGCAGAACGAAACGCCTCGTAACAATCCACAGTGGAGTTATCTAGCCGTCGAGACCCTCAACCTCATCCACCAGGTCATTGCCATCCTCAATGACTTCAGCGAATCAGGAGACAAAACTCCGGACAAGAACAAGAAAAAAATTGAAGAGATTTTTCGGCTGCTCAAACTGGGCGAAGGACTTCAATTTTTTGAATCTCGGATCCTTAATTTTGTCCGATGGGATATTCAACATCATCTGGAAAACGGAGACTTTCCCAAAGACGTAGCCGAAACTCTTCGTGTCTCGGGGCAAACCATCCAGGAACGTTTCCTGGCGTCGGGAGCAAAAAAAGGCCCGGTGATCGCAGATCTCAATTTTTCCCGAACCTTGACCCAAGGAAATATCAAATCTTTCAGAAACTATTTTGAACCCATATTCGCTCTTTCCGTAGACCGATTGGATCGAGCGGCCCGCGAAGCTCATGAATCTCCCACCGGAGTGGATCGTCCCAACGGACAATCCCTCGCTCAACTCTGCACACTGATTCTGGCAACAGGAAACGACTGGCCCAAAGATGTTTCGTGGGAAATCTGCTCGAAGACCGTTCTCGAAAGTATCTATTCACGCCCCGAACAACCTCTGCAAATTCAAGTAGGGCAGCTGGCCAGCGAACTCAAAGACAAACCCTATCAATACCGAATGTGTACATTCCACCGTTACCTGCGGGCCGAGCGCCTCGCCGAAATCCTGCGAACAAGACCTACGCGCCGCCTGCTCCCGTCCATCCAAGCAGACAGACCGTTAAACTTGATGCAACTCATGCAGTAGTCAGTCCTGAGTTCAGCAAAATTTTTCCCGAGAAAATTTTTACAGATGGCTTTTACCTACGCAAGCTCTGGTCTCGGGGAGCCGACCTCCTGTCGTTGTCCGCGCCCTTCGGGCTCGCGCCATCCTGGCGCGGAGAATCCCCGAGCACCAGACTTGCTTCGGTACGCCACTGTAAAAATTTTCTCGGGAAAAATTCACCCACGCCTCCGCAGCAACTCCTGAATTTCATCATCGCTCACGGTCGGGCGAGCGCCGCCAAATGCTTTCAGTGTTGCCTGCAAGCGATTCTCCAAAATCGACTGCTCCTCACCCGTCTCTTCTTGGTAGTGTTCGAGCAAATACTTCACCGTGGTCAACGCATCCCAAAGCGCACCCACACATTTACGAACATGAGCGCGACTTTCCGCAGCAGCTCCCTTGAGAGCGATCTCTTCTCCAAGTCCAGCGATCTTCGCAATATGAGGCAATTCAAATTGCTGAGCCGATCCACGAATCGCAAACATACGCTCGTAAAACACATTGAACTGATTCTTCTTTCCCATCATGTCTTGCTCTATCGCTGACAAGGTCTCCTCGGCTGTTTTTGCGAACCCACCTAGCTCTTGAACAAATTCCTGAATCTTGTCGTGATATTTTTTTCCGGTCATATTTTTCCCTAACGTTACAAGATCTTTTTCTTGGTTAAGACTCCCAGTACGCGATTCTGAACCTGTCCTATCGTCAACGGTTTGACGATGTAATCATCCACGCCTGCCGTCACTGCCTCCACTACTTTTTCTTTGGTCGATTCGCCCGTCACCATGATGAAAGATACCTGGGCTATTTTGGGATTACTGCTAGTACGGACTTCCCTCAAAAAAGCAATCCCGTCCATCGGCTCCATGTGCCAGTCACAAAGAATCAACTGAAATTCTTCGGTATCCAAAAGAACTTTGGCCTCTGCGGTAGTGCCTACGGACTGAACCTTTCGAAACCCCATCCCCCGCAGCAAGTCTTTGACCTGAAATCGCACTGCATTGACATCGTCGACAATCAAAATATTGACCTCGTGCATGAGCATGGTAGGTTTACTTTACGTTTGGATCATTCAAAACTCAACCCACAACAAAAACTAGCCGTGCTTCACCGCGATGGCCCACTTTTGATCCTGGCTGGCGCGGGGTCAGGCAAAACCAGCACGATGGCTCATCGAATCGCTCATCTGGTCAGCCACCATTCGATTCCTGCCGGCCGGATCCTCGGACTTTCTTTCACCAACAAAGCAGCACTTGAACTTCGCGAACGAGTGAAGCGAATGCTCAAAAAATCCAGCGGCCAGCAAGCATCCAAAGGGCTTACAATTAGCACGTTTCATAGTCTTTGTGTAAAAATTCTGCGTGAGCAAGCAGAAGTCCTAGGCTACACAAAAAATTTCACGATCTTGGATCAAAACGATCAGTCCGATATCGTGAAACAAATTCTCCGGCACATCAAACTCGATGATCGCAAATTCGACCCGGATTGGATTCGCTTCGAGATCGGACAAGCCAAAAATCGATTCATGGGACCCGACGAGGCGCAGGCATTTTTTCTGGAATCCGGTCGCATGAAGGAAGACTATGCCATCATCACAGCATCGGTCTTCACCCGCTATCAAGAACAGCTCAAAGCACTCAACGCAATGGATTTTGATGACCTGCTTTTTCAAGCGGTGACCTTGCTTGAAAAAAACGAACCACTGAAGTTCCAGTACAGCAGACGATACCAATATATTTTAGTGGATGAGTATCAGGACACCAATCCTGCGCAATTCAGGCTTCTGGAAGCCCTGACTTCGATGCACAAAAACCTCTGCGTCGTAGGCGATGACGACCAGTCGATCTACAGCTGGCGAGGCGCCGAACCAGAACATATTTTGCGCTTTGCTGAATATTACCCGGATGCAAAAACCATCACACTCGAACAAAACTATCGCAGCACACAGACCATTTTGGATGCCGCCAACCAAGTCATTGGTCAAAACCGTAAACGTCATGCAAAAAAACTCTGGTCGGACAAAGGAGATGGCGAACCTCTGCAACTCAAAATCGTCGAGGACGATCGCGCCGAAGCAGAAATCGTTGCTGACGAAATCCTGGCCCTGTCCACCAGCGCAGAGGCTGGACAAATCACTAAAATCCGTCGTTGGAAGGATTTTGCAATTCTCTACCGATCCAATGCGCAGTCCCGGGTTTTCGAAGACGCTCTCCGAATGCGGCGAATTCCCTACACGATCGTGGGTGGGATGTCGTTTTTAGAGCGGAAAGAAATCAAAGATTTTTTGTCCTATCTCCGCCTGGTAGTGAATCCAAAAGACGATGCATCCATGCGACGTGTTTTGAATTGGCCTGCTCGCGGGATCGGGAAAACATCGATCGAGACCCTGACTCGGCATTCGATTCAAAATCAAACTACTTTTTTTGAAGCATGCCAGAACGCTGAAACGCTGGTCCCTAAAACGGCCGCAGCCATCTCAAAATTCTTGCACACCATCGATGCCATCCGACATTCGCTATTTGATTCTCCTGCCACTCCACAGGGAATTTCGCTCTGGGCTCGAAAACTAATCGAGCAGCTTGAGCTCAAGCGCGCCGTAGAAGAAGAATGTGACGATCCAGCCCAATTCGCTCGCAAATGGGAAAACGTCGAAGAAATGGTCCACGCCCTCGGACAACTCTCCATCAAAGACCTGATGGGAGAGGATTCCACCGAGGAGGCCACTCCGATTATTCTTCTACGTGAGTACCTGAGTCGCCTCACACTCGACGCGCAGGAAGAAGAAGACAAAGAGGATGATAAAAAAGAAAAAGACGAAGTGATTCTTCTGACTCTGCATGGAGCCAAGGGAATGGAATATCCCGTAGTTTTTTTGGTGGGGCTCGAAGAGGGTTTGCTGCCTCATCAACGATCCCTCGACGAGTCTACCGATCTGAGTGAAGAGCGACGGCTTTGTTACGTGGGAATTACGCGCGCCAAAGAACGCCTGATTCTGACTCGTGCGCAAACTCGAATTCGATATGGCAAAGCCGTTCCACGCAACCCGAGCCGCTTCCTGGCAGAAATTCCAGAGAATCTCGTACTCGTCGAAAATCTGGCCATCACCCAGTTTTCCTCGGCCGGAACTATTGTCCCCGCAAAAACTCAGGCGGCCGAAGAGAAGCACGAAGAGATGGTCAAAAATTTCCTGGGCGGCATCCGCGCTCGACTCCAAGAGAACTCCAAAAAACCGGGGTTGTAAGTAACTTCCGAATGAAATCTCTGTGCATTCGAATTTTTTATGTCGAGTACGTCGCCTAGTTGCTCATACTTAAACGCTTCGCGTTGGCGAGTACTCGCACATAAAAAATCCGAACGCCCAGAAATTTTTGTAGAACACGACAATGCCGGTTTTGTTCCGTGGTTTGAACGGGAAGAGCCTATTATGAAATAGTCGACAACGATCTTGATTTTTCAATAAAAATACATTATCGTCAATTTAAATGCGGTTATTTTACAATGACACTTTAAGTAATAATTACGATATCTTACTAGAAGATCAAGGTCTGATAGATGCTTCTAATAACTGGGTTAATTCAGACATAATTGAAAAATCAGCAATTCATTTGCCGATTTTCAATACCCCTCTCGGTAGCATATCGATTCTTTATGGACCTCGTCAGATTGGTAAAACTGCCTCGCTCAAACTTTTTCTCACTACGGTCAAAGATACACAAACCATAGTATTTACTGATTGCTCAATTATTCTGCAAAAAAATGATCTGTATCAACACCTCAAACGAGTGATCAGTGGTCCCACGACGATTGTGTTGGATGAAGTGCAATCGATTCCCGACTGGCATCACGCTCTTCGAGCAGCATATTCCGAGGGATTGCTGAAAAACTGTCGGATTTGGTGCACTGGTAGCGAAGCTCGGCATCTATTGGAATCCGGCGAGCGTCTCCCAGGACGAAAAGGCCAAGGGAAAGTCATATTTGCCAGACCCTGGAGCTTTCGCGAATATGTTCAGATTTTTTATCCAGACATACGCCCCTCACTGGACCCTTTCCGATTGGCTCACATCAATCAAAAGTGGTTGGATGATCAAAAAATCGATCTTTCAGTGGCTTGGTCTCATTACAAAATCTGTGGAGGATTTCCTCGTTGTGTGGCTGAGTTTTCTAAAACAAAGCAAATTTCTGACTCCACCTATTCTCTTTACACAGATTGGATTTTAGGGACGTGGACTGAGCTGCGAACTTCCGAACGAAGCCTTGTCGCCCTCTCATCCAAGATGATCAGATCTTTGAACTCTCGAGTCAGCTATGAAAGTCTGCGTTCGGATACCGACATCCAAAGTCCCAATACGGTCAAAAAACTGATTGAATTGCAGGAAGATCATTTTTCAGTCAGGTCAATCACTCGATACGATTGGCATAAAGAGCGGTTTTTACCCACTAAACTCAAAAAAATATATCCATTGGACCCATTTATCGCTCGAATTTGGAACATGATTGGCAAAAACATTCGTCGGCGATTTTATGAGCAAGAAGAGCAATTAGCTCTCGATGAATGCGCTTTTTTGACCCAAACTTTTCGCACTGAGCAAAGTACTGATGTAGGCTACCTGTACAGTGAATCCACACAAAGTGAGATTGATTTTTATTTTGAGGGTGTAGCCATTGAACTAAAGAGTCAGGGGCACCCGACTCCTAAACAACGTAAAATCATGAAGGAGTGTCGTAGTGCGCTGACCGTCTCGTCGGCCAAACTGCCCATCATTGCTTATTTGGTGGGAGAAAGTCGCTTTGGTTAAAAACACTCAGTAAGATTGCTGCGTCGCTCAGCAACACCCTTTCGGTTTTTGCTATTTCAGCTCTACTCTCCTACTTGTCGGTAATGTTGTAGTACCGGCGGAAGAGTTCTTCGAGGGTCATCAATTCCCCTTTGTGCGCGATTTTTTCTCGACGGAAGAGGCCGGTTTCTTTTACGATGTCTTGGGCGGGTTTGATGATCACGGACTGGGTTGCCTTGAAGTTACTCATCCACTCAAGTTCTACGGTAACGTCTTTCTGGTTCTTTTCCTGGCTTTTAGGATAGGTTCTACTCAGTCTGAGTTTGATGTTTTTACATTTGAGAGAGGAAGTGCAAGGCTCAAAATACCAGTCTTGAGCGGAGGCTCCGAAACGAATGTTTTCGTACAAACTCACCTCGGCCCTCACTTCGACTTGATCGTTTGCAACAAGGAACGCAAAGTCTCTATTTCCTGAATCTAATTCCCCATGAACTCCACCTTCACTAAGAAACACCGAAGCTGTAGCTTGAACTTTCCACCCCGTGCTTGAGCCAAAAAGCTGCACAGGTGTTTCAAAATCAATGCTCGCGCGAAGCCCGCCCTCTTTCGCCACTATTTCGTACTTTCCAAATTGTTGTCGACGGCTGGCTCTCGACTCCATTCCTAATCCCCAACGCAAACCCGAGCGGATTTTTACACCCGCAGGCAATCCTAGCTGAGAAGCGACTTGCTTGCCCTCATCAGCTGTAAGCAGCTGAAACTCGGACTCATCGTCCAGCTGGTCCAAAGCATCATGAGTGGGATATTCCATAGGCATCCTCGAACCACGCTCGCCGTAAACCAAAACTGCGCGAGGATAAAGATACCACGTCAAACAAAGCTTATCGTCCAACTCACGATTGAGCGCAAAAACATCGCCTTTGTACTCTTGCTCATAAGCCTGATTGGACGCGAATAGCATCCCCACTACCTCTTGAGTGCCAGCTGCATTCGTCGCGCCTCCCTTGTCCATCGCAATTTTATATACTGCTTCATGAATCACGAGCGCCGCCTGATCGAGCGGGCTCATCAAACTGAAAAGACGTCCGCTGTACAAAACCTTGTCGCCACGACGGAGCGCAATCTGTGATCGAATGCACTCCGCAGGCAAATCGGCCTGAAAGTTGCCATCATCGATTTTGGCCACTCCAGGAGCCAAGATCCAATGATGCTCGGGAATTTCGTTGAGCAGCACCTCTTGGATGACGTCGCCCAAAGAATTCACTGCCGAGATCCGCCCAATCACTTCCTGAATGATCTCGTTTCGGGTCTGCTCGGGCTTGGGGGCAAACATCTCGCGTCTCAGTTTGGGTTGGTCGATCCCGACAGGCATTTCGGCCATCATCAGGTCGTACGAGCGTACTTTTTGGATTTTTGACAGATACTTTGGAGCAAAAAGCAGCTTGGAAAGTTCGGCGCCTGTGTTGCGCAGATCCGTCATAAGAGTGAGCACCGTATCGCTCGAATCAAAGCACACGGACGCGTTTCCCCCGCCACTGCTGCTGATGCCGGCCCATGCGTTCATTGAGAGGGCCAGGAGTCCGAGGCTGTATTTCATGGTTTTCATATTCATAATTTTTATTCTTTCGTTGTTTAACATACGTTTCTTTGGAAGGCAAAATACCAAAAGTTTGTGTATAAAATAGATTATTTTTATAAATTAAGAGATTTAAAATTTACATTTTGTAAATTTTAAAGTACAAGCGCCTGAACTACCTATGATTCACGTCACCGATTTTGATGACTACAAACACTACTTGCGTTCCAAGCTTCAGACCCTTCCCAAACGCGGGCGCGGGGCGAAGTCGGCTTGGGCTCAGGCCCTGGGTTGCCAAACCAGCTTCATCACCCACGTCACGACGGGAACTGCGCATTTTAGTTTAGAGCAGGCCGAAAAACTCAACCCCCTGCTGGGGCATACCCCCGAAGAGGGTCACGCCTTTTTGCTTTTAGTGCAGGCCACGCGAGCAGGAACAGCGGCACTCCGAAAGTATTTTACGGATCAGCTGGAGACCCTCCGGCGCCAACGCAAAGTCGTGCGGGAACGAATCGCCGTTCAGGCCACGATCACTCCGGATGTTCAATCGATGTACTATAGCGCCTGGTATTATGCCGGAATCCACATGGCGGTGGGACTCAAAAAATTCAAAAGCAAGGAAGACCTCGCTCGGTTCTTTGATTTATCTTTGGAGAAAGTCTCACAAGTGACCGATTTTCTGTCGCAGGCAGGCCTAATTCGCCCTAAAGGATATTTTTTTGAACTCACCGAGCGACGCATTCATGTGGGCACCGACTCACCCTTGCTCTCCAAACATCACACCAACTGGCGGCTACAATCAATTCGAGCGCTAGAAAAAGACAAAAAAGAGAGCCTGCACTATTCGTCCGTGATTGGAATTTCTAACGCTGATGTTGAAAAAATGAAGGCGCTTCTTTTGGGAACATTGGAAAAATCGAGCGAGCTGGTTCGGGTTTCGAAAGAAGAAGACCTGCATGTGCTCAATTTGGATTTTTTTCGACTCTAATAGGCCACAATCAGCTGCGCAATATCTCGATCAGAAACTGCGGCGTTACCTGCCCGCGATCGAACGTCGTCGATGATTTCTTGCAAAACGGGAGTCATCTCTTCGCCTAAAAGGAAACCGGCGGCATCCTCGTGAATCATTTTTCCGTTTAATTTGTAAGAATCCACAGTCTCGGATAACGCCAACGAGCTAAGTCCTACGGCTGCGGCCAAGTAAGCCTCGGGTGCCGCTCCCACGATGGCCACCCAACTCGTGGCTCCCATCAAAAGTCCAACACCCACGAGCATCGTAGTCCCAGCTGCAAATCCGGACACTTCGTGCTCTGCACGCGCAACTGGATTCAACGAGATTGCCAAAAGTAAAACGACTGCAAGAGATGATAAGATCTTTTTCACGATGTGCTTATATCAAAACCCATCACGAAACAGAAACTATTTATTACACTGCTGTTGTTACACTGATATTGTTTGATTATGAGTAGGTTTCCGGCGCATCAAAGCCACCAGGCCCACATAAAGCGCCTGAAGGGCCACGCCGCTGAAAACCCAAATTTGCCCGCCGCTCGAAAATCCGTAGGAGTGCAACCCAGCTCCGAGCACGAAGTTCACGCCATACCAGGCCATCACCACGAGCGAGAAGCTCAACACCGTCCAGGCCGCAAAACCAAACTGCCCCACCCATCCGATATAGCGAGCGTGCAACATCGCCACATAGCCCAGGAGCGCGATCAAAGCCCAGGTTTCCTTCGGATCCCATCCCCAGAACCGACCCCAAGAATAGTCCGCCCAAACTCCACCCAAAATCGTTCCAGCAGCCAGCAAAACCACTCCAAATTGAATGGCTCGATAAGCCAGCTGATTCAAACTCGTGATTCGAGCCGCCATCCCTGAACCTTGTCGGCGCAAGTACTGAAACAAAACCACATTGGCAATTCCCAGGCTCAACGCAAAGGCCGCATAACCCAGAGTAATGGTGAGCACATGAATCGTCAGCCAGTAATTGCTTCGCAACACAGGGACCAGCGGATGAAGTCCCGGATCCATCATTGCAGGCGCCGCATCCGCCGCGATCAAACCCAAAGTGGCAAGCACGCAAGCCACAGGCAAAATGATTTTCTGCCGTTGAAAACCATAGATGATGGCAGCAAAAACAACGACTCCAATACTCACCCAGATGATCGACTCATACATGTTTGAGACCGGTGGACGTCCTGCAATCAAACATCGCAACGCAATCCCACTCGCATGAGCCACAAACGCAGAGGTCATCGACCACTGCCCTAGCTTCTGCGGCAACCACCCGGGAACCCAGGCAATCAAAGCTGCCACCAGATACAAAATCCAAGCCCAATAAAACAATCTCAGGTGATTGTAGAGGTACTCGCCCCAAAGCTTGCGCTCTTGAGAATCCTTCCAACCCGGCACACTGCCTGCAATCGAAGTCCGAATCAAAACAGCAGAACGATCGAACGCTCCAGAATCCGCCATCTGATAAGTGGAAAGCAATTCGCGGAACTGCTCACGAATCAGCGCTTGATCGCGAGTTTCTGGTTTCTCTTTGAGTACGGATGACCAAGCTGCCTGGGGATCCGCACCTGGAATAATCAACCACCCGCGGCCAGAAACAATATTTCTAAACGCCATCAGGCGATCCAAAATCCGCTTCATCTCTTCGTCCTGAGGCGTTTCTTTCTGCCCCTTCATCTGGCCTTTGGGATCTTGAACTTGCGACGGCTGCCCACTCAGGCCTTCTGCATACTGTGACAGGTAAGATTTTTGAAATAATTCTTGTGGAGAGAAAAGCGAACGTTCCTCATCCAAACCTAATTGCCGCCGAACATCTTTGCGCGAAACACGAACAAACTTTTTTTGCTCCCATGAGGACGGCTCCATGATCCAGGAAAACAACAGATCCACAGGATCCCACGATTCAAACGAACGGCTCCCTGTGATCAAAAGAATATTCTCTCGCGCATAGGTATCCAGGGGCTTGATCCGTCCACTGCTCTGAAGGGGAATCATCCCTGCTTCTTTGAATGACCAGTTTTTTCTCACCGGCTCCTGCACACTCGGCTCTGCAGCTTGCACTGACGGAATCACTTGAGCCAGGAGCAAACTAAAAAAAACTCCAGTTGTCGCAAGCGACGAAACTTTTTGATTGGCGCTCATTAGACTTCCACCGTAACTCAGGGCGTAGCGAGGAAGGCAAAATGGCTGAAAGGACAAGGAAAACGAACAAAAAAATACGAAAATGTACCCTCTGAGGTACATTGAGTTTTTTTTTGTGAAGTTTGACGCCGTAATTTCAGTCATTTTGCCTCCGCAGTAGCCCTGGGTTATGGTGGAAGTCTATGGCACCTCCGCCGACTCTTTTCCTCCATCGCGTGACAAAAAGCCAGATGATCCCAGACACCAAGAAAATCGAACCCATGTATTTGAGCCAACGGCCCGGATCACGATTCACCGAAAATATCGATACGGTGGGACGCGGCTGAGCTTCTTCGTAGCTCGCTTGATAGAACGTAATTCCCGAATGATGCAAAGGTTCATTCATACTGATCAGCACCGATTGGCTTGCTGCTTGGGGATTCCTCTCGTCCTGAACACTCACAGTGGATGCATATTCTTTGGGCGAAAATGTTCCCGGATAGCGTTCGATATCAAATTTGTGCAGCTTGACGGCGAACGGGAGCGACACTCGGCGAGGGTAATACCCAATTCTGATTTGACGTCCCATCTGCTGCAACGTCGCTCTCTCTCCCAGCCCCAACCAAACGTCCGATCCATCTCCCGTTTTTCCTGTGGTCAGATGAATTGCAGAAAGCGGAGCTTGTTGGCCGTATTGAACTCGGGCATCTCGATATTGAACTCGCGAAGTCGTGAATGACTTCCATTCCAAAACTTTGAGTTCAACTCCGCCCTTCCATTTTCTTCCCATCTCGACCGAATAACCGCCGCCTTTTTTCGGAAAAAACGCTGCCCACGGTTGTCCTTCCAACTCCTTCTTCAGGGTTTTCGGCACTTCGAGTGCATTGCGAAACAACATCAATCGCGCAGGACCCGCCTGAATCGTATTCCAACCCGGATCACCCCCCCAAAGCTGGAACTCTTGCCGAATTTTCATCGGCCCACCGGCTAATTGAACTTTGATCCAAGGTGCGGCACCCGGAGTTCCAGCGGGAACTTCAGGAAATGAAAAATCCGCTTCCGCATGGGACAAAAACTGGTCTGCGGTGATTCCATATTGAGCCACTTGAATCGGGTTGAAACCAACCCCAGGCGGAATCCACTTCACTGGTACAGCCTGAAGAGCGTCGCTTTCTGAAAACACGAGTTGAGCTTCGTCCATCTCCACGACGTTTGCAGTCTCGCCTTCTTCAATTCGCAAGGTTCCATCCAACCCGCGCCGATCCGTCACCCAAGACCCAGTCAAAAGAGACAAAATCCCGATGTGAGCCAAAAGAAAAGCCGCGTGATGTTTTTTCCAAGGGAATCGGCTCATCATGACACAGAAAATATTGATCCCGAGCGCTGCAAGGATCATGCGGAACCAAAACGCTCGATAGACCCAGTACCGCGCAGTTGCGGTATCATATTGAGATTCAAGCACCGTCCCCACCATCGACGCAAACGCCAAACTCAGAATCACCGTCACCGCAAACTGAAGTGAGCAAAAAAATTTCCAGATTTTTAGAACTACCGTTTTAATCACAAGAACTTCTTTAATGGCGTTTTTGAAAACCTAACCCAATCGTTTTGCCTTGATCTGCCATTGGCTCTCCCATTTGTGCGAGGGGAATTCCAGCCAGAGCCAAGACTTCCTTCTGAACAAATCGCTCTTTGTCCAGCAAATCATGAGGAACTCGAGCTACTTCTTTTTTTTCATCAAAAATCCTGTCGTAATCCCCTTTACGAAAAAATCCAGCATTTCTTCCCACAGCGAGGCGTGCTTGCTTGCGCAGCTTTTTGGAATAAAACCAACCCTGTCTCTGACCGGGACCCGTGAAATCGACCAGCAGATCTATGTGATCTGGCGCTACACGACCAATGGCTGATCCTGATGTATTTTGAAAGAAAACCTCACTGCCCGGATACGCAAACTGCGCTTTGCGCTTCAATGCAGGAACGTCATAAACCATCCCACGCGCTGACAACACAATCAGGATAGTTTTGACTCCGGTGATCCGGTTGCTTTTCACTCGCTCCTGGTCTTCGAGAAGATGGAGAAATGCTTGTGACTCTTGATCTAATGTTGTTTTAATAGCTGCTGTTTTAATAGCTGTCGCTTCGAGAGCAGGGTTCCCAGTAGGATTGTTCATGCGACCGAGTCTATGCCTTCTTTGTGCCCGAATAAAGTTCAAACTTCAGCCATCGGCACTCCAAAGCACCGTTGAACGCGACCATCCTACGCGCCGCACGCAATCCAATCGAGTGCGCATGCTCAGGCTGTGCGCAAAGAATATAAGCCTCCCAGCCCGCAAATTTCTTTTTCAGAGTATCTCCCAGCTGCTCATATAAAGCTTTTAGCTCTTCAATTTCGCCCAGTCGCTCGCCATACGGTGGATTCACCACCAGAACTCCCGTGGGGGCCGGACACGCAACATCACCCAAAGAACATCTGGAAACTTTCACCCATTCACTGAGCCCGGCTTTTTCAATGTTCCGACGTGCTCCCTGGAGAGCTCTCGAATCCTGATCAGACCCGGTGATCTGAGGTAATTTTTTGAAATCGCGAATCACAACCGCTTCAGCTTCTTCTTTTAAACGCTTCCAAAGTTTTTCGTCGTGCTGAATCCATCCCTGAAATCCAAATCGTCTGCGAGACAATCCTGGCGCTCGTTTTTGAGCAATCCAAGCAGCTTCAATGAGAAGCGTCCCTGACCCACACATCGGATCAAAAAGTGCTTCGACCTTCTGGCAACGCTGATCCCACTCCGCCATGAGCAGCAACCCTGCTGCCAGGTTTTCTTTCAAAGGGGCAGACATTCCTTCTTCACGATAACCCCGCCGATGCAATCCTCCACCCGAGAGATCAATACTAACTGAGACTTGTCCATTGTGAATGTGAACGTGAATTCGAAAATCAGATCCTACAGTATCCACCGAAGGTCGCTTGCCCTCGCGAGCCTGAAACTGATCGACGATCGCGTCTTTACTTTTGAGTGCGGCAAAATGAGTGTGTTGCAACTCTGGAGTCCCCACCGATGTAACATCAATCGCGAATGTCGCATCTGATTTGAAATGCTCAAACCAACGAATGCTGCGGATTCCACCATAGAGCTGTTTGGGATCGGCAGCGGGGAATTCCCCAATCGGATACAAAATCCGGCTCGCCACGCGCGACCAGAGACAAGCACGATACGCAGTTTCGAGAGTGCCCTCGAATTCCACACCCGCACGTTGGGCTTTGACATTCGATGCACCGATTTCTTTGAGTTCCTTCGCAAGAACTTCCTCTAGGCCTTTGGCGGTGGGAGCGAAAAACAAGATGGACTTCATTACGATGTTTTGTAACCTTTTGTAATAAACATGAAAAGTCAATATACTAGAAAAACACTTTTTCCACTCCTCTGCCTCGCCTCCGCTCTCATCTCCGTCTCGAGTTCGGCAATCGACCTTTGTCCAAACTGCCCTCCCTGTGGCGTCGAATTAGGCAATTTCGAAGGCATCCCGATTCGCTCAAACGGAATGTACACGGGAACTGCTTATAATTGCCAAGCAGGAGCAGATTATCAGTGTGTTTACTTTGCGGTGACGTACTTCCAAACCAAGTTTGGATTTGCTTGGCCAGTCAAAGCTGCCGCCGACTTATTCGATTACCCTCCTGCAGACAAAACCGTCGCTATATTCAACGACGGTTCAGGTGCACCTCCACGAGTGGGGGATATGTTGGTTTGGAGAAACAGCAAATACGGTCACGTTGCAATTATTTCTGCCGTAGGACCCGACTACGTCGAAGTCGCTGAGCAAAATACGCGAACAGGAGCATTTTTTCGTTTTAGCTTCGATGGAAAAACAATCAAAGATACTCCGCCACGCGGCGCACCCTTCGGCTGGATTCATGCCAATAACAATGATCCGATTACGCACCTACCGGCTTTCGACCGCATGGCCGCTGAACGCGAAAGAGCATTTAAAAAAAGCCAAGCAGAGAAAAATTCCTGCAACGAAGACAGCCCATTTATCAAGAGTCCGAATATCGATTTTTTTATCGACCAGACCGAAAAAATTCTACCTTGGATCAGTCCTAGCCCAAGCTTCTAAAAACCGAGTCACCCAAACGTCTTGATCTTTCGGCAAGGTTACACCTGTCGCTCGAACTGCACGCCAGAACTCAGGAGTTTGTCCGATGTTCCAAAGTCCTTCTGGCTGATCGATGGAAGTGTCCGTTTTGCAACCGGGTGGCAGTCCTTCCATGGGCGCGTTCCAGTCCGACCCCATCATCACTGAATCGACCCCTACCTTTGCGGAGATGTATCGGTAGTGCTCCGCAAATGCATCCACTCCCGTGCGACATCCGGATCTAAACTCCAAGTCCCCATGCACCATGAACGTGCTGGGGATCACACCCACAATCCCCTTTCGTCGTGCCACATAGTCCAGTTGCTCATCTGATATTCCACGCTCGGCTCCGTGGTACTTACGAACGGTAATGTGAGTGTAAAGCGGCACCTGCCCAGCCGCCTCGATCATGGGACGCATCTGCAGCTGGGACACATCGGATGCATGCCCCAGATCAATCCATACACGATGTTTAATCAAAGCCTGGAGCATCTCATGACCCTTCTGAGTCAGCCCCTGGTGATTTGTTTTTCTCCCGAGAAGCTTGGCCTTCACCCCCGGAATCGGGTTGATGAATACACCACTCGCGCCTTTGAGCAGAGCACAGCCACCCCATGTGTCATCAGTAAAGTGAAGAGGTGTAACAATTGCGACTCCCTCTTGATCCACAAACTCTTTCAGATCTTCTTCCGTCTCAAGAATCCCAGAGCCACCTTCGACGGAAAAAACGAGAACTCGCTTTCCCTCTTTGAGCTGTTTTTTTGCTTCAGTTGCGTTCTTAGCGAGCACCCATTGTGGGTTCTTCTTCAACCAATTCTGCGCTTCGCGAATTTGATTTCGTATCGAGTCCCGCAACGACTTCCCTGGTGCCAACGGATGCGCATAGAGGGCCGCCACTACCAACTTCTGGCCTGATTTTTCGAGCGACTCTCGGTTGGCCTTCGATTTGAGCTTGTCCTTCCAATTCTTAGCCCCCAAAGGGCACTCAAAACAGCCAGTATAAAACAGGCCAGGCGACCCATGTTCCATCCATAAATGCGCATGCAAATCGACTGACGAAAACGCTTCAGCACACATTCCAAAGACAACAATCCCCAAAAACATCAACTGTTTAAATTTAATTAATCGTTTTTCCAAGCTAATTTTCCACCCTATTTCTGACTAAATTTGTCTGGTTTTTTTAGCTTTTCTCTCATATAATTAAGGCTTAATGAAGAACGCTGTGTCAAAACAGACATATCTACTTGGGTTACTCTTGCTAAGCGAGTCTTGGCAAGCCCAGGCTGCACCATTTTCAGAAGAAGCTCTTTCTCAGGCCCAAATTGGTTTGGGCGAGGTCAGTTACTTCGAACGACGGCTGAACTTTCCCCAGTTCACCGCTCATGGCCGAGGTGTACTCCGAAATGATTATGTCGAAGCGGTTGGAGAAGCCGACGGAATGGTCACGTTGAACCATCGCGAAGATCTTTCTTACTTATTTGTTCAAGAAGCCTATGTGGGAAACTCCTCCAAATTCAGCCACTTTTCCGTGGGCCGAAAAAAAGTCGAATGGAGCTTACTCGACGAAGCTTGGAAGCTCGGAGTTTGGCAACCTCGACTGAGATGGGATTACTTGCAACCTCAGACAGCCGGTCTGACCGGGTTATTTTTTGAGCAACAAGCCGGAAACTGGGCGAAGCTGACTTTGTTCGGTAGCCCTGTTTTCATTCCTGAGCAAGGTGCCCCTTTTCAAGTTTCCAATGGGCAGTTTCATTCGTCCTCGCCGTGGTTCTCACCACCCCTGTCCTCATTAGATCTTTTCGGACGCCAGACCACTGTGGACTATACATTGCACACGCCGAGCATACGCCAAATCGTGCAACAACCTTCTTGGGGTGTTTCCGGATTAGTGGGCCAATCCCAAGGACCCTGGGGTCGAGTCAGCTACGCACAAAAACCCGTAAATCAAATTATGGTGGATTACGACGGAACCCTGGACCTGTCGGATCTTGAAGCAAAAATAAATATTTATCCAAAAGTTGTTCAACATCATGTGGGCACGATTGAAAGCGGCCTGAATCTGGGCCCCGTACGCAGTTGGGTCAGTGGACTGGCCGAAGCTCCTGTAAAACCAACCTATGACTCCAATCGTCCAGAAAGAACTCAACAAATGCTCGGGACATCCTTTGCTGCAGGACCTGGTGTCGATTGGGACATCGTCGGAACTGGCGCTCAGGCGATTACAGCTCACGCATCTTACATCCGGCTTTGGGGTGGCGAAGCGAACGATCAGGGACCTTTGAGTCCAAAAAACGGAAGCGTCTTTGAATCTCGATTCCCGTACAGAAACGCGTTCAATTTGGGCATGACGGTTCCTTTTTACGATTTCACCTCTCGTGGCCAGTTTGTTTACGACACGTCACAAAAAGCTGCAATTGTGTCAGGCGGATTGCAATATCATCCAGGCACACACTGGGTACTCAGTGCTGGAGCAGATTTGATCGGGGTAGAACCGTTGAGCGGCGCGCCTCAACCCCGAACCAACATGATTCGAAGATTCCAAACCAATGACCGTGCTTATGGAGGTGTGAGCTATGTTTTCTAAACACACTTTCTTAAAACAAGCCCTGATTTTCTCCCTGAGTTTTGTCATGACTGCATGTGCCCTGAGATTTACGGGCGAACCGGATGCTGCCGACAAGGCTGCTCAAAAACCCCAGCTCGACCTTGGCGAAAAAGCAACGCAATGCCTGAGCGGCTATCCCGAAAAAATTTCTGCCTTTCTCAACGGCCGCCTTTCGGAAGCGGATACCAATGCCTTTTGGGATTGCGCGACCCAGTCTCTCAATCTTTTCACCTCTAAAACCAAGAGCGCTGCTGGTGATGACTCCTATTCTCCCACCGAATTGCAGCACTTCGTGGAGAAATACTTCCTCGGCCCTAACGAAAAAATCCCAAATGGACTCGTCAACGAAGCCATGGTCCTGAAGAAAGTTTTTGTCGGAGGCTCAAACACCCGCATTAGCAAAGACGAAATCAAGAAAACCCTGGATTGGATTCAGACTTTCAAGCGTGAATCGCTCCGAATCCGTCCCTATTTGCCCTTCTCGATGGATGCTGCTGTCAACCTCACCGACTCTCAACGAGAACAGTTGAAAAATGGAATGCTGGCCGTCGCTGGAGCAGTGGGAGATGCCCTTTCTAAAACAGTGGAACCTTATTCTTTCACCAGTCTCTCGGGATTGCTCAATGAATTCTCAGCACTGTACGGCGGTGATTCACCCAGTGGAAGCAAGCTCCAAGACATCCGCAGACAGCTGCCCACCATTGCACTTGCGAAAGCTCTTTTTGTTTCTCCAGGCCGGGAAATATTGAAGCCATCCGATTGGAAAATCGTTCTCGAAAGAGGCGTCAACAGCATTTTCTTCTATGCCGACTCTCAGAAAAACTGGAGTTACTTCAGCGAATCTCCAGAGTTGCTGGATAATGCTCAAAAATTTTCTAACCAAGCTTTCCACTGGTTGCAAATCGCAATCGCCAACCAACCCAACAATCAAATTGATTTCTCCATTTTCAGAGAGCTATTGGAACTGGCTGGCGAATCCCGGATTCAGAACTTCTTGGGCAGACCTCTCAAACTCGATACCGCGCAAAAAACTCTCGAAACTGTCATCGTGAAACTTTTGGGCGGGGCTGTCGCAAAAACTGCATTCCCGGATGCAGCCACAGCCTCTGGCCTCACTCGCCCGGTCCTGGACTATCTCCAGTCCGAAGCCAATCAGTTGATTTCGATTCAAAAATCACTCTCTAAATTCCAAAATCTGCGTGCCGGGGTTTCACTGATGTCTGATATTCCTGCCTCTTCCCTGGAAAAAGAAATTTCACAGATCATCAGTCAACGCCCGGTCTTGTTTTCCACCAACTCCTACGAAATCACCTACTCGCCCGAATCGACGTTTGGCGAGCACAACATGCAGGACTTGATCCAGATCAACTGGATGAGAACCGTGACACGGCTGATTTTTCGAGGATACTCTCGCGATTCGGCACGAGCCTCCTTGCTGCAAGGAATTACTGCTGACGAACTGCATGAACTGTATCTCGATTTCTGGCCCATGGGCACAGAGCTGCGATTCCTCGATCCGAGAACCAAGAGCGCAGCCCGAAAGCGATTCCTCGAGACCAATCTTTTTGCATTCAAAGCGGACGGAAACGATGTCCTGGATTTTGGTGAAATGATGGACCTGCTCAGCTACCTGTATTCCAGCAAAAGCTTCTCGGCTCGAATCTACAACAAGCTCCGCCCCATTTGCGAGGATCCGACGCTGGGCAACGACGTGCTTTATGGGATGCCACTCATGACGCCAAAGTGCTTCCGATCTGTTTTCCCAAAACTGATCATCCTTCTGACTGAAAAAAACATGCCTGCCTTTTCGCGATACTTTGCGACTCTGAACGAAGAGCAACAGGCCGAAGCGACACAATATCTGGAGATGGCCGGAAGATTCGATGGTTTGACTCAAGATCCCGTCGAAGCAGGAGATATGGATGGGGTTGCAGTTGTTCTGCACTATATCGAAACTTTCTTTGCACGGTTTGATACAAACTATTCGGGAACCATCAACCCAGACAAAGCCCTACCCGCATTTGCAGTCTTCAAGCCCGAATTCAAAAAACTGGTGACGCAACAAATTCAGTCCGAGCCAAGCGACTGGCAACTTGAAGCGATCTTTACTTATCTCCTGAAATACGGCGAAACCCCCTCGAGAAGCGGACTGCTCTGGTGGCAAGCCCGACGCTCTTCGGGTGTCGGTGG
Source organism: uncultured Bacteriovoracaceae bacterium (assembly GCA_964364175.1). GTDB lineage: Bacteria > Bdellovibrionota > UBA1018 > UBA1018 > UBA1018 > CAYILR01. The sequence continues at coordinate 32,253 of CAYILR010000007.1, forward strand.
GTTCGAGGCGGATCGCCTGAGAATCCTGCAGATCCTGGCATCGCTGACCCGCCAGCAGCCGGCTGCGCTGCAAAAAACCGCTGCAGCAGTTAAATAAGCCGTAATGAAAAAAAGGCTCTTATCTTATGAGTCGATGAAAGCTTTCAGCAATTTCGCGCGCGAAGGATGTCGCAGTTTGCGAAGTGCTTTGGCTTCGATCTGACGAATCCGTTCGCGAGTGACGTAAAAATCCTGCCCCACTTCTTCGAGGGTGTGATCGGATTTTTCGCCAATCCCGAACCGCATGCGCAGGACTTTTTCCTCTCGCGGAGTCAAAGTCGAAAGCACTTTTCGGGTTTGTTCGGACAAGTTGATGTTGATCACGGCCTCGGCTGGATTGATGATCTTCTTGTCTTCGATGAAATCTCCCAAATACGAATCTTCCTCTTCACCGATGGGGGTTTCGAGAGAGATGGGTTCTTTGGCGATCTTGAGGACTTTGCGAACTTTATCGACCGGCAATTCCATTTTGAGTGCGATTTCTTCTGGGGTCGGTTCACGGCCCAGCTGTTGGATCAACAAACGTGAGGTTCTGATCAGTTTATTGATCGTCTCAATCATGTGCACAGGAATACGGATGGTGCGGGCTTGGTCAGCGATTGCCCGGGTAATGGCCTGACGAATCCACCAAGTGGCGTAGGTCGAGAACTTGTATCCTCGACGATATTCGAACTTATCGACGGCTTTCATGAGACCGATATTGCCTTCTTGGATCAAATCCAAGAACTGAAGGCCGCGATTGGTGTATTTCTTCGCGATCGAGACCACAAGTCGGAGGTTGGCTTCAACGAGTTCACTCTTCGCTTGGTCAGCTTTACGTTCGCCGATGGTCAACGAATCGTGAATTCTGCGCAGCTCTTCTACCGAGATACTTGCTTCTTCTTCTAGACGAAGCAGTTTGCGACCCGTCTCTTCTTCTTGCTCAACAAGTTGAGCGAGTTTCACTGCAGTCACATCATATTTTCTGGCAAGTCCTACGTGTGTTTCAGGCGCTTTTCTGAACTCTTTGATGATCTCTTTGAGTTCTTTGACGTCCTTGATCACCAAGTAGTCCATGGTCTTTTTGCGCTCGTCTAATAGATCTTTGCCTCTTCCCCAATAACCTTTGATTTTTGCAGCAACGGCATTGATCGTTTTACGATTGAAAGCGACGTTTGAGAAAGCAGCTTCAACGTGCTTCTCGCGTTTTTTAATCTCGACCATGATTTTGTCACGTTCGCCAGCAGGAGTCTTGGACGCTTCGGCACCAAAAATTTTGGTTTCAACTTTTTCCTGGTAACTCACGAGAGCCGCTACTTTTGAAATTGCATTCAAAATTCGCTCGAGGAAAACCTTCTCGTCATCCACAGAAACTTCTTCGTCCACTCCGCGGATCACGTCTTTGACTTTGGTTTTTCCGGTTTTCAGACGCTCGCCCAATTCAAGAATCGAGAGAGTTCCCAATCGAGAAACCAGAAGCGCGCGCAGGATTTCGATTTCGCCTTGCTCGATGCGTTTTGCGATTTCTACTTCGCCTTCGCGAGTGAGAAGCGAAACGCTTCCCATTTTTTTCAAATAAAGTTTTACAGGATCTGCACCGCGAGCGTAGTCGGCTTCAACTTTTGCGGGAGCGCCTTCTTCTTCAGCATCCGGAGATCCAAAACCGAGACGTGCATCGCCCGAAGCTTCATCATCAGATGATGCGGCTTCTTTGATTTTTTTGGTGGATTCGAGAACTTCGATTTCGTTATCGCTTAAGAGGTGCATGACCTCATCGATGGCTTCAGCCAAAACAATATCAGCAGGAAGAAGTTCGTTCACTTCCTCGTAAGTCAAAAAGCCGCGCTGAACGCCCATGTCCAGTAGCTTTTTTATATCTTTGTTGTTGCTGAGATCTGATTTTTCAGTCGTGGTTTCTTTAGTCGTAACTTTGCCCGTCATGGTTTCCTTATCGTTCGGCTTCGTCATAGAAGGACTTAAATTCGTCTATTTTGCGCTGAACGTCAAGATACTCTTGAAGCAATTTCTCTTGTAAATTTGAATCCTTCCCTGATTCAACGCGGTTCAGCTCCTGCTTTATTTCATGCGAAAATCGTGCCCAAATTCGTGCGATTCGCCATTCGAGTGCTTTTTTCCACTCAGATTTGCGATTTTCTGAGAATTCGGTCATCAATGCGCGATTTAGAACGGCTTTAAGTTCCGGATCTTGAATTTTTTCTAGATGCTCGCGGGTGTTCGCCTGCCATTCGGCCCAAGCTTCGGTGGGGAGAAATATTTCTTTGATCCAGGTGCGAGCGGCGTCCCAGGTCCAGAGTTCGTCTAGGGTTTTGCCTCGGGGGAGTTGGTTTTGGGCTTTTCGAAGGATTTCGGCTAGGTCGGGGTTGCTGACTATGGCTCCTAGTAAAAGTTGCTCGGATGGTGTCGTTCTGACCTTAGCAACGACGTTCGTGCGTGGCGGGGGGCCCCCGAAGGAAGTAGGCATGCGAGTGTCCGCGCGCCAGGATGGCGACAGCCCGGAGGGCGCGCGCGAGGGCAGGATGCCCGTACCTCGCATGCCTACTTCCGTAGGGGTCCCGTCACGCACGAACGCTTGCTGATGATAACCACCGACTGCTTGAGAAACGATTTGTGAGCTGATTTCAAACTGCTTGGCCAAAGTTTCGATGCGTAGGCTTTTTCCTACTGGGTCTGTGTATTTTGAGAGCCATGTGGCGATTTTTTTTAGGGCTTGCGATTTGAGTTCGGCGTTGCCTTTGGCGGCTTGGGCTTCTTGTTGGATTCGGTAGTCGAGGATGGGTTGGGCTTGGTCTAGCCAGGTTTGCATTTGGGCTACGCCTTCGGGTTTGAGTTGGCCAGTTTTGGCATCGATGAGGATTTGGTCGGGGTCCATTCCTTCGGGTAGTGTAACTCCGTAGAATACTACGCCGTTTTCTAGGCCGGTTTCCATGGTGCGTTCGGTGGCTGCGATTCCGGCGGCGTCTCCGTCGAAGATCACTATGATTTTTTGTCCTAGCCTGCGAAGCATTGCTAGGAGTTCTGGGCCCACTGCGGTTCCGCATGGGGAGACGGTTTGTCGGAATCCTGCGGCGTGCATTGCTACTACGTCGAAGTATCCTTCGACGAGGATAACTTGATCCGATTCGCGGATGTCTTTTTGGGCTTGGTACAATCCGAAGGCTAGTTTGGATTTTTTGAATAAAATCGATTCGGGAGAATTGAGGTACTTCGGTGCTCCTGCGGCGTTTTCTTCTTGCGGGAGAATTCTTCCGCCGAATCCTGCGACTCTTCCTCTCATGTCTAATATTGGAAACATTGCGCGGCCTCGGAAAAGATCGATGGGGCCTAATCCTTTCGGCGAAGGCCGAATCAGTCCGAGTTCTTGTGCCAACTCAAGAGGGGCTTTTTTCTCGGCAAGTTCACGCGCCAGTGCGTCCCACCCGCTGGGAGCATAGCCGGTGTAGAAGCCTCGTTGCATTTCATCGCTCACGCCTCGATCCACAAAATACTGAAGCACTGACGGAGTGGATTTCATCTGGCGATGATAGAACGCGGAGGCAAATCGATTCAGGCGATAGGCGGTGGCGATTTTTTCTTGCTCTGCTGCGCGCTTGGCCGCGAGTTCGGGAGCCAAATCAGATCCACTGATCGCATGCCATTCCTTCGGGAGCGCCACTCGCGCCCGTTCCGCAAGCAACTCCACGGCCTCGGGAAAACTCACCCCATCCAACTCCATCACAAACGCAAAATGATCGCCGTGCCGCTGGCATCCAAAGCAATGATAGAACTGCTTCGTCTCGTTGACGTGAAACGAGGGCGTACGCTCGGAGTGAAACGGGCAGAGGCCTTTGAAAGTATGGCCAGTTTTTCGCAAGGTGACGCTCTCGCCGACCAGCTCGACGATATTCAATGTATCTCTGATTTTTTTCAAAATCTCGGGTGGGATTTTTTTTGAACTGACCACTGCTGAGAATACCCCTCTTGAGTCACTTGTATAAAGAACCCGAGGGACTTGTCAGTACTTAATTTGTAACTTTAAAAAAGTCTTCGAATGAAACCAATTGGTGAAAAAAACCTTTCAACCCCTGTTCTGATTTTTCGGACATAGCCCCCTCAAAAACTAGAATCGGCCGAACGCTGTATCCCCTCGGAATCGTGAGTGTTTGGATCTTCTTCTGGACCTCTTTAATGAGACTTGGATCGAGTTGGTCACGCACCTTGAACTCACACACATAAATGGTCTTATGCTGAGTCGTGATCAATAGGTCTATCTGGCAGGCACCTTTAGTGCGAGCTGATGCTTTTTGCAAATAAGGGCTCGCCGAAACGATGTCCGAAGGATTGATCCCCATGATTTTGTAAAGTTCCGCTAAATTCTGAAGAATGAGGTTTTCGAACTGAAACCCAACAGTGACCTCCCAATTCGAAAACTGATAAACGGAATCAAAACTGAAATTCCCGCTCAGTATTTTGTCGCGATTGGGCTCGATATATTTGAAATAAAATCGGAGATAATTATCCTTGAGCCGGTACCGAGCCACCCCTTGCTTCTTCCCTTTTAAATCGTAAACCGCGTCTTTTTTTATGAAACCCGAAATCTCAAGATTGTTCAGACATTCCGAGAAATCCCCGTTGGGCTTGAATTTCAGGGCCCGGGCGAGATCAGACATGGAGTACTTCCTGTCCGCCAGCTTTCTCACGATTTTATTATAGGTAGCGTTTCGCTTGAGCAGAATCTCATTGAAAATTTTATCAAACTCCGAAAAAAGCGGGCCCTCCGGAGTGAAGCAAAGGCGAAGGATGTTTTTTTCAGCGGACTCCGAGGTCACGATTTCCTCGAGATATTTGGGAACTCCGCCCGTTAGACTGAGTATCTTGAGTTTTTCCAACGAACTGATCAGATTTTTTTTCGCGCCCCAGAACTCATTGCAAGCTGAGAGAGGCAGTTCTTCGAGCATCATCTGCAAGGAAACCCTCCCCACAAAATCCGCATTTTTTAATATGTTCTTTTCAATCCAGGATGAGACAGAGCCGCATAAAACCAGATTCATGGAATTGTTTTTTTTGAAATACTTGTCCCACACGACCTTGAGCTGGCCTGGGAAGTCGTTGTCATAGGCTCCCATCCAAGAAATCTCATCCAAAAGGACCAACCACTCCCCTTTCTGCGACAGCTTTGCAAGCACGCTCAGAGCCGCGTACCAATCCAAGAATGGAGGGATCGATTTCTTGAAATGTTCTTGCAGCTGGCTGTGGAAATTCCGGATCTGATCCAAGTTGTCCATGCCCTCTCGCGGAGCGAGACCAGCAATGGAGATGTAGTTTTTGTATTTTTCACCTATCTGATCAATCAGGGTGCTTTTCCCGATCCGGCGGCGCCCCATCAGCACAACGAGGCTGGGCTTGTCCTTCTTCCTCAGATCCAGGATCCTCTTTGATTCGCCTTCTCGACCAATGAAGCTCGGCAGCAGCATATCTTAAGCATATATCTAACTTTGTAGGTAAGTCTACAAGTTTAGATATAATGAAAATATCTAACTTTGTAGGTTAGTATACATTCTTAGATACAACGAAAACTAACAGGTTCTGTTCAATATCTATACTAATTGACTTATTATAATAAGCCTATTATAATAAGCTATGGATATCGCGCAATCTCTTTCTAAAATTCGACAGAGAATGGGAATGTCCCAAGCAGAATTGGCTCAAAAATCAGGGGTTTGTTTGGCTACCATCCAAAACCTAGAGTCTGGACGAAACACCAATCCCAGCATTCAGGTGATAGAGGCCCTATTGAATGCGATGGGTTTTAAAATGCAGTGGACCGCATTGCCGATCGATTGGGATCTACTTTCGGATTTTGGAGTACCGCTCTCGAAAATGAATGAATCAAACACTCACTTGCCCCGGAACGCAGCAACCCTGAGCGAGCAACTCCGAAGAGCATGTCTGAGCCTTTTGACCGATTTGCAGCAAGAGGACTACGAGAGGAAGCTCCATTCAGTGCAAGCCACTCTCTGGGCCATCAAAACCCACTACCATAAAATCTATCAGCGTTATTTTGCGAAACAGGAAGCCGCACAAGAAGTCATGAAAAATGTACAAATCGGCAAGGTTCTCAAACTCAGGCGCGTAGCTCTCGGAGTGTTATGCCAATACCTTTAAAACCCATCACACAAAAACTTTTGGAAAAGTTTTTTAAAATTACTCAAAAAAAATTGAAAGGCGAATGGGTGCTTTTGGGAGGATCCGTTCTTCCGGCCATGGGCGCCCACCATCGAGACACTGTGGATATTGACTTCATGCCGATCGGAGATCTTTCTATTCAAGATCAACTCAGGCTTTTTGAGGTTTCCGAAGAAATAGGCCTACCCATTGAAGCCATCAATTCGGCAGCTTCAATATTCCTCCACCGAATCAAAAATTTCAAATCCGAGCTCGTGCCCCTGGCTCAATCTAAGCAACTCACTATTTATCGGCCTTCGCTCAAGCTTCTCATTCAACTCAAGATGAATCGGCTTTCGGACTCCGATCTTCAAGACTGCATCAAAATGGCTTCTTTGATTTCAAAAGAAAAAAAATACAAAAACGAGCTGGCTCCTGCGAAAAACTTTCTCAGTGAAATTCAGGCTGAAATTCAAAAATCTCAGCTCCTAGAAAGAACGGAGCGGCTTAAAAGCTTGGCTCAAATGCTTTCTCGTTTGTTATAAAGTACAATTTTTAGAAACGCCTTTGGATTACGCGCCGAGCTTTTCTCGAACCAACTGTTGTATGCGTTTTCCATCAGCGCGTCCTTGGACTTTCGGTAGCAGGACTTTCATCACCGCACCCAGATCTTTAATCGTGGTGGCTTTGGCTTCTGCCACAGCGGACAGAACTTCTTTTTGTAGGTCTTCATCGCTCATCTGAGCGGGAACATACTTGGTCAGGAATTTGAGCTCAGCTTCTTCTTTGGCGACCAAATCTTCGCGGCCACCTTTACGAAATTGATCAATCGACTCTTGGCGCTGCTTGATGAGAGTAGCGGCGATCTTTTGAACTCCAGCATCATCGAGATCAATGCGATCATCGATTTCTTTTTTGCGTACAGCAGCGTGCAAGCTGCGAGCATACCCCAGGGTTTCTTTGTCCCCAGATTTCATTGAGGTTTTGATGGTATCGGAAAGTGTTTCTTTGAGTGTGGGCATGATGACCTCAAATCTGACCCGATGAGCACGAAAATACGTACCGTGATGTGCTCACCGGACCAAAAACTGAACGAGCTTAGTATCTTTCTTTTTCTTTATCTTTGTCCCGTGGGGGCCGACTAAATGTTTTCTTCATCGACCGTTTACGGGCAGCGATAGCTTTCTTTTTTCTTTTAACAGAAGGTTTTTCGTAGGCTTCGCGCTTGCGAACTTCCGACAAAATACCAGATTTTTCACATGACTTCTTAAAGCGCTTAATAGCGGCTTCAAAAGAGTCTCCATCTCGAATTACGATTCCTGGCATATGTCACCTCCTTCCAAGGTAAATTTTGAGTAATTCTGTATAGACGACTTGTCTGGTCTGTTGCAATCTAAATTACGTCTATGCTCAAAAAAGGCTCATTGATCCTGTCCATCTGGTGCTTCATCAACATCCTGCCTGGAATCGGCTCGCTGATTTTCATCCTACTGGGCAACCACGCCCCGGCCTTCCGTATGCTCCATACTGCTGAGGAGATCCCTGGATTGGACGCAAATGCCTGGCCAAAGGCGAACGTTGGGCGTTTTTCACCCTGGCTATCGGCCTCCTGATCACCCAAATCGCGGCCTACGCCTCCGACCACCTATTTGCTGGGAAAAACCTGATGACGGTCCACCTATCGTCATTGATTTTGATCCTGGGCTTCGGACTTTGTGCAAAGGAGCTATTCTCAAAAGTGGCTCGCGCCACGATAAAATAACCAGTGGCTCGCGCCACGACAAATAAAACAAGAGGCAGCTGCTCCGTAGAACAGCTACCTCTTGCAAACCACAACTCTCTCCAATTGTGTTTAAATGAATCTATTAATTTTGCTGATACGAAAGAATGTATCCAGCAAGATCACGAGTAGAAAGGGCATCCACCTCGCTCACGCCTTGCTCATGAGCAGCCTGACGGAAAGTTCCCATCGCTTCTTCGAGGGCAATCGTCATTTCGCCGCCCAAGAGATAGTCGCGTGCGTCTTCTTGAGCCATCAAAACAGTGTTTTGCTTGTATGAATCCCTGTCCAAAGCAACGAAAGTGGTCACCAAAGCAGCGAGTGCCGACAACATCAAGCAACCTTCAGCGTATCCAACCATGCACATCACAGTAGACAATCCCAATGGGCCTCCGCCGTAATAAATCACATCCACATGTCCGCGCCCACGAGCGTGCGAAACCGTCGCCGAAGTCAAAGCTGCCAAGAGCGCTACCGATAAAACAATCCGTTTTGAAATACTCATAAATAATTCCTTCCCTATATCTCCAATATGCCCGGTCTACTATCGCAGCCCGGACATATTTGCAACATTTTCTATTTACAGTTTTGTTCCATGTAACTGTGAACACCGCTTTTTTGATTGTAAATGGAGTCGTAAATATTCATCCAATAACAGGCATTTTTGAGATCCTTTTGATCCATCTGCATCTGAAAAAGGTAATTGATCGTCACCATTTCATAAGGAAAGTACTTGAGACGATCCAACAGAAGCCGCTGAGCTTCGTCTTTTCTGCCTTGCTGATACTCCAACAAAGCATGTCGGAGGCAAACTCGTCCAAAAGACGGAGCGAGCTTGCAAGCCCACTCCATTCGCTTTGGATTTTCTGGACTGAGAGCTTCGGCATAGGCTGCATAAAATTCACCCACTGCCGTCCATGCGTACACAGAATAAAAAACAAAGAACCACAAATTTGTAACCCCTCGAATGAAAGAAATCCTTTCGATTGAGGGGGTACAAACCATTTGCAAGGTCTGATTTGAAAGAGATCCTTTCATTTGAGCGGTCACAAATCTGCTGAGTAAGAATCCTCCTACCGCCGCCACCATCAAACTTGGCAGAGCGTTCTGCATTGGAAACTGAAAAGACATTTCAATTCCAAGAAAAACAAAAAATGCCCAAACGAATTGCCTCTCGGGCTCCGACAGATCGTTGCGAGATCGAAAAAATTTTCGCCCGAATCCAAGAAGTAGAAAAAAAAGCAATGCTACCACAACCACACCCTCTTCGACCAGAAAACGCAAAAACTCGTTATGAGGCGATCGATCTGCCATTCCCTCTTCGGGCTCGACCACCGTTTTGGCTTTGTAAGGAGGAAAAGTATATTGAAACCGATCGGGGCCCACACCGAATGGGAAATCCCGAATCATCAGCAGCGTCGCTCGCCAGACCTCCAATCGATAGGCTGCATTGCTGCCCTTCTCCACTTGATGTGCACCGGATTGAGTTTGAGTGGGATTCTGTCGCAAAAATCCCACGCACAAAGTAAAACTGATCGCACACAAAAACAAAATCAGTGCTCGCTTGTAAGTCATCAAGCGTTGGCGATAAACCGCTACCCCGAAAGCCAGCCCCGTAGCCAGCCAAACCGACCGGCAGAGCAAGAAATAAATATACGAAGTACTCAACACGATTGAGGCATCAATGAAACAAATCATCCACCTGGATAAATTTTTGGATTCGCGTAAGGCAAACCATTGAAACACCAATGCACAACCCAAGAACTGCGCAGTGATATTGGAATGACCAAAAGTCGACGCGATTTCGAAATAAGGAACATTATCTGAAGGAATGAGAGTGAGAATCTGTACTATTCCATACAAAGCGACTCCAAACGAGGAGAGACTCAGCACAAAACCGATTTTTTGCAAACCTTGTTCGGCTTTAAGGAAGTACTGAAAAAACAGCAGAATCCAAATCCCAAAAGAAGCTCGATCCAAAAAAACACTTTGCCAATGAAACGGACGAGTTCGAATGGTGTTTACGATCATGACTCCCAGAAGGAGTATCAGCGCGATCCACCCCGCTCGGGGGATATGGGGCATTTTTCGATTCCGAATGAATAAACCTAACCCCACAAAACACGGAATCAAATGAACCAGCAGGTCCTTAGGAACCGTGAATGGGTCATCAAATATGGGAATAAAAATCAGCGGGACAAAAAAAAAGCAAACATCGGAATAAAATCCCAGACAGACCCGCTTGATTTAAATTCGTGCCAAATCTGCCTGGGATTCAAAACTGTACCTTTTGCTCAATGACTCTTTACACTATCAGGTTTCCTAGAACCCTGGGTGCTAGTCGGAGGAGCGCCTCTCCCCTGATCGATGATATGGCCCGAATTAGGTTTATTGCCTGAACGAGTATTCACACGAGCATCTGCTGCCGTTTGAGCATAGTCGGGATCAGCTTCGGATTGTTTGGCATCGCGATCCCGAGGATAAAATATCGGCAGCACACCTTTGCTAGGTTTGCTCACTAGATCATATGCAAATGTTGGATATCCACCTGCCTTACAATATCCAGCGGCGATCAATGCATCAAACTGAGATTTTAGTTCTGCTCGTTTGTAAGCCAATGCGACCGAATGCATTGTAACACCCGGTGGCCACATATTGCCTGCCGGCTGTATTACCACTTTTGGGCGATATTCAGATTCTGGTGCGAGGTAAATACTGAAATGCCAGCTTCCGGTATCGTCTTTAATTTGGGTGACGTTGCAATAAGGCGCAAAAGACTCTATGGGCATTTTACATTTGCGTTGCGCAACCAATTGTTTGACTACAATCAACGATTCCGCAATATTGCCACGCAAATTTCCTTCTTTAGACCAGTAAGGTGAGCAGCCTCCCGAGAGCCATTTCTTTTGATCTCCCTTGGGGTCTCCATTTTTATCCACTGCAGGGGAACCTTCTGAGCAATAGGTCACAGTTCCAATCGGGCCAGGCGCTCCTCTCACTGGACCATCCGGAGAAGAAACACCCGATTGAATCAAACAATATTGCGAATCATCCGCCAGCGTTGAAAAGGTAGCCACAAAACTCATCGCTAGAACAACTGCACTATTTTTCCACCCTGTCATCTTTGTCATCTGAATGATTCCCCTCGTTAATTTTAGTCCCATAACGAGTCTATTTGGCTCTCGAAAAAAAAAAAATCGATATTTTTTTGACACCGACTCAATCACACGTTTCTGCTATCATTTATCTATGCTTCATCCAGGTCCCACACCCGTACGACTCACTCAGGAAGAAAAATCGTTGATTCGAGACGGGATCGAAAAAGTTTTTAAAAATCTGGGTGTTTCCTGCGAAGAAATCAGCTTATTCGGCTCGCGAACACAGATGAATGCCAAGGGCGGAGATATTGATCTCTACATTCGATTCAAACCCACTTCGAAACCCCTGGATGAGTGGGGACTTAAGGCAAAAATTAAAATCGCCCTAAATGACCTCCTCGGTGAACAAAAAATAGACATTGTTCTGGATGACATGCAAAAAGATCTGGGAGCTTTTGGAAAACTTATTCAAAATCAAAAAGTGGAATTATGGAAAAAAAACTAGCAGCGCAATTGCTTTTGGAACAATTGGTGATTTTGGACTCTGCTTCACAAGTCTTGCGGGATTCGTTTGCCCGAGTTCAAATTATTTTTAAGAAAAACAAAGAAGAACTCTCGATTGAAGAAAAAGAATCTTGTGAAGCCCTGACCTCTCGATTTTCTCGACTCTGCGATTACCTTTTCCAAAAGGTTTTTAGAACTCTCGATCAGATTGAGCTCATGGATCAAGGGACAGGAATTGACCGTCTGAATCGAATGGAAAAAAGAGGAGTTATTTCGTCTGCACTGCTTTGGCGCGAGATTCGCGAACTCAGAAACGATATTGTGCACGAGTATCTCATCGAAAGATCGGATCGAGTCCTTGCGCTGGCGGTTCAACATACGCCCGAGCTTTTGAGTGCAGTTGATTTGCTAAAAAAATACCTGGATGAAAAAAAGCTGCGATAGCCTCTCTCGTTGTCACTCTTTTATTAAGTTGGCCACAAAATCCAAAAGACTGGACGGAATGGTTTCATCGATTTCTTGAATACTAAAACTCCTGCTCAAAAGCTCTTGCCGAGCGTCCTGAATATCCCATTTTGCTGATTCTTGACTCCCCAGTTCCCTCAACATCAACTGAACATTCTTGGCATCGGTTGACAGACAAAGCTTCTTCCAAAGATCAGAAAGATCAAAATGCTTCCCCTTTTGAACCAATCCGTAGGTCAGCTCAAGAATATCAGCCAGATCTTTGATCCTCCGAGTGGGGTCGTCCAAGTACGAAGTCCGTTTGAGTGCCATAAATCCAATGGGATTGGGATAATGGATTTTTGGAATAATCTCGAAGCACTCCTGAAGTGCAAAATCCATCGCATCAAAACTAAACTCAGAACCCGCACCCATCACGCGAGCCGCCTCCGATTTGCTGATTTTTTTGCTATTCGGATGCGCCAATAAATCGATGTACGATGGATGATTGGGAATCAATACGGGCGAAAAATATCGATATCCAGGTTCTCGGCTGCGTTGAGTGTATTTGTTGCGCAGCAGGTCCTCCTTGATCCGATCATAATCTTTTTTTCCATGAACAAGGCCTATGCTCAAATCCAGATCACCTGTTCTTCTTTTCAGAGGCTGAATCCAGTTTTGAGCTTCATACAATCCAAATACACCCGCACCGATGACCAAAATGTCTGTGCTTACTCGCGCCAGGATTTGGTCGATGTGAGGTAGCGAAACTGTGATTTCTTTTAACCAACTCTTGGATTTTTTTGAATCTTGCTTCATTGAAAAACCTTCCTCAGAAGCGGAATTCTGATCTCTCTCAATCTTTCGCTGCCAAACGACAAATCCCAAATCGACCGAAAAACGCTGGTCGATTTTTCTATAATATTAGGATTATAAATCGCCTCGTGAGAAATTCCTCTTTTGGGAGCAGCAAGGTACCAGGTCGAATCGTGTACTGCATGGCCTGGCACGAGACGAAAATCACGTTTGAGCTCATGCAAAGCCTGTGGCGAGCCCCAGAAATATCGATCAGAGTCGACTATCATTCCCATTTTTTTTGCAATTTCAACGGGACCAGGAAATAATTCGTCTCTCACCTTCACTTCTGACATCGGCGTTGATTCAATTCTGTGAAAAGGTTTTGCTTCCAAAAAAAAAGGGGTCAATCTTTTTCGCGTTGCTGGATAATCGAGCACCCTCTCCCATTCATCGTCAGAGATGTTTGAGATGACTCTTTTTAAATCCGGTAGATTTTTGACACGAAAACTACGCATCAACTTGCTGAGTTTCGGCTGATACAAACCGAATTTTTTGGCAAAAGCCAAACCAGAAGCCGCATTCGCCAATTCAGCTTCTGAGACGTCAAAAAGAATATCCAAAATCGGAATCGAATTTGGACTGATGAGCAGTGTTGGCGAAATCCTTGCAGACCGCTGAACCATGTTAGTCAGATCATAGCATTAGTCAGATCATTTGACTAATGCTATGATCTGACTAACTTTAATTCATTAACCAATATAAGCCGTATTAAACGTATTATTCACCCCAAAGAGCAACCAAGAACCCACCGCCGCCAGCACCGGTCAGCTTCACGGCGCGTGCTCCTTGATGGAACAACTCTGCGCGAATTCGATTGGCGTCAGCGGGCAAGAGCCCCCACTCCTCGTAACATCCGTGAGCCATGTCCATGGCCTGCGCGATTTGGGATAAACCACGGGACTTTTGGCCTTGATTAAACTGTAGCAATCCTTCGGTGGCAAGATCCGCAGCCAAAGCCATCTGCGCATCTACGCGATGGGCGACTTCGGGGCGTTCGTTGATCATTTTCTCAACTTGGTTGATGCAATCCACAGTTCTGACCCGAAAACCCGTGTCGTGAAAAGTAAATCGAGGCAGCTGAGTAATTCCGAGCTTCTCGGGTGCGCGGTTTCTGACAAATCGAATGGGTTCCTGACTGCAAACTGCGGCGATGTCCATTCCACTGCTTTTGCCGTGAAATTTGTTTTCCATCTCGGTGGCTTTGGCTCGAATCCAATCTTCGGACCGTTCTTGTTTCGTATAATGGAGGAAAAATCGGATCAGAGAAACGCAGAGTGCAGCCGAAGATCCCAGTCCCGAACCCACCGGAATCGTGCTCTGAATCTCGAGTCGTCCCAAAATCCCCGTCGCGTCCGCGCCCAAACCCTGAATCAGGTCGCGAGTGATGGGACCGGCTTCGATCGGTGCGATTTGCAAAGGCTGGCCGTTGTTTTCGTACTTCAGATTGAGAGCAAAATTGGGGTGAGGCAAAGCCAACGCACTCGAACCTCGCAAAACGGCGTGTTCGCCCGCTAAAACCCATTTTCCTGGAATTTTGACTTCAAAATGGTTCATACAAACGAGGCTCCCGGGCTGGATTTATCCAACAAGATTTTCTGTGTGGGGAATTTTTCCTTCAATAGATTTTTCCAGCGCTCGCTCTCTGACTGTGGAACGAGAATGTGTACGTGTGGACCTGCGTCCATCGTCACTAGGCATTCTGCACGCTCGACGTGGGGGCGGATCCATTTCAGGATCTCCACGCTCATGGGATTCCAATAAGTAAAGGGTTGTTGTGAAGTGTGGAATAGGCTGTGCATTTCCCAGAGTTCTTCCCAGGCGATGCGGACCATGGTTTTCCAATTGCCGTCACCGATCGCTTGAGAAGCTTCGCGCTCTCTCTGCGTGGCACGCTCCACTCGTCCGCTCCAAAGTGGAGATTCTGTCACACGGCGGTGAGCTTCGGAGGACGAAACTTCTTTCATGCCCTCGCCCGTAAGAACAATGAGATCGCTCAATTCGGGCAGACGAGATTCCACTGCAGTGGCGGATTCGGCTTCCCAACGGACCCAAGGGCCTTCGAATGAACGGCAGGAACTTCCGGAACCTCGGCGTGACAATCGGGCCAACGCACGTCGCAACTCATTTTCTTGTGAATAGATTTTTTCAAAAGTCTCCAGCTGATCACCTGAAATCATCGCAGCAGCTGCCAAAGTCAACGCAGCAAAACTCGATGCGCTGGAAGCAATTCCAGACGCTTCGGGGAATGTGTTGGCAGAACGGATTTCGATTTGTGCGGGGGCGGATTCCACTCTCAAATCCCAACGCCGCAACACACCCGGCAACTCATTCCACATGCGATCCAGATGGCGTGTGAATTTTTCGATTCCAGCGCTGGAAATTTTGGGAGATGCAAATCCCTGGAGCGATTCGTCGCCCACCCAAACCAGATTCATTCGATTCGACTCCACCCGGCGCAATTCCACAAAAGTCCGCAAACTATTCAATGTCATCGAAACACTAGGTTGAGCAGGCAAATTCAACGCGGTGTCGGACTTGCCCATGTATTTCACGATCGCGATATTGGAAGGTGCCTGTGCAAGAATTCTCATCTCACCCTCAAATCAATGCCCATCAGGCCTTCCAAACGACTATCAAAAATTCGAAAATCTCTTTCATCCATCGTCCATTCGATCACGGCAGACCGAGCTCTTTCGTTTTCTGGTTCCACAATGACCAAGAGCAAATCCGCCATCATCGCGCCGCAGCCTTTGACTGCCAGGACTCCGGGGATTTTTTTGAGTTCTGTACGATCCAAAGTCGTGTCAGGATGCTCGAGGCCTTTTTCTGCCAGGCAATTTGCAAAATTCTCCACTGCCTCCGCAAATACTCTGGGCTGATTCTGCTTCAACGCCTCTCCGGCTTGCTGAACCCAAGCTGAAATCTGCTCAACGGGCAATGCGATTTGCGAATCTTTATTTTTCAATACTTCATGTGTATTCACCTTCCGACCAAAAACTCCGCTCGGATGAAACCAAATGACCGACTTGTTGAATCCCACCGGTGGAATCCATCGCAAAAATCTCATTGGATCCGGTTGTTCAGGAGGCAAAATAGGCTGAACTTGCGGCCAGGGTGCATCCATTCGAAACTCAATCGTTCCGCCCGACCACTGCGCGACTAGATCTGCTCCGCTGTATTGATTTTGGGTCAGCTCGCGATAGAGAGACCAAGCTCCTTGCCAAGTTGCCCTGATCGGATGCTTGGCACTCAAAATTCGGTAAACTCCAGCAAACTCAGCCGTCGATCCACCCATTCCGCCCGCACCTTGGTAGGGATCAATCCACTCCCAGTGTTTGGGGCAAGTCATGTGGTTCTCGCCCACTGCCCATTGGATGAGTTTTCCTGCAGGAGACTGCGGATGAAATGGGAATTCTGGAGAAACTTTTCGCTCCCAAGGTCCCCAGGCTTCCAACGAAAATTCCATTCCTGGAGCCGAAGTCACGAGTGCCGAAGATCCCTGGAGAACAGAGTGTTCACCCAGCAGAAATGCTTTGCTCGGGATCCAGACTTGGTATCGACGATCGGAAATCATATTCTGCTAGTTTCACTACCTAACTGTTACTGCACCAATCGCAGCGATTCTAAAATCTCGCGAGCGCGTGTGACGTTGATTTTTTTCTCGGTTCGCAAAACTTCGGTGAGTTTTGCGCGGACCAATGGAATTTCGTGAATCTCTGCACCTGCAGCAATCGCCAAATTCGAGGCATGTAATTGCATGTGGCCTTTGACGATTCCCACTGTCGCTAATGCTTTCAATGCTCCCAGATTCTGAACCAAACCGACTGCTGCGCAAATTCGCGCCAGCTCTTCGGCATAGGTCACGCCCATAATCTTCAAACAAACTTGAGCCGTCGGATGAATTCGTGTCACTCCGCCGACTGTACCTACGGCAAGAGGCGCTTCAAATCGACCAATCAAATCGCCTCGGTCAAACCTCCAAGTCGTCACGGGTTGATACTGACCTTCGCGGCCAGCATAAGCGTGAATTCCTGCCTCGACCGCGCGCCAGTCGTTTCCGGTTGCGATCAGAATCGGATCGATTCCATTCAAAACACCTTTGTTGTGAGTCGCCGCACGATAAGGATCCGTCTCAGCAAAAATCGAGGCTTCTTCGATGCCGTGCCCTACCTCAGGATCAATGTCGTGAATCGTGATCTCGGCGCGGACTTTTTTGCCATCCACCAGATTCGACAAAATACATAGACCCACATTCTCGCCCGTCATCTCTTCGATTCCGGGTTTCAATCCTTCACAAACTTGATTGATTAAATTGGCTCCCATCGCGTCGCAGGGATCGCACAAGATGTGGAGAACGAGCATCGTTCCGCCGGCATCAGCGCGTTCCAACTCACGAATCACCAAATCTCGAACTCCGCCTCCTCGTTGAACGAGGCCGGGCAAAAACGAATTCGCCCGAGCAATCAATTCTGCTTTGTGAGCGGTCAAAATCTCGATCGTACGAGCGACGTTTTTCACGAGCGGTAATTGAACTTGGCCAATGATCAAACTTCCCAGCGATTCGGTGCGAATCTCGCCTTGTTTGCGAATCCATTTCGCAGTGGCACTCGCAGCAGCGATGATCGAAGTTTCTTCGACCGCCATGGGTACGAGCAGGTCCTGACCGTCGATTCGCAACCCGGTCACCACTCCCAGCGGCACAGGGAAAATTCCCACGACGTTTTCAATTAAATTCTCAGCAATATCGAGAGACAGCGGCGTGCGCCCGCTCAGAACATCGACTTCGGCGGAGGTCAATCCGCAAGCCTGGGCAACACGGCTCAATCGCTCTTCACGCGGCAGACGGTGAAGCGAGTCCATTAAATTTTTATCCACTTTTGGCTCCCGACTTCGCGCAATCCGCTCGGAGAGGAACACCCCAAACAGAACAACGCGATTTTCAGTTCTAACTCCTGCCGCTCCATCCAGACATCCAATGTCTGATTCAATACTGCTTCTAACGCTGGTTGGGCATATCCCACACGCGTGGCGCCCAACGCAATCAACTTCGCTGCGTCCAATCCGGACCTGACTCCGCCGGACGCCCAAACTTCGGTCGTCTGGGGCAAAATCTCGGAGGCCCATTGAACTGATTGAACCGTAGAAATACCCCATTGTGCAAATGTTTCTGAGGCTTGGGCCAAAATCGCGTTTTGAGCATCCCGAGATTCGCTGGCGCGCTTGCCTTCGATTCGACCCCAATGAGTTCCGCCCAATCCGCTGACATCGACTGCGGCTAGCTTCAATTCGGCCAACTTTTGCAAGGTCGAAGGCGACATTCCGCAGCCGGTTTCTTTGATCACGACTGGGATCGAAAGAGCCTCGGTCAGTTCCTTTAACTTAAACAATGCACCTTTAAAATTCGGTGTTCCTTCGGGCTGAAGCGACTCTTGAAGTGGATTCAGATGAATCGCAAGAGCACTGGCCCGGACTCCATCCACGACTTTTTGAATCGATTCGACAGAGCTCGAAATCACCTGAGAAATCCCCAGATTCCCCAGCAAAACCAGATCCGGCGCTATCTCACGTAGACGTGCCCAGGAGTCTACCTGTTGGGCCGGATGTTGATCCGGCCTTGGATTGGCAATACCATCCAATTCTAAATCCCGACGCTGCGATCCCACACCCAAAACCCAGCCGCGTCGCGCGCAGGCCTGAGCGAGTTGCAGATTGATCTCGTTGGCACCGGCGTGACCCGCGGTCATTCCGGCAATGAAAAACGGAGTGGCTTGCTCACGACCCAGAAAATCCGCGCGTAAGCTGACATCGGACAGATCCAAATCCGGCATCGCCTCGTGAAGCAGGCGGATCTGATCGAGCCCGGTCAAACCCTGAGCCTGATGGGCCGGGTCCAAAGCATGCTTCAGATGGTCCGTTTTACGCTTTTCAAATAAATTCATGTCAAAAGTCTTTTACACTGAAGCAGTGCGCTATTCCACTCTCGATTTCAATGTGGGATGATTGAGGGCGTGTTGAAGTCCAAATTCCGTTATGTACTGCTTTTTCTACTCGCAGGGCTGATCATTGCCCAGGTGGTGCTTTTCATGCCCTCCATGGTCGAGGAAGACTCTCCGGGTAGCAAACCGCTCGACCTTGCCGCCGTGATCGCCGAAGAAGGTCTGGACGAATCGGTGACCTTAGCCCCCGGGATTCCCTCCGGAAAAATCCCAGAATATACGGTCAATCAATTCCACTACGTCTCCAGCGTCGGAGAACAAAAGCAATGGAAGCTCCTGGCAAAAAAAGCCTATCTTTTCAATGAGAAGAAGCTGGTCCATGCCCGATCCATCACCGCCCACATTTACAACCCCAACGGAGAAATCACCGAAGTCGTTGGCAAAGAAGCCAAGTACTTCATGAACCAAAAGGACTTGGAAGTTTTTGGGGCCGTCACCACCCGATTCCCTGACGGCTTCCTGCTCCACAGTGAGTATTTAAGATATTTCCCGGACAAGCGAATCATCGAAATCCCTCTCAAATACCGAGTTTTGGGTGAGGGTGACGAGCAAAATCAGCAACGGATCTCTTTCGAAAGTGACGGGCTCAACTACAAGATGACCGACTCCCTGGTCAAATTGCAACGCAACGTCGTCATGACCTTGACTCGCCCCGCGGACACGACGACCATCGAGTCCGATGAGGCCCTGATTCACCGAGATACCAAAGTCACGGACTTCTTCATGTATCCATCCCGACCCCTCAAAGAACGCTTCGTCCGCATCACTCAGCAGAATATGTATGCTCGGGCCAGACGCGCAACCATGAGTTATGGGGATTTTAACGCAGTTCTGAATTATCTGGTGGCCTACGAGGACGTCTTGATCAAGGAAAAGAACAAGGCAGACTCCCTGAGGTACGGTACGGGAGGAATCGCAGAGTTTAATAACAAAAATAACCGAATCGTCTTGAAAGAGTACCCCCAAGTTTATCAAGATGAAGATACGGTGACAGGCGATATCATCATTGTACATCGGGACACAGACATCGTAGAGGTGGAACAAAGCAATGCCTTCAGCGCAGGAACCAACGCAAACACAACCGAAACAACCGAGCCAGAAGACCCATAGCGTCCTCAAAGCAGAGAACTTATTCAAAGCTTATGCGGGGAGACAGGTGGTGAAGGGGGTCAGTTTTGAGGTTCATTCAGGCCAGGTCATTGGCCTTTTGGGTCCGAACGGAGCAGGCAAAACCACCTCTTTTTATATGGTAGTGGGTCTTGTTCAGGCGGACGAGGGCTTGGTCACTCTGGATGGAACAGACATTTCGGATCTACCCATGCACGAGCGAGCCCGAAAAGGCATCGCCTATCTGCCTCAGGAAGCCTCGGTTTTTCGCAAACTCAGTGTCGAAGAAAATATTTTGGCGGTCCTCGAAACCATGTCAATGAAGGAAGCTGAAAGGCATGACCGGCTCCATCGGTTGCTTGACGAATTTACCCTCAACCACGTCTGCAAACAAAAAGCCTACACGCTTTCTGGCGGTGAAAGACGCCGAGTCGAAGTCGCTCGCGCCCTCGCTCTGAATCCGCAGTTTTTATTGCTCGACGAACCCTTTGCCGGCATTGACCCGATAGCAGTCGGGGATATTCAGAAAATGATTCATGTATTGAAAAAACGAAACATCGGAATCCTGATCACCGACCATAACGTCAGAGAAACGTTATCCATTTGTGATTTGGGATATCTGCTCAGCGATGGTAAGATTATTGAAAAGGGCACACCGTCGCAAATTGCAAAGAGCAAAACTGCGCGGGAAGCTTATTTGGGAGAGAACTTTCACTTTTAAAAACTATGGCATTCGAGATCAAGCAAAGCCTTCGACTCAGCCAGCAGTTGGTCATGACGCCTCAGCTTCAGCAGGCGATCAAGCTCTTGCAGCTCAACCGCATGGAGTTGGCTGAGACGATCAACCAAGAGCTGATGGAAAATCCCATCCTCGAAGAAACTATGGAGAGTTCCGAATCCACTCCTGAGGGAGAGGAACCTTCGGTCTCCACCTCGTCCGAAAATCAAGATCCAGAAATGGAGCAGCGCCGGGACGAAGAAGCCTCCGTTCATACTCAAACCGCTGAAGATCAAATCGTTCAGGGCAAAGATGACTTCAATTGGGAGTCGTATGTCGAAGAATTCAATGCCCCGACCAGCACCCTCCCCTCGATGCGCGAGAGCGGCGAGGATCTGCCGAGCTTTGAAAACGTCCTCACCAAGACCACGACGCTCGAAGAGCACTTGATGTGGCAGCTTTCGATGACTGCACTCAGCGACGCTGAGAAAAAACTGGGTGAATTGATCGTTGGAAACCTATCCGATGCTGGTTATCTGAATGTTCCTTTGGAAGATCTCTCCAAAGAAGCAGGGATGGAGCTGGAAGACGCACAGGAAACTCTCAAGATCATTCAAAACTTCGATCCGCTCGGAGTGGCAGCGCGCTCGTTGCAAGAGTGCCTGATGATTCAAGCTCTGCTCTTAAGTCCTCGGCAGCCGCTGGTGGAAAAAATGATTGAGAATCATCTGGGCGAATTGGAGAAAAAAAACTACTCACTGATTGCTCGCACCCTGGGAAAACCGTTGGAACAGATCATCGAAGCCACCAAGCTGATCATGGAATTCGAGCCCAAGCCGGGACGATCCTTCATCAGCAGCGACACGCAGTACATCACGCCTGATATTTATGTCTATAAAGTGGGCGATGAGTATGTGGTTTCTTTGAACGAGGATGGTTTGCCCAAGCTGCGCATCTCGCCCTATTACAAAACCATTCTGGCTGCGGCCTCCGCTCAGCAGAAAGGTGGCGTCGGCGCCGCCGAAGGAAGCAGCGAAAAAGACGCAGCCAGCTCGGGCAAAATGACCAAAGAATACGTGCAGGAAAAACTGCGCGCGGCGATTTGGCTAATTCGCTCGATTCACAATCGACAGAAAACGATTTTCAAAGTCACCGAGACGATTGTGAAACGCCAGAGAGATTTTTTCGAAAAAGGGATCTCGTTCCTCAAACCCATGATCCTGAAAGATGTTGCAGCGGACATTGGGATGCACGAATCGACCGTTTCGCGAGTGACAACGAATAAGTACGTCCACACCCCTGTGGGAATTTTCGAGCTCAAGTACTTTTTTAATTCTAGCATCAATGCATCCGATGGTGGCGACTCCCTGGCCAGTGAGGCCGTGAAGGAAAAAATCCGCCAGATCCTGCAAAAAGAAGATCAAAAAAATCCTGTTTCGGATCAGAAGCTGGTTGAGCTGCTGAAAAAAGAAAACATCGACATCGCTCGCCGGACGGTTGCAAAATACCGTGAGATGTTGGGAATTCTATCTTCCGGGAAACGCAAAAAAACCATTTAAGGATCTGAATCAATGAGAATCGCGATTCTTTCCCGGAATAAAAAATTACACAGTATCCGTAGAATGCTCAGGGAAGCCAAAAAATCCCGGATCCAATGCGACGTCATCGATCCATTAGATTGCCAGCTGATTGTCGATGGCGAACAGAGCCGGATTTTGGTCGGACCCAAAGCGATTCCGGAATACGATGCAATCATCCCCAGGATCGGTGCTTCCATTACCGGGTACGGACTCGCGGTCGTGAGGCAATTCGAAACCCTGGGTGCCTACCCGATCAACAGTTCTCAGGCGATTGCAGAATCGCGTGACAAAATGCGGAGCCTGCAGGTTCTGACCCAAGCAGGATTGCAAGTCCCCGCCACCGCGCTCACTCGCTCGCAGCGTGGGCTGAGAATGGCGGTCGAGGCAGTTCGCGGCCTGCCGGTCGTTCTCAAGATATTGGAAGGGACCCAGGGACTCGGGGTCATGCTGATGCATACCCCAATTTCACTGAGTTCTGTTCTCGACACGCTTCACGGATTGGAAAAAGACGTGATCCTGCAACAATTCATTGCAGAGGGCGCCGGCCACGATTACCGAGTTTTCGTGATTGGTGGAAAAGTTGCGGCCGCTATGCTGCGAACCGCACCCGAGGGAGACTTCCGCACCAATATTCACCGCGGAGGATCCGGGGAACTCGTAAAAAACCTGCCTCGTGCTTACGAACGCGCAGCGATCCGCGCCACCAAAGTTCTCGGCCTTGAAATCGCCGGAGTCGATTTGATGAGCAGTCACCAAGGACCCCTGATTCTGGAGGTCAATAGCTCTCCCGGATTCGAAGGCATCGAGCAAGCCACCGGAATGAACATCGCTGCCATGATGATTCGACATACGATCAAGCAGGCTCGGGCGCATAAGAGAAAAAAGAAAAGACGGAGTTGACGAAATCAAGTAGCAGGCCCGCTACCTTATACTGGCGATCATGCCCGGACCGTCCAAAACCTCACGCAGCTGACTATTCATATTCATGTACTTGGTCAGTTGAGCTTCGTATCCACCAGGAATATAGGGCCCGAACACTGCGCTCACCACACGGTATCCTGGGCCACATCGAGAAACAGGAATACTAGAAATCTGCATTTGGCCCACATTCAAAAGACCACCCTTGAAAAACTGATCTTCGCCACCCCAAAGAGCAGTCAGAGTTTGAGGAATTACTTTGCCATCTCGGGTTTCTGTAATCCCCTTCAAAGCTTTCATGAAGTCTTGATCTGACGTCACATAAGCCAAAATCCTGGCCATGTTATTGGGGGTAGAATACTGATTCAAACCAATTCCGCTAGGATCCGAAAACAGCGAACGTGCTCGACCGGGTTGATCCGATTTCAGAATATGAGCTGTGAGTGAATTCATCATTCCCACCATCGTGGACTCCATCGCAATACCATCCACTCGAATATTTTTTTTCTGATTTCCTTGTGCTTGGGCTCCATACAATCGAGCAATAGCGTTCGCAGCGGTGTTGGAACTGTCGTACAGCAAAGAATGAATCATCACTGGAAATGGAACACTTTCACCCATCCGCATCGGTTCACCATGAAATTTTTCAGAATCACCGCTAATATGTGAGCAAGGCATGCTCCAAGGGTCCTTGACGTCGGCGGAAGTGCATGCAACCGACTCTCCCCACAACCCAGATTTGTAAGCAATGTAGGCAGTCAATATTTTCTGTGTAGATGCTACGGGTTGCTGTCGATCTGCATCGACTTCGTGAAGATTCTGAACCACTCTGCCCTGTGGATCCACCAAGTAAAAAGCTGACGGTCTTGAGGGTGCTGTTCTCCTTAACAAAGACTCAATCGTGTCTTTGGCTAGCTTGGGATCCATTTTGCATTGACGATTGGAATCCAAATGAGGGAGCAGGACATTCTCCTCAGTATCTTGCCCTGGGCACCCAGATTGAGTTCCAAATTCTGATAAACTACTTCGCAGGCTCGAAATACTAGCCCTTGCTCGCGCAGCAGCCTCGCTAGTTTCACGCACCTCTTCAGCATTTGCTGAACCGGACAAAGCCACTCCTACAACGAAGAAAACAAATCCTTTTAAAATATGAATGTCCCCCACTCATTATTTGACCATAAAAGTCTGATTTTTTAAATAAAAAAAATATGCGTACATCTTCTTGAAAAGATTGAATTTCAACTCAATTGATTGAATTAAATCCCTAAAATTTCACGAGATTTTTTCGGGGTGGCGACCTCCCGGCCCATCTCGCGAGCGATGCGTGCAACTCGCTCCACGAGCTGGGCGTTGGACTGAGCCAACACTCCTTTGGAATAAAAAACATTGTCCTCGAACCCAACTCGAACGTGCCCACCCATGGTCAATGCATGAACCGCCAAGGGGAGCTGGAATCGGCCTACTCCAGCTACACCCCAATGAGCGTCTGGATTCGGCAGCAACGAAACTAAATGCATGAGATTTCGGAGATCCCCCGACATCCCGCCAGGAACTCCCAAGACGAATTGGAAATTCATGGGTTCTTTCAAAATACCTTGTTTTTGCAACCGCAGCGCAGACTCCAACATTCCCGCTTCGTAAATTTCCAACTCGGGCACAATTCCCAGCTGCTGCATCTTCTCAGCCAGACTGACAATGTCTTTGGGATGATTGTAGAAAACATCATCCCCAAAATTCATCGTACCTAAATTCAACGAAGCCATCTCGGGTTTCAACGACAGAGGCTTCATCCGGTTTTCGATCGACTCGCCGACAGCTCCCCCCGTGGAAATCTGAATCATGACATCGGGCACTCGTTTTTTGATCGCCTGGATGGATTCACGGAATCGATCCACGCTCTGGCTGGGGTTCCCATCCTCGTCGCGCACATGCAGGTGAATAATCGAAGCCCCCGCTTTGACAGCATCTGCTGCGGCTTGCGCCTGTTCTTGCGGCGTGATGGGAAGCGCTGGCTGTTTTGCTTTTGTGGTTTCTGCGCCCGTAATTGCACAGGTGATCATCAGAGGGTTCATTTTTGCTCCTGCTGTTGCAATTGATTCAACGTCCGATGAATACGGTTGAGAACTTCCCACGTCAACGCATCTGGTTCGGCCTTCAATGCCCATTGCTCATGAAAGTTTGCATCCGCACGACTCCGCAAAACCAATCCATAAGTCACGCCATATCGATTCATTCCCGCCGCCCAAGTTCCATACCATCTAGATAAACCTTCTGGAGAGCTGGATTTCATCGTCTCGATTAATTTGAGAGCCTCATCCGAGAGAACACGTTTGAGTGTGTAAACTGAAGCCTTTTCAAAAATCTTTTGATAGTACTTCGCTAGCGCCATGGGATCTGTGGGTGCGGTTAAAACTTCAGTTGCTTTGGGATGAGATTTTTTCTTTTTCTTTCCGAACTCGACCACCGAAACTCCTGCGGTCTGTCCTTGGATTTTCTGGCCGTCTTCTGTCCCCGCTCCAAGCTCCATTTCACTCATACTCATCATTGGAGCTAACGGCTCTGCGGATCGCGCTGTGAAATTGGTTTTCTCGGGAAGCAACATTTCGATATCCGCCAATTGCTCCACAAAAAAAACTAAAGCTCGCTCGGGAACAGGACCTGGATTGCGGGTTTCTAAATCACGATAGTGAGCTGAATGAGTAAATCCATTGTAAATCCCCTCAAAAGAAGAACCCTGATCCAAGCTCGCCAGATAACTTGAAAACAAGTCGCCTTCCCTGGGTTCCAGTCGGAAAATTACAAGAAACATTTCTCGTAGAAGTTCGGCATGGGCTTGGTGCCGTGATTCGGGTGGAACAGAGGCTCGCGCCGAAACAACGACCTTAGGAGCCGCTTCTTGCGAACGCCCTCCGGGCAAAACTCTCAGAATCGTAGCCCATTCTTTTTTTATTTGTTCGGCGAAACCCTCGGGGCTGCCTCCTCCAGGAACTCCTGAGCAACCCGATAAAATTCCCATGGATAAAATAAAGCCTATTGAAAAAAATCCACCGCAAATCTGCTTCATTTTTCTCATTCCCCACATCATCAAAAAAACAGCCACAAACGTGAATAGTCGATCAGATCCGCCTGAGCCACCACTCGATCCATCCACACTCCTCACTGTTGCGCAGCCCAAAGGATACCGCGCAGAGTCCTCTGGATACAACTGTGCAAGCACGAATTTATCGTCAGTCGTAAGGATGCTCCCACCCCGATAGCTCATCACCGCTTTGTTCACGACCGAATGCACAAGCCCTAGGCAATGTCCGATTTCGTGAAGAATAATCCCCTTGATCAGACTGTTGGCGCTTCGAGAGGGAATCTCCACGGTGCACTGCTGGATATAACCCGTGCTCGAATCCACGCTGACCCGAGCTTGCGCTCCCGCGAATGAATTCGAGAGCTCGCCCACCACATGAATCCAAATATCAGCATAGTTGGTGGCATTCGGATCATGACTGATGGAATCCAGTTTTTTGAACCGAATGTAGGCATCAGGCACACCTTGCCACTCCGAAAAACTGCTCTCCGCCAGCGCCTGAACCGTGTCATATCCAGAATCAATGTAAAACCTCACTTCCGGCGACTTCGAAGTGATATCCCAAACACGGATCTTGTTCCCGACGGTTGGAATGGCTGAGGCTTCCCCGTTCACCCCCACGAAAAAAAACATGAGGAGTCCAATGGTGTTAGCTATAGGCACAGGGTTAAGGGATTTTCTTATGCGAACTCGGGGGATCCACGCAAGCGGATGCGTCCCGCCACAGGCGGGTGCGTGTAAGACAAGGAGGTCGCGCCCCCGAAGTCGCATAAAAAAATCCCCCACCCTGTGCCTACTTCTAAAAAGCAATCGCTACCCCCAATGTATAAATAGGATACACAATTGCTCTCGGGAAAAGTACTGCGGCATAGGTATCCATTCGTACTCCCCACTCGATTCCAAAAAGTCGAATGAGCCGCAAGTTCAATCCCATTCCTCCCATCAGAGCAGTATATCCAGTGAATCTGCTGACCCCAACAGCCATGTGCGGAACGAAAAAGCCATATTCATTCAAATCTTTCCTGACTGCGATGCCCAAGCCCCCAATGGTGCTGTACATGAATTCAACCATTTTGTAGCGATACCGAAGTCCCATCCCTCTGACTCCACCCGCATTGGAATCCAGACCGCGAAAGTGAAATGAGATTTCGTGTTTGGGCGGCAAGATGCTCGATCGAGTGCTTCGAGCTGCCTCTGCGCTCTGCAAAGTCAGCAAGCTGATCCACATCAGCATAAAAATCTGGAGGGACGTTCTAAAAGTGAACATAGAATCCCCCGAAAAAATTAATCATGGGCCAAACTGTAAAAAAAGTCAGCTCGCGCGGATCATAAACTCCCACCAGATTCATCACACAAGCATCCAACCCAAAAGCCTCGGGACCCATCTTCAATCCAGCCTTGGTCATCAGGGACGGAACCCAACCTGCTTGTACTCCAACCCGATCGACATAAACTGCAACAGAGCCACCCACGTAGGGAGTGAAAAATGCATCTCGAGTCAAATCCCACTCCAGCCCTGCTCCCCCAAATGCAATAATCTGCCTGACTCCATGTGAAACGTAGGGTTTCACTCCGCCAAAATCGATGACGAAATGCCCACGATCTTCTCCAAATCTGAGTCGTGTTGCATAACCCAGGTAATGGTAATTTGAATCCGGTAGGTGAATTGCGCCGACATCACCCACCCATTCGACTGCATAGCTCGTTGTATTTAATCCAGCCCAACTCATGAGCAAGACTAGAAAAATCATCCACTACTCCACGGATGACTCTTCAAAGCCGAAGGTGCACGCGAGCGTCCGACCCAACCCACGACGAAAAACAAAGTCACAACGTATGGCAAAACCTGAATCGCTTGGGCTGGAATCAATGATGCAAAATCACCTAAAACATTGGGCAGGCGAATTTGCGCTGCTTCTGCAGCAGCAAAAAGCAAGCACGCAAGCGCCGCTGGCAACGGACGCCATTTGCCAAAAATCAAAGCGGCCAAAGCCATGAAGCCACGACCCGCCGTCATGTTGCGTGAATATCCAGACGACAATAGGATCGATAAAGTCATTCCGCCCATCGCTGCCATTGCACCACTGGCGAGCACAGAGATCCACTGAATTTTCCGCACAGAAATTCCAGCTGATTCAAGTGCGGCAGGCTTTTCTCCCGCAAACTGATGCCAGAGCCCCATCGGAGTAAAGCTGGATCCGTACTGCAAAACTGCCACGACACCCCAAGCTCCAACGATCATCCAAAAATCTAAATTCATCCCGACCGCTAATGACGGCGTTGAGCCTGTTACTCCAAAAAAAATCTTACAGAAGAACGGAACGGTGCCCGCAGCCAAAAGATTGATCGCCGTTCCACCCACAATTGTATCCACTCTGAACTGCAGCACAAACAATCCATAAATCGCTGCGAAAACTACACCAGCAAGACCAGCCGCAACGATGCCAAAAAACAGCGACCCTGTGTAAACTGTTGCCGCGGCCGCAGCAAAAGCCCCCACCAGCATCAGGCCTTCCAGCGCAATATTGACCACTCCTGCACGCTCGCTGAGAAATCCGCCCATGGCCGCAAAAATCAGCGGTGTCGAAAGCCTGAGAACAGAGAACAGAAAATCAAGCACGCTTCCGTCCTCCCCTTCGCATCCTGCTCGGGGCAGTGCTTTCGCACTGTCGGAGGTCTCCGCTCCTGCTTCGTCCTCCCCATCGAGCAGGTAATTTGAGAAGTGGCTCGCGCCACGATATCTGAAACTGAGCCGACACAAAAAGAATAATCAATGCTTGAAATATATCTGAAACCTCCCGAGTTACCCTCTCGGTTTCCAAATCCAAATCCGAAGCGCCTTTGTGAAGAGCTCCGAAGAGCAGTGCTGAAAACAGAATCCCTATCGGGTGATTTCCTCCGAGTAATGCCACTGCGATTCCCAGAAAACCATACCCAGGAGAAAACTCGAGGCGATACTTCCCCGCATTCCCCAAAACCTCAGCAACACCCACCATCCCCGCCAAAGCACCCGCCCACATCATCGCAGTAATCTTGATCCTCGCGGGATTGATTCCAGAAAACTCACACGCAGTTTCGTTCTGACCCACTGAACGAAGCACAAAACCCAAACGAGTTCTGAAAAACATGATCCCCATGACCCCTAAGGCAAAAGCTGCAACTCCCAACATCGGACCTACAGGTGCACCTTGAAAAAAACTCCAAAAAGAAAATCGATAGGCCGAAGCCAGTTCTAGAGTTTCCGGATATTGACTGCTGGTATTTTTAAGTGGGTTGAGCGTCAACCAGCTGCAGATCGCTGCTGCGATGAAATTCAGCATGATCGTGACGATCACCTCATGCCCACCTCGCTTGGCTCGAATCCAGCCTGCGATTCCTGCCCAAGCAGCTCCTGCTGTCATCGCTGCCAGTGCAGCACCCAGCGGAGCCAACGGAAACGGCAAACCAGGAAAACACACGCCAAAAATCACGGCTGTGATCGCCGCGATGTTCAGCTGTCCCTCCGCTCCAATATTAAACAATCCAGATTGAAATGCAGTTGCAACTGACAATCCTACAAAAACAAGCGGAACGGCAAAGGACAAAGTCATCCCGAAGTCATAAGGGGAGCCAAACGCACTCCGAGCCAGGATCTGGAGCACGTGCAAAGGATTCTCTCCGGAGAAAGTTGTGAAAACCAATCCCACGGCAAGGGCGAGGATGAGGGCTAGAATTTTTCCCGAGGCTATCCGAATCATTGGTTATTCCCCCCGCCACCCATCGCCAGTCCCAACTCAGTTTCCGTTACAGCAGCAGCACGGTGATCAAACTCCGCAACGAATTTGCCACGCGACATCACTAGGATCCGGTCAGAGAGTTTAAGAATTTCATCCAAGTCCGACGAAACTAACAGCACTCCCGCCCCATTCGTCGCAGCTTCAGTAATTTTTTTATGAATAAATTCTATCGCTCCCAAATCGACTCCGCGCGTGGGTTGCGCAGCGAGAATCAGTTTGGGTTTTCGGGCAAACTCTCGAGCCAGAATCAGCTTTTGCTGATTTCCACCCGACAACGAACCCGCACGCAGCAAAGGCTCCGCTGGCCGAATATCCCACTCCTGCAAGGCAAGCTTGAGCTGAGCACGAAGATTTTTTCTTCGGATCCAACCCCTGGAAAAAAAACCGGGGAGATCGAGATTCCCCAGCAGAAAACAATCCTCCACCGTCGCATCCGGCAACAACGCTTGTCCCAGACGATCCTCTGGAATGACAGCAGTCTCGGAGTCCCGCCTCAAAGCCAAACTGCGAATCAAATCAGACTGCCCATTTCCCTCCACCCCAGCGATCCCCACAATCTCGCCCGGAAAAACATCCAGCCTCGGATTTTGAACTGACAGAACGGGCTTCTGCCCATGAGTTTTTCCTGCCTTCTGAATCTGCCCAGAAATCTTTCTTCCCACCATCATCTCAGCCAATTGATCGATCGACACATCTCGAGTTTGCGCTGTCTTCACAACACGCCCGCCTCGCAAAACGGTGACTTCATCCGTCAGCTGCATCACCTCTTTGAGTTTGTGAGTGATGATCAAAATCGTCTTGCCTTGCTTTTTGAGATCTCGAAGCTGATCGAAAAAAGAAAGAATCTCTTGCGGAGACAACACAGCCGTCGGCTCATCCAGAATCAACAAATCTAAATCCAAATCGAGCAATTTCAAAATCTCTATTCTTTGTTGAACACCAATCGCTTGATCCTCCACAGGACGAGTCCACTCGACCAGCATTCGAGTTTTTGAAGAGAGCGCGTCTAGTTTTTTCCGGATTTCCTGCCTGGGGATTCGACGCCATCTCGACACACCCTCATGTCCCAGGATCACATTGTCGAGCGCACTGTAGGGTCCCGCCAACATAAAATGTTGGTGAACCATTCCGATGCCGGCATGCATGGCATCACGAGGAGACTTCCAAAAACGCGCCATTGGCTTGTTTATCGTGGCGTGAGCCACTGACCCATTCCAAAAAATCTTACCCTCAGTCGGTTGAATGAGCCCGCAAATGATCTTTGCCAGAGTCGATTTTCCAGCTCCATTCTCGCCAACCAAACCATGAATCGTGCCTTTTTGTATTTTCAGGCAGATCTGATCATTCGCAAGGAAATCGCCGTATCGTTGAGTAATGCCTTGAAGCTCCAGCACGCGAGTCGCTCACTTTTTCTGTGTTTGATAATAATCCGGGACTTGAATTTTCCCTGCAATGATCTGCGCCTTCAATTCATCCGCTTTTTTGCGTATCGCAGGCGAAAGGATTTTTTCATTGTATGAATCGACTGCGTAGCCGATGCCTTGATTCTGCAGTCCAAACCGGTTCACGCCCGCAAGAAACTTGCCCTGCTGCGCTTCTACACAAGATTCGTAGACTGCATTGTCCACTCGTTTCAGCATGCTGGTGAGAACCCGGCCCGGACGGACCCAGTTCTGATTTGAATCGACCCCAATCGCGAATTTCTTCTTCTCCTCCGCAGCATCAAATAATCCCATGCTCGACGCTCCAGCTGCGCTGAAAATCACATCCGCCCCTGCGTTGTACTGAGCCAATGCCAGCTCCTTCATTTTGGGGGGATTGTTCCAGGCATCGCCCGTGACTCCTACATAGGCAGTGTAGACTTGAATCTGAGGATTGACCTTTTTTGCGCCCGCCTCGTAACCCATTTGAAAGCGGCGAATCAGCGGAATTTCCATCCCCCCAATAAATCCGATTTTTCCTGTCTTGCTCGTCATCGCAGCAATTGCTCCCACCAGGTAGGAGCCCTGATGCTCCTCGAAAATCAGAGATTTGACATTCGGAGCATCCACCTGAGCATCCACGATCACAAAATTTTTCTTGGGGAAATATCCTGCCACCTTTTGAATCGCGTCTTTCTGTCCAACTCCGATCGCAATCACCAGGTCATAGTCCTTTTGAGCAAACGCCCGAAGCAAGTGCTCAAAGGAATGATCATCTTTGGCCTCGACATACTTGTACTGAATCCCTTTTTCTTTTTGGGCCCTTGAAACCCCCTCAAAAGCGGACGCATTAAAGGATTTATCGTCCTTTCCCCCCTTGTCCATCACCAGTCCGACTCTGAAATCAGCCGCCCGAATTTGGGCTGAAAAAAGGAACAAAACACTGCAAATACAAATATTTACATAATTCATAGATAATTCAAAACCCTCGCTCGCCGAGCATCCTACAACAGAGCCACCCGGATTGACTATCTTAGGTTGATTAAATTCACGCAATGCGTTAAAAGATAAGAATGGAAATGGTTCATTTTATCCCCTCAGACCAACGTCGGTTAGCCATGAGCGCAGCCCTGTCCGATCCGGACCCAGTTCTGATCAGCGGCGCCAGTGGGACTGGAAAAAGCGCCATGGGCAAGTGGATTCACCTCAATAGTCCCCGATCCACCAAATCTCTGATGACCTATGTGAATAACAAAGCTCTTGCAGAACAACTTTACGCAGCTCAAGGGGGGGCGTTCTTCATCCCTGAAATCACCAATATTCCTTTAGGCGAACAAAAACAGCTCTATGACTTCATTAAAACCCGATCCCTACCCCACCCTGAAAATCCGGGTCTAAAAGCATTGATCAACGTCAGAATCATCGCTGGCACGGAACACGATTTGAACAACCGCGCTCAAGCCGGGATGTTCAATGCGGAGCTTCTCGCTCGTTTCAAAGCCAATCATCTCGAAATGCCACGGCTCAGCGACAGATTAGAAGAATTTGAAGACATTACCGATGAACTCCTCAAAGAAATCACGAGAGAAACACACAAAAATCACATCCAGGAAATCTCTCCCGCAGCCTTAGATATCCTGAAGAGCTACGACTGGCCCGCTAATTTGCGAGAACTCAGAAACACATTGAGAATGGCCGTTGTACATGCAGAGGGTGACACCATCGAAGCGTCAGATATCCCGGATCTCAACTCTCGAAAGATGGATCTGAGAGCAACTCGGGAAGAATTTGAAAAAATCTATCTCGTCGAGCTTTTCAAGACATTCGATTGGGATCTAGAAAAAGTGGGTAAGAATATTCAAATGGAACGTTCAGTCCTGCTTGAGAAAGCAAAGCGACACGGCATTCTCGCACCGGCCCACAACAAAGCCTGAAGCTTACAGAGACGCTCAGCTAGTCACACCTAAGAACTTTAAACCCAACGTTGTAGTCGTTATATCCAGGTTGCGGAGTAGGCCAACTATACGAAGCTCCATCTGTGGTGCTTTTGTATGTACATGTCTCCCCATTGCCACTACAACTTGTGCTATTATTCTCTGCGTATTCAATATTCCCACCTGTCGTATCGGCTTTGAACGTAAAAGCATAGGTCGTCCCATTAGTAAGCGTATAAGCGGCATCGAGCGGCAGTCCAACTTGCGACAGGGTGGTTGTAATTAAGCTATCCGCACCCACCGCCAACTGGCCATCCGCTAAATGGCTGGACACACCCTCAATGCACGGACTCCAGGAAGCGACACAATTCCCCGGAGTCCCGTATGCCATAATGCCATAGGTAAACGAATTGACGATCGTACCCGGCGTTTTTCGCATCAGCAACTTAAACCCATCCACCACAAGTACAGTGGAAGATTCATTCCAAAACAATGCAGCGATCTTAGTCCATCCAGTCGTACTGAGGGCAACTTCCTCTGCTCTAGAATTCAGCTTTTGCAACCCAGTATCAGCAGCTGTCACCATACTCCCGATGGTATCCTTGATCGCCGTGCTGCTAGAACATCGCGCCACAGATGCACCCTTAAGTGCAATCGTATCCGACTTCGGTTTTCCATCACTTTTATAATTCAACTTCAGGTTTTGAGTATAGCCAGAGCCGGTCGTATCCCCCCATGAACCTTGGCTTGGCTTGAACTGGACAGCCAAAATACAAGATTCACCGCTATTCAATGATTGTTTACAAGTTCCACCGACGCCAGGATATCCATTTTGAAGGAAAAAAGGATAGGTAGGCGCAGACTCAACAGCCATCGAATCGACTTTAGCTGAACCGGTATTCTTTACCGTAATCTTGATCACCGAAGAAGAGGTTGTTGCCAGCGAACCGAAGTCATAGCTGGTTGCAGCTGTTGTCGCAGCTCCAGGAAAGTAAGATAAATCCGCTTTCACACACTGAGTGGACCCACTCGCTCCGAATCGGGATGCCCCGGTGCAAACTCCCTCCGACTGCGCGCATCCATAAAGAGCGCTCATCCCCACCAAAAGCGCTGCCGCCCCTAAAATTTCTAAGCTGCCTTTGTAACTCAGTAGATTTTTTTTCATAATCGTTATTTTCATAAAAGTATTCCTTATTTGCCGCCGCCAATGCGCAGACCCAGCAACACTTGAGCATCATTGTAGTAAAACTTGTCAATACTTGCGTGGTTAAACAATCCGTAGAGGTATCGGCCTTCCAGAAACAGACCCACGAACGAACTCGTGAAGATCGAAATTCGTGCCGCACCCATCGCGCCCCCAGTGTAGGACTTCAACGATGCCTCACCAAAAGTCATTGCAGTCGAGTTAGCTCCTTTTCCAGAACGGCTCAACCCCACCCCGTAGGTTCCATAGACCCCTGCGCCAATTCCAAAAAATTCTGCGAAATTCAGCCACATCAAGAGAGGAACATCCACATAGGTGCCTGTGACGCTGATATTTTTTCCAGTCAGATCAAACGACCTCTGCAGGTAGGTCACATCCAGTTCAATTCCAATGAGCGAACCCAGCATTCCCTGAATACCGGCCATTCCGCCAAATCCCGCTGTGCCTGCATATGCAGTACTCTGGCCATCAGAAGGTGATGTCGAATTGTACATCCCCCCCAAATAGAACTTGGGCAAGGCATGCGCCGTATTTGCCGTCATGATGATTGTTGCTAGAACTGCTCCCCACCCAAAAATTCCCTTTTTGTGATCCATATGATGAAATGTTCACCCCACTTCATCAATCACGCAACAAGAAAAATTAAAAAAAATCAAATTTTGAAATATTATTTTAAAGTAATTTTAAAATAGCTACTGATGAAAACCCATCGCCTCAGCATTTTTTAAATCTTTTTTGGAAATTCGATAGGCGTTTTTCTTGCCTGTCGGCATACCACATGCCTGCGCATGCATCAGGCCATCCTCCAGCTTTTTTGCCTCGAAAACTGCTACACCCATTTTTTTCAACGCTTCAGCGCCTGCCGCAAGCGCATCTTTGCCTGTTGAATCACACGACTTACTGCCATC
Source organism: uncultured Bacteriovoracaceae bacterium (assembly GCA_964364175.1). Lineage (GTDB taxonomy): Bacteria > Bdellovibrionota > UBA1018 > UBA1018 > UBA1018 > CAYILR01. The sequence goes on from CAYILR010000007.1 coordinate 67,758, forward strand.
TTCTCTCATCACCCAGGTCGATTCATCTTCGCTCGGTTTGGGTGACATAGCCCAAATATCTCGCCGCGATGTTCCAAAAAATACAATAACGACACAAATCAATTTCAAAGTAATTGTTTTCAAAACAGCGTCCCGTTCAACCACATCCCAACAAATGAATTTCTCGTAGTAATCCCCAATCCATCAATCGGATGCACTTGCAAATAGGGAAATACCGTCAAGTAAGAACTCATCATATAAGAAACACCCCCATAAACCTGAAAAAATGTGCGGTTCCAATCTCCCCAGCGATTTGCCACGGATTTCCGGTTTTCGTTATAAACACCCAGCGTTGCTGTCAGTTTAGGGTTGATCGCGTAATTGACCATTGGACTGATGATGAGCGCTGCCTGCGTTTTTCTTCCCCTTTGTGATCCTTTTTCAAAAACCGTCAAGTCTTCGTAAATAAAAAAGCGTGGACCTACTGATGCAAAAATCGACCACGGAGTTCCATTGAACGCATAATTTGTATTGATAAAAGCTCCTGGATTCAAAATAAAGGCCCTATCTCGCATGGTCTGAGTAGCAACCGGACCTGGCAAATCCGAATTCACCAAGGCTGTGGCAGTCAACTGGCCATTATTATAGAGCTGCGTTCCCAAAACCGGTCGCATACTCTCCCATCTCAATTTAGGTGAATTGGTGACCACCCATGTAAACCGAGTCTGGAGATCCAAACTAGTTTGCCGCGAAATTCGATAGCGAGCAGATACAATATTAAATAGATTGTCTCCTTCGTCCGAGGGATTGCCATCCTGTCCCGGAGTCATTCTCCAATCACAGCAAAGCTCGGGTCCCGAAACAATCGAGAAATAGTTAAGAGCGACTCTCTCCCGAAGAGTTTGAAATTCCTGATCTGCCGCCCAAGAGTAGACTCCGCCTAAAAAAAACAGTAGAATACTCCGTTGACTCAGCTTTTTCAAAGTCATGAATTGGCCTCTATAACTTTTCCTGTTTACTCAAGCCTGAAACCCATTCTAAACGAAATTTTGAATCAAAAAAACCCCGATTGTGTTTTTTACAACACTTTGCACACGCAAACTTCTTCGAGAGCTTCCGCCGGGTCGGGAACTCTTGATTGCAGCCCGGGCATCGATACATGTGTAAAAAAGGCCTTCGCTTGGGAACCTGGTTGTACCGGCTGACTCCAATGGCTTTCATTTTCTGCCAAAATTCCTCGGTATGACCGTAGGGCCGATGTCTAACCCACAACCAATAGTGAATCATCTCGTGCCCGAGAGTGTCCAAAATCCAGAATCCCGCATCCTCCTCTCGCTCCAGTAAATAGGAGGCAATTTCGATCACTGGTGGCTGCTCCACGTGCCACTTCCTGCTGCCCGGGATAAATCTCCCTGCGCTGGCTCTCAGTCGGGAATTCCACCGCAAAACCGGGGGCTCCAGGAACCCATCGAAAAACTGCTGATTTAATTGTTCAAAATGCGGGCACAAATCCATCCTTGCACCTTGAGAGAAAATGCAATCGATGTCAATGTCCAGGCGATATGGATGCTGCTTGGACCCTGGAATGGGACTCACTCATCGAATTCTGCCTACAAGAAGCCCTGACGGAGCCTGCTCAAACACAAATCCAGTCGCTCAACGAGCCAGAAAATTGGGCTCAAGACCTCCCCTCCGCCCGACTTCTCCAGCAAGAATGCTCCGAAACCCAAACCCTCCTCGAACGCGAAGGCCTATGGAATTGCCTCCGTGGGCTCGCGTCTCCGGCCAAAGCTTTTGAAACATTACAAAAAGATGGAATCGTCGACGTTCTAGGACTGCACCAGATCCGCCAATGGGCGGACGCAATGGACTACTGGGCTCAAATTCCTCGAGAGGAGCTCCGAGGCGAGCTTTTCAAAAAATCGATTTCTCAAATTGCGGACGTCACTCATGTGCTGCGAACCCTCTCCAAGATCCTGACTCCCGAGGGAAGCCTCTCCGAAAACGCATCCCCCAAACTTGCATCCCTCAGTCAGTCCAGACGTTCCGTTCAGCAAGAAATCTCCGTACGACTCGATCAAACACTCAAGACCCTTTATTCGCAAGGCGTCCTACAAGAAAAATACAGCGACGTCCGGGATGGCCGGTACGTTATTCCCGTGAAAATCAGCCACCAAAGTGAAATCGAGGGGATTCTCCACGAGACTTCCGTCAGTAAACAAACCGTATTTATCGAACCCAAAGAAATCACCCAACTCAATAATCAACTCAGAAAACTCGCTGGGGATATCGAAGTCGAGACCTTGATCATTCTTCAGACATGCTCCAAAACGATTCGGCCCTTCGCGCAAGACCTCGAGCTCGGCGCAGACATTCTCACTCACTGGGATTGCGCTCAAGCTCGCACACGGTTGGCGAGAAAATTCTCCGGCAAACCCATTCAAGTCAGCGAAAAGCGTGCCTTCCGCCTCAAATCGACTGCACACCCGCTGCTCTGGTTTTCACTCAAGCCCGAACAGATCATCAGAAATGATTTGAACTTCGGCGATCCAGAGCAAGTTTTGCTTTTGACGGGGCCCAATACCGGCGGAAAAACCGTTTTCCTCAAAACTCTGGGGCTCGCAGCCATCTGCGCCCGAACTGGGTTTCCGTTTCCTGCATCCGAGCCGCCCCTCGTTCCTTTTGTAGATCGATTTTTTGTGGATATCGGCGATCCTCAATCGATTGAGCAAAATCTCTCCAGCTTTTCTGGACATGTTTTGAAACTCAAAGAAATCCTGGAGAATCTGACTCCGAACAGCCTGATTCTCTTGGATGAAATGAGTTCTGCTACTGATCCCGAAGAAGGCGCAGCTCTCAGCCGGGCATTCCTGGAAACTCTGATGGCGCAAGGAGCTCTTGTTGTTGCCACGACACACGATCCACACCTCAAAGCCATGGTGGCATCGGATCGACGCATGACTAGCGCCAGCATGGCCTTCGATGAAAAATCACGAACCCCCACTTATCAAATGGTGTTTGGTGTCCCCGGCCGCTCGCGTGCGCTGGAAACTGCTGAGCGGTTGGGACTGTCTCCCGCTGTTCTCAAACTCGCCAGAACTTATCTTTCGTCCAGTCACCAAAAGCTCGAGTCCTTACTCAGCACCTGGGAGAATCAAGTTCAGGAGGTTGCACTCGCACGCAAGGAGGCCTCACGACTGCGTGAGGAAGCCGAACAGTTTCGCAATCAATGGATGGAAAAAGTCCAGTCCACGATGGGCGATACACTCGAACGAACCAAACAACGGATGCGCAAAATTCTGGAACAAGCGCAAGACGAAGTTCGAATGAAGGTGAGGCAACTCGACGAGAGCCGAAGCCGCAAGGATCTCAGTGAAGCCCGAGGAACTCTGTCCAACCTTGCTGCTTCGCTCGATTCACAAATCGAAAAAGCCGTGCGTGAGGAAGCGCCTCAACTCGCCGAACAGATTCTGGCTCCGACAACCGCTGCCCCCCCAGTTCCGGTAAGCAGTATTTCAATCGGCAGCTGGGTGAGAGTTCCCCGATGGAAGAGTGTGGGGCAAGTTCTGGACATCCAGGGCAACCGAATCAAAGTAGCGTTAGGCGCCATGCAAGTTCTACTCGAAGCTCACGAGTACGAGCTCACAAAACCCCCACAAGGACAAAGTGCCTCCCGACCCTCCAAAGCCAAAATGGAAACACAACGTCCCGCCACTCCCCCGAGCACTCTGGATGTTCGAGGCAAGCGATTGGACGAGGCGATGAGCGAAGTCGAGCAGTACCTGGACCAGGCCTACCGCTGTGGAGACCTGCAACAAGTTATCGTCGTCCACGGACTCGGCACCGGGGCACTCCGCGAGGGCACACGTCAGATTCTGGCAAAACTGCCCTACATCAAAACCTTCCAAGATGGTGGGCCTGGGCAGGGCGGCGCAGGAGCCACCTCGATTGAGTTCGAGTAAAAAGGTGTCCCATGCAAGGCAATGCCTTGCACCCTTTTTGATGCTTGGTGCGTCATTAGCGGCTGTGCTTTTTTCCAAACCTTGACCTAGAGCGCCAATGACGTTAATGGATTGCCCAGATGAAAATTAAATTACGGTTACTGATTATAGGTAGTTTCTTGCTTTTGTCTGCCCAAGCCCATGCAGGGATTTTCCCCTTCTACTGGGACGTTCAAGGAAGCGCCGGATTTCTGGGAGCGCCCGTGGCGAAAAAACAGAGTTATCCTATTCTGGTTCAAACGAGCGTCGGCGCTTCGCTCGGTTGGGAGCCCAGCATGTTGATCCCGATTTTCATCGGAGCTAGTTCGGACATGCGCTGGGTTGAGCAGTATTCCGCAGTCGATCCAACAGTCGGAAACTGGCGCGGTTGGAGATTCAACTTCATCTCTCCTCTGATCGGAATTCGATTTCTGGGTTTCACACTCAAAACAGACGCACAACTCGTAGGTGATTACGTTCTAAAAAATCCCAATGCTGCAGGACAGGTGATTCGATTCCAAAGACCACTGGGCATGCGAGTCCAATTTCTCCGACAAGTCCTTCCCGTCATTCAAGCTGGGATTCAGGGAGAATATCTGACTTTTCGTGGTCAAATGAATCACGAGCTGGGAGCTCAATCCATGAGTGCTCCCCTTCGACTTTGGAGTGTAGGACTTGTCCTGGGAGTTTCTCTCTAATGAAAACACCATCACACCTGTTGATTACGTTGATAGTTGCATCTCTCGCATTTTTCTCCGGCTGCGGAAAAAAAGGAGGTCTCTCCCCTGGCAACATGAGAAACTACACCGGTTCATCTGCACCTGGCGACACTTGGTACTGGACCTGGGATGTAGCGGCGCGCACCTTTTCCGCGCGAAGAGATGTCCTCGGAACACCCGGCACAGAATCAGACGATGCCAAAGCCAGCGGCAGCCTCGAATACCTGAGCTCAGGTTTTTATAAACTTTCCGTCCTCAGCACGAACGACCCCACTCGCATGCCAAAAGACCTTGTGATGTTTGCTCTGGAAGTTCCTGGCACTGCATTATTCATTCGGCCAGCGGTCTCCGCAGGGCATTTGATCACGGCAGTAGCGGCTGGCAACTGTTCTGACTCGAATGGGTCTTATGCCTGGATCAAAACTGGATTTTCTGCGACCACCTCGAACCTCTACGCCAACGAAGCATTCGGTACGCTGGATCTGTCTGCGGACGGTTCAAAAATGAACCTGGTTGGATACGGACTGGGAAATGGCACGGTGTTTTCAAATATTTTCTCGGGCCTCTGCTCCAAAGGGCAAACCGTCTTCAATCAAATGGTGCTTCAGTCCGGTGGATTAAACGGAACACTCGCGATGGATCTCGGACCCACAGCCGGGGGAATTTTCGGAGTCAAATCCAGCCCCATTAAAACCAGCGACCTCTTGGGAAAAACCTACTTGGGAATTCTCTCTTCATTCCGATCCACGGGAGACGATTCTTCCGCAGTGAGGTTTCAGATGAATACGACTCTGGGCACAGGCTATCCTTTTCAAGATCTTCCCGGAGCCGTCCTCAACACGGCGATCTCGTACTCACTGCAAATCGACAGCATGCAAGGCAATCGAGTTTTTGCAACGCTCTCGACGGGCAGCTATTCTCGAGTCCTGAGAGGAATTGCTTTTCAAAATAATGGAGTCACCGGAATTTTTCTGGTTGGCCAAGAATTCAATGGTGCATCTCCGATGAATCTGTTGTTAGTATCCCAGCTATGAAAATTCACGTCATCGGATGTGGTGAAGCATTTGATCAAGAATACGGGAACACTTCCTTTCTTTTCTCGGGTAAAGACCTCCCCACCATCCTCTTTGACTGCGGCTATCAAACTCCAGAGCGCCTTTGGAAACTGAAGCCCCAAGAGCAAAAACTGGATGCAGTTTGCCTCACTCACCTGCATGCTGATCATTGCTTTGGATTAGTCCCTTTATTAATTCGTTTTTGGGAAGAAAATCGCACACGCAAACTGATGATTTTCGGTCCTAAGGGAACCCGCAACCACATTCAGGAGCTGCTTGACTTAGGATATCCAGGCCTTCGAAAGAAGCTTGATTTCGAACTCGAATGGCAGGAGTGGACAATCAACGCTGAAATCATCGAGTGGCGAGGACTCTCGTTCCGAACGGCCAAAACCGTTCACACTTTGATCAACCACAGCATTCGGGTGGACATCCCCGGTGACCCGCATGCCAGCTTCGGCATCAGTGGAGATGGGCAAATCACTCGTGAAACACGCGTTCTCTTTGCAGACGTGGGCTTGCTCATGCAGGAAATTTATACTTTGCGACCCCGCCGCTACGCGGTCCATGCAGATTTGAAAACCGTGGAGACCTACTTGAACGATTCCCTGATCAAGAAAATCGCCGGAACCCACTTCTCACGCACAGAAAATAAAAAAACAATCCAGCGCCTCAAACAACTGGAAGAAAGCGATCCACGCTGGGTTGCTCTGGCTCCTGATACGGTATTTACCTACCGCAAACCCACCATCGGCTGGACAACCTAATTCAAATCCTCTGATTTCAGCATTGATTTTTGAGGACCCACGCTGTCTGATGCCGAGCAAGGAGAACTCTATGAAACCATCCATGAAATTTTTTTCGTCTATTCTGTTACTGGCAGGTCTGCTCTCTGCTCCCGCTTGGGCCGCGAAAACCTATGAGATCGACAAAGATCATTCGAGCGTGAGCTTCAAGATCCGTCACTTGGTGAGCAATGTGAACGGAAGCTTCAATGAGTTTTCCGGAAAAATCGCGGTCGACGACAAAAAACCCGAAAATTCCTCCGTCGAGTTCACGGTCATGGCTGACAGCATTAATACTGCAAATAAAAAACGGGACGAGCACCTGCGTTCCGGCGACTTCTTCGATGCTGACAAATTCAAAGAAATCACTTTCAAAAGCAAAAAAGTGAAAGCAATCGGCAAAAACAAATACCAAGTGGAAGGAGACCTCACTCTCCACGGTGTTACTCAGCCCGTCACTGTGAAAGTCGATTACCTGGGCGAAACTAAAGACCCTTGGGGCAACACAAAAAGCGGCTTTAAAACCGAGTTCAAAGTTGCTCGAAAAAGCTATGGCATGGTTTGGAATAAAGCGCTGGATGCCGGCAGCTTGATGCTCGGAGACGAGGTCAACCTGACGGTGGATGTGGAAGCGACCGAAAAAAAATAATTTCAATGCAAATATTTTGAGTTAGAAGCATAGCATGGCTCAAGAGAACTCTCTCGTTTCCAGTTGGATCGTTTCTCGCGGCAATTCTTGGCTAGAAAACCTTGCCATTGTCTTGGGTGGAGCACTTTTCATCAGTGTCTTGGCTCAAGTCGCCATTCCGCTGCCGTGGACGCCTGTGCCGATCACCGGACAGACATTCGGCGTTGCAGTGATGGGATTGCTCTGGGGATACAAGCGAGGCACGGTGAGTGTTCTGACTTATCTGGGATTAGGGGCAGTTGGATTGCCAGTTTTTGCTGGAGGACATGCGGGGATCACATGGGCCCCGACTCTGGGCTATTTGATGGGGATGGCTGTGTCCGCCGGGGTTCTGGGATGGTTGGCTGACCGTGGATTCACTCAAACTTTTCTGAAAACTTGGCTCTGCGCATGTTTGGGAAGTTTGATTATTTTTACTTTGGGATTGAGCGTTCTGTCTTTCTTCATTCCAAAATCGCAATTGCTGGTCGCTGGATTCCTGCCCTTTCTGCCGGGTGATATTTTGAAAAATCTGGCAGCCGCCACAGCCGTGACTCAAATTCAAACCCTCAAAAAAAAAGAGAGTTACTAAGGAGGCCATAAGTATGTTGACATCGGTGCGCAGATTTCGAGGCTATTTGAATTCGACGATTGAGAAAAAGGCGAGAGATAGTAGGACTATTTCGAGTCTTTTTCGATTGAGTCGAATTCAAATAGACCGAAAGATGCGATGCCCAGGTCAACATACTTATGGCCTCCTTAGTAAGTAAAAATAAAAATGGCATCTCAAATCAAAACACTCCAAGAAATATTGACTGATGGCGAGAAGCCCATTTCGCCAGAATGGAATCTCTTCGCAATTCACAGCGATGATTGCCAATCATACATCGCGCTGAATGAAAAAACTCGAGAGACTTTGATCGTGGATCCCAAGCGCGAAGATCTCGAAGCCTATCGATCGGTTCTGACAAAAATCAAAGATCCTCGTATTCTTTGCATAGTCGACACACACACTCACGCAGATCATATTTCAATCGCCGCGCAACTCGCCGAGGAGTTGAACGTGCCTCTCGTTATGCATGAGAAAAGCCCAACACAGCGTGCTCATCTGCGCATTTCGCGGAGTACCACTCTTCCTGCTCAAGCTGGAGCGATGACCTTCCTGACCACGCCCGGCCACACACCCGATTCTCTGACTGTTCTCTGGGGGCCATTCTTGTTCGGGGGGGACACTGTTCTTTATGGCGATGTAGGGAGAGATGATTTGCCAGGCGGAGACCCCGAAGCCCATTACAAGAGTCTGCAACTTGTGAAAACCCATGCAACGCCTGAGATGATTGTCTTGCCGGGGCACGATTTCAAAGGGGGCCGCGCTTCGTCCTGGAAAACACAGCTCTCCATCAACTCTTCTTTAACTCAGGGGCATCAAGATTTTGTCCGCGAAGCCTCCGAGTTCAACGCCCCAGCACCCAAACTTTTAAAGGAATCACTGAAAGAAAACTTCAAATGAAAATCAGCACGCTTCGCCAAGACATCCCTGCCTCCCTCGTTGTTTTTCTAGTCTCGCTTCCACTTTCTCTGGGAATTGCCTTGGCATCCGGCGCTCCACCTGCTGCTGGACTAGTAGCTGCTATCTTTGGAGGCATCGTAGTGGGAATTCTAGGGGGAGCACCTCTCCAAGTCAGCGGTCCAGCCGCTGGCCTCAGCGTGATGGTCTACAATCTGATCCAAAACTATGGGTTTAAAACAACCCTGTTGATCACGGCCCTGGCAGGAATCACGCAGGCCATTTTAGGCATCGCAAAAATGGGAGAACTTACTCTGGCCATTTCTCCTGCCGTCATTCATGCCATGCTTGCCGCAATTGGGGCGCTCATTGCTTTGGGCCAGATTCACATCATACTGGGATACTCACCCGAAGGCTCTGCGATCAAAAACATTCTCAGCATTCCCGAACATCTCGCCTCTCTCCATTGGCAACCCCTTCTGGTCGGAGTGGTGAGTTTTTTGATCCTCTTGGGTTGGAATCGATGGATCGCCAAACGAGTTTCGTGGCTTCCAGGAGCATTGATTTGTGTCGCCGTAGGAACTCTGATCTCAATCCCCTTTGGCAACGAAATCACTCGAATTTCTATCACCCAAGAATTATTCTCCTTTCAAGGAATGTCGCTCTTTGACGTATCCACTTCATGGGGACTTGTATTGACTTCAGCCCTAGCGGTTGCTTTGGTGGCAAGTGCTGAATCACTCTTATGTGCAGTCGCCACAGACAAACTCCATCGAGGTGCACGAGCCAATTTGAATCGGGAGCTTTTTGCACAGGGGATCGGCAACTTGGCATCCTCCTTTTTTGGCGGACTTCCCGTAACAGGAGTGATCGTCCGAAGCTCTGCAAATGTCGATGCGGGCGCTAAAACTCGGATCTCCGCGATTTTGCATGGGGTTTGGATTCTGATTTTTGCATCTTTGTTTGTTACACTGCTTCAACAAATCCCTCTCGCTGCGCTAGCAGCCGTTCTGGTTTATATTGGGATCAAACTGATTAAACTCGATGACATCAAAACGCTGAATGAATTCAAAGAAGGTCTAGTTTACTGGTCGACATTTGCCGGAATTTTGATCTTCAATCTCTTGGCTGGAATAGGAATCGGTCTTGGCGTTGCTCTCATCCTCCTCCTGATACGCCTGACGAGATCCAAAATCACTGTGACTCCCCGAGGAGACATCTCAACAGCTTCGATTATTGACGTAACACTTTCGGGTTCGCTCTCATTTCTTTCAGTGCCCAAACTGACTCGCACGTTGCGTCAAATCCCTGTAGGAAAAGAAGTTCACGTTTCATTTGCTTTGTTTCACCTGGACCACGCCATAGTCGAAGCTATCCAGGCTTGGCGTCTGGGTTACGAGCTCCAGGGTGGAAAAGTCGTCAAGGAATCCATCGAGTTGCTCTGGGAAAAAACCAATTAAGCAACTTGAGTCCTCACCTGTGAGCTGAATCGACCCTGTTTCACACGATATTTGTAGAAAAATTTCAATCTCTGTTATATCGACCACTCCCATATGGTGAATCGTTATTATCTATTATTGACACTTTGTTTAATGGCTCTGCCGATTTCTCAATCGGCCTTTGCTCAAGCGAAAAGTGAGGCTACTCCAGCAGAAGTAAAAGCTCCTTCCCTACTGGACAAGATCGGCATGAACTACTTCTTGTTCTTTAGCGGTCCAGGATTTGCCCCTGGAATGGGAAGCATCAATCCAAACCAGCTCGGTCGCCCCACGGACGATGGACTCAATCTTTTCCACATTGTCTCGTTGAGAGGGAAATTTTGGGACAACTTAGCGCTTGATGTCCAAATCCGAGGAACCGTTCTATTCAACAATGCTACAAAAAATCCAAAATTCACGCCGTGGAGACGAGAATCTCCTCGAGTCGGAGTTTCAGGAAAACTTCTATCTGGCAAAACATGGGCGCTGACTGGAGCAATTAACACCGATCTTCCCTATTTCATGCCTGCACCTTTGAGTGGATATACGACCGTTCAAAGAAAAGTCCTTGCTAACCCTGGACTATTTGGCAACCTTTCGTGGAAACCCGAAGGAAGCCGCTGGTCTCTCTTCAGCGTTCTTGCCCCTCGATACATCCTCTATGCCGATCGCGATGCGGCTGAATTTCAATTCATTAAAGGCGGCTTTGTGGCGCGAAACAAACCTGAGCTTTCATTGGCGGTTCTCCCAACACTCAGCTACCAAGTTTATTCCAAACTGAGTGCTTCTTTAGGCACTGCAATTGATTACAGGAAGCAAGTTTTATCTTCTTGGAATCCGTTCCGTATTTCATTAGTCAACAACGGCACCAATCCCGCTTGGCGACTTCAAGCGATACCGATTATGGCAGGCATGACCTACGAATTGAATTCCGCTTTCCGTATTTTTCCGTACGTCCAAACTTTTCCTATTTCAGCACAACGCGTAGACTCTCGAACCGGCAAAACAGCTAGTTTGCTCGACGCAAGCTCGTTTGGAATGTGGATTTCGGGAACGATTCTCTAAAGACCGCTTGCGCGGTTTTGATAAACGAAGCTGTCTTCAATGTGCTTCTTTTCTAGATCTGAGTCACAAGGTTGAGTTGAGGTCGGGATGCAAGTCGAAGCGACACTACGATCAGCGGAAGACGTCGTTGCACAACTGCTGAGGTTAAACCCCGCTGCGACTACAAATACTACCCACAGAGTTTTTCTAAAATTCATCATAAATACCCCCATTGCTATTATGCCTAGCTTAAAAAAAACTTGCTATGCGTCAAACAGGCAACGCTTTCACGCACGCCCCTGCTGTCTCATGCTAATCGGCAGGAATGCTTAAAAATTAAATTATTTATAGATTATTTAACAATTAGGATGCGCACTAGGGTTGAATACTCTCGAGATATTCGCCATAGGTTCCAGGATAGGTCCTGAGCTCGCCGTGCCCCACTTCAATGACGCGGTTGGCGATTTGCTTGAGGAAGTATCGATCGTGGCTCACAATGACAATGGTTCCCTCAAATCGCTTCAATCCATCCATGAGGATTTCGCGCGAAAGAATGTCCAGGTGGTTGGTCGGTTCGTCGAGGATCAGGAAGTTCACAGGCTGAACCATGATCGTCGCAAGAACCAGACGGCTTTTTTCTCCTCCCGAGAGAGAAGAAATCCTTTTGTGAACTTCGTCACCGGTGAAAAGAAAAGCGCCCAGCAAGTTTCGAATGTAACCTAAACCCGCTTCCGGCAATCGAGCGTACATTTCTTCCAGAACAGTATTTTTTGGATTGAGAATGTCGATGGAGTGCTGACTAAAATATCCCACTTTTACAGAAGCACCAATCTGAACCATTCCCTCGGTCGCTTCGGTCTGACCGCAAATGACTTTGAGAAAAGTAGATTTTCCTGCTCCGTTGACGCCGACAACTGCAATTTTTTCAAGGCGGCGGATCATTCCAGTGACGCCCTGGAAAACTTTCTTTTCTTTGCTGTCGTGCGTGCGCCAGGTTTTTCCGAGGCCTTCCATTTTCACAACGTCATTGCCGCTGCGTGGAACATTCGGAAACTCAAACTGCATGGCTTGTTGTTCGGGCGGAATTTCGATGCGCTCGATCTTATCGAGTTTTTTCACCCGAGATTGGACTTGAGCGGCGTGTGATGCACGCGCAGCAAATCGGGCGATGAACTCTTCTTCCTTCGCCAACATGTCTTGCTGACGCTTGAAGGAGGACAGGAGTTGCTCGTGACGAATCCCCCGTTCGCGTTCGTAGTAATCGTAGTTGCCGGTGTACTCGGTGATTTTGTAATTCGCGACTTCCACAATGCGATTCACGATTCGGTTCATGAATTCACGATCGTGGCTGGTCATGACCAACGCGCCTTTGTAGTTCTTCAACCACTCTTCGATCCAAATCACGGACTCGAGGTCCAAATGGTTGGTCGGTTCGTCCATCAGCAGAACATCTGGCTGCGCGATCAGAACACGGGCCAGCGCGATCCGCATTTTCCAGCCCCCGCTGAACGTCTCGACGGCTTTGTCCTGATCCTCGGTCATGATGCCGAGACCGCCCAGAACCTCGCGTGCGCGGGATTCGAGGTTGTAGCCACCGCGTTGCTCAAAATCCAATTGAACTTGGCCGTATTCTTCAACCACGGCCATCATCTCGTCGTCGGAGATGGGATTTTCTGCGGAGTCTTGGAGGATTTTTTCGAGTTCTGCCAGGCGAACTGCCCATGTCGCCACTTCGCCCGCGCCCTTTTTGGCTTCTTCGAGAGCCGTGCAACCTGCCATCTCGCCGACTTCTTGGGAGAAGTACGAGATCTTGATGCGGTCGGGGATGCTGACGGTTCCGGAGTCTGCGGTTTCTTCTCCTGAGAGAATACGAAAGATCGTGGTTTTCCCAGCACCGTTAGGGCCAACTAAGCCGATTTTGTTACCGGCTGCGATTTGGAATCCGGAGTCCCTGAATAGAACTTTGGAACCGTATTGTTTGGAGATCTGGGATAGGGAAATCATTTAGCGTATCTGTTTAAATAATTTGAGTCTGTTTGTCAAGAATTCTGGTGTGCACACTCAGATGTCTGAGTCTCATGCTTCTTCGAACACCCACCCCCGAAATTCTTGCCACAATTGCCATCGGAGCAGGATCCACAACCACTGGACTTCTCGTACTTCCAGTCGCGGGGGATTCGGTTCAGGGCCTCCAGAGCGTCGTCAAGGGTTGGATAAGCCTCATAGCCCAAGTATTCGCCCGTCGTGTGTCTGAGGACATAACCTAAGAATTGACCGGTCTCGGTGGGATGTTCCGCCACCCCCCCCATCAATTCCTCGTCCATTAAGAAGCCTTTGGAGTAATTATCGCCTGTGAGCATGTAAAAATAGTCATAACCGGAAAACTAGTCGTTGCCAAATAGTACTCACATCCGTTATTAAGATGCCCTTGCTCAATTAGGTAGGGCCTGTAGCTCAGTTGGTAGAGCGCCAGCTTTGCAAGCTGGATGTCATCGGTTCGAACCCGTTCAGGTCCACCATTTTTATATTGACTACATTTTCTCTTCTTAGGGCGTGTTTTCAAAGTCAGTTTCGGCTGCAAATTGCATCTTCGGGCTGCAACTTCGTCAGCGAATCGCGCCAAAATCCTCACAGCCCGCAGCGGGGATGCTCCGGTTTTGGCGCGACCCGCTTCCTTGTTTCGCCTCGAATCTGCAATTTTCGCTTCGAAACTGACTTTGAAAACACGCCCTACAAGTATGTTTAATTTTTGCAAGTTTCAGCAGAAAATAAACATACTTACGCTCCAGGTCAAAACAATGGCATTGAACTACTCAAGCACCGTTGGAGACGGAACCACTTTTCCTGGGTTCAATAGGCCCAACGGATCCATCACCTTCTTAATCTCGCGCATCAATCGGATTTCTTCTGGGCTTCGAGTGTAATAAAGATGGTTCTTCTTGAGCATCCCGACACCGTGCTCTCCCGAGATCGTCCCGCCATGAGTTTTGACTAGTGCATACAGTGCTTCATCAAACTCCTTCACGCGGGACTGAAAGATGCTCTCAGACAGCTTCCCAGTGTTCAGCGTGTTGATATGCAGATTCCCATCCCCAATATGCCCAAACGTATACGGCGCGAGATCCCGAAACGTTGTCTGGAAAAACTTTTGATACTCACTCAAAAATCCCTCTAACCGAGCCACCGGAACCGACACATCGTTCTTGTGGTAGGGCGCGATCATTCCCAGGCTCTCAGCGATGCTCTCGCGGATTTTCCAGATGCGCCGGGTTTCCTCGCTCGATTGGGTTTCCAGGCCATCCTCGGCGAATCCTTGCTCCAAAGCGTTGGCTAGCCATTCATCCAGCGCGGGCGTAGCTTCGGCCTCCACCAAAACGTACCAGGGATGGCGCGCGGGAAATGGATCGGCAATCCCCATCTTCTGACAGCTGGCTGCAAAGCAGCCTTGATCAAAAGTCTCGTAAGCCAAAAGATCCAACGGGCTCTCGCGCGTAAATCGGCAAAGTTGAAAAACTGAGGCCAGGTCCTTCATTCCGAAAAAGAATGTGCGCGGTGAACGGTGAAGAGAAGCAAGCTTGAGCGTAGCTCCAGTGATCACTCCCAAAATTCCTTCGCTCCCAATAAAGAGCTGCCGAAGATCGATTCCGGAATTATTTTTCTCCAGAGCTCCGCCTAGATTCAGGACCGTCCCTTGCATCGTCACGACTTCCAAGCCGAGAACCCAGTTTCGTGTATTGCCATGCCGAATGACGTTCACACCCCCCGCGTTGGTCGAGATATTGCCGCCCACTTGACTAGATCCCTTGGACGCAAAATCTACGGGCCAGGTCAGTCCGTAGGGCTTGCAATGCTCGTGCACTGCCTCAGTCACTGCGCCAGCCTCGACCACGAGTGTCCGAGAGAGAGTGCAGACTTTGCCGATTTTATTCATGCGTGACAGAGAAAGTACAAACTCTCGATTCGCAGCAACGGCACCTCCGGACAGCCCCGTTCGCCCGCCCGAAGGAACCACTGAAATTTTGTATTCCGTACACAGCGAGAGGATTTTTGAAACCTCTGCCGTGTTACGAGGAAACAAGATAGCGCTGGGATTGGCAGGAAACTCAAGAGTCCAGTCCCGACCGTAAAACTCCAGGTCGTTCTTTTCACTGGAGATGAAGTCTGCTGGGAATTCATTTTTAACGCTGGACAGGAATTCAGTGTGCATAGCAAAAAGCTATTCCCTCTCCCAGCATTAGTCAAAAAATGTCGCTAAATTCAAATTTTTAGAGCGCGTCAGCCCATTTTGTGATATTAAACCACGCATGAATAAATATATATTTCAGATTTTCGCCTCCATTGTCCTGATTTCGTCCGTCTCGTCCTGGGCCAATGAGCAGAGTGTCCGATTGGGTGCCACGCGCTTGGAGTCTCCCTCTGCCGATGCACGAGAAAACACAGGTCATAATTACAAAAGCTACGTCGTCAAATGTCCCAGTGGTTTTGTGGCTCGCTCGATGGCGTTGGAGTCCGAAATTGTCACCACGGTTGGCCATCCTGCAATCAATGCGGTGGTTGTTCTTTGTGAAAAACTGGAAATCAATTGGACTAACTCCCCTGAACAAACTCAAATTTCTGGAGGAATTCGTAGAAAAGATGGCGATGTTGCTTTTTGGCCAAGCACAGAATGCTCCCCCAACTACAGTGACGATGTGAATGTTCCTCATGGTAATTACATGACCGGAATTTACGCATTCTTTGATCATTATCTAAAAAACATGACCCTGCGTTGTGGATTCACCCGCTACAGCTGGGATTGGAATCAATCCCATTTTTGGACAGAATCCAGCTATCATAATATGGCTATGGGCCCGATTAAAATACAAAACAATGATAGCCGCCTCAAACTCGAATGCGACAGCAACGAACTCATGGTTGGAGTCTACGCACGATTTCGAATCAGCTCCGGCGGCAAACAGACCTGGCTCACACAGATTGCTCCGTATTGCGCAGAAGTGCTTCCTACACTGACCCGGTAGTCAGAATCCACGCTACGATTGATGTGGCATTCAGTATCGAGGGATTTTTCGTCCAATAGTCGATTCGAGCGGTCGCACGATGCGACAAAAGCGAGGAACACGAAGTTCAGATCGACTATTGGACGAAAAATCTCTCGATACTGAATGTATCTATTATTCCAATTCCTTGTGAATGATGATCAACTCCGCGCAGTTCAAGTAGCGGCGCAAGGATTGGTAGTTCTGGTTCCCCGACAAATAGAACAACAATAAAAAAAAGGCCAACCCGACAAACTGGCTGATCTCAGACGAGGTGCTCTCTACCCATCCCACCGAAGGAATTGGCATGATGGGATCGTGGATCGAATCGATCCCATGAATGATCATGAAAAATACGGCGCCGGCCAGCGCTGTCACGAAACGATTGCGTTGCTGAATCCCATCGAGATCCATTTTGAAATTATGCGAGATCCAGCGCCACTCCTCGAGATCGGCCACCACGATTTTCGTGATGTCCTCGCAAACCGCGTCCCTCCAATATCCCTCTTTCTGCGCATCCTGAAGTGAGCTGGCAATTGCTCCCTTTTTGAAACTGGCAAGCAACCCGGAAAACACCTGCGATCCCAAAAAATGAATCGAATATGCAATAGGAAATATGAGGATCACCCAATCCAGGTAACTCCGAAAGCTCCGAGGAAAAACCCTAAACTGAATCAAAATCATGACTACAAAAGCAGTCACGGCCGGAAAAGCGAAGCACCACAGGAACACATTCCATATCCTTTGTTGAATCTGAACTCGTTCCTTGCGCGAAGCCACCGAGACATACTCCAAGAAGGCGCGGTAAATCTCTGCCTTGCGCCTGGATTTCATTCAGCCACTTCCTTGCGCAATCTCAAGATCGATCGCGCCAATCCTGTTTTATCATCCAAATCCACAATCACGCATCCATAGCCGCCGGGGCCTTCTGCTGGCTCGTATTTCAATTTTCGCTTGGTCAGGAATTTTTCGATCGAGAGCTCTTTTTTGACTCCGATCACCGAATCAAAACACCCGCACATCCCCACATCGGTGATCGCGGCGGTTCCGCCTCTCAGGATCCGCTCGTCTGCGGTCTGAACGTGAGCATGGCTGCCCACCACTGCCCCTACCCGCCCATCCATATAGTGAGCAAACGCCTGTTTTTCTGACGTAGCTTCACCGTGAAAATCGATCAAGATGCACTTCGCCCCTTGTTTTTTCAGCTCTATCAGATCCTGATCAGCCGCCTGAAACGGGCAATCAATCGAATCCATAAAGACTCGCCCCATGACTTGAATCACTCCCAAAGGTGGGGCATTTTCGTTTTTACGACTGTATACAACCGTCGCACTCTTCCCAGGCGTAGGGTACTTGGGGTGATTGGGATAGTTCGCCGGTCGAATAATCCAGGAATGCTGCTCCATGAATGGAATAATTTGACGTTGATCCCAAACATGATTCCCCGTGGTGATCACATCCACTCCAGACATGTAAAATTCGGTAGCCATCTCGGGCAAAATACCGTTGCCGTGAGTGGCGTTCTCCCCATTCAGAACCACATAATCAATTTGATACTCGGGAATGAGTTCTCGCATGGCCGATTCAACCGCTCGACGCCCTGGTTTTGAATACACATCTCCGAAATATAAAATTTTCATGACCGAACCTGTCCCCGTCTACACCGCAAGACACGACTTTCGGTGACAATCCAATCCATGAGCTGATCCCATTTGTTTTGCTTCAGTTCTGATTTGATTTGCGCATCCCAAGCGATGCCAACACGAGTTGCTTGAGAGGATCGACTTAAGTAGCGATCATAAAATCCCACGCCTCGCCCTTTTCTCTCACCCTTTTCACCAAACTCGACTCCGGGGACGCAAACGATCTGAAGCGAGTCGTCCGTCCAGGCTGTAACGTGCGGCGCTGGTTCTTGAATTCCAAACGCTCCTTTTGTCCATGACTCTGCGTCACCCGATCGGGCAGGAGCAAACTCCATCTCGCAGGATTCACGGTCAGTGATTCGAGGAAACGCCACCTTCGCACCTTGATCGAGCAGAAACCTCTCAAAGGCCGACAAGTCGGGCTCCTTTTGTATCGATTTGAATAGACCCACCCGTGTCGATTGGGTCCAGAACCCTAATCTTTTTAAATTTTGAACTAATGCGATGAGATTTACGTCCTCAGACGAGGTCAAGCTCCACCTTTAGCGCATGAGCGAGTTTTTTGTCCCTCACTCCAATTCTGCGCAGCAATGAGTCGCGAAATTCGGGTTCTGCATGCTGGAGCAATGCCACGACTTGCGCAAATCCGTTGACCGGGATTAGCTCTTCTTCTTTCGGCGCTGGAGCTGGAGCTTGTGGTTTTGCCTGTGAAATAGGACGACGATTCATTTCGTTCATGATGCGGATACCTCTCTTTCCTTATCCTTCTCTTTTCGGAGAATTTTTTTCTCTTTTTCATGGAGATTATGCGAAATCATTTGGAGTTCTTTACGAGTTCTTTCGATCTGCGCTTCCGATGTTTTTTTGTACTCGTCGAGTTTCTGTTGATTGATGTTTTTCATTTTCTCGACCTCTAAATCGCCCTGTTTTTTTTCAGCGCGAACTTTGTCTTCGGCCTCGTCACGAGTCTTGTGCAGACGCTCTTCCAGTTGCTCGGCCTCTTTTGAAATATTGACCTCGTAGGCTTTTTTCAAATCATCGATCTGCTGCACATTTCTTTCCTGCAATTTATTGATTTCCTGCTCGTGTTGCTCACCCATATTGTGCAATTCAACTTCGTGTTTTTTCTGGATTTGGGCGCGATAATTCTTCAGCTTCAGTTCTTCAGTGGTTGAAGCCTTGATTTCCGACGACATTGCGCACGATCCTCCTTTTTCAATTATGGAGGAATAATAAATAAGCGGTAAGAGGTAAAAATTTCCTAGATTCTTTTAAAGAACGCCGAATCTCAGGCCTCGCGTGCTCACCCTGCAAGTCACAAAACCCATGAGCTCCATCGTGCGCCATAAAATCAACGCTCCCGCCAACATCACGTCAGCGCGCTTGGGCTCCATTCCAGGCATTTGCGCCCGTTCTGCCTTGGAACGCCATTTCAGCTCTTCGACTAGGCGATGACAGTCCCCTCGAGTCAGGATCGCGGAATCGATCCGATCTCGATCAAACTCACGCAAGTCCAACTGCAGCGAAGCCAGCGTAGTCGCAGTGCCAGCCACTGCCACCAGTTGCAAATGCTCCCCCACTTGAGGTTTCCATTCTTTTTGCCATCCCTCGATCTGCTGATCAATTGCCTCCTGACAGGACCAAAACTCGGGGTCAGTCACAGGATCGGATTTCAAATAGCGCTCCGTGAACCTCACCGAGCCCATGTCCAGGCTTTTTCCGAAAAGAGATCCTGCCCTGGAAAGCGCCGTCAACTCTGTGCTTCCGCCCCCGATGTCAATCACTGCACATTGGCTCGGATCCATCCCAGGTAAAAGCCCCCCGCTGAAAGTAGCCTCGGCCTCTTGCTGGCCTGTCAACTTTTTGAAGCGAAACCCGGTTTCTTTTTCTACTTGCTGAAAAAATTCCTGCGCATTCGACGAGTCGCGTGCTTGGCTCGTGGCCACAGCGGTTGTTTGGGCTGGGCTGAGTCCATTTTCCTGAACAATCTGAGAGTATTTTTTTAAAACGATCAATGCACGCTCCATTGCTTCTGGCAAAAAGTGGCGATTTTTATCCACACCCTCTCCCAATCGAACAATATGGGAATGATCAGAAATGATTTTTTCAACCCGGCCGGTGTCAGGGTTGCATTTTGCGATCAACAACAGACAAGTATTGGTCCCAAGGTCAATTGACGATCTGAGCATATTGAAGAATACCTTTTTCGATGGAGTCTACGATCTGCAAAAGACGGTCTGAATAAGGATAGCTCTGTCCACCAATTGAAAACGGGTGTTTCTCTTGAGAGAGAGCCTCGAATTCTGCAGGGTCATCGTAGAAAAGACACTCCAGAAAACTCTGAACACCTCTGATTTGCCGAGTGAGCGCCAAATTCCTGCTATAAACCCCAGGCTCAACGAATGTTGCGTTGGAACCGTGATGCATCTGCGGCTGAACTCCCATGTTTTTCGCAATACTTTGCACAATAGAACGGCTCAAAAGAACTGATCTATCCCAATTTCTTTGATTCAAAAAATGCCAAGCAAAACTCGATCTCTGTTCAAGAGTAGCAAATTCCTCTTTGTAAAAAGCCCCAGGTACATATGCTTTTGTTTCCTTCCCAAAGCCATTTCCAGCATCCAAATGAATGACCAAGGAGAGATCTGGATCAAATTCAGCAATTTGATCCGCGCGAGCGCTCAAATCTTCTTTCCGGATAAAATAATGTCCCCTCATGAGTTCTGAAAAAATCTTCTTCACCTCACGGCTGTTCTCAAAAGCACGATAGAGTTTTTGAGAGGGAGGTGCCGATTGGAGCAAATCCAAAAACCAATCGGTCAAAGCATTTTCACTCAACTCAACCAGTCCAAATTGCCTGAGATCGAGTTTTTCGTAGGGAACCGAAGTCACAGGCTCCAACAACCGTCGTGTCAAAAAGACCTGAGCACCCCGTTTCAGCAACCGCTCTTCGAGAAGCAGAGCAATTTGCAAAGCCATCACTCCCTCGCTCAAAACCTTTCCGTTTTTACCTCGAACATATTTCCCAGTCCTTTTGTCCCATAAAGCCCCCCCCATATGACCCGGGTCCAACGCAATCTTTAAGCCTGCGAGGGAAGAGGGGACTCGGTTTTCAGAAACTGACAAAGTTGGAATCGGAACTGAAAAATCGAGTTGGGTTTTAGAATCGCGGTCTTTAAAAACAGCCAGTTCGCCTGGAATAGACGAAGGCAGGTTTGCAAAATGGCGCCATTCATCTGACAGCTGCAAAAAAGGCAGTCGCTCGACGGAAGTCTGTGGTTTTTCAATCGAACTGAAAAAATCAGCGGGCAAAGTGCCCAGGTCAGGTACCTTGAAATACTCCAGAACTGCCTGCGTTCTTGCAAAAGTCTCCTGTGGAGTCAGATTGTTTTTTTTAAAATCTCGCATTCGAGCGTTAAGAAACTCTCGGTTCAGCTCGTGGAAAAAAGGCTCATCCTCGCTTGCGTAGGCCTGGAAATTAACGATAAAAATAGCAATCAACACACCCATGATTCTGTTCATTTCGGACTTAAGTGAATCAAAGAAAAGAAGGGCTGCCAAGTAGATTTAACGGGGGTGCGGCTTGAGCTTTTTTTAAACTTAAGTCATTCTTTTCCTATGTATTGGATTACTCATGCAGCAGCCCTATGGCTGGTTTTTTCGGCGGCAGCTTATTCAGCGGAGCCTGCGAAGAGCATTCCTTTCTCAGAGTTCTCAAAAAGGGCTGATCAGCTGCTTCGTTCTCAGACCGGAACTCAATGGGGTCAACATTCCTTCAGCATCGCCAGTGAAAGCAAGACCCTCTATAGCTGGGAGGCTGATAAAAAAGCCAAACCAGCGTCTAACCTCAAACTCCTCACGACGATTCTTTCTTTTGAATTGCTCGGCGAGGACTATCCATTTCAAACAGGGATCGCCTTTGAAGACACAGGTGAGCGATTCAGGGTCTATCTTCGTGGGCAGGGAGACCCGAGTTTAAGTGACTCATTCTTGACTCCCAACGGAAGAAAAAACTATTCGAACGAATTTTTGGATCTGCTCACTCAAAAAATTTCACAGAAAATACAGAATCCTGCAAAGCCCATCGAATTGATTTTGGACGATTCAAGCTTTTCTGGAACGCCCTTGGGGCCTTGGCCAAATCAATATTTAGTCAAATGCTACTCGGCAGGTGTGGGCGCATTCAATTTTGGTTTAAACTGTGACGATGTAACCCTGCATCCCCCTGCAACAGCTGGAAAATCACCTTCATTCAGCGAACGATGGGCTCCTGATTATTTTGAAATCAAAGACGAGACCAATTGGAAGAAGAAAGGCCGACGTCCGTCATGGGAAGGAGAATTGCTTTCTGCAAGCACCTTTGAGGCTGTATCGATCCAAAGAGAAATGGATGGACAAATATCTAGCGTCCTGCCTCTTTGGAGCGAACTTGTAAATCTCTCCCGTCCTGCCGCAGATTCAAAAGAAATTGTTTTCTCTGGAGATGGTTTGCCCGTAGGAGGAAAACCTGCACTTTTTCGTGTCTCAGTCAGCAGCATGACTGAGTACTTCGCAAAACTACTCAAAGCACGGCTTGAACAAAAAGGATTCACTGTGGCGCGCTGGCAACCTGCTGCTTTCCCCGCTCAAGCAGGTGCAGAGTCAATTTCATTGACCGACCTCAAATCCAATGTCTACATGATGAACAAGCTGAGTGTGAACCACATTGCAGAAAGCCTTTTCAGAGCTTTTTCTTTAAAACAGTCGGGACATTCCACCTACGACGCCTCTCGCGAAATCGCCAAGAACAAGCTTGCAGAAAAATTGGAAATCTCTGATCAGGATTTCTATTATGCGGACGGCAGCGGCCTTTCTCACGACAACCGTGTTACGTCACAGCTTTTGGTCAAAGCTCTGCAATTTGCCCTGCAGCGACCCTGGTGGGCCACATTGGAAGAATCGCTTCCCATCGGTGGAGTCGATGGTTCGCTCGGCGGACGCATGCAAAGCGGGTGCTACTTGCAAGGCCGCTACTACTCGGACCCCAAGGCCTGCGGTCTCAAAGGAAATGTTCGAGCTAAAACTGGCTATATTGGAAAGGTCATTACTCTGACAGGAACCATGAAGAACTTTCAGGGGAAACGAATCCTATTTTCACTTCTCACCAACGATTTTCAGGATCTCTACTCAAACCGAAATCATATTCGCAGCTTCATCCATGAGCAGGTCCTGGCTGAGCTTTATCGCACTGAGCTTTAACTTCCGCTCCGACCGGACGGCATGCGTCCGGTTGTTCGGCTACTTAGCCTGAATGATCTTCGCGATCTGATCTCGTTGCATCATTGTAGCGTCCATAATCAGCTGAAGCTGCTTGCGAGCAGAATCCGAATTCGCCATTCGAAGCTCGTCTTTGAGCGAGGCTATTTTCTTCTCTTTGAGCAGCAACAGATTTGCCAATGGCGAAGGAGCTCTGCTTGCGTCCGCAGGTATTGAGAATGCTGTCTTTGAGGCAGCCGCGTCTGTCACACGGCTTTCGTCCATCCAACGCAAAAGCACGCTTCGGAACAATTCATTTTCTGCTTTTAAGCCATCCAATTCCCTGCGCAGTTTTTCTTGGGCATTCATCACAGCGGATTCAGAGGACGAAATTTTCTCGATGAGATCGATTCGCAGTTGCTGCTGATTCTGCTGAATCCGCTCGGCCAAAGTATCCACAATCGATGTCGCAATCACTTGGGTTTGAGCTTCAACGCGGGATAATGCCGCTTGCGAAGCCTCCCCATTTCCCTGCAAAACATCCAGGCGACGCATAATCGAATCGGCTTGGATTGATTTCGCAACCGATTTGAATCCATTCTGAATCAGGTTCTCGATTCCTGTGAACCGTTCGCCTGCACGAGATGCCAATTGCCGAGCTAACCGGACAAGTTGCGTACGAGAATGGCTGCGAGGAGTTGCCTGCTGTCGTTCTTGAATTTGAGTGAGTGTTTTTTCGACGTTTCCTTGGGATTCCTGAATGAGCTTAGAGACTCGATAGAGTTCTTGATTGGTGCGATCTCTTTTCTCCATCTGACCAAGAAGAGTGTGAATCGCCATTTCGTACTGGCCCATGTGCTGATTGACGGAGTGAAGAGCGCCAGAGACCGCTTCGGTCTCCGAATAAATCCGATCCACGGAGGATTTGAGATCCTTGTCGCCCTGCTTTCGCTGCTTCGCCTCGATATCCCACGAAGTCTCAATCAACAGGAAACGTCGGTGGATCTCGCGGAGCATCTCATCCACTTTGCGAATGGATTGATTGCTGTGATCGAAAAGAATTTGGAACTTGCCCTCGGAGTCAGAATATTTACTCAACAGTTGTTCAAACTGGTCTTTGCTATCAGCGAGTTTCTTGATGGTTTCCCAGTTTTTCCCCACCTTCGCCATCTCTTGCCGGAGGCGATTAATATGATCCGTGTATTCTGTAACCTTTTGTTGAGCGGCAGCGTGGGCCTCTGCCGTTGTTTTGTGATTCACCTCAAGACGCTGGATTTGCTCTTCTTGCTGATTTGTCACTCCTTTGTAATGTTCTTGAACGCGCTTGATTTCTTGATAGAGATGCTGGGATCTCGCTCGCTCTTGCTTCAGCAGGTTTTGCATTTCTGCAGCCATGGTTACATAAGTCGCTAATTGCGCCTGAGTCGTTCGAGCTATGTTGGCGTCAATCGCGGCCTGGATGGGAGCGGGAACTTGCGCAGCGGATGCTGTGGGTTTTGAGGCTGCAGCTGGAGCTTGTCTCGGAATCACCTTCGGCACCGGAGAAGTCATGATGGGCGTCGAAGGCGTATTTTCTACAGACTCGATCCCCAAGAAATTGGACAGAGTATTCCTGCTTGGATTCTTCTGAGTTTCTGGACTTTCGCTCATTTTGACTCTCCTAATCTATAATTCTACGTCCATTTGATCGGTTCGAGAAATAGGCATTTTATTCCGTCTTTTCGTATGTTTTTTATTCAGTCATAATAAAAAAATGAGTTCTGTGCACAATCTCACTCGGCAAAATCTCCCCCTTTTAAGATCCAGCATCATTCGTTGGTCAACCATCGTCTCGGCTCTCGCGATCACTGAGGCGTCATTATTGGCTCAGGCGCTCAAAGCCAATCCTGAGTTGATTTCGGAAACCATCGTTCCTGCCCCTATTGCGGCGGCACCTGTACCCACCGTACCCGTTAACATCACTATTCCCCCGTCAACGGTCGTCGAAGCTGCACCGCAGCTCTCCGGGGCAAGAATCACTTTGCGCGGAAAACCGGCCATGTACGTTTCAGTGGATTTCTCGAAAGCTGAAACAGAAATCGCTCTTGAGCAGCTGAAGACCCTCGCTCCTCGCCAAGGAATCGAAGACATCTACATCGTGGGCCGCCCGGAAACTCATGCAATGCGAGATCTCATGCGCAATAAAATCGCTACAGCCCGGCTTGTGAGCTCACATAAAATTCATCTTCAAAAAATGACTCATGATTTTGAAACGCTGACCGGTGTGGTCTTTGTCATGAGGCCAAGTCTATGAGAAAACTAATATGACGCGTGAGTGGCTAGAAGTCCTCTGTGCAGGAAACACGATTTTTCTGATCGCAGCCATTGTCCGTCTGAACACTCTGATCTGGTCCCTGCGCAAAGCGGAGTCAAAAATTTTAAACACCGCAACAGCTAGCTCGCACTCCCAAGCTACCTTGCGTACAACTCTCTCTCAAATGGAAGAAGAAATTCTCTGGAGAGCCGCATCCGAGCATGACCCCTACTCGACTTCGGTATTGCAAACGAATTGCATCACCTCACTGCGGGACATCCTCAAGCTTTCTGATTCAGAAATTCAGGATATTTGTACTGAAGCTGGATTTGATTCCACCCTGGCTTCGCTCCTCACTCTGGACGAAAATAGCCAAGTTATTTTCTTGCGTGCGTTGACTCGATCCCAACGCCTAGAGTTCGAAAAAGCTTTGCAAAGACGTGCCGGGTGGAGCGAATATACTCGCCAGATGCGCGACCCCACTCCCGAAAACATTGAGCGATCTTGTCAAACCATCATGGCATTGGCTCAAAAACGAATCTCCTCATGACATTTTGGGTATTGTATTTATTCAAACTGCTCTTTATTCAAATAGCTATGAGTGCCGATTATCAAAAACCCTCTTTGGACGATCTCAAAAAACGCCTGACCCCTCAGCAGTACTCCTGCACTCAGGAGGAAGGTACGGAGCGCCCGTTTGACAATCCGTATTGGAATCATAAGGAAGATGGAATCTACGTGGATGTCGTGAGCGGAGAGCCCCTGTTCAATTCGCAGGACAAATATGATTCGGGAACGGGTTGGCCGAGTTTTACGAAGCCGATTGAAGAGCAACATCTGACTTTGAAGACCGATCGAAAAATGGGCGTAGCGCGCACCGAAGTCCGATCGAAGGGCGCGGACTCGCATCTGGGGCATGTTTTTGATGATGGTCCCAAGGACAAAGGCGGCAAGCGATTTTGTATGAACTCGGCTGCTCTGAGGTTTGTTCCAGTGGAGAGTTTAAAGGCGGAAGGCTACGGGAAATTTTTATTCACCTTTGCTGAGAAAAAACATTGGGAAATCGCCACGCTCGCTGGCGGATGCTTTTGGGGAATGGAAGAATTAATTCGGCCGCTGCCAGGGGTGATTGAAACACAGGTGGGATACACTGGCGGAAATCTCAAAAATGCAACGTACGAGGATGTAAAAAAAGGTCGAACCGGGCATGCGGAGTCCGTGCAGATTCTTTTTGATCCCAAGAAAACTACTTATGAAGCGTTGCTGCTCGAGTTTTTCCGAATGCACGATCCCACCACCCAGAATCAGCAGGGCAACGACAAGGGTACTCAGTATCGATCGGCGATATTTTTCAACAGCCCTGCCCAGAAGAAAACTGCAGAGGCCGTGATCAAACGAGTGGGTGCTTCGGGGAAATTAAAAGGACCGGTTGTCACTGAGCTCGTTCCGTTTCAGGAATTCTGGCGGGGCGAGGAATATCACCAGAAGTACTTGGTCAAGCAACCTCATGGGTATACTTGCCATTTTATTCGGCCGATTCAGTTTTAAGGATTTTAAAACAAATATGAAACATTCAACTGGCCTTTTTTTTCTTATCCATCGAATAAAACCTCCTTCGGAGAAACGAATAGATATGCATTTTCGCTCAGCATTTTATCCAATATCAACAAAATTAGCAACCCAAACAAAAACCCCCGAGAGCGGCTGACGCGCGCTCTTCGGGGGTGAAAACAGACAAGGGTACAAGGGCAACAGGGCTAAGCTAACGTCCTCGGGCCAAGCGGAAACCCACGAAGTAGTAGCGGTTACCGGGCGCGTCGTTGTAGCGGTAGGCGGAACGCACGAACCTCGCGAGGATGTACCAGCCGCCACCCCGAAGCACGCGGCTCGAGCCTGAGGAAGGGCCAACTGGATCTCTTTCTAAGTCCGAGTAAGAATCATACCAATCATAGGTCCACTGCCATACGTTTCCGTGAATATCGTAGAGACCGAAAGCATTGGGCCTCAGCTGGGCCACGGCTTGGGTCTGATCACCCGAATTATTCGCAAACCATCCGTACCGAGCCAGCATGTTTGGGTTATTGCCGAACGAATACGCGTTCTGTCGACACAAATCTTCGCTGCAGCCTCGTGCCGCGTACTCCCACTCCGCTTCGGTGGGTAATCGATAAAAATATCCGTCATCGGGAGTGTTGGAGTTGAGTTTTGTGATGAAAGCCTGCGCATCTTCCCACGAAACTTGTTCCACAGGATGAGTGGGGCACATAGCAACAGGTGTGTCTCGGTAGGTCTCTGGGCAATACTCTCGTTTTTGAAAATACGAAGGATTGCTCCCCATCAACTTTACCCATTGCTCTTGGGTGACATCAGTGGTCTGCATTTCGTAGCTTTGAGTCAGGGTCACCGAGTGCTGAACTTCGTCTTCATATCGACCTGGCTCGTTGGCTGGGCTTCCCATCAAAAATGTCGCGCCTGCGGGTCCTACCGGAATCACTACGAAACTCTGCCCCAGAAAATTGGTTGCAGGACGAGGCTCCCAGATCAGCGTCGGGATCTGCGCGTAAGTCGCTGTGAGACCCACGTAGTCTGATATTAAATAAGCTTCGTGTTCATTTTGAGCGATCGGCGTTCGAGGGTTCTGGAAATGATGAGTGTGCTCGTGAAGTGCCACGGCTGCGAGTCTTTTCATGGCCTCGGTTCTGGAAATATTTTTGTACTGGTCAGCAAGCTTGACCACGTCAAAGCAAATTTTACCGCCGATCTCGCCAATCTTGGCTGAGGCATGAACATCCCTCGCTCCTGCATCGACACAACGGGAGGCTTCGTAGTAGTTGCTCGAGGTATTGATATCGCTTTGCAACTGTCCGCCGGTGAGCATTCGGCTCAAGGCATCTTTAGTGAGCTTTTTGTCGGGAGTTGATTCGTTCAGTTGATCCAGCTGAATTGTTTCTAGGTAACTCAGCATCGATCTTTTTAGATCGCCGTTTTTAAGCAGGCTGCGGACAAAATCCACATCGGCCAGGCGCTCGTCCACTCCTCCGCGAATGGCAGTTCCGCCATCGGCAAAAATCAGGGATGCACTCAATAATCCCACTGTGAATACTGCGATTTCAATTTTACTGCTTTTCATATGGACTCCTGGTGAGGGGGTTTAGGGTTAAATTTAAACAAATGGGCTACAGCTTGATAAACTTCGGTTCGGCTCTTGCCTTGGTCGGCCAGACGCTGCAACGAATCGAGATACTCAAAAGTGAGCTTTCGAGCCTGTTCGATTTGATTCGGATCCAGGGCAAAACACTGGGCTCCTGAAACTCGGGTTTCTGGATCTTGCGTGTTGAGGGTCTCGAGAGATTTTTCGGTGACTTGGCGATAATACTCGGTGATGGCTGCGGATCGATTTTGTGATTGAATCCGAAGTATATCGTTGGTTTTTTGAAAGGTATTTTTCTCCGAATTACGAATCACGAGGCCCAGTCGCTCAAGACGATCCAAGACTGAAGCAACATCGACTTTAGAGAGTCCCAAATGCTGGGCGATCTTTTTTGGGTCTCCCCCGAGATGCACAATCTGCAACGATTCGAGGACAGCGACGTTTTCCCAATCCGAAATGAGTTCGAATCGATCCAGTTCCAGATCAAAAATTTTTTGAGTAGAGGTTTTCGACTGAATTCGATCCAATAAAAGTCTTTTGATGCTCGGCTTTTTGGCGCCTTCGTATTGAACCAGCAAAACAAAGTTTTCTGTTTCTTGTTTAGAAAGTTCCAGCTTCTGAGCAATCAATAATGCGAGCGTGGACGAAATCCCCTTCTCACCCTTAAGAACTCGAGACAATGCTGCGGGCGACATCCCGAGCTTCTGAGCAAAGAGTCGTTGCGAATAAGCTGGGCTCTTAGCCTTGGCTCGTCGGTAGGCTTCCCGGATCATCGAGCGGTACGAGACCAGCTGATCTGTACTCTGATCTGCATGCTTTTCTTGGGTGAGGTGTTTCTCTTTGTTCAACATCGAGGCGCAATTTACACAGACTTTGTTAATCAGTCAACAAATCGGTAAATTATATATTGTCTATGGTAAATTATTAATAAAAACAATGGATTAAAATTAGGGCGTGTTTTCAAAGTCAGTTTCGAAGCGAAAATTGCAGATTCGAGGCGAAACAAGGAAGCGGGTCGCGCCAAAACCGGAGCATCCCCGCTGCGGGCTGTGAGGATTTTGGCGCGATTCGCTGACGAAGTTGCAGCCCGAAGATGCAATTTGCAGCCGAAACTGACTTTGAAAACACGCCCTAATACTCTGATAAAAATCTATTCTTACCCATAGCTTCAGTGCAGAAACTAACTCCCACGCCGAATGCTATGCTACGGAGCTCAGTTCAAACTGATATCCGGCTAGTTCCGCTATTTGAAAAAGTTGCAGAAGCTGCCGAGATGCTTTGTTTTCCTCAAAAAGACGCATCACTTGAGATGGCGATGTATTCAATGCATCGGCCAAAACACGTACCGAAAGTCGCGAAGTTTTGATTTTTTCTTTCAAAGCTTTTTTAAGCTGATTCAAAGGCGACCATCGATAGGACGGATCGCAATAGTAGAGTACAAAATCGGATGGGAAATCTCCTCGAGAGCCATCTGTGAGAACAAATTCTACGCCTTGGGAGTTCAACTCGGAGTCAATGACGATTGATTCAAATCGATTTTTCGCATCAATTTCTTTGTCTCGAAATACTGCAAAAGGGAGGTTGAATTTTCGTAATCGCTTACCCTCTTGTAAAGTGATCTCGAGTACTTTTTTTCTGTAGTTTGGGGTTATTTTTTTAAATTTTGCGGTTCTCATGAAAAACTCCTTCTAATCTCAAAGTCTCCAGCGCTCTCTGAGCTTTTACGGTCAACTTTCCTTCCATCACAACCCAGTCATCTACATTAAATTTCAGCAGCCTTTTTCCGTCTTCAAATACATGCACATGCTTAGGGTCGTGATCATAGGCATACATCACTACAATCACCCCGCATCTCTTCCATCGACTCATATTAAGTGTATCCTATTTTGGTTACACTTGTAAAGTATTTAATATCCATAGCTGCGGATACGCAATGCTAAAGCTGTGCCAACCTTATAGCTGATTTAATGGAGAGCAATTGAAGTGAGTGGCTCAAATCTGGGCCAAATAGGTTCAGCTATGAACCTAAACCAGGGAGCAAAAAAGTTCTGTTTCCTAAGAAGCAAGCCTCTTTGCTATGAGTGCATCGAACTTCGCTTGCACCAACGCCTCCACTCGATCCGGCAAGTTCATAGACTCACGCAATTTTGCGTTAAGGAGTGTTTGATAAGGAATGCCAGTACGATCCGCCTCTTGCCTGAGCCACAGAAAAATATCCGCATCGATGCGAAAAGTTTTGGCAATTTTTGCCGTTTTAAATTTGTCGCCTACGGGTTGCCATTTTTTTGCTTTATTTTTCTTCATATTCTTTTCTTTCGTGAGACTCTGCTTCTCGTGCAGAAATAATACGCACAGAATCAGCGCTCTCTTCGACTGTCACCACAAATAAAATTCGCCAACGATCCGAGTGACCAATGTACTCAAACCGTTTTCCGCTCGAATGTGAATTTAAACGATACATACTGAGAGGATTAAAAATCACTGTAGCTGCCTCATCAAAATCAACACCATGCTTTTTTATATTCTCCGCTTCTTTGCGATCGTCCCAGGTGACTTCCACTCGCTCCTTCTTAATGTACTACATTGTTACTACAATGGCAATTTATCTATTTCGTAGAATGAAGCAATGGCTCAAATTTGAGCCGAATGGGATCAACTATGCAGGAGGCTGATTCAGCTTCGGTGCCGAAGCTGCGGGTCGGTTTTCTACCCCTTGAGCTTTTTGAGCACGATGTCCTTGAGCAGTCCGGGGTTTGCCTTGCCGCCGGTTTCCTTCATGGCTTGGCCGACGAAGAATCCCAGCAACTTTTCTTTGCCCGAGCGGAACTCAGCAACCTGGCCGGGGTTGGCGGCGATGATTCGATCGACGGCGGGTTCTAGTGCTGAGGTGTCGCTGACTTGCTTAAGGCCTAATCGCTCGACAGCAGCATCTGCTTTCTCGCCGCTCTTCCAGATCTCTGCGATCACTTGCTTTGCGCCTGTGCTGGACACGACGCTGTCGGCGACGAATCCGACGACATCTGCCAGATGCTCGGGCACCAGCTTGCTTTCGCTGATTTCTTTTTCTTCGTCATTGCAGAGGCGTGCTACCTCGCCGGTCAGCAGGTTTGCCACGGTTTTTGCGATTGCCGCTGCGTCTTTGCCTCGTCCAGACAAAATCTCCAGAACCTTTTCGAAAAATCCGGCCATCGCTTTTGAACCGGTCACCACGCCTGCATCGTAGGCGGACAGTCCCAGTTTCTCGACGTACCTGAGTTTTTTCTCCTCGGGCAATTCGGGTAGACTCTCTCTGACTTTTTCAATAAAGAGAGTTTCGAATTTCAGGGGAATCAAATCGGGTTCGGGGAAGTAGCGATAGTCGTGTGCTTCTTCCTTCGATCGCATGGAGATTGTCACACCTTTGTCCGAATCGTAGAGGCGGGTTTCTTGAACTATTTTTCCGCCGGCGCGGATGACTTCGATTTGACGGGCGGTTTCGTACTCGATGGCTTTCTCGACGAATCGAAACGAGTTGACGTTCTTGGTTTCTGTGCGAGTCCCGAATTTCTCGGCGCCTTTGGGTCTCACGCTGACGTTGGCGTCACAGCGGAAGTTCCCTTCTTGCAAATTGCCGTCGCAGATTCCCAGATAGGTCACGACCGAATAGAGCGTGCGCAGATACGCTCCAGCTTCCTCGGGCGTGCGCATCTCGGGTTCACTCACGACTTCTAGCAACGGCACTCCAGCGCGATTCAAATTCACCAACGAGAACGATTCCATGTGAACGTTCTTGCCGGCATCTTCCTCAATATGAATCCGTGTGATTCCAAAACGCTTGGACGCTCCACCCTTCATCGGCACATCGAGATAGCCCTTCTCGCAAATAGGTTTGTCGAATTGGCTGATTTGATAGCCTTTGGGCAGGTCGGGGTAGAAGTAATTTTTTCGGGAGAAAACGCTGTCCGTTCTGATTTTGCAATGTGTGGCCAATCCTGCTCGAACTGCGAAATCCAAAACCTTCTCGTTCAAAACCGGCAATGCGCCTGGTTGTGCCGAGCAAACAGGACAGGTGTACATATTGACGCCGACTTCGATCGCAGCCTGGCCGCCGGAGGGCAATCGCGCCACGCGACAGCCGCAGAAAATCTTGGTGTCGGTTGCGAGTTGGACGTGAACCTCTAGACCGATGACTGTTTCGAATTCGATACTGCTTGTTACACTGCTACTCATCGTGCACCTCCAACGCCATATCCCCGTTCGAACGCACCTGCTGAAGCCAACAAGGCCTCGTCTTCACAGAGAGGCGACATCCAGTGCATTCCGATCGATAGTCCTGTGGCAGAATCTTTTCCACACGGCACGCTGATCGCAGGCAACCCAGCCAAATTCGCAGGAATGGTGAGAATATCGTTGAGATACATTTTCAGAGGATCAGCAAATTTTTCCCCGATCTTAAATGCCGTCGATGGAGAAACTGGAGCAGCAATCACATCGACTTTTTCGAAAGCTTGGTCAAAATCATTTTTCACCAACCGACGCACCTGACAAGCTCGGTTGTAGTAAGCGTCGTAGTACCCACTCGACAACGCGAACGTTCCCAGAATAATCCGGCGTTTGACCTCGGCACCAAATCGCGCACGGACTTTTTTGTAGAAATCATTCAAGTCCCCGACTGAATCCGCCGCTGCAGGCCGAACTCCAAAACGAATCCCATCGAATCGCGCTAGATTGCTGGAGGCTTCGCTCACAGCTACTAGATAATAAATCGAAACTGAATACTTGGTATGAGGCAAGGAAATCGGAACTAGCTTCGCACCCTGCGACTCGCACCACTTCAAAGAATCCCGGACGGCTTTCTCCACCGCTGGGGAAATTCCATCCACGAAATATTCCGCTGGAACTCCGATGCGCAGGCCTTTCCAAGAAAAATCTGTTTTTGTGGTCAATGCGCCCGCCGCCGAAGAAGTCGAATCCATCGGGTCATGCCCCGACATCGCTCGCAACACAGTCGCAGCATCCTCCACGGATCGTGCCATCGGCCCGACTTGATCCAGCGACGATCCGAATGCGACCAACCCATAGCGGCTCACACGCCCGTAGGTAGGTTTCATCCCCACGATGCCGCTGAAATGCGCGGGCAATCGAATCGAGCCGCCGGTGTCCGATCCCAAAGCAGCCACGCACAATCCCGCACCTACAGCCGTTGCAGACCCACCACTCGAGCCGCCAGGTACATAGCCCGGATGAGTCGGATGCTCGACTGCTCCAAAAGCCGAATTCTCGTTCGATCCGCCCATGGCGAATTCGTCCAGATTCGTCTTGCCGAGAGTCACCGATCCAGCACTCTCCAGGCGCTGCACACAAGTCGCTGTGTAAGGAGGAATGTAGTTCTCCAACATTCTCGAAGCACAAGTCGTCTTCACTCCATCGATCACCAGATTGTCTTTGATCGCGAGCGGAATTCCGAGCAAAGGCAGGCGGTCACGAGGAACGCGGCCTTCGCTAGCCAAAATTCGATCCGCCTGCTTAGCCTGAGCCATCGCACGATCTTCGCAGACCGTCAGATAGGCATTGTGTTTGCTGGCTTTGATCGCGTTGAGATAGTCGCGAGTTAACTCCACTGGTGAAAGTGTCTTGCGATCGAAAGCATCGTGAATTTCGTGAATCGTTTTGAATTTGCTCATATGATTGGCGGAACTTTATAACCTTCGTAAAGAACTTCGGGCGCCGCGGTCAGAACTTTCGGTTTGCCTTCGGCATCGGTCGGAAATGGATTCGGAATATCCGGGCGCAACGGCGTGGGCATATCGAGCGGCGAAACCATCGGCTCCACTCCGGTCACATCCGCATCCATCAACTGGTCCACGTACTTGAGAATCTGGTTGAGACGGGAGGTGAACTGCGTCACTTCGTCCGGAGTTACCTCTAACCTCGCCAAATCTGCCACTTTGCGCGTCAGCGCCTCGTTTACTTCTGCTGCCATACCCCCGTTTTTGCATAAAACCCAAGAGTTTGAAATGGATAATCCAGTGACGAGAAGCGCAAATTCGAGTATAAACCTCCACCAGTGGAACCCGAAATTTCTAACATTAAAATAAACAGAGGCATCGCCCCTCGCACCCTCATCGTCCAGGTCGAAAACACAGCGGCCTTTTTGTTTGATCCCGAGCAAACACAGTTTCATCAGCTTCCTTATGTCCAAATCCTGGCCGAAATCCGTCGAACTCAACCTGAACCCGAGGCTCTCAGCCATTTTGAATATTTCAGACTTTGTGTCGCCGCTCACTGGGGCACAGTCGCAACCTTTGTTCCCACAGATGTGGATAATTCCATTCGCCTCAAACTCTGGAATAGTGCCCTACCACTCAAAACTCTGGCTCAAATGGGAGATCTCGTCGTCGAAAGCCTGCATTGGAACCCAAAACCCCTCACCACTCGCGGAGTCAGCTCTCCACGCACGGGCGAATTCATGTGCGGTCACCATGGAGAATGGTTCAGCATCGCGGTTCCGGCCTACGCCGCCCTGAAACGAAAAGATCCCGAGCGTTCTAAAAAAATTCTCGACTTGATTCTGGGTGAAATGGAACGTGAGAAGCAGATTTTCGAAGATCTGCGTGCGGCACGCGACGGAATGGGCGTTCTCAAAGCCGCTACGATCATCGCACACAATTTGGGAGACTTGGACCGAGTCATCGACATGTGGAATTTGTCGGACGAAGATCCGCTCAAAGCTCAGGCCTACAAAGCCGGGCATCAACCCACAGCGCGATTCGGGAACTCGCTATTTGCTGCAGGCGAGTTGAATAAAAAACACATGGCCCACGAAAATCACAGGCACCTGCCGCTGCGAGCTGCGCGCTGCCTCCGTCGCAAACCGGATTTCATGCTTCCGCTGGGGCCGTTCTTCGACGACTGGGGCAGGCAAATCGCGCGCGACCCCGAACTCACTCCCGAGGAAATCGGACAAGTCGCTGAAACATTGGTCGTAGGCTGGGAAAAGCTCGATCACCCGGTGGGCTACGCACGTGCGTTGAGCGCTATTATTGAGTCATTTCCGGGACAGCTGAATGCTCTCAGCCGCTATCTTCCCGCAAAATCGGTACGGATTCTCAAAGCAGGCACCCTCCGCGACCAATGCACGATGTCCCGAGCGAAATTCGAGCGGCAGTGGACTCAATGGGGATTGATATAAATAGCTCAACTAGACAAATTTGCCTGCCCCAGCTACGCTGAAATGAGGGGGATTTTGCATGAATAGGTTGGGTCATATTCTTTTCTGTATCTTGGTTTTGATCTCTAGTACTTCTAGTTTTGCAACCAAACCCCCGGCCGGAGTGGCATTCGATCTGCTTCAAAATACCATTGGTGCGCAAAAGTGTGTTCATGTCGAAAGCGAAGGGGGTTTGACTGTCCAGGTGCAATCCCCCTGCACTACCGAAAAAGCCCAAGCCTTGGCCAATGTTCTCAGTGAAAAGCTTGTTGGTTTTATTCAGATTACTGTCAAGTCTCCCTCGGGAGAAGTGTTGAATCCTCAACCTCCGTCAACAGCTGAGCAGCTTTCAGCAGATTTATCCACGGCTCTCAAAGGAAACCGTTATTTCGTTTCCTCAAAACAATCGAGAAACCACGTTACCCTCAAACTCAGCACTGATCGGATTATATATAACTGCGATAGTTTTTCTCCTCAGCATATAGGCGATTCCAATTGCAATAGCGCTACAGGAGATATGTTCGCGCAGATCTTCAAGAAAGAATACTCGACCGTTCAATTGAAATGCATCCCAAAGGATGCGCAGCCTCATTCAAACTCCGAAATGCCCGCAATCCCAGGTCCGGAGGCATTTCAGCTTCACCCGAGCGTAAGCAATCGACTTCGAAAACGAGAGGGCGGGACACACGTCCGAGGTCACTCAGACATGTCTGCTCCACAAGAAGGCCAGAAAAAATCTGGATCTGGAAACTAGGCGGTTGAGTTTTCTTTCAATTCACCAGCCAAGCGAGCCACGAAATTCAATGCTTGCACTGGAGTCATCTCGTTTACATTGACTCCGCGGATCTCGTCGCGAACTTTTTCCAGAACTGAATCCGACCTGAACACTTCACTCGGAGCATCCTCCTCTTCATCACGAATCGGCATGGCCCTCGCAAACAAAGACATCTGCGCCGGATCCTCACCTTGCGATTGAATGGATTGCGCTTCGAGCTGATCCAGAACCTGCCAAGCTCGCTTCACCACGGGCTTGGGCAAACCTGCCATCTGCGCGACGTGAATCCCGAAACTTTCCTCAGAGGGCCCGTCGTGCAACTCATAGAGGAATCGCAGCTTTTGCGCTTTTTCTTCCACCGCCATGTGTGCGTTCACCAGTCCAGGCAACTCACCCTGCAGCCGCGTCAGTTCGTGATAGTGAGTCGCGAAAAGCGTCCGTGCCCGAATCTCTTTGCAAATCCACTCGAGCGCTGCCCATGCGACACTGATGCCATCGTATGTGCTCGTCCCGCGCCCGATCTCGTCGAGCACGAGCAGAGATCGCTCACCCGCCTGGTGGAGAATCTGCGCCAACTCGATCATCTCGACCATGAAGGTGCTCTGGCCCTGCGAAATCGCATCGTGTGCGCCAATCCGCGTGTGAATCGAGGAGAACACGCCCCAGCGTGCTTGCGCCGCAGGTACCGCCGCGCCCATTTGTCCGAGAATCACGATCAAAGCGACCTGCCTCATGATCGTGGATTTTCCCCCCATGTTCGGACCCGTGATCAGCATCACACTCCGCCCGGGTGGCAAAAGCCTCAGCGTATTGGGGACAAATGCTCCTCGCGTAGCCACGTCCACCAGAGGATGGCGGCCTGCCTCGATTTCCAGATCCAGCGAATCGTCGATCACGGGAAATGCCCAACCCGATTGTTCGGCCAATCGGGACAAGGAAAGCATCGCATCGGTTTCGCCGAGGACCTGCGCGGCTTCCATGATCCCTGCGGTCTGCTCGCGAATCACGGCAACCAGCTCCTCAAAAAGCTGCTGTTCCAGGGCCTTGCGTTTTTCCGACGCAGTTAGGATATCCTCTTCGAATTTTTTCAATTCTTCCGTGAAAAACCGCTCTGCTCCGACGGTGGTTTGCTTGCGCTGATAGTGTCCGGGCACATTCTTGAGATGGGTTTGCGTGATTTCGATATAATATCCAAAAACACGATTATATTTAACTTTGAGAGAATTAATTCCGGTTGCCTGGCGTTCTCGCGCTTCTAATTCCACCAGCCATTTTTGCCCGTCTTCGGTCAGTGTGATCAGGCGGTCCAATTCCTCAGAAACTCCGCGGTTGAAAATTTCGCCCTCTCGGTTCAAAAACGGCGGTGTGTCTTTTTGTGATTTGAGGATTCGATCTCGGAGCGGAGCCAGGCTCACGGCCCAACGGTCGAGTTGCGCTTTCAGGGAGGTAATTTCTGGCGAAGTGAACTCTTGCAACTGAGCCGCCGCTTGAGAAAGCACGCCCAGAGATTGTCCGAGCGCATAGGTATCCCGAGGATTCGCGAGTCGAGCTGCGATTCGACCGGAAATTCGCTCCAGGTCGTAGAGATTTTTCATCGTCGTCCTGAGAACGTCCGTTCGAGCAGGAAAAGCGTTGGCCATTTCCTTCACTCCGGCTTGACGCGAAACGATCTCTTGCGGATCACAAAGCGGTTCGAGCAACCAGCGTTTCAACTGTCTCGATCCCAAAGACGACCCAGTTCGATTTATCCATACAAACAGGTCTTCGACGTCCAAGTGCTGAACCGCTCTCCCGCTCAGGGCGAGCTTCTTGTCCTTTCGGAGAGGCCTCGGAAGCCGGAGGTGCTCAAGAATTTTTTGGCCCTGCGAGCGCGTCGCATAGGTCACCAACACACCCAGGGCACGGACTTGGGCCGGAGATTGAAAGAAGGTCGCCAGTTGGTCCAAATGATACTGGGTTTTTAGGCATTGCTCGGCTTGGCTCTGCGACAGATAGTTTGAAGGAAGCTTTTCTTGCAAAACATCGGCTCGAGAACTCATCCAGTCGCTCGTGCTCTCGATGTGCAAGAAATGCTTGATCGGAAGTGCCGCGAGCTCCTCCAAAACCTGCTTTTCTTCCAAAGGCTGGCTCTGTCTGACTTCGCCCGTGGAAGAATCTAAAACACTCAGGATCCAAAGGCCCTTGTCATGCCTAACTGCTGTAGCTAGGTAGCAGGGGTCGAAACTATCTGCCTCAAATTGAATCGCGGGTGTGAAGGTCCGGATGATTTCGCGCCGGACAAGACCCTTCCCTCCGGGTTCGCTCAGCTGCTCCGCGATGGCGACCTTCTTGCCATTTTTCAATAATTTCTGAATATAGGGCTGCACGCTGTGAAACGGAACTCCAGCCATCGCAGTCGGGTTTTCCGAATTCCGATCCCGACTGGTGAGAGTAATCTCCAAAATCCGGGCCGCCTCGACCGCATCTTCGCCAAACAACTCATAAAAATCCCCCATCCGAAAAAGCATCAGCGCATCGCCTGCTTCGGCCTTGAGATCCCAGTATTGCTTCATCAAAGGTGTTTGTGCGGAGGTGCTAGTGGACATGCAAAAGTTGAACGACTTTTTTGCTCAGTAGTCAAGCTCAGTCCCAAAATTGACGCACCAAGCATCAAAAAGGGTGCAAGGCACTGCCTTGCATGGGACACCTTTTTGAGTGTTTTCTTGAGCGCAGACCCTGCGGGCACTTCGGGCTCAGCCAAAGAAACCCAACGTCTCTCGCAATCGGGATCGGATTGAGCGACAGTCCACTGATTTGAGGCTTGCTGGAGTACTTTCGCGTGCCGTGTGACTTTATGCCGAGTCACGACGTAGCGGATTTCGACGGATTCCAGCTCCTTCGCTTTCGAAGAAAGCGACCTCGGCAAACTCTCCGGCAAGTCCCAAAGTCCTTGCCTCCACTTGCTATCCTTCCTACGCTCCAGCAAAACCTGCCCTCGCCCGTTCAGCAGGCACACGACCTTTTCCTCGACCTTCACCCAGGCTTTGGGCGCGCGGCGCTGAGGATATACGAATGTCAGATTTCTTTGATCCGCCCGGCAAATACTCCGAATCGGGCACTCCTCACATTTTGGATTCTTGGGAGTGCAGATTTTTGCTCCCAACTCCATCAGAGCCTGATTCAAAATCCTCGGCTCAACACCGAGGAGAGCTGCTCTGCGAACAAAAATTTCTGAGAGTTTCCATAATCTGGATTTATAAACTGCATCACCGCGCTCTCGCCCCGCGCATCGCACCCGCGACAAAACCCGCTCGACGTTCCCATCCAAAATCGCCTCAGGCTGATTGAACGCAATCGAAAGAATTGCGCCCGCCGTGT
This sequence comes from uncultured Bacteriovoracaceae bacterium, assembly GCA_964364175.1. Taxonomy (GTDB): domain Bacteria; phylum Bdellovibrionota; class UBA1018; order UBA1018; family UBA1018; genus CAYILR01. Next base: position 107,651 of record CAYILR010000007.1, read on the forward strand.
ACTGCCCTACTCCTGGAATCGCAACCCAGCCCTCGCGAGTCGAAGGAAACTCTCCCCCGAGTTCAAACCTGATTTTCTTCGCCGCTCGGTGGATATTGCGTGCCCGAGAATAGTACCCCAGCCCAGCCCAATGCTTGAGCACTTCGTCTTCCTCGGCATTCGCCAAAATATCGACGTTTGGGAATGTTTGGATGAATCGTTGAAAATAAGGCACGACCGTAATGACCTGGGTTTGTTGGAGCATAATCTCCGAAATCCAAACCGGATAGACCTCAGGCAGGTCCCTCCACGGCAATATCCTTTGGGAGTGTAAAAACCAGATTTTGAGTGAAAAAAACGCCTCCGCGAGCTTGCCCATATTTCGGTACTCCCATATCCTAATAAGGGGGGCAAGAATTCCCATGCCACGGAAGGCTTTTTTTTGGACCGTGTTGAGCCACGGATGGCTCATTTTTTTCATAGCTGCGGCCCAAGCTGCACACTCGACCCGAGACCACAGGCGTTTTCGCGTCGTCTTGGACCCCGGACATGGCGGCTCGGACCTTGGGGCTACCTATAAACTTGGAAACAAAACCATTACTGAAAAAGAAATTACCCTGAAACTCGCGCAGGAAGCCGCAATCCATTTGCGTCTCCGCGGAATCGAAACCATTCTGACACGAGCTCGGGACGAAGACGTCCCTCTGGGAAATCGCACAGCCCTGGCAAACCGTCTCAAAGCAGATTTATTCATCTCGATTCATATGAATTCAATTGAGGTCCATCGATCTAATCCCCAGGCCGAGGGAGTTGAGACTTACTTCCTGAACACCACGAGCGATGCTTCCTCTCGCCGCTTGGCCCGGCTCGAAAACACGGTTCTGGGCGGAACGACTTTTGATACCCCTCAGCAGCTGGATGTTGCACTCATTCTCAAGGATCTTCGTTTAGATGCCAATCTGCGGGAGAGCAAGCGCCTGGCCTGTGCCACCCAATCCCTGATCGCGCATTCCACCGCAAAATACAGCAAACTTCCCCCCTCAGCGCGCAACCGCGGCGTTAAACAAGCTTTGTTTCATGTTTTGTTGGGGGCAGACATGCCCAGCATATTAGTCGAGGCGGGCTTCATCACCAGCCCAATTGACCGATCCATCGTGCTTTCGAGTGTCGGTATTGCGCAAATTGGGAACTCCTTGGCTCGCGCAGTGGAACACTACCGCAAGACCAAAGGCACTCCTGCGGCTCTCATTTCTTTAAACACCTGTAAAGTTCATTGACACTTTTTGAGCGAAATCCGCCGGGTCACGAGCGCGGAGAACCACTGAACGAAATCAAAACATCGCAACAATATTCAATATTTAAATAAATAATAAACCTACTGTGTCACTTCTGGCCTGGCTTGGCATCCCGTTTGCTTTACCTATCTACAAGCGAGTTAATGCGGTTCATGAGAGTCGCATGTTGAGTTGAATGTAGAGAGAAGAGGTATGTTGTTATGAAAACCAGGAAGTATAAATTTAAACGCAGGGCACTTGCTGCTACGTTACTCGGTCTGACTCTTTTGTCAGCCGGTTGCGGAAAAAGCACGCCCCCACCCAGTAACCCGGCCCCAGCGCCCGGCACCCCAGGAGCTCCTCTAGTTCCAGGCGTCCCCCCCGGCATGGTACCCCCCGGAACCAACACTGGCTGTATCCCGATCAGTCAACCCATCCCCTTCCAATACAATGGGGCGGCTGTTCAATATAACCAACTTTTGGAATCCCCTCAGTATATCAAGATGGGTCAATTGCCGAATCAACAGCCCTTTGGCCAAGTGATTATGGCAGGCGGTCCTACCAATGGTAAAATTCAAAGGCAAAACACGGACGGTTCCATGATCAATATCACCATGGACCTACCGGCAGCGCCTCAACAAGGCCCAGGAAACGGAGCTGGATACTTACAATTGTCTAGCATCATCCAACAAGACATTACCAACTTGGCCGTCAGCGGACAAATCCCAGGCCTCCAAGGACAAAATATCCAATCCTTGTGCGTGAGCGGACTGGCTATCGATGGCGGTACTTACCGCAATGGCCAATCGCTGTTCTTCTACGGAGATGTTTATCTCTACTTGAACGGCACCATGCACGGGTATGTGGAGAAGTTCTAGTCTCACCCTGATTTATCGTGGCGCGAGCCACTAATTGTTTTTCCGTGGCGCGAGCCACTGACAATATATTCCCCCAAGTTTCCGGCGGGCGAGCCTCAGGTAAAACAGAGCTCGGGTCGCAGTGTGCAAGCAGAATGACGAAACCCACGTCTTCGAGACGCCCGCCGGATCTCTGTCAATCTCAACTCTTTAAACTCCCCAGGGATTGACTATCTCTATGGCGACTGTCTAATTTTTAGACAGTCGCCATTATTATTAAATACATATAAACACTATAATTTCACGGAGTTACCGTTTTTCTCGTTTGGCATCCCTTTTGCTTTACTAAGAGGTGAGAGTTTAAAGAGTCGAAAGACGGAGGATTTATGAGAACGCGAATTTATGTCGCCCTTGCCTTGGCCCTCACAGCTACGGCTTGTGGCAAAAGCGAAGAAGAAAAAAAGGTCGCTGCCCAACAGCAACCCCAAGCACCCGCTCCGGGCCCTGCTCCGCAGAATCCGGCGCCTGCCCCTACACAGGACTGCCTGCCCATTACTGGAAATATTCCATTTCAGTTTAACGATGCATTGATCAGCATGACCCAAGTTGATCAGAGATTATATAGAATCGTTGTTGGAAAATTTCCGCAAGAAACTCAAGCCTATGGTCAAATCACTCTTGGAGGACCAGGCGCTGCCGGCCCCATCGGACGACAAGGCGTGGATGGCAACATCAGTTTCATGTTGAACTTCAATCAACAACCGACTCCTACAGGAAATGGTTTGTTGAATTCGCAGTCCAGCGGTTCGGGATACATCCAGATCAGCCCAGCTGCTCAAAGCGATATTCTCGCCAAGGTATTTCAGGGAGTGATTCAAATTCCGAGCCTATCGGGCGGAGCGGGCAACACTGCTGCTCAAGCACCTGCGGCTAACCAAATTTGTGTCAGCGCCATCGCGATCCAGGGTGGCACGCTTCAGACTGGGAACATCAACCAGTTTTATGGGGATGCTTATTTGTATTTAAATAAAACCAACAGCGGTTACGTTCTGAAGTGGTAAAAGATAAAGACTACTCGAGATAACTCATCGAAAAAATCGATTGAGCTAGAATATCTTCGTCGACCCAAATATTTCCAAAGTCGCATCCCCAATCTTTGGAATACGAGTCACAATCCCTTCCGTGAGAATTCCTCACCAGGAGTTGGCAACGTCCTGTGAATGAGTTTTTGCGACGACCGATCACCAGGGAGCTATGAAGCCCACATTGAGCTGGAGCCACGTCAGAATGATCATCACTCGAACGAACCAATCCCGCTAACTTTTCGGGGAGATCACGTGCTGCATCCACCACTCGGTTTCTTCCTTCGTAAGCACGGCCTAGAGCTAGAACACTGGAGCAATAACCAATTTCAATAGGTTGAGGCTGAGGCCGACTCAGTCTATCGTGAATCGTTCGAATCACTTGCGTTTGAGCTGTAGCGGGTATGCTTTTGCATCCTGGAAAGGAAGCCCGCAAACGCTTCTCTGGTTTTGAACAGTGCTCAAAAATCGTTTGCATCAAAAAAGAATGTAACTGTTCAGCCTGATTATGCGAGCAGTGGCTGAAGCGGTGCACCTAAAA
>CAYILR010000008.1:0-98071 GCA_964364175.1 uncultured Bacteriovoracaceae bacterium
CCTCAGCAGGCTCCTCCTCCTCCTCAGCAGGCTCCTCCTCCTCCTCCTCCTCCTCAGCAGGCTCCTCCTCAGCTTCCTCGCCGTCCTCCTCCGCAGCAGCCTTCAAGGCCGCAGCCGCGAGTTCAAGCGCGGAGAGCGCAAGCTCCTCGTCACCATCTTCGCAGCAGGGCTCTTCGTCCACGACGTCCATCGTGGCCTCGGCCTCCTCGGCCTCGACCGGTGCAGCGTCAGCCGGGGTCTCGTCGAGTTCTGCCTTGATGGCACGAAGCTCACTCATGCAAGCATGGATGGTCCGGCGATCTACCGGGGATGCTGTCTTCATTGCTTCACGTAGCCCGCTCATCGCCTCACGGATCTTGAGCGCAGCCTGTACCTTGACGTTCTTCATGGAAAAGTCTCCTGTGAGAGAATGACGGGGTGACTGAATGGAAGCCCTTAGATTGCTCTAAGGGCTTCCATTCAAGTCAGACTAGGGGACGCCAGGCAGGTTGCATTGCACGCCAAGGAATGCCTGCTCGACGCCCGGAGTGAGCAGCATCGTCGGCTCCATCGACTTGCGGCCGAAGACAACGCCGGCACCACCAAACGCGACGCGGCCCGCCGCGCCCGTGCTGATGGCGACGTTCGCGTTCACGTCCCATGCGTTGCCAGTGTCGAAGTTCGACAGCTTGACATCGCAGTTGCCGTAAACGATGGTCACCTGATTGAACAGGCGCTCGGCACCATTGTTCACGGAGCGACGGCCACCACGACGGGCCAGTTCGGCCGCCGAGATGGTGAAGCGGTAGACGATGGTGAAGGCCACGCCCGTGAGCGCGGCGTCCGCCGTGAGCACGTTGGTCGTGATGCCAAGCTGGCCAGCGCCGGGGGCACCAGCCACAACCACAATGGTCGCGCCAGTCGAGGTGTTGTAGGCGCGAATGTTCGCCACAGCGTCCGGTGTCTCACGGAGGGTAACCGTGAGCGGAGCCGCTGCTGGAACGGACAGAGACTCGATGACGGGGATCGATTCCTGGCCGGTCTCTGAGAGCCAGAGGAAGCCAGCCACACGCTCGGTACCCGCGCCAGCCGACGGCTCGACCATGAACGACCCGTCAGCCGCAGGCGCCGCCGAGAAGACCATGACCATGCCGCGCTCCAGTGCGCCTGTGTAGGACGGATTCAGAAGCACGTCCTTCTTGTGCTCCATGATCGAGAGGTTCAGATTGATTGCCATGTTCTTTTCCTTGTTGCTTCCACCGTAAGGTGGTGAGAGGTATTGTTATCTTCGCTGAAACAGAGTGTTGACAGGTCGGTAGTCCTGTTACCCCTCACCTACTCAATAGGTGCGGAAGCCACCGAAGCGGGTGCGGTAATCGATCTTCTTCCCACCATCTGCGGCTGCGGGAGAACCGACGCGAGTGGACGCCGACATGGGCTGCGCCTGCGGGGCTCCGGCTACTGGGACCGCAGCCGCCGCCATCTTGTTGGCCAGCGCCTGGTCGTAGTTCGGGTTCGCATGTGCCGCACCAAGCTGGCTCGGTACAGCGCGCGAACGGCGACCGGCCGCCTGCATGGCGCTCTTGATCTCCTTGAGCGCCTCTGGCGTGAGGTTCGACCACTCCTCGGCCTTGTCGAGGATCGACGCGAGGCTCTTGTTGCCCTGCGAGAAGAAGGCGTTGTCCACCATCTCCGAGGCGACCTGCTCTGGGATGCCCACGCCGGTCATGTCGGCGATGAGCGCGTCCTTGAGTGGGTTCTCGACGATGAAGTTGTTGGCCGAAGCTTCGAGCACGAGCCCGAGGTTCTCGACAAACTTCGCCTTGATGGCGGCGACCTTCTGCTTGATAGCCTCTGTTGAGGTCGCCTCCAGCTTGGCTTTGATCTCGGCGATCTTCTTGTTCTGGTCGACCTTGGCGACGTAGGGCTTGGCCTTGACCGCCTTGAGGGTCTCACCGAGGCCGTGCTTCTGGATGCCGTCGATGATCGACTTGGCGAAATCCGGCGACACGAAGTGAGCCGCGATGCGATCGTGGTGGTCTTGATCCTTGAGAGCGATCTTGGCCATCGGCTCACCGTTGGCAAACAGCACCCAATGGGCGCCCACGTTCAGGACTTCAGCCACTGTGGTGGCGTCATCCGGTACGAAGGGAATGAGGTCGAAACGAGCTTCCTCGTCCTTCGGGAGGTCGGCTGGGTCCGCGACCGCCATGACGGCGTCTTCAAGGCCGGGCGGGATGAGGATGCCGGGCGAGAAGCTCTCATCTACGAGGTCTTTGCCTTCCTCGATGGCGCCCTCAAGCTCGGGCGGGATGACGTAGCCGAGATCCGGGGTGCCCATGTCGGGCGTGCCCGTCGGCGTGAGACCAGCGCCCTCGAAGCCACCGTTCTCCTGTGCCTTCACCGGAGCCTTGGCCGCCAAAGTGGCGGCCGGCTTCGCAGCAGTAGCAGGCTTCGCAGCAGTAGCAGGCTTCGCAGCAGCAGTGGTCTTGCGCGCAGTCATGCGCGCGCGGCGCTTGGCAGCAAGTTCCATCACCTTCTTGGAGGCGGAGATCAGGTCCGTTGTGCTCTTCATCGCAGTCCTCTTACCGTCCCCGTATTTAGGGACGGGCGTTAGTGAAGCCCAGTTGTCGTTGTGTTGTCATCGAGAAGGCTCGATGCTGTTATCGTAGACCCAGGCTTCTGTCCGTGTAGCTGGGGGGCTACAAAACTAGACTTTCCTGATCAGTAGAAGCCTGCCTGCTTTTCAGTGCTCGACGCACAGCAGCTATCTGCCATTCTAGCTTCTTAGGCAAACGTCGCTGTGGCCGCATAGTAAAAGTGCGGGTCCAATCATGGCCATAGTTCTGAAGAATGGCCCAGGTCGGGAAGTCAATGATCCGGGGATGTAGGAGGTGTTGGACCACGAAGATGGACCGGCGCGCAGTGTCGTAGTCTCGGGGTCGCCACCCATGCCCATCACGCCGGGTTGTCGCCTTCATGTATTCCAAACTACGGAGGTGCTGGCGGGCTATCCGGGCCGCACCGTAACGCCGGTCTGCGCCTGAGGCAGTCAACGGATCCCGTGTCCATTTGCGCAACACGCTGGTAGGCATGTTCACGAAGTGATAGAAGCGGCCACGAATCCACGCTCTTTCGCTGTCAGAAAGCTCCTCTACAGGAGCCGACATAGCATGAGAGAGGCTTTCTCTCTGAAAGCGATCGTTCTCATTCCACTCCAAGTGAAGATGACGTGCCTGCTCGGGCGTCAAATCCCTCACCCCGAGCGCACCGACCGGAAGCTCGGGAAGCTGTCGCCGGTAGGCGTTGAGCCGCGCTCTGAGGATGGCGTGCAGGAGGAACGGCCCTCCGATCTTCAGCGCCATCGAACGGCGGTTCATGCTAGCGCCTGCAACTCACGAGCGATGAGCGCTACGGTGCCTCGGTCCACGCCGTGAACCTTGGCGGCTCGTGTCTGGGACACCCCGCCTCGGAGCAGGACTTCGATAGCTGCCCGTGTTGTGGACAACAGACGGCGGCCTCGTGGCTTGACGCCGTGTTCTTTGGCTAGGAGGTGTATGGTAGTGGTGCCGACTTTGTACTTCTTTGCCACGGCCGTTGACGTCATCTCTGCGCGCAGGTCTGCCAAGATCGCCTGGCGTAGCTCCTCTGGAAGGGCCTGGTCTCGCTGCAAGTTGTGAACTTCAGCGAGCCTGCTCACGGTGCCGGTGCAGACACCATGGTCCGAGGCGATCTGCTGATGCGTCTTCCCGTCTCGGAGGTCTTGTTGAATGGCCTCAGAGGCCAGGACGACGTGCGAGCCGTGGTTTCGGTTTCCCTTCGGAGTTGACCACTCCAGGTTCGACCAGTGGTTGTTCCCTCGATCGTGGTCCAGATGATTGACCCAGGTTCTGGTTTCCGAATGGAACTGGCAAAAGGCCAAGGCTACGAGCCGGTGAATCTTTGCGGGTTGTTGAATGCCGGGGTAGCTGAGGTAGACTGTTTGATAGCCATCGCCGTTGTGTGACGAACACAACACACGAAACCTATCGTCAGTCTTTTGGCAGAGGACCAGGCCAGTCTCCGTGACGAAGTAGTTGGCAAACTTTCCTTCGTATCCAGGCAAGTCACCGACGCTGACCCGACGGGTACTGAGGACAGTCTCGTCCGCGTAGACGGCAGGGCTGCGAGGCTTCTTGCCGGAAGAAGCGTGAATCACGTTTGACTTCTGTGTCGCCCACTCCAGGTTGGAGACCACGTTGTTGGACCGGTTGCGGTCCATGTGATTGACGACGGGCAGGTCTCCAGGGTTGAGGAGGAACGTTTGCGCGATCAGCCGATGGACCAGGAGCCGCTTCATTCCCTGTTCGTTAGCCAGCGACACCATCTTGTAGCCATTGGCGTCCGGGTTCGGGTTGAGGAGCCGCTTTCTTGGGGCGTGGCGGATGTAGCCGTCAGTTGACGCTTCGTACTTCGGGTACGAAGGTACGGGTCGCCATTCGACGGTGGGCATTGTCAGCCCCCGAAAGGCGACTGTTGTGTTTGGTGTGCAGTCCAAGCCGCAGGGTCGCTCACGCTGGAGGACTCGAAAAAATGCCATTGATATACAGCATCATACACAAGCTGGCCATTCAGCACCTGGCCCTTGCCGACGAACCGGCCCTGCACTCGGGCGTTCATCGGTCCCTTCATGCAGTCGCACGCACTCGGGTAGCTCGTATCCCAGCGGTTGGCGCAGTAGGAACAGTCCATGAAGGCTGTCCAAGCGGACATCGAATGCCCGCGGCGCTTGCCGCCAAGGACGTCCTCAGCAAGTTGGCGGTCCTTGGTGCGGTCGAACGCCTTGAGGATGTTCACGAACCAGCGGCCGTTCACCTCACGCATGGAAGCGTCGAGAATGACGCCCTTTGCTTTGGTGTTGTCGTCATGCTGGTGCTCATAGAACACCGGCTTGCCGACGAAGGTGCGAAACGCTTGGACCCCAAACTTCGGTACGAACTCGACGAGGCGAGACGTGAGGAAGCAATCCATGTTGCGGTTGGGGATATCACCTTCGACGATCGGCACTTCGGCGATGACGTAGTCCCGGATGTCGGCCGAGATGCAGTATGCCTCGGCTGCCGCTGGAAGCCATGACACATCCACGATGGCCTGCTTATCCAGCACGGAGGCGGACAACATCCGGAGGTTGCCGGAGCGAGGGTCACGGTCCAGGTTGAGGCGGAAGGACTCTTGTGTAGCGATCTGCTCAGCGTAGCTCGATACGATGTGGGGGTCAGAGGCCGAGGCTTTGACGACACCAAGCTCATTATCAGAGAGGATCAAAGAGGTCATGGGTCAGACTGCCTTCCCAACCCGACTCAGGGAGTTCGGATCTCTGTTACGGACACTGCGGTCCACCGCGAGGTCTTGCTCAGAGGTGCCTACTTTGATGGTGTCTTGGGGAACGATCACGTCCGCCGAGGAAGATGCAATCTGGCCATCAGCAACATCCTCCGCGCGCTTCTTGCCGCGCCTCGACAATTCGGCGATGTCATAGCCCTCATTGTCTTTGCCGAAGGACAGCTTCTTCACTTCCTCTTCAAGTTCCTTGACGTCATCTTCGAGCTTCTCGTTATCAGCAGCGCCCTCCTGCAAAGCAAGCGTGCGTTGCTTGATCTGTTGGAACTTCATGGCCTCCAAGCGGAAGCTGACGTCCTCCACGGCGCCCTTCATGCGTTCCATCAGGTCGCCACCACCGAGAGTCCGATTCCACTCCTGCATGGAGACCGGGATGCCCTTCTCCTCCATCTTGTCAAGCAGGTCACCACGTACCGTATCTGCGGCCTGGTCGAGGCTCTTGCGGAAAATGACCGTGGGCAGGATCAACTCATGGTCATCTCCATCTACGCGGATACGATGCGAAAGCTCAGCTTCTGTGCGCTTGCGGAAGTTGTGGACGACCGCTAGCGCCCGGAAAAACTTTTGCATCAAGAACGTCTCAGTGACGTACTTACGGTGAGCTTTGAGCCGTTCTAGGAAAATGGTAGGAGCCGTGCTGGTGTCGATGTTGGCATCGCCGGTCATAAGCTGCTCAGACACGCCAAACATTTTGAGCTTGGCCTCTTGGAGAAAGGCCCACTCGTCCTGCCACTTCCACATCTCCTGGAGGCCACCACGGATCTGATTGAACGCCACGTCGTAGCGCGTACCGATGGTGGAGGAGACCGAGTCTTCTTCCGCGGCCGTGTACGCCGATACCAAAGCGTCAATCTGTTCCGGCGTCGGTTCCCACTGCTCGGAACCAACGGCGATCTGAGTGATCGGTCCTGCTCGACGACGATGACCAGTGAGCGTAGCGTTGATGAGTGACTTCTCTAGTCCCCACAACGGGATGTTGCGGACATAGAAGCTGGTCCCAAACACGTCATTGAAGAACGACCGCCGAGGCAAGTAGGCCGTCACCGTTGGGTCCAATGGGATCGGCTTGTTCGTCATGAACTGCTCAAGCAGCGCCTTCGGAAGGCCCTTCTTAGCGTCCACATCACGTGGGTCTGTCGACTTCGCCCATTGCTGTAGGTCAGGGCTTGGGACCAGATCGATCTTCGGCATGTAGCCAGTACGAGGGATCGGACTGATCTTCAGATAGTCCGAGTCATGGATGACCATGTCGGTCCAGATGCCTTTGGCTGAGTCCAAGACCATCTGAATGACGACGCGGCCGATGACTAGATACTCCTTGGTGATGTCCTCTAAGTAACGGTCGACCCGTACCGCGTCTTTGGCGGCAAGGAAGGTGTCCAAGATCTTTTGGTCACGGATACCGCTAAGGTCGAAGTCCGACCAGCACATCTCCGAAATTGTCTCGACGACCGGGCCTTCGATCTGCCCCCGCGCGAACATGATGCGGAACATCCGGTTTTGGAGTCGTGGGTCACGCGGAATCCAGTCTTCGGCCACCGTGCCGCGGGAGAGGTCGTCGTAGACCGGGTTGAAGCGGTCTACCTTGGCGTTGGATGCTCCGAATGTCGTTGTCGCACTACCTGCGCCGCCTGTACTCGTGCTTGAGGACCCGGCCGCGGTGATGACCTGCGTGTCACGAGGAGTAGCTGGTACTGAAGCCCGAACCTGCCCCGCCGATGGGGCACTATTGATCAATGACTCGAATAGTGTTGCTGATTGTTGATGCTCTCCGTCCTGAACAAAACCACGGCGAGCTTTGTAGCCTCGAACAATCCCAGCACCTGGGTCCGGGGTTGAAGGCGACGAACCTGCCATTGGCCGCATGACGTGACCAATGGCATTTGTCAGGTAGCGCTGTCGGCGTCCGATTTTCAGCATGTAGCGATCAGTATCGCACCGACGACTCGGCGGAAAGCGGTAAGACCACCCGGTCGCGCGAGCAGTAAAGTGCAGCACGTTCATTCACGAGGCCGACAGGCTCCATCATGGAGTTGCAGCGCGGGCACTTGTCCCCAGCCTTCGCCGACTCCGGCGAAAACGCACCGGTACGCACCGGGGACACAGAGGAGAACGTGGTTGGGGGTGCTGACGCTGAAGCCAAGAGCACCTGAGAGCGTGTCGGCGCAACTCCCGCGTGCTTGACCGTCACCTTCCGCTCAGCCGCGGCACGTTGAGAGGCTGAGGTCATCGCCTCTACAGCAGCCTTGAGGGCGTTGTTCTGGTCATTGTCGGACGAGAACCGGAGCGAGCCATCGTTGGAGGCCCAGTCGGCGCTAATGAGCGCGTTCTTCACGGTTGCCCGGACACGCGGCAGATCACCGTCGAGCGCACCCAACGCCTTGGCTTTGGCTTCGAGGTCAGAAGTCCACAATTGATCGAAACTGCCAATGATCTTTGCCATGTTGGTCACCCTCTGAACGAGCCCTTGCGCACGACGACGGGAAAGCCGGGAAGACTGCCGCTGTTAGAGGGTGTCCCTCCCTGCATGTTTGCGACCTGGCGCAAACCTTTCCCAGCCATTCCAAGTGAGACGTGAGTGGTGACTTGGCGACGAGTGGTTGGTATTTTAGCTCGTCCTTCCTGCTTGAGCATGTCGATCACAAGCTCGTCTTTGAACGCTTTGATGGCCGCGTTTGCCCAGGCGCGGAACAAGTCGTCGTCCCGGTTCACGGGCTTCAGGAGCCGGTTGCCTCTGGCTCGGACCGTCGCCATCTGCAATGCCAGGTGAGCATAGGGATACTGCCACGGGTCCAGTGTCTTGTTGACCATCAATTCCATCATGTCTACTTCCATCGCCGGGAATAAGCAGTCGCCCTGCTCCAGTCGAGACACCAACATAGAGGCATCCGCCACGTTGAGCGAATACTGGTCAGCGATAAAGGCAGGTCGAGTCTTCAGGTAGGTGAGGTCGCGCTGCCAAGCCCGCCGTTCATGTGATGGATTGAGTGGGCCTAGTGAGCCGTACCTCATGCAAAGGTCTTGTATTTGATGAAGTGATGACCATCTGTCATAATATACAGCAACTACGTTTAGGTTCTCGACCAACTTGATAATGAGTTGGGTATACACGTCAGCCATATTGACTTTGTGTGCTGTCTCTGGTTTCACCTCGAACACGAAGTCAGTGATGAACGTCTGGTCCTTGTCCGCCAAGTAGCCACACACCACTGCGAGGGCGTTGTTGGAAGACCCGAGGTCGACCCCCATGATGTGCGGGCGCTGAGCCGCTGGTCGCTTCAGGAGGTCTTGGAACAAGACCTCGTGCGGTCCGAGGTCGTCCAGGTCTTGCTTGGGAAGCAGCTTCAGTGTTGGGTAGTCAGGCCGGTCGAGCTTCGTTTCAAGCTCGGCGGACAGCATCTGCTGGACGGCCCGGCCGGATTGGACTTCCAGGTCGACGAGGTAGCCCATCGCGGACGGGCGAATGATGGAGCCATACCGCTTCTCGACAACCAGCGGGTGTTTGAAGGCTTCCGTCACGGTGTCGACACGTCGGATGAGCGGGTCGTCGGCCAACGGTGGCTGTGCGCCGTAGTCGCGTGCGCCGTTGGGCTTGAGTAGGTCGCCGGTCTCGATCAACAACTGCTTCGGAAGCTGCGGGTTCATCTCCCAAGTAGCCCAGTGCTTGCGAATGACCCGCTTGCTAGCCGCCATGTCGCGGTAGATAGTCATGATGGCGTCGTCCATCGACCGCGGCGAGGAGATGTTGAGCATGAGTGGGACTGGGCAAATCGTGTTCTTGTCCGCCGCGACAGCTTCGCGGAAAGAAGCTCGGAGTGTGAGGCAGGCGTTGCTAAGCGCCGTATAGGTCTCGGGGCCGTTTGCTCGGACTTTCATGGAGCCGTGTTCAGCATTGAACCACCCCAATTCGTCGATTGCGGCACCAAAACGAGTCGTACCACGCAGACCACTGGGGTTGTTGGCCGCGAAGTAGATGAGCATCCGCTTGTGCTCGAACCAGATGTATGTGTCCGCAGCTACAATAGTGTCTTTGATACCGTTCTTCTTACCCTCCTCATCCGAAACGAGTTTGTACGCCTTGAACCACGGGCTGTTCTCAAAGACACCCTTAAAGGTGCTCCACAGCGTCTTCTCGGACTGGGAGACGGTGGTCGCGACGACGGTGAAGTCAATGACCTGGCCCGGGGTAAGCCCGTAGGACTTCCACGGAACAGGCAGCATTGCATTACGATGGACGAGATAGCTGATAGCCATGGCGGCCAAGGCGCTGTTGTGCAGGACGATGTTGTCTCCCACGAAGCATTCGGTATCCGGCACAGACAAGTCGAATACGGGAAGCGTGCCGCTGCTCTCAATCGACTCCACGAATTCCCATCGAAGATCGGACGAGGCTAGCCAACTCAAGCGGCCGGTATAGTTGAATTTTTGGCAGAAAGCCTCGAACAAACCTCGACTGACGTAGCTGTCTTTCTTAGCACTACAGAACTCTCGCATCTCCATCAGTCGACCGCCTCCTCTTTTCCGGCTGATCAAACCAGCTTCTTTCATCTCTCTTCCAATCGCGGAAATCTCTGCTCGCCCAATTGGAACACGATCGTGGACCATTTTCCGGCCCCCGTCTTTACGACACGAAGACCGCTCTAGCTGTTTTTGGAGTCGCTGGCACGCCACTTCCTTTCCGAGGATGGGACCCATAATCCGCAGCAACTCCAATGCGTCTCGGCCGTACACAGACAACCGCCACGCATCGAACGTCTTTTCGTTGCAGCGTGCCGTTTTGTAGTGCTTCGATGCGCGAATCCCCAATCGTCCGATCATGAACTTCAAATCATCAATCATCTTTTCGGAAGCTAGGATAACTCCCAATGACCCCCGGTCTACATAACCATCACAGGCCCAAAACCGGTTCAAGAACAAACCAAGATGACGGATCGACAGACTCCAAAACTGCGCTGGAACACGCTTATACTTCGACAACCCGTGAATTTCCCACTTGTCCCGGAACCAATGTAGTCCTCGGACGGAATAAGTGATACCATGTCGGCTGGACACACCGCTCAGGCACGCAACCTCTTTTCCCGTAAGCACCTGAGATATCGTGGGTTGACACAACCCAAGCTCTACTCCGGTTGCTGTTTGCGACCATCCCGCCTTCGCCAACCCGAAGATTGCGGATCTCACTTCCGGTGTAACCTTGCGATTCCGACGTGGTGTCAGGTTTCCGTCTGCCAGTTCGTTAGCCACGATGATGAAGTCGTCCACCACGGCTGTTGCTTGATTCGTGAAGCGAGTTGACCCAATAACGTTACCATCTGCGAGAAGGTACGCGGCTAGCGCGACCTCTTCGTCACGGATCTGTAGTGCCTTCTTCGGCTCTGGAAAGGCGCGTGGCGTCGCTACTAGGTCCTTCGTTGTAAGCTGTCCCGCTTCAATCCAACCGCGCGACGTAAGAACACGATGGTCCGTAGACAACGTGACTGAGGACCCATCGGCCAACGTCAGTGTGACACATGGTTTTTTACCACTAGCAAACGCTGTCGCTGCTCCCCAATGGAGCTTAGCCGCGGCATCCTTTGTCGGGACCATGAATTTCTGCCCAACTAAAGATTCGACTGTGCGGCGCCGCTCCCCATCGAATACTTCTGTGGTTCCAACCACGCACTTCCCGCTCCGTTGCCCGCAGATCGCGATCAACTCCAACGGGTCTACGAAATCACCACTCGCGCGTCCGTCGCCTTTCTTGAAGCCACAGTGCGGGCACTTGCCAAACTCCAGGAGTGCGACCCTGGCCATGATCGTCTCGATGGAGTCCGCCACGGGAATGTCCCGCACGTAGTCGGCCTTCGAGCATCGGGGGCAGTATTCCTCGTAGAGGTGCAGCAGGATCTCCGCCTGCTTGGCGAACGGCCTCATCCCCAGGAATCGTTTGTCGGCACACCACGTCAGGACGTTCGGCGCCCAGTCCACGAGGTCGTCGGCCCTCGTCATCACTTCAATCGCCTGGGTATGGTCCAGGTCTGAGTCGATGATCCTCTTGGTCAGGTCATCAATATCTGGTAGTAGGTTCTTGAAACGCGCGGTGGTGCGGTCCAAAGCCGACTTCTTGGGGAGCACCAAGTTCGGGGCCTGTGGTGTCCACACCTGGACGCCACGAGGTTTCTGATTGGCTTCTGCCGCCTTTGCCGTAGGCTCTTTTCGAGTCTTGGCCCGTTTTTTCGGACGCGGCTTTTGTGGTTTGGGTTTGGCCTTTGAGCCCCAGGATTGATGACGCGACGTAGCCATTTGGAACAGGCTAGCGTAAGGAGCTTCTAATGACCACAATTTCCGCCCAAGTCATCGAAGATTCAGTATCTCATTGTGAAGTAAGACTACTTACCTACCAACTCAGGTACCCCAGGTGGATACACCAGGAAGTGCTCACGCACAGGGCGTTCGCACGGAACGCTTCATCAAGCCGAGCGATCCCTATCAGCCGGATGAATCAAGAGGTCCTAGCAGATCCGGCGGTCCCGCTGCATATTGGGAAGAACCAACCTGGGATGCAGGCTCATGAACAGATTTCAGGTCTGGCTCGAAGTGCAGCAATCGGTCTATGGCGCGCGGCGCTCCATACGAGCGTCAAGGCCAGCCAGGAACTCTCAGACACCTGTGGAGTGTCCAAACAGGTTGCTAACCGGCTGACAGAAGCACACCAACACATCAATGTTGTTCTGTCAGCAACTGACTTCGAGAACTTCTTTGCTTTGCGCTGTCACCCAGACGCCGAACCGCACATGCAGATCCTGGCCTGGCGTATGGCCGACGCCTACTACGCCGGATCGACTCCTACGTTACGTTCGTTGGGAGAATGGCATCTTCCCTACATCACGGCTGTGGAACGCGAGGAGTTGCCGCTGGAAACACTGAAGGCGTGCTCGGCTGCGCGCTGTGCTCGGGTGTCCTACAAGTTGCACGACGGGGTCACGACCTCCGTGGAAAAAGACTTGGAGCTTCACCAACGGCTTCTGGCCGGGTCGGTGGCAGGAACCGGCGAGCCGGGGCACCTCTCACCACTGGAACATCAGGCCACTCCCCTAGCCGATCCTGCGGCGTACAGCGGCCCCTTCAGAGGGTGGGGGCAGCACAGGAAGGAAGTGGTTGGCGAAAACACGAGCTTCGACTACAAGGCAGCCCTCGCCAAAGGCTGGCGAGACGCGGCCTTCACGGTCATCCCGACCGTGAAGCCGTAAAGCCTGCTGCCCGAGCCTTGGCCCGTCGTGACCGGTCCATGGGAAGAAAACCTCATGTAATACTTGAAGTTGTCAATCCCTATTGACAGATCAGGCGGGGAACCGGTACAAGGATCGCCCCTCCTCCTCCTCGTCCTCCTCCTATAACAAGGTCGGATATGAAGGTTACCAAGGTATTCTATAAGCGAGGGGCCACACTGAATGTCGGTGACTATGAATCGGTGAAGATTGAAGTAGCCGCAGAAGCGGAGTTGGATGTTGGGGAGTCGCTGGAGGAAGCCGTCGAGTCGCTTCGGCAACAAGTCTCCGAGGAGCTTCGAGCCGAAGCCTCTGTGATCCGCGCACGGACCAAGGCCCGTAAGATCCGAGGATGAAATGCAGGAAGAAGTTGAGGCATTGCGCGAGATGCTCAAGGAGACGAAGGCCAAGGCTGACCGCTATGAGGTGGCGCTTACGGCCATCGCTGCTGGGCCGCTGAGTCCGGCGCCAGATGGTTGTCACCGAGAAGAAGCCGAGGAGTTCGAGCGCCGAGCCCAAGCTCTGGCAAAGGCCGCTCTAGGATGAGCCAAGAGCAAGTCACTCTGGTTGAGATCGATCGGCGACTAGCCATGTTCGAGCCATTCATTCCTCGTACAGAGGTCATGGAAAGGCTCTTGGCTTTGGATAGCGCCATCGAAGACGCCACATTCTGGCGACGTATCGCGGCTTTCAGCACCGTGACCGCCATCTTGTCGATGGTCGTTGCCATTGTGGTCGTTGTCATAGGCACGGCACACGCTTCCGAGTTGCTCGTGTACCAGAAGCGGTGTGTGACGCCGGAAGCGGCAGAACTGCTGATCACGACCAACGAGGCCATCACGACCTCAAACCAGATGTGTATTGAACAGCATAAGAAGGACCGTGACTTCTTACAAGCCATGTTCGCTAGTTCGCAAGAGGTCTATAAGGCCGCGGAGAAATCTGGGGTCGTCTACGCTATAGGGGGCAAGAATACCTATGAAGATGTGTCCACATTGCCAGACCGAGAAGCCTATGACAGCGTTCTACTCAGTGAAGAGCCGGGCCGATGGTCTGGCGTCATGGTGCAAACCATGCAGCAATCAATCCCGTAAGCTGCACCGCAAGTCAGAGCGCCGCCCCGAGTACCGGGTGGTCGCCAACTTGGTGAAGCAGGGTGTAAAGCCCCACCTGTGTCCGCATTGCGGGAAGGACAACGTACCAGCCTACCTCATGCGTGGTAGGGTGGAGGATGGTGTCGTGATCTGGCAATGCCAACGTTGCCACCTCACCTCCCTCAAGAAGCAGCGCCAGTGCAAGCTCACGGAAAGCGCGGCAGAGACGTTGAGGCCCTCACGGCAAAAGCGCCGGGCCGTGGATCACTGCGATTGGTGCTGTGACCCGTTCCCACGAGGAACGGGCCTGGCCACCAGCGAGCGCTTCGGGCCGTTCTGTAGCACTTCGTGCCAGGAGTCCTGCCACCAGCAGGCCCGTGCTCGGGCCGTTGCCGAATGGCGTCAGGCGCAGCCGCAGTCCGAACAGGAACCACCACAGCCGCGCTCGTCGCACGAGCAACCACCGCAGTCGTCATCCTCCGAGTCCTCGGTGACACGCACACTAGTCGGCAATCCGTCTTCGTCTTCGTCCTCTACTTCCACCTCCATTATCTCCAGTTCAGCCCCTTCTGGTGCTGGGATGTCGTGACGGAGGAGAGCGCGTAGCTCTCGCAGAGCTTCTATCACAGAGGCAATAGCTGTAGAGGCCGACAATGCCGGCCAGATGAAGCGTTCTACCAGAGAGCGCGCCTTACGGTGTCGGAACCGGTCCTGCAACGTCTGCTGCGATTCCTCGAAGGTGAAGTCGAGTTGATCTAACAAGACCTGCTTGGCGTCGTTAGGCGCAGTGTTTTCGAGGCCGGTGACGATGTCCCCAAAGCCAAGCGCCCGCAGCGTGGTGCGTAAACCGTCAATGGTGGTGGGAACTTGCATGGCGACTTCCTAGTGAACGACGTCCTCATCGTCCTCTGTAGGAAGAGACTTCGCCTGATGGTTGAACAACGCCGGGGTGCTGCCTGACGCCGACACAGTAGTCCCAGATTCCAAAGCGCGCTTTCTCGCTTTAGCCTCAAGCTCTACCTTGTAGTAGGAGCACAAAGTCTTGAGAGACTCGTCCAAGGCATCGCGTAAGACAGCGGAGACGCGCGTGAGGGTGGCTTTCATCTGGGCATCGACGAAGGCCATCTGGTTCTTCGATACCAACGGTCCCATCGTCTCTCGTAGGGACCGAAGCTCCTCAGCGGCCACGGCCAAGGTCTTGCGGCTCATGGGGTTGAGAACCGTCTCCACGACGTACTCGACGGTCACCTCTGGGTCAAACTGGCCTTCGATGTCGTCCGCCAGGCCACGGAACTGCGTCAGAAGCTGCGTGAGTGCTGTAGCCTGCCCCATACCTGGGTTGGCAAGGTACTCCTGCTTGGCAGTCGCGACGCAGTCGATGACGTCCTTCAACTCCTGGAAGCGTTGGTCCTGAATTTCCTGGTCGAGCAGGCACTCCTTCAGATGATACCGGAGGGAGTGCGGGGAGATGCCGACGCCATGCGCCACAAGGTCCAAGCGTGAGTCCTGGACCTTCGGGATCTCCCCCGTCTGCTTCACGTCTTCCAAGATCGGGCTCAACGCTTCGTTGATCTCCGTGACCTTGGATGGCGTGCAACCCACGCACACAGGACATTTCTTTGAGGTACTATGCCTAAAGGACATGTAAAACTCCTTTTATATCTTTATTGACCACCTTCCATGCAGTCGTCACACTGACACCGTACTTATCGGCTAGCTGCTGATACGACAGGCCATCTTTGCGACTGCCCTTTAATGCAGCGCATGTCGAGGACGTAATTTTCGGCTTCCTGCCTCGTTGCCGAGAAAGACCAGCCTCTTTGGCAATCCTAATAACGGAATGGATGCCTACACCACACTTGGTCGCAACGTCCTCCCAGGATAAGCCGCTGCTTAACGCCGCTGTTACCTGCTCCACAGCCTTTACGGTCGTAACCCGTACCTGCCAAACGCGAGGGATCCCATATTTTCGCGCTATTTTTGCCACTGTTGGGCGGCTCACCCCGTGAAGCATAGCAATGTTGTCAATACTTTCACAATCACTGCGTAGGCTCTCTAGGATTGCATCAACTGGGACAGAGGAGGCGTGTGTTTGATTTATACTGCTGTCACACCACTCTAAGTTTGAGTAGTGGTTATTTTTCTTGTTCTTGTCCAGGTGGTTTACCTCTGGCTTATCTACCGACATACCAGTGACGAACGCCATAGCTACCAGCCTGTGGGCCTTGACCGTGTGCGGTACTCCGTGGCTCCGTAGTTGATACGAAACGTAGCCTTCTCGTGTCGTATTTGGAGCCATGATGAGTTGACATGCCCGCTTCAAACTACGTAGCCTGCCGGCTGTAGATACCTCGTAGTGTTCTCCAATTCCTTCTAACCCTGGTAGCAGCCCTACGTTCGCCCATTTTTCGCCCGAGATGTCAAAGATCAGATCTTCTTTAGGCCTCAGTCCCCTAAACGCTTGTGCGTGGACTCTGTTCTCAGGATAGGTAACCCATGCAAGGTTATCCACCGTGTTGTCATTTGCCACGTTGTTGATGTGATTTACTATTGTATGTGATGTAGAAGGCTTGATGCAAAAAGCTTCCGCCACTAATCGGTGAACACGACGTTTATGCTTATTGCCGAAGGTGTCAGTCAAGCCCACACGAACATAGCCACTGGCATCTGGAGCAGGATCGAGCAAACCACCTTGAGTAGACCTAACTCTCCCTGTTGAAGAGACTTCATAATGGTCGTAACCAACTATGGCTCTCCATTCTTCAACTATCGAAGCCATAAATGCCTCAAGAGGTGGTACGGTCATGGTACTTCAGGATCTCTTGAGCTATCATATCAAGTCGACGGGCGACTTCCATGATCGTGCCCTCGACTCGTCCTACGCTCTCCCGCAAAGCGTTCACTGATTCAATGCTGGCCTTCTCGCGCTTCACGTCCTCGACGCGATTCCGAAGCTCCTCATAACGAGTCTTCAGAGCCGTCTGTTCACGCTCAAGCTCGTTGAGTTTTTCTGTGAGGCGGAGCTTCTCAGCCCTCAGTTCGATGATAGCGTCTCTGGCCTCTTTTGCTAGCTCCCCATGGCGGCGCTCCAAATCAACCCTGGCCTGCTTCTCTCGTCCGACAGAGATGAAGGCACCCGCGATGGATAGAAGGCCGGTAGCTATACCGAGGATAGCAAGTGTGCTGTCCATCATTTCCCTCATTTCCCTCGTGTGGTGACCATCATCAACGTGATGCGCTTCTCCAAAAGGTCGGTACGCTGTGAGACAGCGGCATACGCCTTCTGCGCTCCAGACAACGCTGAGGTCACGCCTTCCAGCATCTCTCGCAGGCCAGAAAGCTCCTCTCGAAGAAGATGGACCTCCTGTTGGAGGGAGCGCATCTTCTCGATGTTCTGGTCTAGTACCGGTTCTTCTGGCTGCGTGGTCATCGTCGAGGTCCTGAAGGCCCGGCCATCCGAGCGGTTGAAACCAGGTGTACTATTAGGCTGCGGACTCAACATCGATCACGTCTTCAGTTACCAGCGCCTCGGTGAGTGCCATCATGATGGCCTCGATCACACGAAGGTTGACGCGGCGAAGACGGAGTGCCTCACCGACAGCGGTCACCACCTCGGGTGCTGTGATGTGCCCACGCTGGATCATCTTGTTGAGGAGCCGGAGGTTCGGCTTGTTACCCCCCATACCCAGCATCGCCAAGATCTTGGTCCGGTTGGCGGCGCCTTCCACACTTGAGGAAAGTTTCTTCAGGCGCGCTGAAGCTCTCTTCACCCGCTCTTGGGCCTCTTTCTTCGCGCGCGGAGGTTTCGCACTGCGAAGGTCCGCTTTTGCATTGTTCAGTGCCTGGTGTGCTGCCTTCTTGGACCGCATAGCCACGCCGCGGGCACCAGTCTTTGAAAGGGTCTTGGCTGTCAGAAGCTTGTTGACATCGGCCAGAGCGGAATGGATGCGGTTGTTCATCGGATGACCTCTCAGGAAAGAATGTCGTTCGAGACAGCGTCTCTCACGATCAGTGGTGTTGGGTTGTCAGGTGGGCCGTCATACCACCCAGGAAGCGACGCAGCCCAGTCCTCGACCTTGTCAGCGTCATTGCGCAAGAAGGTGACCTTCTTCTCTTTGCCACGGATGATGGGGAGCACCTGAGCCGGGAGAGAGGACGCGATACGCGCCGCGTCCCACCAGCCTTGCTGCTGGTTCGCAGGATCCACTTCGAGAATGGACAAGTGCGAAACTACGGACCCGAGCACGTCACTCGTAGGGACGCAGCCGCACCACTTGGCCTCGACGTTGTTAAGAGTGATGGTGCAGTTGATGGTCCCAGTCTTCACGTCTGTCGGCTCCCAGGCGATGTGGTCCGCCTTCAGAGCCGTGGCTGTGCGGTCGAGGGCACCTGGCACCGCGCGCGCGGCTTCCACCAGAGGCTCAAACGCCGACTGATCCAAGCTGCCAGTGACGGGACCAGGCGTCTCGTAGCGGTAGAGGACCAAGTCCTCATCCACGTTCACGTCGCCCCAGTTCTTCGGGGCCAAGGCGTTGACGAACGGCTGAAGCAGGTCTGTCTGGTTGAGGCCAGTCTCAGTCATCACCTTCAGGAGCTTCTCGAAGGTCTGGGTCGCAAGCGTCGGGTCGAGGCTCGTGGCACCGGAGCCCTTCGGCCCCTCCTGGAACATCTGCTTGTTCATTGCAAAGCGCAGCAGATCGGCGAGCTTGGACCGGGCCTTGGAGAGGAAGGACTCGGGGTTCTGCTCCTCGTTTTGTTTGAGGGAGGATGCACTGCTTTTGAGGTAATCCGAGAGAGCAGCTTCGACGGGATCAACGACAGGGGCGGACGGGGCTTCGGGAGACGGGACAGACGGGGCCGTTACAGGCCCAGCAGGAGCCTGTGCAATGGCTTGCTCGACAGCCCGGAGCGCGCGAACGGCCGAGCGGAGCGCCTTGATGACCTCTGCTCGGGTCCGTTCATCCATCTACCTGGCTCCTTGCACGGCTTCACGCCAACTTCACGGCGTTCTGTACCGCGTTTGACGCAGCAGCCAGACGAGCCTTTTCCCGCTTCAGCTTCTCATCCATAACCTTGACCTCGGCGGACAGAGCCTCGAACTGGTCCTCCATCTCCACCGCGGCAAGGGCCAACGTCTCCAATGTGTCTAAGGTCGCCATGAGTGGAGGGACCATTGTGTCCGCGCTCACGCGCAGAGAGTCGATGAGCTTCTGGGCTTCAACAGATTCTGAGGATCCCGCAGGCGCAGCCTTGAGGCGGGCCGAGGCTGTGTCCATTCGGCCGATGAAGTCCGACAGGGACATAACGGTTTTCACGGCTTCGCCGACTTCGGGGAAGCCTGAGGTATCGTGTGCCTCCGCCAACATCGTGGCCCGCTTCACAAGGTCCGTAATCGATGCCTTGCGCTTCCGGTCGCCTTTCGAGTCCCCGATGTCTTTGGCCGCATTGATGCTCGACGACATCACCGGTGTCGGAGGGAAATCCTGGCCGATCAGCATCTTCCCGTCGAACGTGACCTTGCCCTTCTTGTGAAGGGCACTGGCGGCATTCATGAGCTTGGCAAAGTGGACGCCACGAAATTCTGGCTTCTTCGCCAGATTGGTCAGCAGGTCACCCTTGCCGGACGCCACCACAGCATCCAAGAGATCCTGCTGAAGCGGCGTCAGCTTCACAGTCGCTTGAATGGTGATACGGGCAGCTTCAACAGCACGAAGTATGGAAGCATAGCGACTCATCAGCCATACCTCCGTGCCAGTGTCACTTGCACGAAGTGACCTGCCTCCCCCTGATAGCGCGCGAGCAGGGTCCGGGCATGATCGTGCATGAAGTCTTTGATGTTGGCAGCCTTGAGTGAGAACGGCTCGACAGCTGCCATCACGTAGCCTTTGAGGCGTTTGGAGGGCACCCGAGTCTCGATTTCAACGGTCGAGGCAATGTTGCTTTTGGTGTCACCAAACGCTTGCACCAACACCTGCCAACCCGTCTTGTCTTGAGCAACCGACCAGACGCGCAGATGGCCTTTGCCAAGCATGGTCGCGAACACACGCACGTCGTCTGGGCACGCGCAAGCGCCGAAGTACCACGACAAGTTGTGCGGTGACGGGAACGGATTGGGGATGCTGTCGATACGCAGCTTTGGTTGGGCCTTCTCGATGGCTGAGAAGGTCGCACGTACCAAGCGATCAGTAATCTGGTTCTCCGGCAGCTTGCCAGAGGCCAGAGCCTTGTCAAAAGCACCGAGTGACAAGGCCAAGGACTTGCTGTGGACCGGCCCAGCACCACGCACCAGACCAACCACCCCCGAGAGGAGGGCCGTATCCAGTGCCGTCGCATCCCGTGCCGAGATCAGCGCTTGGCGAGAGCCTTGCCGCTCACGCGGTCGCGGAGACTCGGAGACGGCTTCCCGAGGTCCGCTGACGCGAAAGGGCGAGCAGACCCCTTGACCGCCGCATCCACCGAGATCGGCTGGATAGGATCGCCACCCGGAGGCGGTCGGTCATCCTTGACAGGCAGGTTGGAGGTCGGCGAGATGATTTCAACCATCTCCGGATTGCCCGGCCAGTTGAGGGAGAAGTAGCGACGCATGGCGTCGTCCTGCTCCTTCTGGGCTCCGGCCGACTTCTCGACGATCGTGGTGATCTGACCTGGATCGATGGTGAAGGTATCGCTGGAGTTCAGCTTCTTCACCTTCACACCGGCCGAGCCGGCCGATTGGATCTTACCGCGGTGGATATTGTTGCTGTGGTAGAAGTCGACGATGTCGCCGACGTCGGCCGTTGCGAAGCCACCGCCCGCCGAAGGGATGGTGTCGACCGCGGCCAGGGTGATGTGCTTGCGACCAGAGACGCCACCACGCAGGGCTTGGCGACGAACCTCCAACATCTTCTCGACGGTCACACCTTCCTTGCGGACGATGTAGCCTGGACCCTGTTCAGCCTTCACGACCTCCCAGAGCATGTTGTCCTTGTCGAGGTACTGGTCGATACCAGCCTTCACCATCTGCGTGGCGGCAGAGAGCGGCTGACGCAGCGTCTTCTGTTCCACCACGAAGGTAACGAAGTTGCGCTCAGGGTAGGCAGCAATCGTTTCCGTGCGAGCCTGGACCTGGAGGCTGAAGTCGCCCATCCGTGACGTGAGCCAGTTTTGGACGTCCCACACCGAAGGCGGGCCGTACAGACCGGAGTAGGTAGCGAGGACACGCGCTGCGCGCCCGTCCTCCAGAAGCTTCACATCATGAAGCTCAAGGTCCTGTCGACCCTTGATACCGCGCTCCGTGAGGCGGCTGTTCATGCGTTGAAGAAAAGTGTCCTTCATTTCGCAGTCCTTTGGCTCAATCTGGTCCGAAAAGCGGACCCTGTGAGGTTCTCAGGAAGGTTGGCTTTCCGGTCACGGCTTTTGACGGAAATAATGGAAGGCGGGGGAGCAACACCGACCCAAGATAGAGCGCAATGCCCGCGGCGTCGGCCTCATGCGGCGTCGGAGTACGAAAGAAGCTGTGCGAGCCGCCAGTCTCCTTACTGCGGACATTGTTGTGAAACCACATCTTCCACTCCGTGTTCCGCACCAAAAACACACCCGGCCCCAGCATGGCGGGGATGTGGAGGTTGATGTCCTCAGAACCTTGACCCTGTGATCCAGGTCGGTAGTTGAAGCGCTCGATAGCCCACGCCGTCGGACGCAGGTCTTTGAGGACGAACCACTCGAAGAAGGATCGCCAGAAGCTCAACGAGCGACCGAACTCTCCTATGGGGCCTAGGTCAGGCAGCAGCAATAGACCATGACGATACAGGGAGAATCCGGAATCGACAGACCCACGCAACACCGCCCACGCAACGTAGTTGCGCCCGGGGTCCACGCCAAGTATCTTCACCAGTCTTCTCACTCAGATCACAGTCGAGCTAGGCATTCAAAGGCGTTGAAGAAAGTGGACATGAAAGCGAAAAAAGGGTCCACTGCTGCCAACTCCACCTGGCTTCAGATCATCGAGTCTGAGCCACCTCGGTTCTGGTGTCCAGTCATTGATGCACGGCTTACCTCTCCATGTTCGCTTCGCGGCTGCCCTCTGTGGACGTCCAACGTAAAAGCCTATCACTGTGCTGGCGCGTTCTCCGGGCTGAAGGCTTCCAACTCTGAGGAGCGACTTCAGGCCACGTCAGCGAGCCAGAGAGAGAAGCGCGGTACGTTGAGAAGCGCCGCCGAAGGCAAGCTCAGCTTCTATGATTTAGCTCACCTCTTTGGCCTATCACGCCAACGTATTGAAGGGTTCGTGGCCTACGGCCGCCAGGTGATGGAGACGTTGGCCCCGCTGTTTGCCGAGATCGACCTGACCAACGACGTGAACCGCGTGCCGACACGGCGCCTCGGAAGCCCAACCCTATTCACGCACACGGCACCCGTGGCTCACGTAGACCCACAGACCGATGAAGTCACTCGTGTCTGCATCGCTTGTGAATCAGTTATCGAGCCGGACGACAACGAGCTTGTGCTGGCGATCTTGGACAAGGCCGAGGTCGCGTGGTGCTCGCGCGAGTGCGCCAAGGAGTTCCCGATCGATGCCTACCTGGTCTCGAATAGGTACAAGAGGCATTGGGTCGGGGTTGCGTTGGCGGGCAAAAATGAGATAGACGAGCGCTCTCGGGTACGTGAGATCAACGGCGAGCGCATGGGCATCTTACGCCACCTAGCCGAGAAGCAGGGCTACTGACCTATGGCTAACAAACCTCTGACGAAAGACCAGTTTCTCAGTAGAGCTACGGCCGCTCATGCCAGGGCACCCGGATAGGAGTTGTCCTTCAAAAACGCAGACGGATCCTTCGTGGCCTTGAGGTCCACCAAGAATTCGTCGAACTTGAGAAGCCCCGTGAAGTCCACTGCGGTCAGAGTGCGCACTCACACACGAACAAGGACTGCTGTCTTGATGTAGAAGCGGAGGGCATCAAGACTGCGGGCCGCCCGGCTTTCCAATCCAACTCCCAGATGAAACACACCCTATACCCAGCCCACTGCATCTGGTGAAGTTGTGCCAGTGTATCGGTGTGGATGTCGCGGTTTCGGCGCTTGATAGCTGGGTGCTCGGCTTCAGGGTCGAGTGATCGCGGGTCCGCGTGCCAAAAGCTCCCCGGGAAGGCGTAGGCCGTGTTGGTGGCCGGGGCATAGCCGTCGACCTTGGTCTTCTTGCCCGACGGCAGCCGGATGAGGTGCTGACGGACCGGGACGTTGAGGGAATCGAGCCAGAGGGTTTCGGCGTGAGATATCTGGTAGTGCTTATAGCAGTGATAGCAGCCCTGGCCGGCAAGGTGACTGGAGGCAGTTATTACTAGGTCTCGGTTGCATTTGTTACAAACTACTACCACAGTATCTGCGGATGATTTGTATGCTACCTTATCGTATGAGAATCTACTACCGTGCGTTGTTGTGGCTGCTTTTATGAAGTCTTCCATGGACATGGCGCGCGAACGAGCGGATTTATCTATACCACAATGCGGACATCCACTGCCTCTTAGATGAGTATTTGGCGTTTGATGAAACACTCTAAGGCATGTCTTACATGAAATCTCAACCTTTAAGGTGCTGCGCACGTATCGCACCGCGGTATAATCATATGCGCTACCGTGGACGGCATCGGCCGAGTCTATAAACGACGCTGTGGTCTGTGCCTTTTCCTGTCCCGCTTCCCGGTAGGCGCATTTCTTACACCCCTGACCGTGCAGATGCTGGGCCGCCGTCACTGACACAAGTATACCGCATGTTTTACAACAGAATGTAACGCCCTTTTCCCAGCCCATGTACTTGGTCGCTGAGTAATCGTATCTTTCACCGTGGAGCACAGTAGCCTCAGCAATAAACTCCGTCGTAGTCCTCTTCTTCTTTTTTAGACCCACTCTGCTAGAAACGGCGCAGGCATTACAACCAGTTCCACGTAGATGACTGGCTGGGTCCTGCTCAAAGCTACTGCCACAAACCATACAAGCTAGGTGGACTTTTGTATGACAGTTCACATACTGAACACGGGAATAGTCGAAACGCTCCCCATGGACTTCCCTAGCCTTTTGAATAAAAGATCCTGCTCGGTCTTTTAAGGTGTTCCCACGACTCGTGGCAGCACACTTTGGACACCCTGAGCCGCGTAAGTGTACCCATCCTTGCTGTGTAAACAGCCCATGGCTTGGACAGCCAATAACCAACCCGGTCTTGGCTTTTGCATAGTTAGAAGCTGAGTAGTCATATCTATCGCCGTGTACCTGACGAGCTTTTGTTACGAACCAAGCGGTGTCATATTTACGGGCCATCCGTCATCCTACCACGACGACGTGTGTTGTGTCTAGGCCAGTCCCAAGAAAAGTATGACGTCTGTCAAGGTGAATCCGACGTTAACTCCAACTCCTGGAAAGGCACCTTGGAAGATGGTTGGGCTGTCTGAGCCGATGGTTCCACTGTCGACCTTATAGATATAGCGATTGTAGGCGTACCGACCCATGATGCGGTTTCCAACAACCGCGATGTGCGTGATCTGGCGGATGAAATTGACCTTGGTGTTCGGCCACGAGCCTTTGCCGTCACCTGTTAGGTCCTCCAGGAGCTTCTGAGCTACTGTATCGAAAAGTCCGCTTTGATCCATGTCCAATGTGACAGTTTGTCCGCTGAACGAGAACTGCAACTCACCACTCAACAAATGTTGTGAGTGCATGGCCCAGAGTGCCGCCCCTTCAACCAAGAACCGGGTCGTCGCGGCCGAGAACGGGAACGTAATCAAATCCCAGTTGGTGTACGGCGTCGTTCCGTTCAAGATGCCGATGCCGCGCTGGAAGTATTCGTACATGTCCGCGTCGACGTAGGCTTGGATAGAGCCTTGGCGCTTTTGTAATTTGTCGATCAAGACCCGCAGCGACGGAGCCAAGCTCCAGAAAACGGGTGGAGGAACAAACAACTTCTGTACAGTCGTGTCGGTGGGGCTCGTGACAGTCTGCCGGGATGTCCACACGATCTGGTGCTCGCCCAGGGTCGTGAGTGGCGGTGTGTCGAAGTAGTAAGTAAAGAGGTTCTGTTCCTCGACCTCCACGATGGTGGAGGCCGCGAGCGAACCGGAGAACTCGGCCGCGGCGGCCGGTGTTGGGTTGGTCAGCGAGGTCGCGGCGAACGCCGTGATGGTGAGAGTATCCGGACGACGAGGAAGCCGTAGAACCAGACGCTCAGATTGACCAGCATAGACAACGTACGCATGTGCCCGAACCTCCTCTAGCGTGTTTGGGCTACGGAGTTCAATGCAATCAAATGGATTTGTCTGCTGAAGCTGTCTGCCGGTCTGCGTCACCATGTTCCAGACGATGCGCCACTTGTTCGTCTGGGTGGAGAGAGGTGCTGTGGTTGGTACCGACCATGAGGCGTTCCAACGGCCTGGGTTAGAGCCTGGAGTTCCTACGCCG
Organism: uncultured Bacteriovoracaceae bacterium; assembly: GCA_964364175.1. GTDB lineage: Bacteria > Bdellovibrionota > UBA1018 > UBA1018 > UBA1018 > CAYILR01. The sequence goes on from CAYILR010000008.1 coordinate 25,123, forward strand.
GAGGTGATCTGAACACCTGAGGGATCGACGATGGTCCACGCCGGGTACACAGCCGGGTTCGAGGGCACGGCCGGGGTGGTGTTGGTCGGCGCGTCGTCGAAGAAGTCCACCTCGAAGACGACGCCGATGCCCCGGCTGTGTTGGGCGAGGTTGGGAGCGATCGTCTGGTTCGGCGTTCCGCCACCGGTCGCGTATGTTGGGTAGGCCATGGCGTCGATCCTCGCTCTCTCAGAGTGCCGCAAGAGCACCCTTAGGGGATGACAACCACCGAGCCCGCCCCCGCTGCCGCGCCTTCTGAGCCGGCTGCTCCGAAGAAGGAGCATTCCATCCTCGACGCCATGAAGCGGGGGCGTGAGCTTGCGACCGCCATGGTCCTGGTGCTGACGTTCATCCACAGCATGTACGCCTCCTACTTCAAGAAGGAAGAAGTTGCCGAGGCCGGCTACAAGCAGACCTCTGACACCATCGAGGACTACTCTCGTGTGGTCCATGACGAGATCGAGACGCTCAAGCTGCGGATCAACACGCTGGAAGCTGATGTCGCCGCGGCCAAGACGGTGGCTGAGACGGTGGTGAAGATCAAGAAGCCCGTTGCTTTGGTTCGTCCTCCACTGCCTGTGCCCGTTGCGCTTTCTCCGGTCGTCGATGCCGGAAGCCCAATGAAGCGTATCGACGTGGACACAGACAGCATTTCAGATGCGATGGACATCGAAGATCTTGCGCCTCCGGCCCCACCTCCAGACTTCGACCCACTCATCGTCAACATGCCCGACCGTCCTTGGGAACAGATGCAGAAGAAAAAGTGAGGAGCTAGGTGTTGGTTCACAGTGCCCAGATGGACATCTCGGCTTTGCCCTCATATTTTGAGGGGATGCGGACCCGTCTAGTCGATGCCCCGGTTTCGGGGCCTTCAGGGGAGTTGTGGCGGGTTTCCCATGTCAACGAGGTCTACCTCGTTTCATCGTTGGGGCGCGTGTGGTCAACGATCAAATATGGGGGCAAGTTGCTCAACGAGCACGTCACAGATGATGGCTACGTCAAGGTCTCGTGTGGTGTTACGAAGTTCTATGTCCACAGACTGGTCGCAGAGGCGTTCCTTCCCCCGTGCCCTGTGGGTAAGACGACCGTCAATCACAAAGACGGCCGCAAGCGCAACAATGTAGTTGACAACCTGGAGTGGGCATCTCGGAAGGAACAGTCGGAGCACTGTTCCCTTTTGGGACTACGAAACGTGAAGGGGAGCAGAAACGGCCGCGCTCTGGTCACAGAAGAGGACGTCCGTGCCATTCGACTCTTGCGTATTAGTGGCTCCACTGTCTATGCGCTCGTGGCGCGATTCGGTGTATCCAAGCAGACGGTTTGGGACATCTGCGCCCGTAGAACATGGGGGCATGTCACATGAGCGCCCGAATTTACCGCGCCGAATTTGATCAGTCCCGCTTCGACCAATCACAAATAGGCAGTTCGTACTACCGCGAGGTAGCAGAGCGCACGCTCATTCCCCGGATCATCGAGCGCAACAAGCAAGCGCTCAACGTGGTACCGGACTTCTTCCAGTTCTACCAGCGCGCGTACACCGGTCGTAGGTGCTCTTGTTTTTCAGGGACCGAGACCTCGCCTTCGAGCCTGTGCCTCGTGTGCTTCGGCACCGGCAACACCTCCGGCTATCAGTTGTACGGCCACAAGACTGACGTGTTCGACGCTACGGCTGAAAGCGCGGCGGTCAACGTGGTGCTGGACTTCGACCAGATCACCCGGCCTCTCAGCTTCCGTCTCGTGAACTACGCGGTGAAAGGCTATCTGGACTTCGTGCTGCCGGTGTCTGGTGGTCTCAACCGCTGCGTGCTGGCGAGCCTCCACGCAGTGGCCCCCAGAGGCGCCAGGATCAAGGCTGCTTGCCGCCTGTTCACCGAACCGACCTGGACCTCCCTCTCAGTCCCAGCCATCACTGAGCGCCTTCAGATGGCTCAGACGACGGGCGGGCTGCTGCTTCGGATCTTGCTGGAGCGCGATTCCATCTCGACCCAGAGCCCGAAGTTCTCGTTCCTCCGCATCCGCACACAGATGTTGGAGGACGACAAGGTCCGGGCTGACATTCCGCGCAGCACCGAGACGAACCGCTCGTCGGAGTTCGGCTGGTTCGAGGACGTGGCTACCCGGTCGATGTTCCTCGACAACACGCTGCGGTCCATCACGACCGAGGACCTGTTTCGCCAAGTGAACACAGGCAGAATGTGGCGCGTGTTCGAAGCGAACGTGAACGCGCCGGGCGGCCTGCTCACGTCATGGGATCTTCAGATCCGCCTCTGCCAGTCTTCCGACCGCTATAGCTCTATCCCGTGAAACGACCTAGTGAGAGAACCATGAACTCTGCACTCCTCCAAGCAGCCATGGCGCTCGACGAGGCCATCTCCATCCTTGATCTCGACCCAGAGGCACTGGGCGACCCGGCGGCGCTCAAGACCGCCTACCGAGGGGCCTCGCGCAAGCACCACCCCGACTTCGGTGGCTCTACCCTCGCCATGCAAAAGGTGAACGAGGCTTACGAGCTTCTCACCAAACAGCACAAGCGCACGAGCCCTGGCGGCAAGTCGAAGGCTGAGGAGAAGGCCGAGTACGCGGCCAACGTGGCGCGTTCCCTCAAGATCGTGCAAGAGTCGCTGTCAAAGTCGTTTGACCCTGACGCCTTTACTGAGCACTTCGAGAAGGTCACCGGCCAGCCGTTCACACCGACGGTCGAGGAATCGGTCAGCGAGGACTACGACGGCAATCCGCACTACGTCCGTACCAAGGCCGAGTGGCGCAGCGAGGACGGCAAGACCGTGTTCTCACTGATGACGTCCGTGAACCTGGCCGACGTGGCTCGGGTTCGGATGTTGGGTGGTGCTGACGAGGGCGAGAACCTGGCCTTCAACGTCACGACGCTGGTGGAGATCCTGCACGACAAGCGCAAGTCCAAGTTCAAGCCTCGGGACTGGGCGTCCTCCAGCAAGTCTCGCACGCTGATGGACCCAGACGACCTGTTCCCGACGGCCAAGATCAAGAAGATGCTGACTGGTAAGGAGAAAGCCCGCAAGTTCTCGAAGCGTGATATGGAGCTTGGCATCGAGAAGCTGCTGGGTGGCCGCCTCGATCGTCAGGGGACCCAGCTTTGGGCCTTCATCCCCGTCGGCGAGCCACAGCCACAGGAGCGCAGCCCTGGCGCCATCTCACGCCCTGACGAGGACCGCTTCATCGTTCCCATGTACCGGAGCGTGATGACTTTCCATGGGGAGTCATCGGCTACTTGGAATGGTATGGGCACTCAAGGCCCCCACGTCCCGAAGAAGGGCAGGGAGAAGTTCTCTGGCGACAAGGGATGGGTGTCGGCGATGGAGAGCGAGGAACTTCTGGACGCCCTTGTCGAGGCCCAAAAGAAGGCCAAGAGCATGTCGAACGGGAAGCAGATTGCCGGTATCTTCGACGATGCCTTCAGAGCGGCCCGCGCGGCGTACCAAGCCAACCACCCGGAGGCTTAAGCGGGCAAGAGCCCAGTGCGGACAAAGCGCATAATGGAGGGCATCGGTACGTGGTCGGACACGTACTCCTTCACATCCTTCCATTCCTCGTATGCCTTGTAGGAGGCCATGGGGCTGTTCTCCTGGCTACGGAACTGCGCGACGTAGAGCTTCTTGCCCTGCCACCAGGCAAAGCCAAACGGCCCAACGAGGACACGACCTCGGTCTGGATCGTTCAACCATAGTGACGCAGTCGTTCGCCAATCCACGTCCGGCATCCCTACCCACCAGGCTCAGCCCTAGAGAGGCGGCACGCCTTGACGACGAAGGTGATAAGCCGCCAGAGCGTCCTCAGCCGCCGACTTGGTATCGTAGGTTTTGGCCTCCCTCATTATCATGTTTCCTGTCTCAGGAATCCATTTCAAGGTTCTTGTCATCGGGTTATTAGGCTCCTCATCCAAGAAATACCATCTGAACCCTACCGCTGCTGATCCCTCATATAGGGCTACATGAATGACACTATTCTTCACGCCAAAAACATTAGCAGCTTGTGCCGGATAATCGAATTCGACTCTAGCGCCTGTTTTTGAGAATCCGACCACGGGCCTTGAGTGCTCCTGTGCCCGCTTCATACGGATGGAGACGCCATTGCGCTTTAATATTTTCTTGAGGGTATTCACGCTTGTGTTGAGTTTATTGGACGTAGCCAATAAAGTATGGCCGGCGGCATAAAGAGCTATAGCGTCAGCGTCCTTCCATGGGCGTTCGGTGTTGATGTCATTTCGACGCAGAGCATCCATAACCACTCGGTAGTCAGCACTCAATTTTCTAGCGATCACAGATGGTTTGTAGCCGCGTTGATGAAGAGAAACAGCTTGGTCATCAGTCCATCGGCGATTACCGCCGCCAAAACTAGCGGTGGTTTTAGACCGTGTATTAAGAGCTAACCCTCTCAAGAAAAGAGAGTCGAGATGGTTCTGTTCCGCAGCCGCCAGTTTTCTTTCAAAGGCTTTGGTCACAGAACGACATATCAGTGCTTCAATGACGGTGAATGAAAACGCAGATTCTCCATGCCTGTCCCATCTATCCTGTAGTTTGGCGCAATGATGTCGACGGCGGTTTAGATCGCGAATATGCTCGGCCCAGCGGTACTCAATACCTGTGGAGCTACCGATGTATTCTTCGCCGGTTTTAGTGCAGACGATTGTGTAGACGCCGGTTGTCATGTTACTACGCTATGTTTGCCGGTCTTGTTGCTGACGACGCGCCATTTGCTCTTACGCTTGACAACACAACCGCCTTCCGGGCACTTACCCTTGGCCTCTACAACGAAAGCGGCAGCATTCACGAGGGAAGCGACCTCCTCGGCGGAGATCCGTTTCAGGCGGACGCGACGAGCGGCGTCTGTAATGAGGGCTGCTAGCCCAGCGGAAAGTGGTTGAAGCGTGCGCACGGCGTTCTCCAAAGCCCCGAGGTGGTACTTCATGGTTGGCTCTTGGGAAAGCCAGCGGTCCTTCGAGATAGCACGGATCGAGTCCTGAAGCTGGCTCAGGATGAACCGGGCGGCTTCATCGGATACCTTCACTTTGCCCCTCGACTTGATGGCTTTGAGGACTTCCTTTGCTAGGTCGCGATTGACTTTTACGGTGAGGAGCTTGGACGCAAGCTCCTCGCGGACCAGAGGCGCAAGATCGATCTCGACCTCACCGTGGAGACGATGACCGCTGCTGGGGGAGGAAGCTCGACTAGGCACTTCCCAGTGTGCAATCGAGACTCGAACCCCGGTTAACGACTTGACGATCCGGACCCGGTGTGTAGCATACAAACACCCACAGTGCAATTAGCTCACCGAACCAAGCTGTTCCCGAACAAGGCTCAGGAAGCGTACTTCCGGAAAGCTTGTGGTACCAGAAGGTTTGCTTACAATTGGGCCTTGGCAGCTTGGAACGCCAAGTACCAAGCCGGCGAAACCGGTATGTCCGGCTACTCACTTCGTAAGGAGTGGGATTCGATCCGACACCAGGAATTCCCCTGGACAGACGAAGTTACCAAGTGGTCTGGCCAAAAAGCGATTCAGGACCTCGGCGAAGCCTTCACCAGATTCTTCAAGAAGACGGCCCAGCATCCGACCTTCAAAAAGAAAGGCAAGAGCCGAGAATCGTTCTACCTCGGCCTCAATCATTTCTCCGTAGCAGGAAACAAACTTCGCGTACCTAAACTTGGATTCGTCAAGATGGCCGAGACAGTTCGCTTTCCTGGTAAGGCGAAATCCGTCACCATCTCCAGCGAAGCTGGTGAGTGGTTCGTGTCGATCTCAGTAGACGTAGACCCAGCTTGGGAATACAAGCACAAGTGCCAGTCTCCCGACTCGGCTTGCGGGATCGACCTCGGATTGAAGGACCTGGCTACCATCTTCAATGGGACAGAAGTTACCAAGATCGAGAATCAAAAGCCGTATCGCAGCCAAGAACGCAAAACGAAACGGCTACATCGGTCAATCAGCAGAAAGAAGAAAGGCTCCAGTCGGCGCTGGCGCGCGAAGCGCGCACTAGCAAAACATACACGAAAGATAGCCCGTAGGAGGAGCTATCATACACACAAACTGACTTCGTCAGTTGTGAAGCGGTTTTCCTTGGTCGGCATTGAAACATTGAATGTGAAGGGCATGGCGAAAACCAAGCTGGCCAAGAGCGTTCATGATGCCTCCTTCGGAGAAATCGTAAGGCAACTAGAGTACAAAGCCGAGTTGGCCGGAGGCCAGATCGCGAAAGCTGACCGCTGGTTTCCGTCTTCCAAGCTCTGTTCAAGTTGTGGTACCAAGAAAGACAAGCTCAGCCTCGCGGAGCGAGATTGGACCTGTCCAGCTTGTGGTACCGAACATGATAGAGATGGGAACGCGGCTAAGAACTTGTATAGTTTCGCCCGAAGGCATCGGGAGAATCAAAACGCCTGTGGAGGAGGTGTAAGACCAAAAGAGGGTTCTGCTCTTGAGGCAACTTTCGATGAAGCAGGAATCGGAACTCGGGCTGTTAATCTTCGGGTTGCGGTTTGAGTCTCGAATGCCTAGCGACTACACTTTTGCGTCGAATACAAGAACGTTGCTGTGTCCTTGATCGATAGTCCAAACGAAAAGAGCACCTGCCTCAAGCGGGTGCTCTTTGGGGAACGCTTCCCGGCTCATCACCGACAGCGTATCTGGGTCATCATGAATGAGGTCCACGAGACGAACCAGATACTGGTCTTTCTGGACACCGAGAACCATGCCTTCAAATGCTGTCATGGAGACAGATTGATTCCACTTCCCTCATCCTGCACCTTGATTGGTATCACGCGAATGCCGCTCCTATAGGTGACAGTCACGTCCCCATTATCCGCATCGAGGTCAAGATGTCGGATGCCGAGAGCGAAGGCGCTTTCGTTGAGTTTGGCGGCAAGCTCAAAGAACTCATGGAGTGCGGCGTGCGCGATCGTCTCCTTGGCCTTCTCCCGATAGCGGTGCATGAAGTCGGTGGCCTTCTGTGCGCCCTCCTCCTTGAGGACCGCCCGGACCTCGTTGAGGCTAGCATCCATCGCGTCGGCCATCCGATGCTCACGATCGGTGGCTGTGGGTGGGTACAGGTTCGAGGCTTTCTGTTCGGCCTCGTAGGCTGCGACGAGGGCGTCGATCTGCTCCTGGGTCGGTTCCCAGGTCTCGTTCCCGATCTTGATCTTCGTTGTTTTCATGTCACCCTCCTTCAGCCCTGGCGGCTCTTGAACTCAAGGCGCTCCTTGGCCCACGCTACGGCGATGCTCGGCCAGATACCGCCGGACGCGATCGACGCCAGGTCATCGATCATGAGATCGCTCAACATGAGTGAAAGGTCACTCACTACCTGCGCGTCTGAAAGTGCACCTGCGCGGACGCGAGCCTCCAAGGCGGAGAAGCGGGGGCTACGCGCCGTGATGAGCTTCGGGTCCGGGCGCTGGCCGTCAGCGCCTTGGATGTTGAGAGCTTGAGCCAGCTTCGGGTCCATAGCCGCAATGATGTTCTTCATGCCGGCGCTCTGCTCGCGGGCCTTCTCAGCCTTGATGGCGGCCTCCGCCTCCTGGGTCGCGCGCTGTTCTCCGGTGCGAGCAACGTAGGTGTTATTGGCCTCGTTGTAGGAGGCACGGAAGGCAGCGACCGCGCCCGGATCGGCCAAGGCTTCCTGGGCTTCCTTCTCGTCCACGACCTCGACGGAGCCCGTGTTGAGGTACTTGCGAAAGCTCGACGACGAGCGGAGCGACTCCGGGTCGATGTGATCACAGATGTTGAACGGTGTCGCGCTGCGCGGGATGTTGAAGCTCTTTTCCCCCTCAGCCGAGGGGTAGTTGAGCACCAAGATCGACAGCGTGTTGGAGGTCTTGTGACGGCTATTGTTGCGGATGAACAGTGGCTCGCGGGCGGCCAGCTTCTTGTCGATGTCGCTGAAAGACGTGAACACGGTGGTCTCCTGGTTCGAGTGCTCTTAGGGCAGAGTCGCCCCTCTAGCACGGCCAGGAGAACTGGTCATCTGCACTTCTCGACGAAGCAGAGCAGGTCAGAATTTCAGGCGAGCATTCGCGTGCGTTCGTAGCCTACAGCCTCAGGAGCCGTCGTAGGAGCGATAATCCTTCACGTTCACCGCGAAGCCGCACCTTGCAAGCTCGGAGAGGAAGTCGGCGGGCTGCTCATAGGATGGGGTCTGGGCCAGGGTGATTCCCCACTTCATGCCCTTCTCGCTGTCTGCTTCCATGATGATGTTCAAGACACGGCCCATGATCTGACCGTAGAACACGATACACAGCGAGGCTGGCTGGGATGGTGGCCACACGATGGAGAGGCAGTTCGACAGCGTCACCACGCGCGCGTCCTCGGTCATCAAAGCCTCGGGGACAGCCACGGTGGCGGTGTAATCCACGGTCTTCGACATTCAGTCCTCCAGGTACTCGGCGACGTTCACGATGGTGTCAACGATCTTCTTCATCTTGGCTGCACGCCGGACGCGACGTTTCTTCTTGTAGTAGTTCGTCGAGGCAACTACCGGAGGTGGCGGCAACGACAGGTTTGGTGCGAGCTTAGCAAGACAGGCTTCAGCCAGCGGAACAGCCTTCCCACCGCTACGCTCGGCTAGGTCCGCCAGCTTCTCCAGGCCGCGCATCACCGTGTTCGTTGGATAACCGACTTGAAACGCAGCCTCTTGGACGGCCGCCCGCATGGCCTCGTCCTGATGAATCTGCATGTTCAGGTTGCGTGTCTCCGTCGACAGGATCTGAAGCTGCTCCATGAGAGGGGCTTCCGGGTCCAACAGCACGTTGATGGCCTGAGCCGTGCGCAGTGCAGGAGCCGCGGGAGTCGGACCGAACGGGTCATGGGTGATGGGATCGACGGCAGAGGACACGCGACCAAGGCGTCCAATTTTCTTTCCTTTGGAACGGCTCTCGGCGATGTTGGTCACCACGGTCCTACCCTTCAGCGTCTTCGCCAGGTTGCTTGGGTCGAGGTCACGATGGCGGATCTTGTTCGCTCTGAGGAACTTGAGCGTCGACTTGGCCCAGGCGATCTTGGCCTCCAAACCAGGATCTTTCCATACGGCTCTACGTCGAGCCGCGATATCCGCGCGCCGATCGTTCATCATCTTGAAAGGTAGCGCCGTCTCGACCCGCCTACGGCGCGTCGTCACCGGGTCCGTTTTCTCCGGGTCGACGATGAAGCGGAGGAAGTCCTCCAGGTCCTTCGGCTGTGCCGGCGTGAGCGCGTTCTTCTGCATCGCGCGCCAGCGGAAGAGGGTGTCGACGAACAGATCCCAATCCGGGTCGACAGGCCAGGTCACACGCTCGTGGACGATGGCCCAGAGCGGCTCCTTGACGCCGGACAGCCGAAGCTCGAACACGTCGTGGATGCGGGGCATGGCGACGTGCCGCTTGTTCTTCAGGCGGTTCCAGGACTGTCCTTCAAGCTTGTCGGTCGTGAGCGTGAGTGTTGTTTTCTTATCCGGCAATAACCAGCTTGTGAGCGGCCGGTGATGATATCTGCGCCTCCCACCCAAAACTGGCGCAAGCTGCATGACACCTTTGGCGTGGTCGATTCCTAGCCGCGCAGCGACTTTGCGCCAGGCTTTGTCGTGGCCTTCGAGGGGCTGCGGCAGTGGTTGGCGGCCTGGCTTGATCTTCTTCCAGGCGTCGAACGGACGCTTGAACTCAGCCGTGACCTCCAGATAGGAGGCAGTGGCGAGTAGTGCTCGTGCTACTGACTTGAGCCTGGCATATCTGTTTTCAGGGTCATCGTCTGTGAAGTTTCTGAAGTCTACGGATACGGGTCCTTTGAGGGACCAGTCCCACTCCCAGTCACGTACTGTTTGCTGCTTCTCGTTGTCGAAACCAGTGCTAGTGTCAAAATACAGACCGAATTCTTGCAGCGCCTCCTGGGCACGTCGGAGAGCTTCCTTCTGTTCATCAGTAGCATCTGTCAGGTCGAAGTGTAGACCAACAGCGACGTCTCGCCCACGGTCTGGGCTATCCGCTACCTTTGCAGCAGCCTGAAGGTCATGCCATGGGCCATGGTGTCCAGAGCGGAGTCCTTTGATCATGGCTTCTTCGGCCGTGTAGCGCTTCTCCTGTGTAGGCTTGTGCTTCGTGTTGAAGGCCGCGAGGGACGACGGCTGACGCTTGAAGTGCTCAGTCTGCCAGTCGTAGACCTTGCCCTTGAACTCGACCCAAGCGTGCTCATAACGCGGTCGTTCACCAGGAGCCGGATCTGGGTTCACAACCACAGCGTGGACGACCACGGCGTCGTCCCCAAACTCCCGTGCCTTCTGGGTCGCATATCGGAAACAGTCACCACATGGGATGACCTTGGCGACTGCCGACACCGGATTCCAGACCTTGGCTTCACCGCCGCGCTGGCTGGCGCCCGTGCTGACTTCCACGAGGCCCTTGCGCTTGAGCTTCTGGAGCGCGTTCAAGACCATCAAGTCCTGCTGCCGCTTGGTCATCCACTTGATGTCTTCCGGGAGCCCGCCTGTTCCTTCGATGGCCAGGTCGCGCAGCAAGCTCGTAGTGAGTGACGGCTCCGGACCGCCGCGGCGCTTCCAGGCTGCGTACATGTCCTTTGCAGCTTGAAGGACAGCATCTTCCAGCCACTTCAGGTCTTCGACGCGCTTGCGCTCCTTCACCCGACCCTTGGCCGAGCCTTCAGGGCTCAGGTCCATGCGGTGACCTGCCTCGATGACATCGTTGTGAGAGGCCAGACGCTTCATTCGTCTCTGTTCCGAGATACGAGATGGTGGAACCCTGCCAGAACCAGGGCGGCGAGGAACGCCCAGAGAACGGCCCAGGGGAGGACCGTCCGCCACATGGTCAGTCCTTGCCTTGGTCTTGGACCACCATGGCAAGCTCCTCGATATCCTTCATGATGGAGAAAAGGCACTTCAAGCGGTCATCATGTTGCTTGCGCGCCACCTGATAGGCACCAGGCTTGAGCGTCTGGTAGTCGCGACCGTGAGGCGTAGCGTTCGTCAGAGCATTCTGCATCGCGCGCCCGGCGTGGGCCACCGCGATGAGTTGGTCCATCAACTCCTTCTTGGAGGTGCCGTTGTTGTTGACCTGGGGCGCTTGCAAGCCACTCTCACTGGCCGAGAGCTTGGCGGCAGCCAAGCGGAGGGACTTAGTGATCTGAGCGCGGGTCTTCTGGTCCATCACTTCACCCCGAGCTTGGCAGCGAGCTTCTTGGGATCGACGATGAGAGCCACGTAGCCTTCGATGTTGCTGATGACCTTGATCTCACCGCTGGCGGCTTCCTTGGCGTCGAAGTCGGCCTTGACGGAGATGTCGCTTCCAAGGCGCGTCCCCATCATCTCGCCGACGTCCTTGAGCGTGATGTCCTTGCCGAAGGGGTTGTTGACACCTTCGCTGGCGTTGAGGAACAACTCGACGTCACCGATGCTACCGGTGCTGACGACGACGTTCTTCATGGCCCGGATGCCAGGGATGAACTTGTAGTCCCCGACGTCGTACATGGCCTTCTCGATCTCGTCACCGGAGGTGCCCGCAGCCAGAGCCTTGGAACAAACCTCGGCCACGTCCTCCAGGTACTGGCTGTTGAGGTTCTTCTCGACGAACTGCTCAACGTCGTTCCACTGGTAGGCGAACGAGTCGCCGGGGCCGTCAGGGAAGTAGTCGGAAGGATCACGCTCCTTCTCCGCGTCCACTGCTGCTTCAACGGCTGTGTTGTAGACGTCGTTCGCATTGCCCACGATCTCCTCGTAGGCGTCGGACAGAAGCTCGAAGGACGACTCCATGATGGCGTCAGCCAGGCTCTGGTGTGCGGCCTTGATCGTCGAGTCGGTGTCGAGGAGCTTGCGGAGGACTTCGACGTCGAGGATCCCCTCCAAGTCGCCATCGTGAATGCCTACGCCGTGGCCCTCCTGCGTCATCCACATGAGGTATGGGGCGTCGGCCGCCATCGCCTCTTCGGCCCGAGCGATCTCGAAGGTGCCTTCGAGCAGCTTCTCGGCCGCGGTCTCGTAGTCCCGCGCCGCCTCCTGTACCTTGGCGGACACATCCAGATCGCCATGCACAAGGTTGCTGAAGACGTAGACGTTGTCCCCATCGTCTGAGATGTTGGACTCGATCGCCATGCTAACAAGCTGCTGGAGCGTGTCATAGTCGAACGCGCCCTGAGAAGCCGAGATGACGCTGGCTGCGGCACTATTCTTCTCGGGCTTCACCTTGCGCGTCTTGCCTCCCTGCTTAAAGCCAAGGGCGGCTGCGGCGTCTCGGATGAAGACACGATCCTTCTCTTTCTCGTCTTCAGGAAGATCGGCGTAGGGTTTCTTGAGGTCATCCGAGGCCCAGGACTTATTGCGCTCAACCCAGGCATCATGGATGTTGGAGGCCATAGCCTCCATGTCCTCCGCTGGGAAGGTCTTGGCGCGGTTCAAAGCCTTCGACTGCATGGTAATCAAGACGTTCTGAACGGCCGCCACTGCTGACGCAGTGTTCTCTTTCGCGATGTCCTTCGGAAGCTCTGAGTTTTTGAGCTTCGTGATGTCCACCTGGTCGGTTCCGTTCTTCTTGATCCAGTCCTCGTCCTTGGTGGTCTTCACACGAGGCTTGTCGCCATTCTTCTTCTTGTAATCGTCCTTCCACTTCTCGTGAGCGGAATCTGCAACTGCTGTCATGGCGGCTACCGTCTTCGTAAGTGCCGAGGCCAATTTGACCTTTCCGGCTTTCTCATATGAGGCCACTAGATCAAGAACGTCTTTCGGGCTGCCAACGTCCTTGAAGTTGTCGAACGCTACCTGGAAGCGCTCTTTCGGGGACAGCTTTGCAAGGTCCTGGCCTGCTTCCGCAGCGCCGTACTCGTAGGCCGAGCCATCTTTGGGCTTGACCATGAGCTTGATGCCCTTGATGGAGAGTTTGTCGCCGAACTGGACCTTGATCTGAGAGCCGGACTTCTCGCCCTTCTTCGGGCCGGTCTTCCACTCAAAGGTCGCATTGCCCACGCCTTTCTTGTTGGGCTGCTTGTTGATCGTCAACCACTTCTTCGTGAACTTCTTATTCTTTTCAGCCTCTTTCTTCTGCTCCGATGTCATGCGCTTGCGCCTCACAGCGTCGATGACCGACGCTGTGATGTCCTGCCCGTGGACATGCTCGGTCGCCTGGACCGCTGCCGCCACGGCCTGAGCCGCGTCCTCAAGGGCACGAAGCGTCTCGGCCGGAAGCTCGACCTCTTTGGTCGTTTGCTCCACCAGATCGTCGATCTTCTGAGACAGGTTCTCAGGAATCGCGGTCGTCGGTTCTGGCTCAGGCGTGGGGATTGGCTTAATATCCATGTGAGGCAACCTCGGGTCGTCAATCCAAGGTTGCCTCACAACGGCCGAAAAAGATCGACTTCACGCCTTGCCGGCTTTGCCTCATAAGTTGCCTTACAAGACTTCGGGCATGAGGAGCTTCATCGCTTTTGGCTCTGCTCCCTTGTTTTCCAGGCACTAGCCGTACCCAAATTCACTTTGGTTTTTCGCTGTAGGACCCAGTATTTTCAACTTTGAATCCAGCGCAGTTGCCCTCTGCTTTATCTAGTTTTACTTCACACAAGACTTTGTGTGAAAACGCGATACTAGGTTGTCAAAGAACGAGAGGCCGCACCGTCAGGATGTGCTACCTTGACGGCACGACGACGCTAGGAAGACCGACTAGCCATGTCAACTGCCAATTTGAGGCAAAGCTACATCTTGCCCATCTCCTCCAGCCGGACCGCCGCGTAGCCGCGTTGGAGCTTGATCGACTTCAAGGCGTCCTTGTAGGGGCCTTGCAGGTTCTTCAACTCCTCTTTCAGTTCCTTGATCTTCTCATCGGCTTCCAGCTTGTCGTCGGTCTCTTTCTCGTGTTGTGCGAGTGACACGAGGCGATCTCGAAGCTCTTGCTCGCTCATGCTCTGCATGGCTTCGACCACGGCTTCACCTGCCGCCTTGAGCAGCTTCTCTTCCAGCTTGGTGCCGGTGCTCTTGGCGCCCCAGTCACCACCGTTGTTGCCTTTGCCTTTACCCATAGTGAATCTCCTTCGGTAGAGGTGCCTTGTAGCAGCTACCAGCCACCCTTGGCCTTCTTTTTCTTCTGGTTGCCGATCTTCGGCGGGATGACGGGTTCGTCCTCCTCGACAGCGGCGGTCTTGACCGGCTTGGTGGTCTTCTTCGGCGGCGGTGCCTCCGCCTCCTCAGCGGCCTCCTCCGCCTCGAAGGACTCCTCCCCCTCCTCCGATTCATCCTCGTCGTTGCCGCTCAAGGACGACGCCTTGGAGGTCTTCTGGCCTGTCAGGCCCACGTCCTCCTCGTCGGACGCCTTGGTCTTGTCCTTCGAGTTGCGGTAGCGCTTCACAGCCTCGCCGTTGGCGAGCGCCGCGTAGCAAGCATTGAAGAACGTGTTGGTGCCGTCCGCGCGTTGCTTGCGGATGATGGTCTCCAGCGCCGCGGGCGACGGGTACTTGCCGTCGATCTTGAGCCTGGTGACGCCGAGGAACTTCATGATGAGGTCGAGGGCACCTGAGAAGTCCTTGGCGGCGACAAGCTCCTTCGCCTTCTTCGTGAAGGCGTCGACCTCTTCCTTCTTCGCCTTCGTCAGCGCCTTCTCCACGTTCTTCATCTGGATGTCGAGGTTGAATTTGTCGAGGCCGCTGATGGTCAAACCCTTGGCGTCCTTGGTGAGATAGCCCGCCTTCTTGGCAAACGTCATCGCGTCGTTGGCCGGATCGAATCCCTGGCCGAGGTGCAGGAACACCTCAGCCTCCTGCATCGGGATGAAGTTCTTGTTCTTGTGGGTCTTGAAGCGCGTCATCTGGAAGACGCCGCCATCGTCCAACTCGATCTGCTTGCCGCGTCCGATGCGAACCAGGTTGTCTGTCGAGAACTGCCAGGCGTTGCCACCAGGGATCGACTCTGGGCTCTGGTACGGGTTGCCGACGTTCGATCGGACCTGGTTGGTCGCCACCAGCGAGACGTGCTTGCGGGTCAGCAGCCCCTTCAACATGCCCCAATACTTCGAGTGCATCGAAGCTCGGACAGCCGGGCGCTTGGACTCCTCCAGCTTGAACTCGTTGCGCTCGGCCATGGTCGCGACCGAGTCGATGAAGATGACCAACTGCGGCAAGCCGTAGTGCTTGTCCGGAAGCTGGTTGCACGCCGCGATGATCATCTCGTAGGTGCCGTTGCCGCTCTCGGGCCGGTAGTAGGTCAGGACGGGGTCCTTGTTCGAGCGGTCCATGCCGAGCGTGTCGATGTACGCCGCATCAGTGGTACCCTCGTGGTCGAAGAACACGGTAGGGATACCGAGCTTGTGCAGGAACGCTGCCGCTGAATATACAAGAGAAGACTTACCAACTCCGGCAGGACCATATATTTGGAAGACCTGGCCGCCGTAGTAGCCGCCTCCCATGATCAAGCTCAGGGTCAACGAACCCGCCGACAGGTAGTCAGCTTCCTCCTTCTGTCGAAGCTCGATGGCGTGAACCTTCTTCTCCTTCTCCAACTTTCCGAACAGAGACAACACATTCTTGGCGCTGAGCTTCTCGGTCTTTTGCTCAACCTCTTGCTTCTTGCTTCCCATGAAGTACCTCTCAAGTTTTGATGATGAATCGGTCGATTTCGGCGCTAAGGGCGTCCAACAAATTGACATAGCCCGCAGGGCTGGGCGCGACACGGCGGATAAAAGACTTTCCACCGACGTCTTGCGCCAAGAACTGACCGTTATCTCCGATAGACACAGAAGACCGAAACAGGATAGTGCGCCTCTTCACGAGGCGGACTTGAGGAAGCCAGCAAGCACTGATGGTGGTCATCAGCTTCGCATCGTTCCTATCC
This sequence comes from uncultured Bacteriovoracaceae bacterium, assembly GCA_964364175.1. Lineage (GTDB taxonomy): Bacteria > Bdellovibrionota > UBA1018 > UBA1018 > UBA1018 > CAYILR01. Next base: position 40,973 of record CAYILR010000008.1, read on the forward strand.
AAGAGGAGCCGGTGATAGCTGACTCTAGGACGTTCCTTTGTCCAGTTGGTGAGACCCTCGTCGAGGGTCCCACCGGCCTCTGTGAGCTTATCGAGGACACGGTAAGCCAGAGCCGGGATGCCCGGCTTGACCTTAGGCACAGCCTTCAGGTCCTCAAGAAGGAGAAGAAGCAGAAACCGATCCCCCACAGAGGTGAATAGGTGCTCCACCTCGGCGGGAGATACGGCCATTTGCCTCTTTTCCTTCACAAGGGCCAACAAGAGGCTTACTCCTCGTCGGCGGCCTCATCAGGGACGTCATCGTCACCGGGAGTGGCGTAGGAGCGCTCGGAGGCACCACCTTCGTCTTCATCCCACGGGAGGTCCTTCTTGCCCTGCTTGCCCTTGCCACTCTTGGGCGAAGCGTCGTCGTCATCCATCAGGGACGCACGACGTTCGGGTGCCTTGCCCTTGCCGGTCTTGCTGTTGCCTCCTTTAGGAGGTGCTGTCACCGGGTCGTCGTCCCCATCCGCGGGGACGTCATCATACTTGGAGTAGTCCTTCTCGGCCTTCTGAGTGCGGGCCGAGTCGGCTCCCCCCTCGATGACGCCGAGCTTGGCGAGCTTGGCGGCAATCTCAGCCTTCGGTGGCGTCGCCGCCTTAGCTAGCGCTGCGAAGCTCACTCCCTCGATGTACTCCTTGAACGCACGGACCTCGTCCTTGGTCAGTGGGATCTTGCCGCCTTCTGCGGTGTGGACCGGGTACTCGGTCTTGTTGTTGTTCTCCGACTTCGAGATCAGGATGTCGAAGCCGAACTTCGGGTCCGTCGCGTCGGGCAGGCTGTCCTCATCGTCCCAACCATCGGGGGCGCCTTCCGAATAGGCGATGTCCGAGAGCTTCAGCAGGTCGCTCACACACTTCGGCGTCAGGCGGATCGGGCGAACTTGGAGGTTCCCCTTCTTCTGCTCGGCGCGGTTGATGGTGTAGGCATACGTGTACGAGGTGACACGCAGGCCAGCCTCACACATCGGGCAGCCGTGATCTGTGGACTTCTCGTTCTCGTAGTCCCAATTGAGGCACAGGTCGTAGTAGCCGCTCTTCTCTTTGCGCTTCACAGAGAAGAACTCGACCCAGTGCATCGGCACTGTAGTCACGTCGTTGTAGAGGCGGTTCCGAGAGGGCTTGCCGGGGATGTCGTAGAGATCGTCCTTGAACGACTCATCCCAGCGCTGCCGATTGTTGCTGTTTTGTGCTGCTTTCTTCAGAGTACCCATGATTCACCGGTTTGTGGTTTTGTTGACTTGTATGACTTGTACGAGGTTGACGAAACGAGTGTTTGGTCTTCTCGACTTGTCGATCATGCTCACTAACAAACATCGGGGAGATGATGTTGGCGAGCATGACGGCGTCGATACCAGAGTTCAGAGCCCAGAGCAAGACCGGGAATATCAGACTCGGGTCTTCTTCGCTCAAGATGGTTGTGGCTTCTTCAAGAAGCTCACGTCCAGTGGCGATTAGATCGGAGGCCACGTAGTTGTCTTCTGTCGCCTGAGATCGACTCAGAGCCTCACCTAAGACTAGCTGGGCGTCCGGACTCGTGATCAGGACGCTCTCGAATGATCCGTCATCGCCCCCTTCGTCCGTGTCCTGCGCCCGATTAGCGTTTGAGCTATGCGCGTAGAACATCTCAGCACGTTCACGCAAGTCGGAAACGCGCTCAGAGGAAAGCTCCACTTGCCCACGGTGTAAGAGCGAAAGTTGATACCACGTCGTGGTCGGCAGCGCGATGACGGAGGATTGGCGCTGACGCTGAAGGACTGCGGAGCGTACCCACCATTGGCAATGCGCAGTGAAACTCGATCCGTCCACCGGATCATAGTTGCGGGCTGCACGAATCATCCCCTCGTATCCAGCCGAGAAGTTCTCCTCGGTCGAGGTCACCCCTCGTAGGCGATGAGAGAACCGGAATAGGAGGCGCGCGTAGGCCATCGTGACGTGCTGCACCATGCGCTCGATCTGGTCATAGATCGAGCGCACGTTCACGGTCACGTACCAGGCGTCGTCTCTACTTATCCCTACTTCTACTTCAAGGACTTTTAAGAAGGAGTCGATCTTGGCGCACTCTTCGATGTCGCCGTCTGCCTTCGCGGCCATCCAGTCAGCGAGGAGGGCCGGGTAGCTGTTCATCAGCGCCGTGAAGTAGGTCGCCATGTCGTCGTAGACGAGACGTGAGACACCAAGGTCATGGATCTCCTCCTCTGAAGGAATCGCCTTGGACGTGTCGAACTTGTGCAACAATCTTGTCGCGCTCGCCACAAAGCGAGTGTGGCGCGGCTTGATGTTCGATGCCCAGGAGGTCTGGACTTGGACCGCACTGTCGTAGTCAGACTCAGTGGACTTACGTGCGCGAGAAGTCAAGATGAGGCGATTACGATCAGTGCCCGCCAGGAGGTCACGGACCTGATCTCGAAGCCAGGTTCGGGCAAAGCGGGTATACGGGAACAGCAAGAGCCGAAAAACATGGTTGACGACTAGCTGGTCGTAGACCTGGTAGAGGTCCAAGAGATCGACCACCTTGAACTTCTTGGTGGTGGACACCATTTTCTCAAGGTAGGTATGCGACTTGTTCTTGCTGCGCTTGGCGGAGGACTTGTTCGTCTTTGTTTGCGGCACGAGTGCTATCCTGTGTAGAGGCTCCCGATGTTGACTCTGAGGCATATGCTTGAGGCGACCCCGGCCAAGATCAAAGGCCGTGCTCGCAATCAATGCTTTGCGCAGACCTACGCCCCACCACGACAGAAGGCGGCCCGTGAGTCTTTGACGAAGTCGGGAGGGTACATCGTCGAGGACGAGTCGGGTCGCTACCGCGAGTTCAAATTCAAGACCAAATGCACGGATGGCTGGCGCAAGGTCGCCATCCGGTTCTACGGTCCCCTGAACGTGAGCACGCGCGTGTGGTGCTGGTGTTCGTGCCCATACTTCAAGTACAACTGCGAGGTTGCCTTAGCTGCGCGCGGTTCTTCCGCTGTCGTTCAGAGCAACGGACAGCGACCACGACACACGAACCCGAAGATGGAACCTCGGATTTGTAAACACACGATTCTGGGATTTGCGTTGGCTATGCGCCGCCGCAAACCAGGCAAAGACGAGCAGATGGGATCAGTGAACCAGCCGAAGGGTCGAGTGAAGAAGGCTCAGACCATGAGAGCGGTATGGGCTGGTGATGTGCTCGGTGGCACTAACAAGGCGATTCAAGCAGCAGTACGCAAAGAATGAGCAGCGAGCATCAAGCGGGCTTCTTGACCTCCTCAGCTTCCTCAGCCTTCTTCGCTTCCTCAGCCGCTTTCTTCTGGTCTTCGACCGTCGGTGATGGTGGCTCAGCCACCATTACGTCTGTCGACTCGACAACGTCTCCACGAATGATTCCACCCATCGCGCTCTCTCCTTGTTCAAAAACCCATCAAGGGTCTGTTTGGCTTCCTTATCGTACAGTGCGTCCGCCGTGAACGCCAGATGACCTTGAGGTTGTAGACACACGTCCTTGTGCGAGCAATATCTGCATGTCGGAAGCGCCGAGATTTCGGCGGGTGTCTTGGCAAAACCGATAGGCAGCATCTGGAGCTTCTTGGCCTTCTGCGCCATGGCGATACGTGCCCGGATCTCCGCCCACCAGGAGTTGTCGGCCGGGACTTCCATAGAGATTGCGGCCATGATCTTGGGGGAGTCACGCGAGAAAATCATGTAGTCGACGTGGGTTACGGGCGGGATCTCACGCCCATATTGCAAACGGATGAGCGAAGCGTAGGTCGACGCTTGGTGCCAGTAGCCGTAAAAGGGGGCCTCTGTTTGGAAGAGCAGAGCCAGATCTGCTGCCGGCATCTGTTGGAGCGCCCGGACCTTCTCGTCGCCGGCAGACTTGATCTCCAAGAGCGAGGAGTGCTTCTTGAAAACCAAAACTCCATCGGTATGGCCGGCGAGATGGATCGCGTCGTCAGTCAGCCGCATCTCGTGGTACTCGAACTTCGGTGAGCCACAGGCTCGACAACGCTCGTATTCCGGGAAGAAGGTCGGCTCCTCGCTCCACTGCGCGCTACATCCAGGGCGGGCGCACTTCCAAAAGCCCCAGAGCCGACCGGTCTTGGCCAGGGCGTTCTGAGCGACGTAATGAACGGACTTGCCGATCTCGGTGTAAAAACAGGCACCGACGTCAAAGGTGCTCTCCATGACCAAGCCGAGGCGCTCCATCGCGTAGCGCCGTGGGCAAAACGGGAAAGAGGACGGCCGGACGTCTGCGGCCTTGCGCCACTGGTTCGGGTCGCCGTGGCTCACGGGCGGGTCGCTCAGGAGAGCCATCCATGTCTGCTCGATCTTCGTGTTTCGCGTGAAGACGGGGGCGGCACCGATTGGAATTAGCTCGCTTTTTCGCCCAATCTCCAGCACCTCAAGGCGAGCGGACTTTTCCTTGTCCTTGTGCGCGCTCTTGATCTGTCGTAGGGATTTGGCCATCGCGTCGTTTCACCCGAGAGCTATCAGACCATGCGCAGCCGCGTCGCAGACTTCCAAGAGCGCACGGCACCTGCTGTTCAGCAGAAAGACGAAGCTTGGTATAGACAACAGCTAGAGTCGAAGTGCCCAGAGACAATAGTAAAGGGCAAGGACTTCCTCATACGCTGTCCGTTTCACGCTGACAACAACCCTTCGTGCGGCGTGGATCGACTCACGGGGGTTTTCAAATGTTTTAGTTGTGGTGCCGGCGGAGGTTGGAACAAGCTCGCCAAGCGCTTGGACATGGAGCGTCTAGCCTGGAAGGGCGACGGCAAGAAACGCGACTTCAAGGCCGGTGAGGTGAAGGACGATCTAGCTAGGGCGCTCACGAAGGCCGGGGTAGTCGATCCGGGAAAACGGAAGGGGGAGAAGGTCCGCCCAATTGTGGAACCTTGGTCTGCCCAAGCAGATTGGCGTGGGCTACTAGGCCAATTTCTCTCTGGCCTTGGCTGCATCAAGGTCGTTGATCTCATGCACAACGTCATGCGGATCGGCCTCCCAGTTCGCACCACCGACGATGAGCTTCTCGGGTATACCTGTCGCGCTGTCGATCCAGAAGGCGCCGAGCCGAAGTACACGCCCTTGGCCGCGGATCGAATCACCTGGCGAGCGAAAGAACTGCCCGCGAACATTTCGCTATTCCTGGTGGATCGAGCGATGAACGAGGGCTGGGACCGAGTAGTCCTGGTGGAAGGCCCCTACGACGCGCTCAAGCTCTACAGCGTCGGCATCCCGGCGCTCGCTATCCTCGGCACCAACAACTGGACCGCGCAGAAGGCGGCGATCGTACTGGGCCTTGGCCTGTCCGACGTATTCGTGATGATGGACAACGACAGATCTGGTTGGGAGGCGCAAAACCGGATCGTGCAGGAGCTTGGCCCCAGCATCAAGACGAAGGGCCTCCGTCTGCCTGACGGAGTGAAAGATCCTGGCGGGCTATCTGAGGGACAACTCAATTGGCTGAAGCGTAAGGTGGGGGCATGACGCGGCTCTGGTTTGTCTCGTTGCGTGGTTGGGTCGCTAAAGCTAATGAAATAGCTGAGCAGGTACGGCATAAGCTGTATGAAGCGGAGGTCGCCGCGCGCCAGTTGAATCTTTTTGGTGACGACGGGACTTGACGAGCCTACCCAAGGCGACATACAGACGGTTCTCCATGTCCCATGTCCCGCTGATCCCTTTTCAGCGTCCTGTACCGCAGGTGTTCTTGCGGCCTATTCAGTCTACCAAAACTGTCAAACCTACAAAGCAAAAGAAGGCCAAGATGGTGTCTACCTCCAAGAAGCCTAGGTTCGAGGCGACCAACACCGACGACATCAAGCACATGCCTTCAGATGTCCGGCGTCTATGGCAGATCATGGAGAAGCAGGACCCAAACGGCGACGTCTTCGTCAATGATGTCGCCATCATCGTCCTGGAGGGGGAAGGCCCCAAAGATCGAACCCCACAAGGATTGAAGCTGCTGTCGGATGACGTAGCACTGCTTCGTCCCTTCGGTGTGCTCGATGGCCCCAAGGCCAACGATCCTGAGACAGCCGTAGGAGTCATCTTCACGCCATTTCAGATGGTTCAACTGGCCTACGAACTTGGTCGCCAGGCCGAGCAACGCAAGGTTGCTTCCGACTTCAAGAAGGTGGTCTCGGCTCCCGTGGTCAATGACTACGGCGAGGACGAGGACGAGGACGAGAGCTTCGATGACGAGATGGCCGTCGTCGATGAAGATGAGGATGACCACGAGGTCGACGACAACGATAACGAAGAAGATGAGGACGAAGATGAAGCCTGATGGTCAGGTTTCGTCTTCGCCATCTCACACCAAAGCGTTCAATCGTTGATCGATTGCGCGAGGAGCAAGAACAGTGTCACTAGAAGCACGTCGCAAGAACAAAGCCGCTGCCGCAGGCGATGAGAAGAAGAAGAAGAACACCAAGGCAAACCGCGTGGGAGGAACACTGCGCTCAATCGCGATCGGTCGTGCCTACCTGGAGCATGAGCCCCAGGTAGACCCCGAAGGTCGCCCTTTCTTCCGGTCCATCTTCGACGCTCAGGGCAATGGTGCCAAGCGGATCGGCAAAGACATCGCGAAGGATCGCGTGCTCCCCACGTCGGCACTGCTCAAGCATACGAATGAAACGGTTGCCAAGCAGGTGCTGGGTATGTCGCTTCGCCCGAAGGTGTGGCGCATGATCATGGAAGGCATCTGCGACCAGGTGCTTACCCTCGCTGAGGCCGGCTACAAGGTCAAGTTGCCGAACCTTGTCGTGGTCCAGGCCGTGAAGCGCGGCGCGCGTTTGGCTCGCAATCCGAAGACCGGTGCCCCCGTGCCCGTGCCGGCGCGTACCGCCCTGTCCACCAAGCCGGCGCGCTCGGCCAAGGCGTACATGGCCAACGGCGGCGTCTGAGCGGAACAGCAGAACTGACGCCCTCCCAGGGCGCCCTCGTCACCCTATGACGAGGGCGCTCTTTTTTTTTCGCCTGGAGGCGCCGTGCCATTGGTCAATTTCGATGCCGTCGCCACTTTGTTCCGCGACACAGCGTCTACCCAGGTCAAGATCGCCCCGCCAACGACACAACGGTCCAGCAACCAGGAGTTCTCTCCCAAGAGCTTCTTGAACGGCTTTGGCTCCCAAACTTCCCCACAGCCGGCGGCACCCAACAATGTCGATGCCATCAAAATGCGCCAAGCATACGCTGGTGGTCTCAAAGACACCCGCATCGGCTTCGTGCTCACTACGGACATGTGGCGCCTGGAGGGCAAGGCCCTGGCTCTCCACGCCGGCCCAGCGTCTGCCGACTGGAGTCTGGCTCTGCGTGCCGCTGAGGAGGAAACCAAGGCCGGTCGTGCCCGCTATGCCCAGGCCCGTCAGTTCACGCGCGCCAGCCATGATCAGGGGTCCACGTTTTTTGACTTCCCGAGGGTCAACTTTCAGTTTCAGGGCGGCAACATCTTGCCCATCCAGGGGTTCTCAAACGAGGTCGTTCGTCCGCCTGGGCTAGAGGACTTCTATCTGTTCTTCGAGCTACTGAATCAGCCGCCGCTGTTGCCGTCAGGGCAATACGAGGGCGCTCACAACTTCGTCTGGATCTTCTACACGAGCTTGATGTTCCCTCAAGTGACCTTGAAGGGCTACTTTGATCCAAACGGCCTCAGTTGGGAAGACACTGCCGACGAGCCGACGATGCTCCGCTGGACCTCGGAGTTCCTCGTCTACGAGATGACCCCTAACCTCTGGGACACCGACGAGCTTTACACCGCGTACTCGAACTTCATGACCACGAACGGTACGCTGCGGTAGCCGCGCCTCATTTGATTCTGATCTTGTTAACGAACGTAAATTCACCAGAGATGCGGATGACACCTTCGCCGTCGGCCGTGAACGCATCGAAGCTCTTGCTGTTGAACCAGCAGCCCAGGTACCGGTACTGACGGTACAACTGGAGGCCCTTGAGGTAGACCTCGTCAATCGCGAACGGCGTGTTTTGGTTGAGGAGGAGCGTGTAGACGTCGGCCTCACCAAACGCCTTCTCAATCTCCTCACCCCAGACCTCAGCGCGCCCGAAGCCGACGGTGAAGGTGTTGGCCTTGCCAGGCACGGCGTCGACAGGCTGGCCCCAGGTTCGGGCGTTCAATTCGTAAAGCAGCGTGACGTCGCGGTCCATTGCCTGCGGCGTCCACTCCGTGAAGCGGCCGATCATGATGCCGCCGACCTGGATCGAGAACCCGTGATAGGTCTGGGTCGTTGGTGCATAGGGGGAATTTACATCGATCTGCACAGCAGGCCGATTTGCCTCGATGTGGAACCTGTTGGACGCGGCAATAGGGGGCATCGCAGACCTCGCTTGGTGCTCTCCTAGAGAGGTGCGCCGTTGGTCTGCCTCCTGTCCTCCGATTACTATGACGCCATGCCTCCACGTCTGACCAAGGACGACTTCATCCGCCGCGCTACGGCAGTCCATGGAGCCAAGTTCGACTATTCGTGCGTGGCGTATGAGACACAGTTCGTACCAGTCACGATCAGGTGCTTGGAGTGCCAGACCCAGTTTCAGCAGAAACCACACACTCACTTCCAAGGCCATGGCTGTTCACGTTGCGCAAAGAGCCTCAGCCCTGAAGATTTCATGACAAAGGCCAGGGCTGTTCACGGTGATGCCTACGTTTACGGCACGTACACCTCGATGCGCGACAAGATCGACTTGGTCTGTAGAAAATGCGAAACGAGATTCTCGCAGACAGCCAGCAACCATCTACGTGGAAAGGGAGGTTGTCCTTCGTGCTCGGTGACGCGACAGCGCCTCACCACAGCAGATTTCGTCAACCTGGCCCGCGCCGTTCATGGTGAAGCCTTCAACTACGATTCTGTTAAGTACGTCACCAGCCACATCGATGTCATCATTCACTGCAATACCTGCTGCGAAGACTTCCCTCAAAGCCCTAATACTCACTTGACTGGTTCTGGATGCCAGACGTGTGGGTACCGCGCGATGGCTGAAGCACACAGGAGCAGCACAGAAGACTTCATAGCAGCCGCGAAGAAAGTCCACGGCAACAAGTACGACTACTCCAAAGTCCAGTACGTCGGATCTACAATCAAAGTTGAGATTGTGTGCAAAAGGCACGGTGCGTTCTTGATGACGCCAAACGCCCATCTGGTGGGACAGGATTGCCGTCTCTGTTCCAGATCAGGTGTATCGAAGGCTGAAATCGCATGGTTGGACTCGCTCGCCATCCCACAACAGCAACGACAGGTCCGCCTTCCGGAGTTGTCCATCCGGGTGGATGGGTATGATCCCGTGACTCGGACGGTTTACGAGTTCCTAGGAGACTTCTGGCACGGGAATCCAGCGGTCTACGCCGCGAGTTCTGTGAACACGGTCTCGAAGAAAACGTTTGGCACCCTCTACATCAAGACCTTGGCGCGTTTCGCAAGGCTAACCGACGCTGGTTACAAGGTGGTCTGGATCTGGGAGCGTGATTGGCGACAAAAGATGCTTCAGCCACCCTTCAACGCCCGTAGCTCCTCCACGAGCGCAGCGATCTCTTTCCGCGCTTTTGCAAGCTCTTGATATAGGTCCGTGCCTTCCTCGACGACACGACGTCTGAGGGCGACATTGTCCGCTATCACAGCTTGGATGGCTGCTACGACGTCCTGGTCTGTACAGTCCTCGGGTAGCAGCAGGGCGGCCCGAAGCAGATCTGAAAGCGTTGCTCCCATCCATCAGAATAGCAACGGCTGAGCACGACGGCGGAAAAACCGACCGTGCGCGCAGCACGACGTCAGAAGACAAGGAGAAGTTGGTCAACTGCGCGTGTGGTGGCAGTGTAGCCCCAGCGGCGTCTGTCTGGCTCTTCCATCATAGAGAGCGCCCACTCGAAGAACACTGCCACCTTATCAGCTTGTGATCCTTGGAACTTGTGCGCGGTTATCGCTCCCCCAAAGTCCAGCAAAGCACCTACTGACCACCATGATGAGTGCTTGCCCGGCACCTCATCGAAGCCAGCGAACGTCTTGTCCCGCAAGAACTGATGCGTGCAGACGTCAATGTCCTCCACGAGGCCGACCGGCTCGTCGAACTCCACTGTCATCTTATAGGTGTGCTGCTGTCCAGGGGCGCAGGACTTCACGGTGCCACGAAGCCCATTAGCCATGAGGCGCCCGTCATCTAGGCGCTTGTTCTTCAAGCAGATAACGACCTCACCTGGCTGCGGGTCAATGTCATCGGTGTAGCCGAATTTGTCGTGACGAATGTCGCGATTGAGCGCAGTGCGGAGCTTGTTTGTGTAGGTGATGAGCGCGCCTGGTGGGGCGCCAAACTCGATGGCTTGCGTCCGGTTCTTGGTGTAACGCACACGAGGATCGTCGATGTCGTCGATGAAGGCTTTGAGCGCTTCGTTGGGAGCGCCGTTACGGATCAATGTCGAGAGTCGAATGATGGGGTTACCGGCCGCCTGACGATGGATCTTCTCCAACCGGAAGTCTGGGTTGGTCATCAGCCCCGTGGATTCACCTACAGGCGGGAGTTGGCCATGATCTCCTACGGCCAAGATCGGCACCCCGAAGCTGCGAAGGGTCTTGAGCACGTCCTGCGAGACCATCGAAGCCTCGTCCACGACGACGAGATCACAATCGAGTTCCCGACGCGGCTCCCAACGGATGACCCGCCCAGTCTTTGGGTCCTCTACCGGTTTGTAGACGAGTCCGTGGATGGTCGTCACCGGCGCATCCAAAACACCACCGCGTGCCAGAGCCTTCTTTAGCACCTGGGCTGCCTTGCCGGTGGGAGTAGCGAAGGCGACAGTCACTCCCTCTTTGATGAAGTCGTAAGCCACGCGGCCCGTAAGCGCGGTCTTCCCTGTTCCAGCCCAGCCCCCAACTGTGAGGACCTCGATGCCGTCGTTGTTCTTCTGCCAGGCCATGATGCCGTCGCGGGCCTTCACCTGGTCTGGTGAAGGTGCCCACTCAGCGGGCTCACCGAGAGAGGCGGGCTTTGGTTTCGGCCGACGTCTGAACTCGTCATCATCCCGATTTGGGTCGTAGTCCTCTGGGATGATGCTGCGGTGTTCGAGGTACTGAAGATCGACTGGCGGCGGCTCCCAAGTAGGAGGCAACGGGATGGTCCAACTCGGCGCCTCCATGACCGATACCTCCAGCGGGCCTCCTGGTACCTGGAACTCGCAACCACACGCACCGCACTTGGCCATAGTGCCCATCACACCGTAGCCGGTGGTCGGTGCGCAGCCGTTCGGGCACTTCAGTGGAGGCACGTCCATGGTCACGAACCTCTTTTAGCCTATTGGGCGAGACGAGCAAGCTCCTCGCGACCTGTGTCTGTGATGAAGGCCCGGTAGCCTGCCGCGTGCTCCATCGAGCGATTCACGAGCTTCACCCAACCTCGACGGCGGAGCGACTGCGCTGAAATCGCGTCACTGTGCTCAACGATCAGGCCCTCGTCGCTTGGAGTGGTAGCCGCCCGAGAGAGGATGTCGACCTGTTTTGGAGTCAAAGGATAGGAGCGAGTACGTGACATCACGAAGGATTGAAGATCGGCCTTAGAAGAGGCAGCCATTCAGTGGGGGCCGCCTTGAGAAGGCTCCGCCTCGCCTTCTCAAGCTGAGGGTAAGGGTCACAGGCTTCGAGGGCCTTGCGCAAGGCTTCGTTGGCTTCGGCTTCCTTGTTGAAGTCGATCAGGCTGGCCTGCCGGAAGTCCGCTCCAACGGCCTCCCTGATGGCACGTAACACCCCCAAAAGCTTGGCCAGCTTCGGGGTCTTGACGACATGGAGGCCCATCTCAAGCTCGTCGTCGTAGCGATAACACGCTACCACTAGCGTGACGGCGTTCGGGGTCGGTTGGTTCACGGCGGCCGTAGGACAACCGTGCTTTGGGTCGTTGGGGCCGGCGTACATGACATCCGGGGTACCACCGAACCCAGTGTCCAGGTACATGACCTGATCGCCTTTCTCGGAGGCGTAGGCTGCAAGCGTGATGTCTGTGCGACGACCGTTGTCCTCGATATGGACCGCAGGGAACGTGAACCGTTTGGTGAACTTCGCTTTGATTCTCAAAGTCCTGAGAATGAGCATGTCCACATCGCTGTCAGCGAAACGTTCAACATTCTCAGAAAGACCTTTGGTGTAGTCCTTGGTGAGTAGTCGAGGGTCAGCATACTTGGCCTTCACGAGGGCCGAGTTGTGACCTTTCCACAACACCGCTTTGGCGGACCAAGTGCAGTAGGGCCGGGGTTCGATGAACACGAGGTCGCCGGTTGGAACTGCTGTCGTACTCGATCCGAACAGCGGCTTCATGCCTGACGGGGGAACCGATGCCTTGGATTTTCCCATTCAGTCCTCACCTTTGGCACGCGCGAAGGCTACAGGGTCCAACAGACGGAGCGCTTCTTCAAGGGGCTTCGCAACCCACGTCACCTCGTCATCGTTGGCCTCGGTCCAGAGGGCCAGGAGCTTGGCTACCGCTTCTGGAGGAGCACCGAGGGCGGCGTCGAGGTCTTCGATCGCGTCGATGTCGGCGGGCGTGCTGGAGTCACTGGAGTCGACCCATTCAATCGCCTTCATGGCTGCGGCGACCTTCAGCAGCAGGGCGCCGAGTCGGTGGCGCTCCGAGCGCTGTTTCTCGTTGAGGTCCGGTTTCTCTCGCGCATAGAGCGTGCGGTCCTCCAACAGAGCCTCGGCGCACTCTTTCATCTTGATGAAGCTGTAGTCCCAGGACCCGCCGCTCATGTTGCACCCCACGTTTCAAGAACCAGGCGGCCTTTGTCGGAGACAGAGAAGACGTCGCCATCGACATCAAGCAGGCCGTGCCACAAGAGGGCTCCGGTCTCTATAGGGTCCTGGACGTCGTTCAGAGCTACACGGCCCTTGGCTCGGATGTGCCGAAGGGCTCGCTTGCAGTCTTCGTTGTCAATCTCTGGTGGAATGGTGGTCACAGCCCTGCTTCTTGACGCTTTTGTTTCAACTGCGCCTCCAACCGCTCAACGTCTTGACGTGCGCGCTCTTTGATGTGCTCGGCCTCTTTGAGGCGCATTTCCTCGTCGTTCTTTTGTTTGCTCACGCGCCACGCATCACCCTCGTAGGATCGCAGGCACAGGAAGATGAAGGCCCATACTTCCTCTCGGTCACCTAGCTCTACCGAGAAGCGCATCTTGTCGCTTTCGCTGTAGTAGCCGAAGACCAAGTCGCCGGGGAAGCCCTCGAAGTAGCACGAGACGAGATGGTCGCCAGCGTATCTCGGGGCTGTAGGCGGGTCCCCGCGGAACAGGCCGATTGGATCGATGTCGATCGGCTTGTCGCTGATGACCGAGACTTTCCAGTTGTAGAAATTGCCGCGAAGGACGAAGCGAATGCCCTTTCCAGGCGGCTCCAGCGAGTAGACCGCCAGAGGACACGATTTCGACATGTGCTCAGAAACGACTTTGACATGTGAGCCGTCTTTGCGATGCTCGTATTCGACACCACGGCACACGTTCGCGCCCAGTACATCGCGCACGTAGATGGCCTGGTCGAGCGCGCCCTTGAAGTAGATCAAGTCGTTCTGCTTCTCTTCGCCTTTCTCGTCAAGATACGTCTTGTTGATCCAAGCTTGCAGCGAGTCAGGGTGTAGCTCTCTTGTCACTTGATCCTCACAGTCTGTCATTCACATGAACACCAATTTCGTGCCGTCGGAGGCTTCTACCTCATGGCGGACGAAGTCGGCGTCGAGCATCTCGCGCCAGCGTTCCTTGGTGGTCTTCTGGTAGCCGAAAACGGAAGCGTTGGGTTCACACCAGGCGCAAAGCTCGTCGAGGGTGGCGAACACCGGCGACATCGGTGATCCTTCGTTTGTTGTTGTCCACAACTGGTAGCCTTCGCCTTTGGGCGGGTCCGTGCTCGTCCAGGCTTCGTGGGCCTCGTAGATGGCCGGGTCGATGTTATGGCCCTTGCAGACCGGGCAGATGCCCCAGTTGTCGTCTTCCTTGACCCCAGCGAACTCCTTGAGGCGTTTGGCTAGGCTCCAAGCGAAGCCACCTCCCATCATCACCCTGGCCTTCTTCCCGGCCAGAGCCTCAATGAGGTGCTGAAGCTCGGGGGTCAGGGGGAGGAGCTTCGGCGGATGGGCTCTGTACGCACGCTCGAAGGCCAGGTTGCGCTGAACCTCGTCCTGCGGGTCCTTGTCCCGGATGGCTTGGATCACAGCGTCAGGGACCGACGTGCGCGGCGCCTGAGACCACTCCTCCAGGTACGGATGAGGGTAGATGCAGCCGCGTGCGCGGCGCTCCTCGGCTTGCGGCGCCTCCAGGGCCTGCTCGGCGAGCAAGCCCATCAGGCGGCAGATCGACTCCAGCCACTGCCCGGCCGCCGTGTGTCCGTTGAAGCAGGTCTTACCCTCCTCGGGGCAGGAGGCTCGATGCGGGTTGAGGTAGCCTGCCCAGATCTTATTGATCGGCCAATCGAAGTTCAATGGAACACGTTTGAGTTCACGACCCATTAGTCACCTTCTCCTTCTGGAACGGCTTGTAGTCGCGGAGGTCTTGCATGTCGATGTGGTGGCGCCAGAGCTTGTCGACAAGCTCGACTGGCCACAAGACGTCAGTCTCGCGCCAGTCGCGGTCGTTGGCCTTGAACTTCCCGGCCTCGTCGATGTGGTTCGTGTAACCATGGCCTTCCGGGCACCACCAGGTCACGCAGTTGCCGGTGAAGACCCGGCTGTCCTGGACGTAGTAGAGAGATTCAGCCATCGGGAGTCGGTCTCACGATCTCGACCACGCAGCCGGGCTTGTGCTTCTCGTTGGCGTCGACGACGGCGCCACAGTCGGCGCAGTAGCGATAGCCAGAGCCGTAGGTCCCGCGGAGTCGGCCTTGTAGGCGTGCTTCTTCACGAAGGCGATGAGAGCGTCGACAGGCGGCTTGTCGTCGTCCTCCAGCTTCTCGATCTTGGCTTCGAGGTCCGCGATGTACGCCTTGGCGACGCACAGGCACATCTCGTCAGTGAGCCCGCACTTCCGGCAGGGCACCTTGCGGGCGGTGACGCCTTCTAATGCCTCATCCATACACCGCTCACACGGATGATTCTGTCCATGGCGAAAGCAATGTTTGGCGTGGGCGTCCTTCTCAGTCATGGTTCCACCTGCTCTCCACGAGGGGACCAGAAATACTCGTCGTAGCTAGCGTCTTGAAACCTCTTGAGGCGCCACATGTCGAACTCCTCGCCAACGATCCAGTCGTAGGCGTCGGAGAGGTCGTCACCGCGCGTGGTGATTTTCACCCGGAACGCCTCACCGGGAACGATGACGGCGACGACCTTGCCCGCAAGCTTGGCGGCCGTGTCGCCGAACCACACGGTGACCTCGTCGTTGATGCCAATGTTGTGGTCGACGCTGGCCGAGGTCATGGACCCTCCCACCAAGAACGATCGAACGCCGACATACCACAGACGGAGCATGACGACGATGAGCCGGACTCACGTTGGCCAGTACCTTTGCACTTGGGGCAGTTGAGGACGCCGCCGTGAGGTGAGCACGTTCCGGTCCCGCCGCACAGGCGGCATTCACTCATGATCTTGGCCTCGGGGCCTTCGTGGTCGCACTTGTGATCCGTAGGAGGCCCGCAGGCGAAGACCGTGATTGCGCTCCTCTCAGGCTCCTCGGGGCCGTAGCGCAGCTTGCCACCGCTCTCGGCGATGAGCTTGTCGATCGTCTCAAAGGCTTTGGCAAGCTTGGACTTCGGCGGCTTCTCATCGGTCACGGGAGCAACCAAAGTGCATCGTCCCATGGGCACTCGTTCTTGCGGATCGACTCCCACTCCTGGTCGGTGGGCGCGCGAAACGCGCCTTCCAGCCACGAGTCGTACTCATTCATGTCGGGAGTGTGGTGGTGGACCGTCTTGATCGTACCTTCCCAGATGCTGATCCCTTCGGGAGCGTCGTCGAGGCCGAGGAGATCGAGGTCGCTGACACCAGCCTCGTCGATCATGGAGTCGACGTGCGGTCCAGCCGAGAACAGGACGCAGCCACGTCCCATGCCTTGGACGACGACAGCCAGCGACGGCTTCGACCAGTCGAGCTTGGGCGGCGGCGGACCTTCGTCCATCTGGGAGAAGTCGGTCACTTTCGCGCCCTCGCCTGCTCCCTCACGCGGAACATGGTCTTCACGAGCTTGGCGCCCTTGAACGGAGTCGGCACGATGATGACGAGCCGGACTCCATTCAGTTGACGCCAGACCACGCCCTGCCCATCGGGTGTGTCGACCCCGTTGTAGAGCACCTGCTCGAAAGCGTGTTCGTTGATGTCGTCCTCCTCTGCACGAGCTTGCGCGTGCCGACTGACGGCGACGTTGCCAACTCCGGGAACATCGGGCCAGTAGTGCTTCATGACTTGTCCTCGACGAGCTTGATGAGCGCCTGGATGGCCTGACGCTCTGGCTTTGCAGGCAAGTGCATGTAGACCGTGTGCGTGCGCTGCGAGACGTCCGGCTCCTCGCAAAGCTGTCGCAGCGCGCCAAGGGCGCGGCGGAGCTTCTTCCGGAGCGAAGCGGTGAGGACGACGTCACCTGCGCTCAGATTCTCCATGCGGAAGTCCAACACCAACGGCATCAGGGTAGGTGCGCCGTGGCCGGTCTGGATCCGATGGTACCAGGCATTCTCAGGCAACGTCGCGCCATGGGCACAGTCCGAGCACTGCCACATCTGCCCTTGAGGCGGATCGGCCAGCGTCGGCGTCGTCGCAGGATCGAGCTTTAGTGTGGGCGGTCTGGTCATGGCTTCGACTTCACCAGATCGTTGAGCCTCTTGGCCGCGGTGTCCACGGGGCTCAGCGCGGCCAAGAGGCTGGCGGCGGCGTCACGAAGGTTCTCAGCGGCGATGTCCTGGGCCTGGGCCTTGAGGCGGGTGATGAGGGTCTCGGCCAGGACGTCGAGGTCGTGTTCTTCCTCGGCCAGCGGCTCGGCGCCCAAGGCTTCGGCCATGTGGTCGCAGAACACCTTGACCTTTTGCCGAAGCGCCGTCAGCGGGTGCTGCTCACAAGTCTGGATGTGCTCGGTCAGCGCCGCGTGCTTGGCTGCGGGCGTGCCGTCCTGGTACTGGTGGCCGCAGTAGACGCAGGTGAGAATCCTAGCTGTTGCGACCTCCTTGACCGTCTTCTCGGCCCACTCCTGCGCCTGTTGGGTCTCGGCTCTGGCGATCGAGATGCGCCGTAGGAGGCTCCGGGCGAAGCCGTCCGCGTCCTTCCAGAGCAGCTTCTCTTCTGCGTCGAGGTGTTGGGGTGCATCGTGCATGGTCGTCATTTTTCGCCCCAGAAGATGCCGTGTTTGAGCCGTTCCTTCTTGATCTCGACCTCGGCCTGGAGCGCGAGAAGGTTGCGGGCGATCTCGGCGAGGCGAACCGGATCTGGTGGAGCAGGGAGAGGCTTCTTGAAGCTCTCCGGGTCGGCCATGGCGACGACGCTGACGACCTTCTGCAAGATCACCTCCGCCTTCTTCAAGCGTCGGTTCACGAGCGTCAGGCGCACCGACATCGAGATGCAGCCGAGCGTGAGGAGGGTCAAGAATGCTTCGATCATGTGGTCTTTTTCCAGGACGGCGGTTGCCGCAGGTTGCCGGGCGGGTTGTAGCTCCTCAGCACCTGCTCTCCGGTCTGGGTCTGCCCGCCTCCTACGTTGAAAACCGCGGTCTGCCCCTTCGGGCAATGCTCGCAGGGCAGGTCGTTGTTGCCGGTCTCGATGACGCCGGTGTCGTTGCAGTGAGGGCAGAACCGCAGCTTCTCACCAATCTCGATGGCTTTGGTGAAGACGCGGCCCGTGGCCTCAACAAATGTCTTGAGAGGAGCCAGTCCATCCTGGACGCCTTCCCGGATGGCCTGACGCAGCGCCTCCAGGTCTTCGGGGCTGATGGCGGCTGTCTCGTCGAGAGCGGCGCGGGCTTTCTTGCCGGGGCGGTGGGCACCATCGATCTCCTCGAAGTCTTCGAGGAAGGGGCCGTGTGGGGGATCGCCCATGAAGCCGATCGCGAAGTAGGTCTCCGGATCAGCATAGAAGGTCAGGGCCTGGATCATCCGCCCGATGTGGCGGCCCATGCGCTTGGTCTTGTCCTTCGTCTTGGCGAGCGCGGCGTCCTTCTCGGCCAGGGCTTCATCGCGCGCCTTCTCGGCGTAGGCCACGCGCTCTTGAAGCTCGGTGCAAAGCTCCAAGAGGTGCTTGTTGCCGAGCGACGCGACCTCACGTTCCAGGTCACCGCGCATCCTCCCGGCAACCAGCAGATCTTGTGTCATAGCCGAGCGCATCTCGGTGATCTCAGCTTCAAGCTCCTTGACCCGCATGGCCTGGCGTTCCGTGCCCAGCACGAAGCCACCAGCTTGCGGCCCTTCCGGTGTGGCTGAGACCTCTCGCAGCTTGAAATGCGAGATGACGGTCGGCGCCTTGGCTGCGCTCTCCAGGGCTTCCTCGACGACGACGAGCGCGATGCTGAGCCCCGTCTTCATGGCGCTCTCGATCGTGCCGGTGTTCTCGTCTCGGGGCAGCGGGATCGTGGCTCTGGCTTTGCGGAGTCGATCTGCCACGTCTTGCAGGGTTCGGATGGTCACTTCGTATCCTTTCTGTCTTTGCCCCACTCTTGGTCATCGAGCACGAGACCGAACTTGGTTGCCGCGGCCTTGAGTGGAAACCAGTGATGGTGGTTGCCGGTCTCGCGCCAGAGCTTGCGGATGCGTTCGTGGATGGCCTCCAACGGCTCATCGACCTTCTCAATCGTGACCCGGTACTTCTCGACAGAAACCGTGCCATTCCAACACGAAGGTTCCTCCTGCCGCATCTGACCGAGGCGGTAGCCGTCAACGTTTTGAAAAGTCTCGACGATGATGGGGTACTGCGGCCCCGTCGGTTTGGGCGTGGCCTTCTTCCTCGACGCCTTGGCCTTGGTCATCGCACCCTCTTGAGTGTCCCGGTGGGGTTGTGGCTCACGTCATCGTGGGCGTCCATGGACCCATTTTAGACATTGTGCTTGAAGCGTCAAGCGACTTTGACGTTATTTCTTGTGGGAGGGTTCCATACCGGCTTCTTTGCTGAGGGCCTCGACGATGCCCCTGAGGAGGAAGGGCCGCAAGGCGGGCCACTTCTCGATGCACAGGAGGGCGTCCGCGGCCTGGGCCTCGACGCTGCCGTGGGTGCCAGGGTCGGCAGCGACGAAGCTCTGCTGTTGGCTCGGGGCGTTGCCGTTTGGTGTGTTGCTGCTGGTCATGTCGTCCTCTGGGTCGGGGGTTTCGGGCTCGGCTGGTGGTGGCGCGTTCGGGTCGATGATCCCAAGCCGGGTCAGGTTTTGGACGGTGCGGCTCAGATCGAATCCGGCCGTGACGAAGATGGCTCCGACGCGGTCGGCTTCTCTTTTGCCGATGTCCTGCATCCCATGGGAGGCCATCTCGACGTTGAGGAGGACGACCTTAGTGCTGGCCGGGAATCTGTCCCTGGAGGACAGGTACTCGTGAACGGCGACGAAGTTGACCCCATATCGGGCCAGCTTCTTCCGCATGACGTTCCCCCGGTTCCCCGGAGGGCCTCCAAGCCAGACCGCTTCGATGGTCATTCTGACCTCTGACGGCGCATGGCTTTCCTGACGATCTTGGCGGTGCTTGGGGCTACTGTGTCAAGCCAGACCAGGGCGGCCTCAAAGGCCGGTCTGACCCGCTCCATCTCGGCGATAATCGCTTCATCAGCTACAAGCAAAGCGAAGTCCATGACGTCACCAGAAGCCCTGGTCTTGTTACTAAGTTCGCGCTTGTGGGCGCGGTGAACGATCCCATTCTCGTAGGAGCCCATCTGTTTGAGGGAACGACGTTTCATTCGTTCACCGAGCGGCCCTCTTGTCGAGCTTGGCGAACAAGCAGGTCGGTGCGTGCGGCTTGTTCACGGTCCCACCGCAGCCTTGGGTGCAGGTCTCGTCGCCTCCGCCGCTGTACTCGTACTCGACGAGAGCCTCGGTCAGCGTCGTGATCTGGGCCGCGATGGCTTCGAGGTCCGAGAGCCAGAGGGTCATGACCTCGAAGTCGGTGAGCGGTGCCGCCTTGACCCCCAGGCGGGCCTCCAGGGCGCTCCTGCGGGCCGCCCTGGCCTCGTAGGCGTCATCCTCGGCTCTGGTGGCGGCTGCCTGCTCCCTGTGCCTCTGGGCGGTCCTGGCTTCGTAGGCGGCCCAGGTCTCGGCGATGAGGGAGAGGGGCACGATATCGGGCTCCCACTTGGGAAGCTCACCCTTGGGCGTGTACGGCCGCTTCCTGGCGATGGCGATCCCGTGCCGTGGACCAAAACCAAAGTCTTTCACCTTGGCGCCAGGCGTCTTCAAGGCGAAGTTTCCGCGGCCGGCGTCGACCCAATCACGGGTGTCGAGGACGATCGCCTTGTAGCGGTCCTTCGACGCCGGGCCGCGCTTCACGGCCACGACCATCCCAACTTCAAGTTCAGCGCGCTTCATCGGAGCTTCCCACCTTTCGCCCGCAGCATGACGGCACAGCCCCGTGTGCTTTCCGGATTTTCTTGCTCATGACGCGCCTTTCAGTTGGGCAGAGTGGTTTGGGGGAACAGCGGCTCGGCCATCCGGCCGCCGTCGATGGGGTGGGACTTGAACTCGGCCAGCGTCCGGGTGTTCCTCTCGTCGTGGGAGATCACGGCCGTCCAGACCTCGACGCCACCACCTCGGAACTCCAACCTCACCATCGCAGCCTCACCTTTATCGGCGCGCTGAGAAGGCCGCACCAGGGAGTCCGAGTCAACCTCCTCTTTGGTGGCGACGGCCGTCCAGATCTCGTTGACGATGGCGATCCCGATCGTGTGGTCGTCGCTTGCGAGCGCGGACAGCACCTGCATGAGTGCGTCCTTGGCCGTATCCGAAACCATGAACCGGCCCACCGGCAGCAGGCCCACACCTTCCTTGGTGACGACGAAGGCCACCGGCGCCAGTTCTTGCCCCGCCATCGTGGCCTGGGTGAACACGCTGCGCACGGCATCGAGGATGTACGTGCGGAAAGTTTCCTGATCCATGGTGCTGGTCACTCCAAACATGGCTCAGTTCCTCATCTGGCTGGTGATGATGCGGGCGTAGAGCTTGCCTTCCGCGCGCTCGTGGCCGACGGTGCCGTCGCCGCCCTGGGCGTGCGCGACCTCGTGGACGAGGGTGGACAGGTACTCCTCGAAGTCCGAGAGCAGGCGCTTGGCGATCTTGATCTTGCCGCCGACGAGCGTGCCGTCGAGCGCCGCGTCGCCGAAGTCCACGATGTTGAGCCGGTCCTCGATGGTGCCGTAGCCGAGGTCCTTGGCCGCGCTCTCGACGAGGTCGAGCACGGTCTTGTAGGTCGCTTGCTCGGCCTCCGTCAGATCGGCCCAGGCGTAGGACTTCTGCGCCGTCTTCTTGTATTCCTCGCGCAACTTGTCGAGGTTCAGGGTCTCCTCACCCTTGAGGACAGCCATGAGGCCAGACTGCACGACCACACCCTTGAAGCCGTAGTGCTCGGCCTCGCGCGCGCCCGCCATCGACGTCACCGGGATCGACTTCTCACCGTGGCGCGCCCGGAACACCTTGCCAACCTTGGCCGTGGTCGCAGCATCGACGTAGCCCTCGCCCATGTTGGTGACGTCGGGGGCGTTGCTCTGGAGGAGGTCCATGACCTTCTCGATGAACTCGGGCCTGGCTTCGTGGGTCATGGCCTCTTCCCACGCCTTGGCCGCGTTGTAGCGGAGGTCCCAACCCGAGATCATACGGCGGTCGCGGTCGGTCTCCACCTGCTTGAAGTTGTAGCCCGCGCTGAGGTCCGGGCTGTTCTGGACGAAGATGCCCTTGACGAACACCCGGCCCTTCATGTGCTCGTCGAGGAGCACCTGGGCGTAGGAGGTCTCCACGACGTTCTTGGGTTTGGCGAGGAACAGGAAGCGGCCCTTCATGAGATCCCAGGCTTCCTTCGTGATCCCGCTGACCTCGATCGTGAACGCGCCGCTGTCGTTCTGGCGCTTGTGCGTGTAGATGGTCAGCACCTCGTCGCCGAACACCTCCGAGGCTTCGAGCTTGGGTGTCCAGGACTCGTCGCCGTTGATGATTTTCACCTCATGTCCCGCGCGCACCAAGGCCAGCACGCCGAGCTTGAGCCCCTCGCCGAAGTGGCCGCGGTAGCCACCGGACGACTTCGACGTCGTCCCCATCAGCCACACCCTGGCGTCGAGCTTCACGCCCTGCGAGACCACGCGGAACGTGTCGATGTGGTGGCTCACCTTCATCTCGGCGCCATCGTCCTGGGCGTCGAGGCCGTTTTGCACCAATTCACGACAACCTTCCCACGCCCCCCAGGTGGAACAGTAGTTGGTCGCGATGGTGAGTTGAAACTTCATGGCCATGGTCCTATGATGGTGAGAGTGGAGGTGAACAGTGGCGATCGGTATCTACGTCATACGCAACACGTCAAACGGGAAAAGATACATTGGGCAGTCAATAGACATACAACGACGATTTCGCGAACATAAGAGCAAGCTCAAGCTGGGTAAGCACGGAAACAAGCATCTGCAAGCGGCTTGGAACAAGTACGGAGGAAGTAGTTTTGACTTCTCGATACTTCTTCTTTGCCCAATGTCGTCCTTGGATGAACAAGAAGCTGCGATTCTGGCCTCATCCAGTCCTGAATACAACAAGTCTTTGGAGTGTCACGCACCAATGCGTGGAAGGAGGCATACAGACGCAACAAGGGCAAAAATGAGCATCGCAAAGAAGAAGCCGCGTGGCCCACACAGTGAGGAGCGACGAAAGAGGATCTCCGAAGCCAAGAAGGGAAAGCCAAGGTCAGACGCCGCAAAAAACAGCACCAGTGAGACGCTGCGAAAAGCATGGAAGAAACGAAAAGCGGAGGGCCTACCGTGGAAGAACAAACGCCGCGTGGACGTCTTTCGTGGGCAGGTTCCGTTATTTTCACGGCAGACTCCGGTTTGACAGGTCGGTCAGAACGGCAGATCATCGTCGGCCTCGAAGCCCCGATCTTCGACGCTCGCCATCATCGCACGGTCGCGTTCCTGGTCGAGGAAGTAGTCGGCACGCAAGTCTTCGAGGTCATGTTCGGCCTCGCGGTCGCGCTCCTCACCGGAGCCACCGCAGGCGGAGCAGGTGGACCCGTCGTACATGCCCTCGCCAGAGCCCGCGCACTTGGAGCAGAGCGGAGCCTCGGCCGCCCACAGGATCTGCACGGAATCTCGGTAGGAATCCGGGCAATCCGGGTCGCCGTGGTACAGCGGCGCGTTCTCGACTCCGGCGTCGCGCAGCGCCTCCCTGGCCGCCTGGACTTCGTCGTCCGTGTCGGTGAGGTGGGGTTCGCCGTCGATCAAGATGTAGCTCACGGTGCCTTCCTTCCTGTAGCTCGATTGTAGACTTGTGCGTTGAAACGTCAAGCGGCTTTGACAGATCAGGTGCGAAACTTCCGGCCCGAGATCACGTCCACGACCTCCACATCGCGTCCGAACGCCGCCCCGGCCTCGAAGCGCTCCTCCGCGCTGACCGGGCGGTTCTTTTGTGCCTTGCGGTAGGCCGCCACGAACTTGGCCGTGTCGCGCTCCCGCGCTGCCTGCGAGGCCGCGAAGTCGAACTTGAAGCCGACGGCCTGGAAGTCGGCCAAGACGTCATCGAAGGGCACACTGCCGTTCGATCGCCACCGCACGATGTCCTTGGCGTCCACGGTCGCGTTCTCCTCCCAGGTCTTGCGGGCCTTCTCCTCATCCAGGACCCACTGGACGCGGTCGGTGCCGGGGATTTTGACCATCTTCTCGAAGCCGTGGCGTGACATGGTGAACCTCGGTTGGTTGCAGAGCGGGTGAGAGCGGAAGCGGTCTACTCGGCGTGGTGCCAGCCCTTGAAGTACGAGACCTGGATCTCGGCGTTGGCCGAACCCGGATAGTAGCCGTGGTTGACCTTGAAGCCCTTGGTCGTGAGGGCAGCTTCGATCTGCTTGCGGCGCTCCGGGGTCTGGCAGCCGATGTAGATCATCGACTTGCGGCCATAGGTCTCGTTGCTGATGCCCTTGGCCTTGAGCCCGGCCTTGAGGGCGTCCGCGAACAGGTCCGGGGCGATCTCGGCGAGGGCGGCAAAGAGCTTGGTCTTGCTGAGCATCCTGTCCTCCGTTCCTGACCTCTCCATTGTAGTCAATACGCCTGTGGCGACAAGCGAAGTTGACTTGATTCGTGACTTGCATCACCGGATCAGGCTAAATGGCTGAATCTAGTCATGTAGGCACTGTATGACACTGTGCGTCAATAGGCTCATTATGCCTGATCTGCCAACGGCACTTGACGGGTTATTCCACAGGATTAGACTGCTGGAATGAGCAAGCGCACGACCAAGAAGACCAAATCGAAGGCGAAGAAGGCGAACAAGAAGGTTCCTCCTCGGGTGGTGGGCTCTGGTCCGGTGCCTCCTGCGGTGCTGGCGGCTCGGGCCAAGATCTTGGCCGAGCATGGCGGCGGGGGTACCTGCACTCGCTGCGATGGTGAGGGCTACTTGGAGGACAACGAGTCCTGGATCATCGCTGAGGGCAAGAAAGGCGTGGGCAAGGTCTGCTTCCGCTGCCGGGGTGACGGCATCGAGCCGGGAGACCGGCTTCCTGATCCACTCCTGGTGCGCGCCAACGTGATCAAGCGTCTGGCTCCCATCGTCGAGCGTGGTGAGGTGCTGGTCATCGCCAAGCTCGCCCACCAGTTCATGTCCGGGCCGTTCTGGCCCTGCTTGGAGGACGCCTTCCATCGCGCCCAAGTGGCCGCCAGGGCTCGTCGGCCGGTCAAGCCGGGCTCCACGGCGGTCTCGGCCCCCAAGGCCAGTCAGGGAGGCGCCCAGCGCGTGAGGGAGGTCTCGGCCTCGGAGCACCTGAGCCGGGGCCTCAACGCCCACTTCGCCGGGGTCTTGGAGAAGCACCACCCCGACGCCAGCCCCGAGGAGTTCGCCGAGGCCATGGGCGGACACGCGACCTTCGGTGGCGACGTCGTGTTCTACGAGGACGAGGAATTCTGAATGCCGGCAAAATATAAGCCAAGGCTTCCGATGGGGACCGTTGTCCTCACAGTCAAACCCATCGAAGATTACGAGCGGCAGGGCTATGGCTGGAGACGCCATCTGACCGACGAACAGAAGGCCGCACAGCGATGGGGTGTGGTTGGGCGCATCATAGGCCAGAATGGCTACCACGATGACAGCCACTACATCGTTGCCCACTACGATGACCAGACCGAGGCTCTATACAAAGTCTCGGATGTGAAGACGACGCATTTGGTCGGAAACGGCCCGCACCAAGCTCTCAGTGATTGGTTGGAGCCAGCAGAAGCCGAAGGGGTTAAGACCGCTCTTCGAGCACGGGTCTTCACTCAGGCCGAATCTTTCGATGACCTTCTCGTTGCTCTTGAAGATGAGCGACGAAAGACTGTGGACAGGGAGACAAGAAAGATAATGGAAAAGTGGGGTCCTTACTTCACGGACCGCAAGGCGGCTGTCATAAAGGCAGCGCTCATGACTGCCTTACCGGGGCCTGATGAAAAGCACGCTTCCAAAGCGGAAGTGGTCCGGCGCTTGGCTGACGTCGGCATGGGAACCAGTATCACACAAGCATTGGCTCTGCTGCCACAGTTGGTCAGAGTAGGGGAGGTCGGGGCTGTTACCCTCCGAACATACGCCGCGCAATCACGCATTCGGAATTCTACTGGCCGAACGAAGATCACCGCGACAGGCTGGCGTCGCGTAGAGTAGTCAATGTGCCTTGACAGGCAACAACACATGCGTAGGATCTGTTCACCATGAGGCACCGTCGACCCCCACCTATCGAGACCCGGCCCGACGGCCGGATCAAGATGCGCAACGAGCATGAGCGCGAGCGCGTCTTGGCCATTGCGACCCAGATCGTGGCGAGCCAGGTGGCGAAGGGCGAGGTCGATCCCGAGGACGAGGTCACCTTGAAGAAGGCGACCCAAGAGGCCGTGAAGCTCGCCGTCGAGGCATACCGGGCGGCCGAGGAGTTCATCTGTGGCTAAGCGCCGACAACCTGAACCCACAACGGAGACGCAAATGCCCTATGTCAAAGCACTGATGCCGTCGACCATCACATTCCAGCAAGCAAAGGAGACTCTCAAACAGAGTGGCAGCGTTCATGTCGAAGGATTCGGAACACTGGAAGTTGTCGTATCCCCAGAACGCAAGGCGCGCAACCCTGCCACCGGCGACCCCGTCACTGTGTTGGCAAGTCGTCGAGTCCGTTTCCTGCCCGACGAGCAACTGGAGAAAGACCTCCGACTCAATCCTCGTCTCGACCGCTGTCGCAGGGCTGATTCGACTCGCAACCAAAGGTCAACAACGTGAAGCTTTACGAGTGGACCCTATGGAAGTCCCACTACAGTCACTCGCGGGTCCTGGTCCTGGCGCCAGACGTCAAAACCGCGCGCAAGCTCGCGCTCGCCGAGGTCTCTGGCACTGCCTCAGGCTGCGTATCGAGCGAGGACAAGAAGGCCATCCAGGGGAAGCCCGACGTCTACCGCGCGCCCGTCGCCATCTGTGTCATCGAGGGCGAATGACACTCCACGACGCACCAGAGTTCAACACTCGGGTGGCCAAAGAGGTCATCACGGGGCTGGTGCGTCGTGGGGGCCAGGTCAACGCCGGGGTTTGCGGCGTCATCACCGACGAGAAGCACGCGGATTTCGGCCGCCTCGTCTACAACGTCTGGTTCTCCGTGAACCCGCAGTACTCGGTCTACGACAACCACGCGAACTTCCGAGTCGTCGAATCGAAGGATGGCTTCGTCACCCTCGACGGAACCTTCCGCCTCAAAGGCTCGGTGAACGGCGACACCCATGTGAACCGGAGCTTCTACCTGCCATCGAACCGGAGCCGCCAAGGGCGCCAAGCCTGGGAAGGCATCGACTCGTTCCTGGCCCTGTTCCGTCGCATCGGCCAGAACCGGGACAAGAACATCATCACCCAAGACGTCTTGCAACAGACCCTCACCACCTTGTGGTGGGCCACGGACCATGCGATGAAGAACGTCGCCTGGAGCCCCGGCGACCTTGAGCCTTTGCGCAAGGCATGGGCTGAGGTCGAGGTCCTCTGGACCCCTCCGCATCCCGACGACGAGCCACCCATCACCGACGAGGAAACCATGCGACTGTCCATCCGCCCTGCCAAATCCTCCGTCGTCGAGACCGTGAAGACTGAGCACCAGATCATCGTCACCATGAGCGCCGGGGACATCGACGTCGCGCTCATCGAGTGGGCCAAGAAGAACCTCGGCTTCGCTCCTCCTGAGGGCGCCATCATCCGGGTCGAGCTTCACGAGGAAGGCTGCGACGATCATGGCACCGAAGGCGAGCCGGCCTACGCCAGGCTGACCACCGAGATGACGACTGTGGTGAAGTGAAATATGGCGAAGCGTGTTGAGATCCTCCAATCCGACGTGGACCGTGAAGCCTTCGTCAAGGCAGTGATTCAAGCTGCCAAGGACGAGCTTACGGTCTTGGAAGGCGCCTTCGACACCTGGTCTCCCGAGATCGAAGGATGGGACGCTGCGTACAAGGCCATTGAGGACCTTGTGGACGTGCACATCCCTGGTGGCGTGTTCAAGAAGAAGGGCAGGATGACCCCATGAGCGAAGCACAGTTCAACACGATGCTGACCGAGATCGAGAAGCAGATCGACTCCATGGACGAGAACCCTCCGCACATCCGCACGCGAGTCCTGTTCTTCCAGGCCATGGCCAAGCTCCTCGACGCCGACCGCTACATCAAGCCCGTCTACTCCCCGGTGAGGCTGGCCGTGGCCTGCATGACGATCAAGGTCTCTGTTCCTTCGGGAGTGGAGGAACAGACCATCGAAAACATGGTCCGCGTCATGGCGAAGGGCGCCGCCAAGGGCGTCATCCTCTACGCCAAGCGCGTTGCCTTGGTCGCGGAGTTGGACCTCATCAGCATCGTCGACGACATCATCGCAGCGGCCTTGAAGGACGTGAACGTCAAATTGGAGCTTTCATGAGCGGACCTGAGATTCTCGACGAGGGCGGCGCACCCATCTACGCCTGGACCAAAGGTGTGGAGCGCGAGGCGAGCGCGATGGAGCAGGTGGCGAAGCTGTCGAGGCTCCCCATCATCCACGA
The DNA here is from genome assembly GCA_964364175.1 of uncultured Bacteriovoracaceae bacterium. Classification (GTDB taxonomy): domain Bacteria; phylum Bdellovibrionota; class UBA1018; order UBA1018; family UBA1018; genus CAYILR01. The sequence continues at coordinate 69,111 of CAYILR010000008.1, forward strand.
TCACGTCGCAATCATGGCAGATATGCACATGGGCATCGGCGCGACGGTGGGCTCGGTCATCGCAACCAAGGGCGCGATCATTCCAAGCGCAGTCGGCGTCGACATTGGGTGCGGCGTCATAGCTACTCGCACGAGCTTGAAGGCGAGCGACCTGCCCGAGAGCCTCGGAGGTCTACGTTCTGCGATCGAGCGCGCGGTGCCCCACGGCCGCACCTCCAATGGCGTCGCCGGCCAGGACCGGGGAGCCTGGGGTTCGCTGCCTGGGCCGGTTGATGCCGCCTGGAAGGCAGGACTCCACGATCGCTGGCAGGCCGTCGTCGACAAGCACCCGAAGGCCGCCGCCAAGAACACCGTTCACCAGCTTGGAACTCTTGGAACGGGCAATCACTTCGTTGAGGTCTGCCTCGACGAGGAACAGCACGTCTGGGTGATGTTGCACTCGGGGTCGCGCGGGCTCGGCAACCGCTTCGGTGAATACTTCATCGAGCTTGCCAAGGAGGACATGGGTCACCTGATCCACAACCTCCCGGACAAGGACCTGGCGTACCTCGCCGAGGGCACCGAGCACTTCAAGGACTACGTCGAGGCCGTCTCGATGGCCCAGGACTTCGCGCGCGTGAACCGCGAGATCATGATGGACCGGACCCTCGGCGCCCTGCGCAACTCCGGTGTGCTTCCGCCGTTCCAGTGGAAGTTGGAAACCACGAACTGCCACCACAACTATGTACAGAAGGAAACTCACCTTGGTGAGGAGGTCTTCATCACCCGCAAGGGCGCCGTCCGGGCTGGCCTCGGCGACATGGGGATAATCCCCGGCGCAATGGGCCGAAAAAGTTTCATCGTGCGGGGCAAGGGCTGCGCAGAGGCGTTCCACTCGTGCTCCCACGGCGCGGGCCGGAAGATGAGCCGCACGCAGGCGAAAAAGACCTTCACGTTGGAGGACCACGTCAAAGCGACCGAGGGTGTCGAGTGCCGCAAGGACGCCGACGTCATTGACGAGACGCCGATGGCCTACAAGGACATCGACGCCGTCATGGCCGCGCAGAGCGACCTCGTCGAGATCGTCCATACCCTCCAGGCCGTCGTTTGCGTGAAGGGTTGAGCATGTTTTGGGTGCTCAACTCAAACCTGTATCGTGAACGGGGCTACGACCGGCTGATGGAGATTCTGCCGCGTATGGGCATCCGCTTCGCCACGGTGAAGACGGTGCCCATGACCGATCGCCTCATGCCCGCCGACGCCGACACGTTCGCAATGACGGCCGAGGAGCAGGAGAATTGCCCAGAGCCGTTCATTGACACGAGCGGCGCTGTCCTCATCTGTGGCTCGTACACGCTGGCCAAGATCGCCGTGAAGCGTGGCTGGAAGCCTGGCGCGTTCATCGACAACCTCGACTACGTCACGATGGCGTCCAAGCTGCCGGCCGACTGGCTCTTGAACCCTGACGCCACCATCCTGCCGTTCAAGGACGTGCGCATCGAGACCGACAAGTTCATCCGCCCCGTCGAGGACAGCAAGGTCTTCTCCGGCCGCGTCTACAAGCCCGAGGAGTGGGCCGACTTCCATGCCGGTGCCCTCAAGGCCCTCGACGTCGATGGGGGCGTCCCAGGCTTCACGCTCGACGTCAACACGCCCGTCATCGTCTCGGCTCCGGTGGAAATCTTCACCGAGACCCGGTTCTTCGTCGTCGACGGCAAGGTGGTGACGCATGGGCGCTACAAGCGGGGCAACCGCGTCGTCGGTCACATCGTCAACGACCCGGCCGATCCGCACGTCATCGAACACGCCCAGCGTGTGGCGGACTTCTGGCAACCGCAGCCCGCCTTTGTCGTCGACATTGCCGAGACGCCGGAGGGCTTGAAGATCGTCGAGTACAACAGCCTGACGTGCGCCGGTTTCTATGGCGCCGACGTCCAAGCCCTGGTCATGGCGCTGGAAGACCTAGGCTCGCGCTATGAAGGGGGCTGAGACGATGGCTTCCTGGTGGCCCTTCTCCAAGAAGACCGACCCGTTCGTCGAGCAAGTCATCCAGAGCTTGGCGACGAACCCGGATTTGTGGACCTTGGAAGAGACCAAGGAGGTCGAGCGCTGGGAGGAGTGCGACAAGAGCCAACCGGAAGCTCGGAAGTCGGGCCGGGAGCGCTGGAACTACAGCCTCTATGAGCCCACCTACGAGTGCCCGATCTGGCGGCCTGTCTTTCGCCTCAAGCACACGGGTGGAACCATCGTCTTGTACGACCGCGACGCTAAGAACTACGAGGGCTGGATCATCGAGGTGCCGAGGCACGCGCCGATCTCGGACCGAGACTCCACCAAGCTCTCCAGAGCCGTGAAGAAGTGGCGCGAGTTCATGCTGGCGCACGATCTGACCAAGCACCTCCCGGAACAACGGCTGCTGGCTGCCGCGATGACGGAACTGGAAGCAGACCTCAGAGAGAAAGCATGACCACCGAACAGCGCTACGAAGCCCTCATCCAAGCCTACCGCGACCACAAGGCGCCGAAGCGAAGCACCCTCCCTCAGGGTCAAAACAAGGTTGCCCAACAAATCCAACGGGAGCTTTTCCTTCTGGCCGCGCAACGATTCATCGACGACACAAGCAGCGCCAGCAAGTGGGCCTTGAACCTTTGCACCGAGACCGTCATGCGCACCGCGCTGACCAAGTTCTACGGACGAAGTCTTCGGACGAAGTCTTCGGACGAAGACGTAACTGCCAAACTCACTTGACAACTCCAGCAGATTTCTGCTTTGCTGGCGTCCCCACCAACCGGAGGCAACTACCAATGCCGAGTATCTTCGTTCAGTCTGACGGCCCGATCCTCATCGACGACGTGTCCTGCCCGATCATCGTCCAGAACATCGAGGCCAAGAAAGCCTGGGTTGCGAAAGACCTTCACGACGCGGCTCAGTTCTCGGGCATCCCCCGTGAGGAGATCGTCGCCCTCGCCGACGCCGGCAAGGACAACGAGAAGGACGGCTTCCGCTTCGTCTGGCCGACGCTCAAGGAAGTGAAGAAGCACTGGACCTATCCGGTCCGCAAGCCGGGCTCAAAGGCGCAGTTCGCCATCGCGGTTCCCGTCGAAGTCACGCTGGTCCCGCGGCCGGGCACCAAGAAGCGCGACAAGCTCTACTACCGCTCCATCACGTCGATGTGCCACGGCTGGTCGATCTCGAAAGAGACCTTCGACAAGATCGCCAACCAACACCTCGGCTGGCAAGACTCCCTGCCGAAGATGATGGCTTCCATCCGCACCGGCGTGAAGATGCCGAAGAACTACCTCACCGAGGGCGAGGTGACAGATGGCGCCTTGTTCGTGGTCAAGGAGACCAAGCGAGGCATCTTCATCGACGCCACCGCCCTCAATGGCCGGCGTTTCGGCCGCATCCAAGACGTCCCCGCCACCGTGCTCGCCTTCTCGGATTGGGCGAGTGCCCGCAAGCGCGCCTGAGCGCTTTCAAGCGGAGTCGATCCGACGCCCGAAGCCACGATAACAGGAGCCCCCACATGCGTCTGAAAGCACCCAAGAAGAAGAAGACTGGCCCGTACACCATCACCGACAAAGGCATTGTCTATATTGTCGATGGTACCCGCACCACACCAGTGGTGAATGGCAAAGGCGAATTCTATCCGTCCACACAATCAGCGGGGAAAGCGTACAAGGTCCATTCGACGGCCATCACATTTGTCATTCGCCGTGGTAAAGGTACCTCGGCGGGACAGACCTGGAGGCGAGCTTCCGTGGAGGAGTGTGCGACTAACGGCTTCCCACCCAAGCGCGGCTCGAAGGGCAAGCGCTCGAAGGGACCGCAGAGCCTACCCAAGCAGGAGATCAAAGCCGGTCTTTCGGTCGTCCAGATCAAAAACGGCAAGGTGAAGTTGTCAGACCGAAGGATCCCAGTCATCAGCGACCAGGGCGAGTTCTACACCTCCGGCCGGGAGGCTTCCCACGCTTTGGGCATGAAAAGCACTGCCGCCGTCGCCAAGTCGCTGTCCGATGGACAAGCTGTAGGAGGCCGGATCTGGCGTTACGCAACCAACACCGAGGTCATGGCCCACGGCATCAAATCAGAGGTCAAAGAACAACCGACGCTGATCGAGGTTCCCTACAAGGAACCGCCGCGCAAGCACAAGCCGACCAAACAGGGGGCAGCGCAGCGCTCGAAGGTCGACGCGGCGTTTTACGGGGTACGCTGGCCCGATGGCGCCGTGACCCTCCGCGCCAACCACGGGTCAACCTGGACGATGACCCGTATGTCCGAGACAGACATCCCGAAGGAAATACTCACAGAGACGGTCTGGGTTAGCACATGAGGCGACGGAGGAGATCGCGATGAGTGACGAGACGAGACAAGCTCTCGGCGAATGTCTAGCCAACTCAGTCGCTTCTCATCCTGGTTTCGAGAACTGGCTGCAACGACTCAGCGCAGCCGATGTAGATCCCAAGCTACTTGCGGCTATCGACAAGATTTCAAAGATGGGCAAGGAGAGTAAATGACCCAACAGCAGATATTCACCAAATTCCCCGGCTACATCCTGTTCGCCATTGTCGACGATCCAGCGCAGAAGCCGGGCTGGGACATCCTCGACGTCATCATCGCGGACCGGGTGGAGGGCCACTACGAGGCTGTTGGTGTCGCGCAAGGTTGCCCGAGCCGCGACAGCGGCAGCTACTCCGGCGGCTGGGCAGCCAGCCCACATGTCCTGGACGGCAACCGCAACTTCGTCGTCCGCAAGGCCCAGTTCCTCATGGGGCAGAAGGAGACGAACCTCGTCGAGGAGACGACCACCAAGGTCAGCAACGCCGAGAAGCGCGCCTGGGCCGCAGAGGAGGCCCTCAAGCCGGTGCGGTCAGACCTCGCCAGGGTCGAAGCCCGCCTCAAATCCATGGAGGAGGACCGCACGCGCGCCGCCGAGGAGCGCAAGGTCATCGTCGCGTCCAGAGACAAGCTCGAAGCTGACATGGCGAAGCTCAAGAAGATGCTCGGCGAGAAGACCGTCAACGACGTGCTCAACCCACCCACCAATGGCTGAGTTCAAGAGCCACAAAGAGCCGGTGACTGAGGCGCAGATCGAGGTCGCCGACGAAGCCTTCAGCGTCGAGGTCAAACGTTTCTACGTCCCCGTCGTCATCAAGGCCAAGTGCCCGAACTGCGGCGCGGAGGTCAAGCACGACCTTCAAGGGCAGCACTACCTCTCGTATCCGGCGTTCAACGCCATCGAGAAGGTCTACATGATGCACATCGTTGACAATGAGGGGTGCTGCGAGTTCTTCGTCAACGTGAGGCTCGGTTTCTCAGCTACAGTGGTGAAGTGATGACGCAAGGACGAACCGACTGGAGTATCCCCATCATCATCGTGGTCGCGGTGGTGGTCTTCGGCGGCATGTACTGGTTTCACACCAACTACCGCTGCACGTCGACACACATCGAGCAGCAAACGACCTGCGACACAGACACGTCGACGACCGGGTCAACATCAACCAAGTCGCGGCGCACAACCAACTGCCGGACTCGCCCCGTCGAGGTCTGCGACAACTGGGAATCGAGGTGACCGAGATCAAGCACGACCTCCAACAACACTACCTCGTCCACGGCTTGGTCCTCGACGGCGACCTTGATCTCGACGCCAAGCGCCAATTCCACGGCGTCATCGGCGACATGATCATCGACGCCAAAGGTATGGTATCCGTCACGCTCGGCCGCGCGAACCCAGTGCGCATCCATCTCGGACAAGAGCCCATCATCGACCTCCTGCCGGGTGACTTCGTTGAGGGCCAGTACGTCGGCGGCCGGGCGGTCTCATTCACGCATGTCGAGCGCCAGGAGACCAGAACCCGAGTCATCTTCACGACGAAAGACCGGATGGGCCTCTGCACCTGCCCGCGCGAATGGGTAGGCCCTCACGTCGATGAGTGTCCACTGAAGGAGACCCCGTGACTATCCAAGACGCCGTGCAAACCGCTGTCGAGAACCTCAAGGCCGCTCAGAAGGCCGAGGAAGCCGCCCAGGCCAAGGTGGAGGAGGCGCGGGCTGCGACCAAGGATGCCAAGGAAGGCATCGCCAAGGTCTTCTTGGACCTCTACAACGCGCTGCCCACCGACGCCCGCAACAAGGTCCGCCAGGTCATCAACACGTCTTGGCCGACGTGTTGATGACCTGGTCGAAGGTCCGAAAGGGGGCCCGGTAGAATGAGTTACATCGGCACGTACCTGTTCGACGTCTTAGGCATGAAGCCCGAGGCCGCGATGGCCTACCTCAAGGGCTCGCTCATCGGCGACCGGTTCCGCCGCTTCCGCATCCAGATCGACAAGATCTACGACCCGGAGATCTACGACCTCGCCCCGCTTGAGGAGCCTGAGTACGGCCGCGTCACCTTCAGCTTGAAGAATGGCGTCATCACCAAGGCCCTCTGCGAGGGCTACGGCCACGAGCTTCACCGTCCGACGCCATGGCCCCCGCCTCCATCCGGCCTCAACCCTGGCGAGGTCTTCTTCCTCGGGGCGCCCGAGGTTTTCAAAGGCAACGGCATCAACCGACGCCGTGAGCTTCAGGTGGAGCCCGCTAACCCGCCCAAGGGCGGCTGGCGCATCGAGAACATCCAATCGTACTACTTCGTGGACCGAGGTCCTGATAAGCCCCCGCTCACGAACCTGCCTCCTCGGCCGCCGCCAAAACCAAAGATCGCCCCGGACTTCGTCTACCTGGGATGACCTTTACCTTTGGTACTGAAGGAGCATATAGTGCTTATCGGTTCTACTTGGGGAGCCCTTCATGGCGGTAAAAATCTCTGCGATGGCCGTCCTCCTGTCGGACGTGGTGGGACACAACTGGGGGTTTTTCAGCCGCGATGACGACCGGATGCACATTCAAACGGTCGACCGAGAATCTCTCAAAAACCCCAAGCTTCAAGCCAAGGTCTGGTTGGAAGCCCGCGGTGAGCGTGTCTTCGAGATCGAGGCGAATGGGGACTTGTCTGCAAAGGCGATCAAAGCGCTCTTTCAGGAAGTGAAGGACAACGAGGAGTACATCGAGCAGGAGTGGGTCAACTGGATGGCGGAGACAGGCAGGCTGGTGGTGAAGAAGCTGGGGGAAAAGGTTGGACTTTTTGCCTATCCGAAGACGCACAACCAGTACGAAGCCTACATCGACCTGAGAAGTGAGTTCCCCGGCGTAAAGGACTTCTCGACGTGGGTGGCATCCTACGATGGGGGTTCAGGGCTCTTGGCCATCGGTCCAGCAGCAAAAGACCAAGACCGCAGAAACCACATGGATCTTGTCCCTTTCCTCTTCAAAGGAAAGAGGCGGGCCTAACTCGTCGACCACGATGAGTGCTTCGAGTGCCGGGCCACCGACATAATCACCTTGAATGGGCCGCACGTCTGCCGCTCGGTGTCACCACAATTCGGCGGGTCATCGACCTGAACGGTCTGACCCGGCGACGCTGGACCAGAGACCAGGACATCCTCGACGACCTTCCCACAAGCCTCGCACTTCACGTCAACGAGCTTGGCCATCGAAGCTCCGCAGCAGACTATCAGGTAGTAGATACAAGAACGTATCGAAGTCGTCTTCATCCATCGAGCGTTCGATGCTTTTGAGGAGCTTCGCGGCTTTCTCGACGCCACCCTTCTCCAGGGCGTTCGCCAACAGCCTCAGGTTCACTCCAGCCAGGTCGTTGCCTTTCACGCGGGCAAGCCCACGCAGCGTCTTGATGTCGTTCTCGATCGACTCAGGCTCGTCTGGCATCCGGTCCAGAGAGTCGATGCTTGGCATCCCGTGACGAGGCCATGTGGCCTCCACCTTCATCAGCGCAGCGTGCAGACGGCGTACAGCCGCTTCCACTACGTCCTCCTCAGCAGCCATCGGGAGGTCGTTACCGAAATCAACAGCAGCCGGGGCAGCCTTCTTCTTCGATTTTGGTGGTAGAGACTTCTTCTCTGCCGCTGGAGCTTCTGTAGAGGTTTTTGACTCTGGTGGACCCAAGAGCCACTTGTCGTCGTCGACTGCCTTCAGATTCTTGTCGAGGACCTTGAAGTCCGCATCAATGACGTCCGACATCCCGGCCTTCTGGGCTTCACCAAGCTTCTTGCGCTCGGAGGCGATCTCGGTCTTGATGGCCGGCCCCAATTCCTTGAGGGCCTTGCCTCCGCCCTTGATGGCCCCACCAAGGAAGAACAACGTCTTCACGAAGCCCTTGAGCGCCAACTTCCCAGCCAAGCCCACGAGCTTGCCGGCCACGCTCTTGCTGGTCTGCTCGACGCCCTCGTCCTCGACCTGCTTGGTCAGGCTTTGACCCAACTCGCCACGCAGCCGATTGGCCCTGGCTACGGCCTTCCTAACGGCCTTGTCAGCCGCCAATGCCTCTTTGCGGAGCTTCAGCTTCTTTTCTTCAGCTTCGAGGGCTTCCTCCTCCTCCATCTCAGCGATTTCTTCCTCGCTGAGAGGTCCCTCCCCTTCGTCCTCCTCATCCTCCTCAGCTTCATCCTCCTCGTCCTCGTCGCGTGCCTTGGGCTTCTTCTTTTTCGGAGGTGGAGCCTCCTCCTCCTCTTCCTCCTCCTCCTCAGCTTCATCCTCCTCGACTTCTTCTTCTTCTTCGACTTCTTCTTCTTCCGCAGCACCGAACTCGTATTCCTTGCCGTGTTTTGGCTTCACCCAAAGCTGCTTGCCTTTGAGCTTCAGGGTATCCCCGTGCTTTAGTGGGATCTCCTCCCCGTGCTTCTTGTCCTCGCCCTTGAACTGGAACGTCGCGTTCCCAGCCCAACCACCTCGCTTCGTTTTGCTGCCCTTGTCGTTGACCTTGACCCAGATCTTCTCCTTGGCCGCGTGTTTCTTGCCCGCACGCTCCAGTGCCTTCTGCTCGGCAGGCGTCATCTTCTTGGCGGTCACGGACGTCAGCATCGGGGCTCCTGGTTTGCAAGGACAACAAACCAGGATGCCAATCTCCACCTGCTAGGCGCGCGGGTTCTTGGCCCAAGAACCAAAGCTCTGCGGTGGTCCTTTGATACTGGCATGACCGCACTTCAGGCAAAGACAGGCTTCTGTTCCCGGCCCCAGCGCGTCGAAGGTGGAGTCGATCTGCTCACGAGAGGTCCCCAGAATCCTTGGCAGGTCTTCACGATCTCGGCTCAACACTTCCGTGCGCCCCTGACATTTTGAGCAGCGGCTCAACAACGCCTCGGCTGCTTCCTTGTGCTTGAGATGGGCTTCGTCCTCACTTTCGAGGTCCTCGTCTCCCCCGTCCTCGTCGTCATCGTCATCCAACATCTCCTCCAGCAGGAAGAGAAGTTGTTGGACAGCGTCCTGCTGGGCTGCCGGCTGTTCGCGGAGTAGAGCGACAATCTTCAAGACCAGTTTGAAGTTGGCTTCTCGCACGTTCATGTCCCTCATGGACATGAACCCCTGGTGCTCCAGGTCTGCTGCGAACATAGCGGCCATCGCGGCCAGCGTCTCGATCTCCGAGGAGTAAAGCTCGGCTTCATGCTTGTGAAACTCAGCTTCTGTCGGAAACTCGGCCATGATGTCGTGCCGAATGGCGCTCGCAGCCGCGTTGAGCCCCAGGAAGTAGCGGGCGATCCACTCAGGCCGAGGGAGGGGAGCTTGCGGCCCGGAGGAACTGTTTTTGGTCTTTTTGGGCATGGAGAAAATCTTTCCCCGTCGCAGACGAATGTCAACCTCTTTCGGCGGCTGAGCCGCCTGCCCACAACCCAAGAGCAGCCCCTCGGGTTGACAGGAGACGGCGACCCCCATAGGGACCCTCCCACGAGGTCCAGCACATGGTCGCCAAGATCAAGTCCCGTCCCAAGCTCGACGACGACGACCACGTCTGGGAATCCAAAGTCACCCAGACGCTCGAACGCTACTACCAACACAACCACGACCACGAAACCAAGGTCATCTGCTGGACGCAGACCCAACCGGCGTTCACAGACGAACAGCCCACGATCAACCAGTACGACTACGGCCACGGCTTCTACGTCCTCCTGGCCACCCCACTCACCCTCAAGCTCAGAGATCCCACCACCAAGGTCCAACGACTAGCTCATACGATAAAAGGACTCATAGAGAACATCGATAGCCTCATCGTCCGGTTCCCACCTACCGAAGCCGGCGCCCTAGAACGAGAACACCTGGTCAACACCAACGAAGCCATCGATCTCCCGTCTGGCTCCGTTCGGTCCATCAAAGCCAGGCTCCTCAACATCAAACGACACACCAAAAAAGACATCGGCTCCAAGCTCTACCTCAGAGCTTGTAAGCGCATTATCCACGCCATCCAGTGCGGCGCACAATACGAGAAACACAAATTCAACCCTCACACCGGGGAGGTCACAGCGACTTTCCTCGAAACCAAGGTCTGCAAGCTCCCCTGCTGCGCCAGACCCATCTGCCACAACCAGACGAAGTCCAGAAAAGCCAGAGCCACCAACAAGGCCATCAAGAGACTCACCGCCCTAGCCAAGGACCAGGACCTCAGGCTCGTCATGGTGACGCTCACCCAGCCCTATGCCCTCCCCACCGAGGAGCGCAGAGCGCAGCGACACGGGTACCCGCAGCTTCACCTCATCGGTAGAGGTAAGCCAATCACCAACAGGCCCACACCACCAGTACTAGCCTCAGAGCGAAACTACCTCACCAAGAACCTCGACCAACACCAACTGGCCAGGTCCAAGTTCATCGCCAACAACCAGGCGAGAGATATACTCGCCTACCAGACCCACTACGTCTCCGAGTTCGCCTTCCTCATCCCGTCCGTACCAGGACACCGGTGTTTCCCTAACCCCCACACCCACGTTCTGTCCGCCATCCCAAACTCGGCCGACCTCCAAGAAGCACAACAACAGCTACAGAAGGTCTACCAAAAGACGACCTCTCAGCCTCTCGCGGAGGTGCTCGTCTCCCCACTGTACTCGGATGACGCTACCGACGAAGAACGAACCGCTGCGCTTGAGGACTACTTTGGTAAGACCTTCGCTGTCACTCCTGACGTGAAGGACTACCGCTTCAGGGACCTCGGCATCATGGCCTCAGACTTCGTAAACGTCGTGGACGACAGAAGCCTGGCTGAAGTCATTGACTTTTACGACTTTCAGCCCGTCAAGAAGCTCACGGCCTCGTTCAACTACACCGCCGAACAACAAGACCTCTCTTCTCGGAAGAACCGAGCCATCGAACGCTTGCATCGGCTCATGCGACCCCTCAAGAACAAGAGCAAGAGCAAGAGCGTCGAGGAGCTTGACTCGGTTCCAGGTGTCTTTGATCCCAACCCTGCGGTCATCATCATGCCGGTCGGTACGTCAGATTTGTGGCCCGCTGGCGAGGTTCTTTCTGACTCTCAGGTTCCTGGTTCTCAAGCCAGGGCAGCCGAGTCCGCTTCGGACGGGGAGGGTTGTGAGCCCGAAAATAGGGAGCGAAGCTCGTTGGAAGGACAGGGAGGAGAGGTTCGGGTTGGTTGTGAGGTGGGAGGGAGGTCCCAGGGTCCAGGCCCGGCTTCAGTTGGGGGTTTGGATGACGGCGGCAGGACCGAAACTCGCCATGTTGGCGATGTCAGCTTCGTTGCTGAGTCGCGGATGGTACCAGCGCGCGGGCTGCTGGACCAACAAGCTGGTGATGGCTGGCTGGCCAAGCGGGATCACGGGAACGACGACCGAGAACTCGTCGCCTCCTATCTCCAGGCTCACCCCAGCCAGGATGCCGACCCAGGACTTTGGGTGGAGGAAGACGACGACGATCTCATTGCCGCCAACAAGTACATGGCTTTGGTCGAGGAGCACTTGGTCCATGACCTGCTCCGTACCTGTGAGCAGGGAGACCGAGCCCGTGAACTGAAGGGGCTGCGCGTCCTCGTTGAGCCCGATGATGACTTGGACAGCATCGACAGCATCGAGGTACTCGGCATGGATGCCGAAGGCAGCCTTGCCGGTTCCCTGGTAGCCGGGGCTGAGTGGGGGATTGGCACCGGTGGTGACGACGGAAGTGAGGCTGTTGGCGGAGAAGCTGAACAAGTCCTTGCTGTCAAAGCCACGAAGCCCGATTCCGATGTAGGAGGTCAGGACCATGTTGGCGGAGAAGGTCACCGAGAACGTGACGGCTGGGAACGTGGGCGCCCCCAAAGTCACAGCCAATGCGGTGTTGCTTGCAGCGGCATCCAAGAGCAGCGGGTCCAGTAAGTCTTTCGCCGGGGCACCAAGCACCACCTCACCGTTCACCTTCACAGCGACGAATCCGTCGTAGTCGAATGTGGCGTCAAGCAACTCGAAGGTGAAGGCGACGGCTGGATTCCACGCCTTCGAGACAACCGCCAGCGTCGTGTTGCCCCGGTAGAGCTTCGCCACCGCCAAGTTGGTGCTTGTCTTTTCGATGACAACAGAAACTTGACTATTCAGTAACGTGAACGCAACAAACGGATAGACGGTCACGCTAGGGGTAAACGCGATGGCCATGGTGGTGGTGAGCCCGCGGCCCGCTCGCGCCATGGAGTCCATGCCGCCAGTAAACAGCACCTCAAAGGGAGCGCCGGCAGTCTTGTTGAGGGTCGTGGTTCCTATACCGACGGTCTCGGTTCCGGCGCCGACAGCCGATGACGCCTGGTTGAGCCAGGACGCCCCCACAGCCACGGTGCGGGGCACGGTGGCCAGACCGAAGGTCTCGGAGGCCCCGAGGGTGTGGGAGCCCTCTGGGGCCACCAGGAGCGCTGGGGAGGTGCCTTCCTCCAAGGTCGAGCCCAGCGACCCGGCGCTGAGGTTGTAGACACCGGGAAACAGAGGCCAGTGTTCCAGATCTGGGTACTTGCCAAGCGTCTGTGAGCAAGTTGCGGTCAGCTTCTCCTCAGTGATCGCCAGAGCCGTCAGCGTGGGGGCCTGGCCTTGGCCCCACGCCATCTGGCTCTCTTGCCCGGCCAAGAGAGTCACGTTGGTTGCGTTATCAACGAACACTTCGCGGTTCAAGTTGACGGCGTAGCGAGCACCAGCCGTGAAGGGAGCTTCGAGGGTGACCCGGAGGGTGGCGCCGGATTGGGAGAGGCCGATGACGGCGGGTTGGCGGGCCAAGTCGATCGGTGAAATCTGCACAACGTCTGCATACACATCGAACTCGATGGTTGCGATGGTTGCGGAGAATACGACGTCGAACTCGGAGGGACTCACCCAGACGATGGAGGACACAATGAGATCAGCTACTGTGACCGCGAACGTCTGGGTCACGAACGCCGGGTTCATCGGCGTACCATCAGCCATCGACTGGGCTGTGCCGGCAATCGTGACCGTGTAGCCACCAGCCAACGGCGCCGGGGAGGTCAGCAGAAGCTCGAATTCCACATCCGACCGCCGGATCACGGATGTGATCGCCGGGAGCCCGCCACCAGGAGTCCAAAGTGCTGGGTTTTCAGGGTCTTCTGGGGCCGAAGTTCCGAGCTTTCGCATCGGGACATCGAACATCGCTAGGATGGATGATTGGCCTGATCCGTTTGCATAGATGAGCTTCGGTGCTGCCATGCTTCAGAATGCTTGCCTTCTGCGATCGAGAGGAGCTAACCTCTGTTCATGGAGCCAAAGGCCAAGGGTTACCTCCAACGTAACACCCTCGACCAATCACTTGCTCCGTTTCATGGGGATGATCTGGTTTCGACACGGGAGGAAGAACGCAGAGAGCGAGCCGGGGACGTTTGCAACCTCGTCAAAAAGCGAACAAAACCAAAAAAGCCAACGACAACGTCGAGGCTGCTCCCGCTCTCATGGCGGCCTGAAAGGGTCGCTCCTGAGGAAGGAGCAAGAGACAGGGCCTCAACAGCCTGAGTCTCCGGCAGACCGCCAGAGTGCCTTCTGTAGCGGACCCTGACGAAACCACTGAAGGCTGGGCATCAAGCAGGGCCAACCTGCTCGCTTGATGAGGAGGAAAACTGGGTTGGCGCCGCCTCGGGCAGCACATCAGTCGGTGGGTATGCACCGAACACGCTCGTAGCGCTCTGTTGACGGATTCTTGTGGACGCGAGTTCGATTCTCGCCATCTCCACCAACGAGTTTGCAGCTTCTCTCAAAAGCTGATGGTGGAGGCGCCACGGCACCGTGGTTAGCCCTAGTGGCGCGGGAGGCTGAAGCCTCCCGCGTTGCTTTTTTTTTGCGACTCTCAAAAAGCCTAGTCCAAACGACCTTGGCTTTTGAGCCAGCGGGCGGTCTGCGCCCTGTTGTGCAGGTCGGTGACGGCGTACTTTCCCAGATGTTGAAGTACGATCTTCTGCAAAAGCTTGGTGTTCAGTTTCACGCTCGACAAGAGGAAGTCGAGATCCGCCAAATCTTTCGGACGCGCAGCGACCATTTTCATCGCAACCAAGAACTCGGGCGTGACCACCGGGATATCAAAACCGGTGACCTTCTTTGCAGAGTCAATAGCCGCGTCATACAAGTCGCGGTACTCGTCTCCTCGGTCAATGAAGTCAAACGGTACACCGGCTATCTCGACCGAACGACCACCGACATTGAGGCGGGCGCCCTTCTTTGCGAAGGAAGGAACCTGAGACACCATGAGGTCGACATCTTTGGTGAGACGCGAGCTTCCGTAAGCTTGCATGGCAAAGCCGCCACCTAGGGCAAACTGAACTCGTGGATGCTCAGCTTTGAGCCTTGTAACCACGTCCGCCAACGCTTCCTTCACCTCCGTGAAGGACAACGGAGGACGAGGCGGGCCAGAAGACCGGACTTTAGCAGCCATACAGCCAGGATAAGCCGGTTATTAGGAAAGTCAACGCCACCTGTGTTGTGACGTTCGTCGCTTTGTCCTACATTGGCAACAAGTAACTAGATCCAGCCACTTACGCCTGATCTGCCAAGACAACTTGACGTTTTCAACCGAGGGACTATGATAGAGAGGCACCAAGGAGTCCAACGTGGCCATCAAGAAGAAGACCTTTTCGGCGGCGGACCGGGCGGCGTACATCGAGTCGAAGAAGAACGAGGTCAAGGGTCTCCTCGACACGCTCACCGACAACGTCAAGGCGCTCACGTCCAGCGACGACTGGAAGAAGTACCTCAAGTTCCAGACCTTCTTCCGCCGCTACAGCTTCAACAACGTCCTTCTCATCACGATCCAGTGCCCGAACGCCACGGCGGTCGCCGGATACCGCACCTGGCAGAAGGCCGGGCGCCAGGTGAAGAAGGGCGCCAAGAGCATCAAGATCTTGGCCCCCATCGTCCGCAAGTTCAACGTCAAGGCTGAGAACGACCAGGGCCAGATGGAGGAGACCGAGAAGAAGAGCCTCTACTTCCGCGCTGTGCCGGTGTTCGACGTGAGCCAGACCGAAGGTGAGCCACTCCCGACGGCGCAGCGCTGCACGCTCCTGAGCGGCAACGAGGCCGAGGCGACCGAGGCGTTCGACACGCTCTTGAGCTTCGCCTCCGACCTCGGCTACAAGGTCGAAGACGAGGCGCTGGCCGAGGGGTTCAACGGCTACGTGGACTTCAACGCGAAGCGCATCGTCCTTCGCGCCTCGAACCCCAAGCTCCAGAAGGCCAAGACCTTGGCCCACGAGATCGCCCACGCGCTCCTACACAGCACCCCCGAGCTTCGCAAGGACATTGCCCATGACTCGTCGGACCACCGCGAGGTCGAGGCTGAGTCGGTGGCCTTCTGCGTGATGAACGCCTTTGGCCTCGACTCCGGCAGCTACAGTTTTGGGTATGTCGCAACCTGGGCTGGCGGCGACGCGAAGAAGATCCAGCAGTCGGCGTCGCGTATCCAGAAGGCCGTGTGCCAGATCTTGGACGCGGTCCTGCCCGAGAACAGCCAGGACGAGAGCGACGAAGACAGCGCCGCCGAAGCGGCATGAGCACTTGAGGACCAAAGCGACATCAACTAGGAGGATTTCATGACGATGAAGAAAGAGCGGATCAACCACTACGAGTTCGTTGCCGACGTGCGCAAGCGCCTCGAAGTCGGGCTCGCCAAGTACGGCAGCGCGCTGCACATCAGTGGCAACATGGGCGCCGGCAGCATCTTCGCCGAGATCGAGCCGACCTTCGGGCTCGCCGTGAAGCTGGCCGTCGATGCGGACCTGCTGCGCGACCCCGAGGGTGGCGCCGTCAAGACGACCGTCACCTGCTCGTGCTCACACCAGACGCCGGGCTTTGCGCTGCTCATGGCGTCGATGATGCAGGATGCGGCCAACCTCGCGCTCCTCATCGAGGCGGCCTACGACAGTAAGCTCGTTTTCTTCGAGGCGAAGTGCATCGTCGAGTTGACGGCCGTCGGCGACAAGAAGATCGAAGTCATCAAGCTCGTTCGCGCGATCACCGGACTGCCGCTCAAGGAGGCCAAGGACTTCGTCGACGCTGCGCCCAAGAACGTCGGCGAAGCGCTGCCCAGGATCGAAGCCGAAGCCTTCAAGGCGAGGCTCGAAGCCCAAGGCGCCATCGTCACCCTCAAGTGAGAGGCAGCCTGAACGATGACCTCCCGCAACCCACAGAAGGACCTGTCGCTGTCCGTCCGCCTCCGGAACGTGCTCTACTTCATGGAGATCGACAGCGAAGAGAAGCTCGACGAAGCCCTCGGCTCTGGCCTGCTCCGTACCAAGCGGAACATCGGGCCGAAGTCCATCGCCGAGGCCGCCGCTTGGCTCAGGGCGCAGTCGTTCGCCGGTATGGAGGACGGAGCCGTGCTCCGGCTCGATGTCGATGAGCGCGGCTGGAAGATCTGGCGTGGTATCTCGGCTGTCGAGGACAAGGAACTCGCGCCGATGATGCCGGGACAGGCGCTCGTGTTCATCACAGACGCTTGGCCGGTGGGCACAGTGATCGAGGTCAGCGTACCAAGAAAGGCAACCTGAACCATGCCAGCCAACCTCGACGCCATCATCAAGAAGCTCGCCAAGAAGGTCAAGATCGGTGAGTACGACCCGATGGAGGTCGTCGAGGCGCTCAACCTCACCGAGCCAGGTTGGACCATCGAGCCCATCACGACGACGATGCAGGCGTCGGGCTACAGCAATCAAAAGGAACGGTTCGAGCGCTTGTGGGCTGAAGCTCTCAAGCTCGACGTCAGCAGCAAGCACCGCACGGAGTTCACCGACGTCCCACCCGACATGGAGCCCATCGCGCTCCACACCGACCATCTGTCCATCCATTGGAAGGAAGGGAACAAGCTCACGCCGAAGCAGGCCGAAGACCAGTTGAAGGATGTCCTCGCCAAGCTGGAGAAGCCACTCATCAAGGGCAAGACGCTGCCGTCGAACCTCCAGGTCGACGGGCTCTATTTTGCCGGCTTCAAGAAGCCAGATCCCGGCTACCGGGGCGCCAGCGTTGACCTCATCAAGCCGAGGCTCGGCGTGCCGGGCTTCCTCATCAAGAGCCCCACGGGCGCGGAGCTTGAGCTTCCGGTGCAGCCCACCGGTCGAGCCGGGCCAGGCGACCCCACCAAGCTCGCAGCGGCCATGATCTGGACGTGGCTCTACAAAGAGACCGACGCACCGGCGAAGGCAGCCGCGTACCTGGAGAACCCGGAGACGCAGGCCCGCCACGGCGCTCAGAGTCGGACGAAGGAGATCGCCGAAGCCGGTGGTGCCGGCAACGTCGGCTCATGTCCCATCTGTGACCGTCTCCAGAAGCTTGAAAAGAAGCGGACCAGAAGCGGGCACCCCGTCATGGTCCACCACGGCTACAAGCGCCCAGGAACCGGGTACATCTACGGCGACTGCTTCGGCGTCGGGTACCCTCCCTACGAGCTTTCCGCCGAAGGTTGTGAGGCGTACCTCGTCCAACTGGCTGAGTGGATCAAGAGGCAGAAGGAGCGCGTCGCCAACATCAAGGCTCGACAGGAGATGGAGTGCTGGCTCGGGATGCCGGAGAGCAAATACCGGCCTGCTGAGGAGTACAAGCTCGTCACGATCCACAAGAACGGCCGCATGGAGGACCAGGGAGAAGCGCCGCTGACCCGAGATCAGGCCCGGAAGATGATGGGCGTCGGCAAGGATTGGAACGAGCGCCAGGTGCAGCAGAAGTTTTGGGAGGGAAAGAAGAAGGGCCGGAACTCGCGGGTCGTCAATGCGGATCCCGGTGCTGATCCCGCTGCCATCTTCAACAAGGTGCAGCAGGCTGACCTGAAGGAAGCTGAGGGCGAGCTTCGGCAGATGGAGAACGACCAAGCTCACTTCGAGAAGAAGATCCGCGATTGGACGCTCCAGCCGCTGCCAGGCACGACGACAGCCTCGACCCGCATGGACGAGGTGGCCGAGAAGCTCCTAGCCTTCACGACGCCCGAGAAGGTCCGGGCCGCGGTCGAAGAAGCCGCCGACCTCCTGGCCAAGCTGGAGTGACGCTCGGACAGAGGCCCTGGCCCTCGATCGCAATCCGGGGTAAAGCAGGTGCCGTGGACACGACTACGAAGGTGAGGCCGAAGACCAAGCCACCGGCTGTTGGTGGTGCCTTGCACATCTGCCCTAACGATCCGCTTGACTCGCTTGACCCGTTCGAGAAGCTCACGGCCTTGTGCGGCGCTGCCTGTTACTTGTTCAAGAACGGTGACATCATGCCCACGGACTTCGACTTCTATCTTCTGGGCTCCGGCCACGAGGCTGCGACCTGTATGGAGTGCCGCAAAGCGGCCGGCTTAGGAGCCACATGAGCGCGATCGACTCCGATGCGAACGGCATGACCAGGGAGATAACAACGTGTGGGTCATCGACGAAGCCTTGGCCAAATTCAGAGAGGTCAACCCTGGGCGCTAACCGCCCGAGGCCCTGAACGTAGCATCCGGTAAGGTGGGGCAACGGATGCACGAAATACCAGCGACGCCGGGTAGCTCCTCACCGACCCGGCAATCATCGAAAGGGAGTATGTCTCTCGGACACATTGAGTATTGTTCAAGATGCGGCAAAGACGTCAACGGCACTGGGCTTGGCTGTCGAGCCCATGGCCCGTCGATGGCAAGCGCAACAAGGAGCGCTGTGCTCGCGCAAGTCCTACGCTCTCCTGAGCTTCTGGAGGAGATGGCGGCGCTGGAACACCTCCGTTGGTCGGGCTGGGAGACGTACCGAGAGTCCATCTTGGAGAAGGGCGACCGCCGTAAGCCAGAGGACCCGGAGACGCACCTGGAGCGCTGGAAGAGGCTGCGTGAGACGCCGTACCGGGACCTCACCGAAGCCGAGAAGGAGAGCGATCGAGTCGAAGCCCGAAAGACCCGAGATCTCATCATCGTGGCTCTGGGACTGGAATGACACGGCCCATCCCGCCAGAGGCCATGCACTACGGGGACGCCGTGCGCCTCCTGCGGGAAGCGCAGCGTATGACCCTGCGGGCTCTCGCTAGGAAGGTCGGGCTCTCGGCCCCGTTCCTCTCGGACCTGGAACACGGCCGCCGTCGAACGGACCATCACGAAGCCCTCGCCGCCGCGCTCGACGTCGATGAGGCCGAGCTTCGAGCCCTCGACGGCCGCATCACCCAGGCCATGAAGGACTGGATGGAGAAGAACCCCAAGCTCGTCGCCTTCTTGGAGGAGTGCCGGAAGCGGCGAGTCGATCCGATGAACCTGGTGCTCAGAGAGACCACATGAACATCTGGGACAAGCCGTACATGGAGCACGGGCCGACCATCACCACGACGGCAAACACACAGCTTGCTGACGGCACCGATGTTCCGGTGCGGGGCGTGGACCTGGCTATGCTCCAGCGTCTGGTGGATGTGGTTGGGGTGGAACGCGCAAACGCGATGCTGACGGGGGAGCCGCTTTCCGCTCCCCCGTCAGCACCTACGCGCATCCCGACTAGGAATGAGCTACCTCGTATCAGTGACATCCCGAAGTACCGACGCAGACCAGCGGTCGGAGGGCCGAGCACCTCGGTGGCCATCCCATGCCTATGACCAATGACGTCAAGACCCAGCGAGATGAGCGACAAGCCACCGTGGCCAAGTGGTGCGCCGAGGCATTCGGCCAGGACCACGCCTCGTCGCTGCCCCAGCGTGGTCTGAGGCTCTTGGAGGAGGCACTTGAAGCCGCGCAAGCCGCTGGTGTTCCGCTGGCTCAGGCGCATCACGTCGTCGACTACGTCTACGGACGGCCGGTTGGGGAGCTTCAACAGGAGCTTGGTGGCATCGGCGTGACGGTTCTCGCCCTCGCAGCCGCGGCCGGGCTTTCGGCCGAAGAGGCTGAGGCTCGGGAGGTGGCGCGCGTCCTATCGAAACCGATAGAGCACTTCCGCCGTCGCAACATCGAGAAAAACGAAGCGGGCCTCGAAGCTCGCCCCGACGCAGCCACCAGGCTCAACGCCGAGGCCGAGATGCTCAACAAGCTGGTGATCACGCTGCGCGAAACGAGGCAACGAGACGCCGCCAAGATCGCGAAGCTTAAGAAGGCGCTCGAAGCTGGTCCGGCCCGGCTTCGGGAGATGGCCGACGACTACGACCGGAAGCTGCTATTGCACGACTTTTCCAAGGCCCGGTCTTCAGAAATGGCCGCGTTGATTCGATCTGCCGACCTCATCAACGCGGCGCTCCACGTCGAGGCTGCTCAGGAAAAGGCGATGGAGCCGTGATGCTTCTTCACTGCTACGTCTACATGCTTCGGCGCGGTCCTCGATTTCCCGGTGGGCCGGGGCACTTCATCGACTACGTCTACGAGCGCACCTGTGGCACCGAGCAGGACGCCAAGGACCGCGTGGCTGAGCTTAGGAGCCGTGGTGAGGAGGCCCTCTACCTCATCAACCACACCATCCGAGGCGCGTTTTACTGATGAGCACAACATTTCACTTCGTCCGCTCAGTTTCCATTCAGCAGATGGCACAAGCCGTCGATGGACGGCTAGAGCAGCAACCTCCGGTTGGAGGCGAACCACATTGGCTGTTGTCCTGGCGTGGAAAAGAATTGGGTCGTGAGTCGTTGGCCGTCTACCTGACTGTTCGGCCAGACGGATCTGTCGATGTCGATCAGGGCTACACACCGTACTTCTCCGGTCATTGGGAATTGAGGGAGGCGTTGGTAGCCGCTGGTCTTCCAAAGGAAGACTACACTTCATGAAGAAGCACTACGCGACCAGGGGCACTCGTGGATTTCCCCTTTGTGGGGCGGAGCCGTCATTGCCGTTCCTCCCGACGAAGCGGGCCAAGGACGTGACGTGTCTGCGATGCAAGAAGCGCCTGAAGAAACAGCCTCGGGTGTTGTCGTCGTGGATGAAGGGCAAGACGCAGAGCCGGAAGGTCGGCAAGGTGCCGAGGTGGGTGGTGGCTCGGTTGCCGCATCCCAACTCGGTTGCGGCGCGGATGATCCTCATCAGAGGGAACCCATGGGCGGGGTGCCAATGAGAACCTGGCTCTTGTGCTGGGACGACGTTCCTGAGGCCGTCATCGTCGCCAAAGATGATGAAGAGGCTGAGCGGCTCGTCTACAAGCACCACCTCAAGGACGTTGAGCGTGGGACCGTCCGCCACTGGTCATGGCGCGAGCTTCCGTCCATCGAGGGACTGGATGCGTAGGACAGTCTCACAGGAGGTCATGGACGCCGCCCGCGGCGACCCACGGGGCGAGGCCCGATCGGCCGCCTGGGTGGCGTACAGCGCGCGCCAGGCCGAGACCAACGCTCAGGGCTGGGACCCACCGGGGCCACCGTCGCCGTGGACCATCGAGAGCCGACCTGTTCGGCCGGTGACGTTCCGGGTCACTGACATCCGGCCGTGGGAGCCGTCGTTCGTGGCTGTACCTGCGGATCCGGGGCCTTGGAATACGAAACGCAAAGGTTGATTGAGAAACAACGGAGAAAGGTGGAGTCGAACCACTCACGCTTGCGCGTGTCTCGGTTTAGCAGACCGATGCCAGACCGCTCCGGCGACATTCTCCCCAATGCGCCATGCTTCTTTACACGGAAGAAGCTGGCGCCCCAGATAGACCTTCTGGCGGGTCAGGCAGGATTTGAACCTGCGGCACCCGAAGGTGCTCTTGTTTTCAAGACAAGCGCCTTAAGCCGCTCGGCCACTGACCCAAAAACTGAAGGAAGACTGAGCAGTCGAAGCCCAAGCCCTTGTGAGGCTCCCATCGCGTTCGAAGCGAGTCCGGCGCCCTGTCCGGTTAGTCTTCCATACCTATCAATGGCGGACAGCGTGGGTCACGATCCCAACACCCAAAGGTGCCGCTCGATTTCCAGTCGAGGGTCAGCCCAAGCCAGACTTCACTGTCCATACCTGTGAACAGAACACGATGACGGTGGCGGGAGTCGAACCCGCGAGTACCTTGCGGCTAGTCCTCGCGTTTAGGGCGAGCGCCTTGTCCACCTTGGCTTGCACCGTCGTTGAGAAGCTCGAAGAACAAGTGTTGAAACCGGATATGCCTTTCGGCTACGCCGCGTCTTCCAATTCCGCCATACCTCCGTTGGTGGAGGCACCAGGATTTGAACCAATGGACGAGCTTTCGCTCAGCGTATTTTACAGATAACCAGTTGTCGTCGGTTCTTCGAGCAAGAAACAGAAACAGAGAGCAAGTGGCGTCAGTGGAAGTTGGCACCGCGCCTACGGCCCTTTACAGGGGCCGCACTGGGAGTCGAACCCAGCGATCTCCGTTGTGTAGATAATCCACAGAACATCGGCTCTCTTGACTGGTGCGCAAGGCGGGACTCGAACCCACACGCCCGAAGGCACTCGACTCTGAATCGAGCAAGACTACCAGTTCCATCACTTGCGCAAGAACAAGCTCGTATGAGGACTCGAACCTCGTTCCCCTTCGGGACGCCTCCTGCGCGCTGGCTACGAGCTTGATGGTGCGTGAGGCGGGAGTCGAACCCGCACGTCCGAAGACACTAGGCTCTCGACCTAGCAAGGCTACCAGTTACATCACTCACGCACACAAAATGGTGGGAGAGGCCGGACTCGAACCGGCTCAGTCACAAGGACAACAGTTTTACAGACTGCCATAGCTCGCCATCTCTATCGCTCTCCCGAAGTTGGTGCAGTGTGATGGAGTCGAACCACCCGAGCCGAAGCACCTGGGTTACAACCAGGCCCGCTACCCCTACGGTGTTAACACTGCATAGTTGGTGCGAGCGGCGGGAATCGAACCCGCATGACTTTCGTCGCAGGAGTCTAGATCCTGGGTGTCTGCCAGTTCCACCACGCTCGCATGTTGGTGCCGTCACCGAGACTTGAACTCGGACGCCCGAAGGCCCACGATTTTGAGGCGTGGTTGTCTACCTTTCCATCATGACGGCACACGACAGCACCTGGTGCCGTCATGCCCAACCTTTGCGTTATTCGGTTGTCAAAGAGCAGAGAACAGATCAGAACAGCGAACCAGAACTCGAAGGCCGCAAACGCGAGAAGGCCCCCTTTCGGGGGGCCTTCGTCGAGCTTCGCACAGTAGGTGCTTGGCTAGGCGGAGTCCCCCTGATCGACGCAAAGGCTCAACAGGCTCGACAGCGAATAGTTGGTCGAGAGAGCGGAGGTCGATGAGAGGGACAACTGCGTCATGGCGACACCCAGGCTACGCGAGCCGGTTCGAGGAAGTCAACTCCTAAGTGAAGACGGCCAGATCTGCCCACAGATTCAGCGAGATCCGGAGAAGATGAAGGGCGCAAGTTGGAAATGCGCCCAGCCGTCTTGAGGCGTTCCCTTCGTTCCGACGGCAAGCACTCCAAGCTCTTCATCGAGCCGCGCTCGCGCCAAGGAAGGATTGGCGTCCCAGGTGCCGCCTTTCTTCCAGCGACCTGGAAGCTCTTTTCGCAGATCGATCGTGCGCTTGTACGTGTTGTGGCTGTCGGGATACACCGTCAGCGTCACCATGCTCCCATCAAGGGAAGCTAGGAGCCAGTCCTTCTCGATCAACCAGTGGACCCAACTGTTCTCGATAAGCTCCTGGTCCTTTCTCACTTGGGCCAGGAGCTTCTTCTTGTCGGACGCCGACAAGGAACCCGCCGCGAGTTCAAAGACCCGTTCACCCCTCTTCTCCAACCAAAACTTGGCTGTGACCCCTTGTTTTAGGGACTTCGGATCAACGGTCTGGAGGTGTATCCGTTCGTCGTCATTGCTGAACCAACCCCAATTGTGGGACGCCACGTTCTTCAGCACTACAGCCATGGCCGTGATCGAACCACCGGCCTGGAGCTTCGCCAGGGCCTTCTCCACGGCTGCAAGACGAGCTTCGATGGTCTTTCCCTTTGTCGTCATACCCACATGATGATCAAGGTTCGTTCGCTCGTCAAGAGCTACATCGACCTGGTCTTCCAGGCGAGCCGGACCCGATCCTGGCAATCGGCGCAGACGCAGGTCTTGCCGGCTTGCTTGAGCGCTCCCCAGAAGGGGCCAGGCTCGATGTCAAAGAGGTCTTGGTAGACGATGTGCTCTCCGGTCTCGACCAGCCGCAGGACCCTCTTGGTCTTGTCCTTCGGGCTCTCGACCGAGGACAACGCCGAGCACGACGTGCTCACAAGTCCACCACCACCGGTGCTCGACAGACGTCGATCTGATTCTGCCCATCCAACTGCGAGACGTTCGCAGCCTCAACCCCGTGAAACCGTCCTCGGCCGTAGCCCTCGTGGACATGCCCAAAGACATGGAACTTCGGCTTGGCCCGAACTACCTCACGCAACAATCCAGGACACCCGTAGTGTTCGAGGGCCTTCGTCTGTTTGTTCAAGACTGCATCAAAGATCGTGTGTGGTGGCCCGTGCGTGATGAGCAGGTCCAGGCCCTCTGGGATCTGCGACCAGCGAACCTCGCCCTCACGCGCTCCGTAGCCGAACGCCCAGCCGCGGAACTCCGGCGTATAAGGGCTCCCCCAGAGCTTCTTGCCCATAACCTCGCAGCCTTGGTCCTTGAGAACGTAGTCGGCGTTCGAGAGCCAGGCTCGCGCGGTCCACCACGACTCCTGAAAGGCGAACTCGTGATTGCCTGGGATAACGACCTTGTAGGGATGGTCTTGCTCCCCCAACCAGTCATTGAAGTCCAGGATCTCTTTCTGAGTGCCTTTGAGGGTGAAGTCGCCCGCATGAACCAACACGTCCCCATCGGGCAACTTTGGCAGCCTGCGCTGTTGGTTGTGGGTGTCTGAGATACATACAACCCTGACAGTCACAGATCCGCTCCTGTCAGCAGAGCCTAACACAAGCGTCTTGCCTGTAGAGCCGAAAAGAGCCCCAACGCCCGGCAAGGCGGTGGCCCTGCGGACAGAAGGGAGGTGATTGCTATGAAGATCGTGAGCGCTTCCCACGTCGACCACGGTCTCTCGCAGGCCCAGGTTGACTGGCTCGTGACCTAACCAGGGCCTAAGAGGTAATCTAAGGCACCGAGGGGTAGCTTGAGGCAACCTCATCAAGAGGTCATCAACGGTCATTGCTGAGAGGTCGCCATGAAGAATGACAACACTGTGTTACTACTACGACTTGTCGAGGCGGCTGAACGCTTGGGCGTTTCGCCATCGACCGTTCGGCGCCTTGTCCGCACAGGAAAACTTCGCTCGGTTGTGATCGGAAAAGAGCGCCGTGTTCCGCTCGTCGCACTCAATGAATTCGTCGGTGGCAAATAGGGATGATGAAGGCGTTTCGTTTCCGTGTTTACCCAACCGCCGAACAAGAGGCGAGGCTGGAGGCATGGGAAGGCGCTTTGAGATTCCTCTGGAATCTTGCTCATGAACAACGCTTGATGGGACTGCACACCGTGCGTGACCGACGCCGCTATTACACGGCGGTTGATCAGCAACGCGGTCTAACAGAACTCCGGGCGGAGCTACCGTGGTTGGCAGATGTTCCACGCCATGTCTGCGCCCAGGTCCTCGTAGAGTTAGATAAGGCTTGGCAGCGGACTTTCAAGAAGTTGGGCGGAGAGCCTCGTTTCAAGAAATTGGGCCGTGATGGCGTCGCTATCTGCGAGACCGATCCCAAGGTATGGAGCTTCGTCAATGACCACATCCGTTTTCCAAAACTGGGCGTGCTGAAGACAGTGCTGCACCGACCGATCGATGGTAAGCCAAAGACATGTAGCCTAACACGAGACGTAGATGCTTGGTTCGTGTCCATCGTTTGTGAGTTACCAGGTGAGGAGCCGAAGCCCGGTACGGCAACTGGGCCTTCGGTAGCTATTGACCGAGGCGTTGCCTTGCTGCTCGCTGACAGCGATGGGCGAACTGTCGAGAACCAGGAACATCTACAGCGAGCCAGGAAACACCTAGCTCGCGCGCAACGGCGGGTTAGCAAGAAAATGAAAGGATCGAAGAACCGCGAGAAGGCGAAACGCCGGGTTGCGGTTCTTCATCGAAAGATCCGACGACAACGAGATCACCAACTGCACGTCCAAAGCTCGTACTATGCCAAGAACCACGGCGTAGTTATTGTAGAGGACCTCAACATCCGAGGCATGACGAAGTCAGCCTCCGGTACAAAGGAGAAGCCAGGTAAGAATGTAGCTGCAAAGTCCGGCCTCAACCGCTCGATTCTCGATGCGGGTTGGGGACGCTTTGCTCAAATGCTCGACTACAAGCTGAAGTGGCGCGGTGGAATTCTTCTGAAGGTTCCAGCGCACTATTCGTCGCAGACGTGCGCGAAGTGTGGCCATGTCGATGCTAAAAATCGGGTATCCCAAGCGCGGTTTTGGTGTACAGCGTGCGATTACGAAGCCAACGCTGATATCAATGCTGCGTGTGTACTTCTCAGCCGTGGAATCCACGGTGCAGCAGTCTGTGGAGGATCTTCCGCCCTAGGGAAGCCTGCGAAGCAGAAACTCCGCGTTGCGAGACGTGGAAATCAACCAACGATAGGAATCTCCTCGGAGAAACCTATGGTCACGGGGAATTTGTGATTACGGGAGCACGCACTGGCCTTAGCTCAGTGACAGTCAGCCGGTCAACCTGCGGTGCCCCATGCCGGCATGGGGCACCCTACAAGCTGGAAGCAGCACGGTCATAGGCTCGCTCCAAATCATGGAGCAGCTTCACCGTCTTGGAAAGCTGCTTCCTTACGGAAGCTTCTGTTCCTTCTCGGAAATAGCTGAAGTCACCCTTTTTCACTTTGGAAGCGACATCCATTTGAAACTGCTTCTTCCAGAATGCCGAATCATTGGCAAGGTTGCCGAGAACTCTGGCGATCTCCTCCACCATCTCAGAAGTGGATAGGCCGTTGCCGGCTTCCAACTTGTGCGTCGCTGCTTCGATCTTCGAGGCAGCAGCACGAAGCTGGGCGGCGATCTTCTTCTTGTCGGCGGGGTTCATGTTCAGCCTTCCTCTGTTCCGAAGCCCATGGCTTCAAGCTCACGCACCGCTCTGGCGCTTCAACGCCTTCGTGCGCTTTTCCTCGGCCTTGTCGTACTCGCGCATCTTTTCTGGTCCGTGGGCCAAGTGCAGGTCGCGTTTGTCCCCTGGCTTCAACCCGGCCTTTGACGCCTCCTCTTCCATCGGCTCCATCACCTTGTCGGCTTCTGCAATGGCGGCGGCGTCCTCGGCTTCCATCTCGGAAGTATACGGTTCGCAAGCACCTGATTCGGAGTTGAAGTGGTAACCTTTGGGACACTTTCCCGTGCGCGCACGGTGGTCGTCTGCTGACTCCTCTTTGGCGGGTGCTGGAGCAGGAGCCTTCTTCTTGAAGACGTCCAAGATGCCAGCGTCGAGCGTCTGTGCGGCATGAATGAGAGAAGTAGCGATGAAGCGTCGAGTTTTGTTGTCCACGTTAGCCTTCCTCTGTTCCGAAGCCCATGGCTTCAAGCTCGTCTTTGACCGCTTCGCCGTTGCCGGTGAGACCGACGTAGACGAAGTCGCCGTCGCGCTCCAGCTTGGAGCCCTCGACGGACTGCACGGAGTCGACCATGGCCTTGGCCGCAGCGTCAGAATCCATGTAGATGTGGGCGGTACCACCGATACCCTCGTCGTCCACATCAGCCGTCAGTTCCACCGACCAGGTGAACAGGCTCGGGTCCATGTCGATCAGGTAGCTCCAAGCTTCCTGCTCGGTGTCGAACATCGAGTAGTCGGTCGCGTCCATGTAGCCGGGCGCCGACGAGCGCGCGAGCCACTTGCCCTTCTCGATGGAGACATCGCTGACGCTGCCTTCGTCCATCCCCAGGAACTCGGCGACCGCCGTGTTCACTTCCTCTGGAGAAGCGTTGCGCGTCTCGACCATGAGCTTCTTGGCGTCGTCACCGGGGATGTAGCTGGTGCCATCGTCGGTCTCGACCACCAGAACGTCGCCTTTGAAGACCTGAGCCTGCATGTGGCCAGCTTTGACCTTGCGAGCCGTGAGCTTCTTCGCTGACTCGATCGCGGCCACGGCCGCCCTCACAGCGTCGGTTGTCTTGGTGGTGGCCATGGTCTCTGCTCCTGGTTCCGGAAGGTTCGGATTGACTGCGCCTTTGAAGCCCTTGTAGCGCACAAAGAAGACTGGCTCCGCAGCCACACGTCCGGCCTTCGGCATCCCGCCCGGCTTCACGGTCATGGCGTCGACGCCGAAGACCTCGGAGATCTTGGCCGTCATGTCGGCCGGTGTGAAGTCGCGGCCCATCTTCCTGGGCTGCTTCGGGAAGTTGGCGATGAAGATGCCACCCGGCTTCAAGGCTCGGCGGATCTGCATCAGCGTCCGCGTGAGCATCTTGACGTTCGATTGGACGTTGAGCACGTTGCTCGCGTAGGCCACGTCGTAGGGGCCGTTTTGGAGGGCATTCGGGTCATGGAGCCCCGCCTGCTGGTTCTTACCGAACTCATGCGCTGTGACGTCGTAGCCCTCGGCCTTGAGCCTCTGGGCGTGGGCGGCGTCCTTGCCGGCTCCGAAGTCCAGCACCCGGTCGGTGGGCTGAATCCAGTCCCGCACGATCCGCGGCACCAGGGCCTTGGCCCCCACCGCGCCCTGGCTCCGAGACGTGCGGTTGGCGATCTCAAGCTCGTCGGGTAGGAAATCTTCCTCCCCAAACGACACATCTTGAAGCTCGGCCGTAAGTAGGCGAACTTGCTTGAGAAGGGCCGCAATCTCAGTCATACCTAACACCTCAAGTCAGGGATGCACTCCACCGCCCAAGGCCGCCTGGTT
>CAYILR010000008.1:98171-102440 GCA_964364175.1 uncultured Bacteriovoracaceae bacterium
ACCAACTATCTTTGGATTTCTAAAGCTGCCCTGAAGGTATCCCCGTCGGTGTTTGCCCCTGGTTGGGAGTACCGGATCGAACTCCTCAAGACGCCAGAGGGGCGCCTGAAACAGCAGCAGATCAGCGTCCTGCGCCAACAGGCCGAGGCGTCTGGACTCGATCCCGACGACTTCATCGCCGAGATCACCGACAACGACCACCTCCTCATCAAGAATTGGTCCGAGGTGGGGGATTGGTGGGCGCTGTGCGCCGGGGACATGGAGAAGGTACAAGCCTTGTGCCGTCAACACAAGTGGACGATCAAGGACCAGCGAAGCGAGGTGCCTTGGCCGGACGACGTGAGTCAGCGACTCAAGATGGTGATGCCGCCGAGGTCAAACCAACCTGGCCCCTTCAAGACTTGGGTCAAGGCTGGTCACGGGATCTTCAAGGCCGCGCCCGCGTTCGGAAAAGCGCAGCCAGTAGACGAGGTGGTTCTGACCCCGACCGGCTGGCGAACCATCGGTTCCGTCAAGATCGGCGACCTGATCATTGGTTCTGATGGGTTGCCATGCCACGTAACCGGAGTGTTCCCACAGGGACAGCGCCCGGTCCGGACCGTGCGCTTCTCGGATGGGGCCAGTGTCCGGGTCGACGTGGACCACCTTTGGGCGGTCAAGAATGCCTCAGATGAACGCCGCAAAAAGCCATGGCGGGTGTTGACCACCCACCAGGTGCAGGACTCCCTCCGGGAACCTTGCGGGGAAGCTCGCTGGAAGGTGCCTCTCGTCGAGGTTCAAGGGGACGATCATAATCTTCCGCTGGACCCTTACGTGATTGGCGTCCTCATTGGTGATGGGTGTTTGGCCGAGTACCTTTGTTCGCCAACGTTCACCTCGGTGGACGAAGGGATCGTTCAGGCGGTGAACGACCGCCTTCCTGTTGGTTATCGCTGTGCCTTGATCACTGGGTCGGACCGGGCTCCCTCGTATCGCATATCAAGGACTGTTAGTGACTTCAGGGATGATTCTGCCGAAGGCCCAGAGCACCGCCGGTCCGAAATCAAAGATGCGTTGAAGGACCTACGCCTGTGGGGTTGCCTCTCTAATGCTAAGTTCATCCCCGCCCGTTACCTGATGGCCAGCGCCGCTCAACGCCGCGACCTGTTGGCGGGGCTGATGGACACGGACGGCTGGCACCACGGCTCGCAGCTTTCTACGGTGAGTGAGCAGCTTGCTCTCGACGTCGTGCAGCTTGCGCGCTCGCTGGGTGGCACAGCGCGACTTTCAAAGAAGAAAACGTCATATGTGTATCAAGGAGAACGGCGTCGCGGCCAAGACTCGTATATGGTTACTGTGAAGGTTCCTTTCACGCCCTTCCTCCTGGAAAGGAAGAAGCAGGTGTACGAGAATCATCCGCGTAAGCCCCCGTGCCGCAAGGTGGTGGCCGTGGAGGACGCCGGAACAGCGGACTGCGTGTGCATCTCGGTGGACGCCCCGGATCAGCTATATGTGACTCGTGATTACGTCGTCACTCATAATACCTACATAATGGTATGGTACGTCACCGACTTCAAACAGCGGACGCTGTTTCTCACGCACACGGACCAATTGGCCGAGCAATTCATCCAGCGTTTCCGTCACGGGTCACCGAGATCAGACGGCAAGGGCGGCTTCCTCCCCGTCACCAACTGCCTCCGGGTAGAGAAGGAGCTTGGGCGCGAGATCATCGGCCGCTACCGAGGGCCAGATACCCTCTGGCCAGTCACCGTTGCGACGTGGCAGTCCTTCATCAGCCCCGGTGGCCGAAAGTCCTTGAAGGCCCTGAAACAGGAGTTCGGGCTCGTCCTGTGCGACGAGGCACACGTCTTCGCCGCCCCGGCCGCCGCGTCGGTGGTCAATGGATTCGCCGCCAAGCAGAAGCGTGGCGTGACCGCGACGCCCAAGCGCAAGGACCAGTTGGATATCGCGCTCTACGACATCCTCGGGCAGGTCACTGCTGAGGGCAAGAGCGACCAGCTTCCGGTGGCTGGCTACATGATTAGCACGGGCGTCACCTACAAAGGCCGGACGTTCCCTGGTATGGGGCAGTGGGCTGCCATCCTCAACTTCCTCTACAAACACGCGGTCAGGAACGACCTCATCACGAAGTGGATCGTCCACGACGCCAAACACGAGCGCAAGATCCTGGTGCTCGGAGAGCGCCGGACCTGGATCTTGGAGATGGCCGAAACGCTGAAGAAGGAATACGGGATCTCGGCAAAAGCTGTTGTCGGAGGCGTGCAGGGCGCGAGACGAGATTCTATCATCTCCGAGATGACAACAGGCGACCTTCAGGTCCTGCTTTGCACGACCAAGATCGGCCGCGAGGGCCTCGACATCCCCGTCCTCGACACGTTGTATGCGACGATGCCGCTCGCAAACAAGTCGGGCCTGGAGCAGATGCTGGGCCGTGAGCGCCGCCCACACCCCGCCAAGACTCCACCCGTCATCTTCCGCTACTTTGTCGACGAGGGAGCGGGCCAATTGTACGGCTGCGCCAAGGCCACGCATCGTCATCTCCTCGACGAGGGTGCTGAAATCCACCTCGTGGAAGTAGATCGTGAGCCAGAGAAGGTGACGATGGGCGCACAAGCCGAGACACCGCTTGAGGACGGGGTGCTTGATCCGGTGCCGAGGAAGAGCGGTCTGCGAGCCGCAGCCTCGCGCTCACCCTCGGCCGTCAAGAAGCTGTTTACCGACTTGAAGGAGGAAGCTCGCCTCACGCGACAGTACAACGAGCGGATGGGAAAACGAACATGAAGATCATCGCTATAGATGATGAAGGCAAGGAGATCAATCTGCCCCCGGCAGATGATGTCGCTGACTTCATCAAGGTCAACCGGAAGCGGCTGCGGATGTCTCTCCAAGACATCGCCAAGGTCGTGGGGGTGAAGCGCCAAGCGGTGTGGTCGTGGGAGAAGGGTGTCACCATCCCGTCCGTCGAGAACCTGGTGGGCCTGGTCAAGGCGTTTGAGACGGCCCCCGATGCTATGCGGCGGGGTATCCGGACGCCTCGGAGCGCAAAGGTGCAGAAGGACATGAACCGGAACCTCAAGCTCGCTGAGGAGATTTTGGGTGCCTGAGCGACAGTTGCGTATCGGGAACGAAGGGTGTATGGGGAAGACATGCCCAAGCCCAACTCTACCCTCATTGTTGTTGTACTCGATCGTTCCGGGTCGATGAACGGAATCCGCCACGATACCCTCGGTGGCTTCAACTCTTTTCTCGCCGACCAGAAGAAGAACCCCACCGACGAGGCCCGGTTGACGCTGGTCCAGTTCGACCACGAGTACCTGGTCTCTTATGACAACAAGCCCCTGGCCGACGTCCCAAACCTTACGCCGGAGACCTACGTGCCCCGCGGCAACACCGCGCTGTTGGACGCAATGGGCCGGGCCATTGTGACGACAGGTGAGGCTCTGAAGGTGATGCCCGAGGCTGAGCGCCCGGAGCAGGTGGTGTTTCTTTGCATCACCGACGGCCAGGAAAACGCGAGCCGCGAGTACACGAAGGCCAAGATCGCCGAGATGGTCAAGCACCAGACCGACGTCTACCAGTGGAACTTTGTGTTTCTCGGTGCGAACATGGACGCCATCGGCGAAGGCGCAAGCATGGGTGTCGCGGCAGTCAACGCCATGAACTTCCAGGCCAGCGCCCAAGGCATGGGCGTCATGTACCAAGCGGTGTCGAGCAATGTTGACAGTTACCGCACCAGCCGCAATGCGTCGTCGCTGTCATTCACGAGCGCCCAGCGTGACGCGAACGCAAACCCGGACGACGTGGACCTCAAGGTGCTGACGGAGTCGAAGGTCCAAGCGGCCGTCAACAAGAACGACTCAGATAGCCGCCCGAAGAACTGAGTGCTATGACACGGTCGCTAAACAGCCGCCGAGGTCTGCGCGGTAGCATCAACAGATTCGAGACTCGAACCCCGGTTAACGACTTGACATCCATTTCAAGCTCCTGATAACCTAACCAACGTCCGAACCCAACAGCGAAAACCAAGCTTCGGGTTGTTCTGTGAAAACCTGGTATGCGGTTCTCCTCTAAATCTTGAGGAGGTAAAACCAGTGAAGGGACAAAACTGTTCCGGAAACTGAACAATTCGCCCGAAGGCATCGGGAGAATTTAAACGCTCGTGGAGAAGATGTAAGACCAAAAGAGGGTTCTCCTCTTGAGGCGAACTTCGATGAAACGAGAATCGTGTTCAAGCTTGTTAACTCAAGGTTGAAGGAACGAATGCCTAGT
>CAYILR010000009.1:0-102107 GCA_964364175.1 uncultured Bacteriovoracaceae bacterium
TTTAGGTGCACCGCTTCAGCCACTGCTCGCATAATCAGGCTGAACAGTTACAAAAGTAGGTGGTTTAAATAAAGTTTTTGGGTCAAATATTTATTAATTCAGACTCTCAGTAAAGCTTGAATTGTCTCTATAGATTCTGGGAAAATCCGAATGCTGATTGTAAGTTTCTGATTAAAAAAAATTTCTATTCTTTTTTGTCGAGCTCTGTATATTCAGATCAAGAAAGGGGGGATTCATATGAAAGCATCGCTCAGCATTCAATTATCGCTGAAAAACCCGAATCCCCAAAGGCCAAGAAATCCTTCGCGTCGTTGCGGGATCACCCCAGGCTTGTCGAAGGGGTTCAAAAAAAATCTCCAAAGGATTCTTCCGATTCTCGCTCTCGTATTTTTTCAGCGCTGACCAGGTTCCCAGGTAACCGATCAGGTGCGCGAAATCCCATTCTGCAGTCATTGTAAAAGACGGGGTCTTGAGTTCATTCCACGGAATCACTGCACGGCTGTAGTGTTCCTCGACTTGCCTGCGCGCAGAATCCCAGTAGGGGCCCAGCACGTCGCTGTACAATTCCAAAACCAATCGATCCACCTCGGGCGAAATCGTGGTCAGTGCGTAACACCAAATTGCCAACACACCACCCGGTTTCAAAACACGTTTGGCTTCTTCCAAAAACTTGGGCTGATCGAACCAATGATATGCCTGAGCCACTGTGATTAGATCCAGACTGTCTGATTCGATTTTCGAATCCTCAGCGCTTGCCAGGCAGTATTTAATTTTGGGATGCAAAACTGCTTCACGAATTTGTTTCTCCGAAGCATCCGTGGCGATGACTTGGGCGTAGTGTTGGGCCAGCTCGACAGCGGCCTGCCCATTCCCCGTCGCGCAATCCCAAGCAGACTCATGTTCTGGAGTGAGTGAAGCGAGATAAGAAAATAATTTTGCAGGATAAGTGGGACGAAAAAGCGAATAATCAGAAGCTTGCTGGGAGAAAAAATCTTTGAACGAACTCATGGATGCGCATCGGGCGAGTGGTCATCGGCCGCAGTTTCGGCGATTTTGGGCCGAATCGCAACTCCCATGACGGTCAGTCGGTACATCGAGGGCAGGATCAGCGTTTCGAGTTGAATCTTCAGCTGCACGACCGCATGAGCGCCTTTGCGGAAGGCTTTGTATTGAATCTGGCGTTTCAGAGCTTCGAGGGTGTCGAGGTATTCTTGGGAATTAGGCGCTTCCACCATCGTGCTGGTTAGGCCTGCGCTCGTGACCAGCGTCCCCAGAATTTCCGGGTTGGGGATTGAATCGATGGAATGATCAGGCAGCAGAGGAATGTCTTCGGCAGGATGAGAGGCCAGCGAAGATTCCTGGCTGATTTGGGTCGTGCTTTCTTGCGCGCCGTCTTCTTCCTCTTCTGGAACGGAGTCTTTTGAAGCAAAAATCTGATCAGCTGGGCCGAATTTCATTTCGGCCGAAGTGCCTCGCAAGGCTTGAACCAGCAAGATTCCCGCGTACTCACTGATTTGAGGAATCAGAACTCGCCCGCTTTCGAATTGTGGATCCAGATCGGTTTCGCGGATTCCGTAGTTTTCGCGTTGAAGGAGGTCGGTGAGTTTGGCTTTTTCGTAGTCGGTGAGTTTGCCCGTGATCATGAGGCTGAAGGGCAGGGCGGGTTTCACCGCAGATTTGGGTTTTGCAGCAACTGGGGCGGTCGGGGGAGCTTTCTTGGGAGCGGCTGGCGGCGGTGCAGGTTTAGGTGCTTCGGCAACGACTTCTTCAGGGGCTGCCTCCACGGGTGCTTCGGGTGTGGGGGCATTGAGTTCAGCGGTCAGTCCGTCGATTCCGGAATTTGCTGAAGCAGAATTTCCGTCGGGAGGAGAAACAGCAAAGGGATCTTCCTCGGCGGGAGCTGCTTCTACAACAGCTTCTGGAGTAGCCTCGGGTACAGATTCGGTGGTGGGGAAGTCGTCCGACGATTCGGGAGCAGCCGCCGCTACTTCTTCTGCAGCGGGTTCGGATGCTATTGCTTCCACAGGCGCAGGTTCTTCGGGAGGAGTTTCTGCTGGAATCTCCATTTCCTCGGTGGGTTCCGCCACAGCAGACTCCGCTGCAGGTTCTGCGACGAACTCGGGTACAGGCTCAGGAGTGGGCTCGGGGGCTGGCTCTGGATCAGGTTCTTTGACTTCGTCTGGATTGTTCTTGGCGTATTCATCCAGGTTTTCCCAGACATCGACTTTTTCGATGGGAATTTCAGTGGTCATCCCCGTGTCTTTTTTCTTTTCGGAGGCAGAAGGGGTGTAGGTCTTGGCCAAATCGATCAGGCTGGTAATGTCTTTTTTCTCTTCTTTTGGATCGTCAGCCATCTCTCATTCATTTTAGGGTGGTATAGATCTCGCGTCAAATGTAAGTAGCCCTTATGGGCGCACAGTGGAAACACGCAGGAAAAATGGAAAACTCCGGCAAACGGGGGGCTTTGATCAGCAAGCTAGTCAAGGAGATCATGGTGGCAGCGAAGGGTGGGGCCGATCCGGATGGCAATGCTCGATTGCGGGCCGCGGTTGAAGCTGCCAAAAAAGCATCGGTGCCTCGGGATACGATTGAGCGCGCGGTCAAAAAAGGCGCTGGGCTCTTGGATGGACAAATTATTTACGAATCCGTGACCTACGAGGGCTTTGCTCCTCACAAAGTCCCGGTCATTGTCGAGTGCTTGACGGATAACAAAAACCGTACTGCTGCGGACGTTCGAGTTCTATTTCGCAAAGGACAGTTGGGAAGTATTGGCAGCGTGACCTGGATGTTCGACCGGCTGGGTGTTGTTGAAGCAACGCACGCTGATCGGTCTCTGGACATCGAAAGTGTCGCGATCGAGGCGGGTGCGCAAAACGTCGAGCCACTGGAGGCGAGCGAAATCGGAACACCCGGACATGTGGGAGCTCGATTTTTTTGTGACCCGACGGATTTGGATTCGGTCAGTAAATTTCTGACTCAGAACGCTTGGACGCTGACACTTTCTGAAATGAGCTACATTGCCAAAAATGAAGCAGCGATTTCTGATGATCAGAAAAAAGAAGTCGCTGATTTTTTGAATTCTGTGGATGAGCATGATGATGTTCACCGGGTTTATACTGCGCTGAAATAGAAGCTTAAATGCAGGGTGGACTATTGATCCCATTCTTTGCTTCGAAAAACAGAAAGTCGGTTTTTTAGGCGTTTTTTAACCTCTTCGTTGGGAGCCTCGTTGGCCATTCTCTCTAGAATATAGGGATAATAAAATCCCATTTTGGCAGAACCCGCGTAAGTCCGCTCTAGTTCGTCAAATACTTTTTCCCGATCATCCCATGGTATTACGCCTTCACTCAGTGCGCCCATGATTGTCAAAATTGGAGAGTCGACAATTCGATTATCCGCCCATTTGTCATGAATGATATGAATCATTTTTACCATGAGTTCAGCTCGATTCTGTACAGGGCCAGGAGTCTTGGCGATTGCATCAACAAAAGGGGTCGCAATAACAAATTGGTCTTTATCGATTTTGACCTCGGAAAGCTTATCTACAAGCTTTGAAAGCAATTCGGAAGAATTGGAATAGTCTTGTGAATTTTTGATTTTTCCAGCAACTGCATTAAGGGTTTTGTACCCAGCCCTCGTGTCCAGAACGAGTGACGATAGGATTTTTTCTTGTTCTTGAATAGAAAATGAGTCTAATGAGTAGGTGGTGACTGCAGTTAGTGTATTATCATCGACGAATGTCTTTTTGAGAAGACGGTCTAAGAAATCCACTTTTTTGTTTTCTGGAATACTAGATGAATTTAAAGATAAAATGGCATGAAACATGGGCTCTGGTGCGAAGTCGGAGTGATCAATCAATTGTGTCAGAAGTGGATAAAGCTTCGGGTTGTGTTGGCTCCTCGCTACTTGTAATATTTTTGATAGGAATAATTGCTTAAATTCATTGGTTTTATGGCCGGTGAAAAAATTTGATAATCGATCCAGTTTTGACTGTCGATCGAGCTCCTCATCAAAAAAACCTCCTTTTTTTTCACTCTCCAATAGAGCACGAAGCAGAGTTTCAGTTTGATCGATGGAAAGTTGAGATAGACCGGTGTTGAGTAGTGCCAAACTTGAATTGAAATTAAAAGAGGGAGCACTCATCGCTCTTTTAATAAAATCGAAATCAACCAACCGGAAAATTGATCCTAGGTGCATCAAATCTGCTCGTGCGGAGATGGCTGTATTAGCTTGGCTAGATCCAAGTCGAGACAAGATATCGTTTTTGATTGAGTCTTCGATTTGGATAAGTCGATCTCCACCTTGTTCTATATAAGTACTGTAGTAACGAATGGTCTCTGGAATATCTAAAGGACTTTTTTGAGCGGATAGTATTGCCCTTTCTTTGAGTAAACCCAGAGTTTTCCCCGATAGTGGCTGACTCGAAAGATTCTTTGTTTGTAGGAAAGCATCCGATTCTCCCATGAGTGCTTCTAAGTTGAGTAATAATTCTCTAGCGCGATTAGCAACGGATGGATTTGTGTACAGACAAAGAGTGGTTTGCTTCCTCAGACGGTTTATATTTTGTCTTATTTCATCGCATTGAAGCGAAAGATCATCGAAGTTACCAGGGTTCGAATCAGACTGACAAATAGGATCCGAAGGAGGTTGCTTCAACATTTGCTTGAGTTCTTCTACTGACTGAATATTTTGGTTCTGGCCATATGCCATCCATTTTTGAGCAATTTTGACGGAAAGGAGGCTGTTGATCCCTGCTTTAGTTTGTGATGCGGTCAATATACGAGTCATGAGCCGAACTTGATCGACAGGTGCTAAATTTAAGAACTTGGGTGATTGATTGAGAGCTGCTCGAAGTAGTGCCGCCATGCCTGCGGCGGCTGGCGCAGCAAAGCTCGTTCCGTCAATTGAATACGATTCCGCGTTCGAGCAAGCTGTTTGTGCAAGCGCACGATCAAGTTCAGAGCCAACGCTTTTGAGTGTCTGTACTTGCTCTCCTGGTGCCAGGACCTCAGCAGCAGTAGAAAAGCCTGCATCGGTATCTAGTCTGTTACTCGCGCCGACCCGCAACATAGAATCGTCAGCATCATCCATCACTGATCTTAATTTCTTGTTCCCCCAGTTGCCACTAGCTTTGGTGACTAAACACCCTTTTTCTCCTAATTTCTGAATAAACTCCTGATAGTGTTTTTCATTGGAGACGATACCAGCATCATCAAATATGTCACCCCAGCTCACGTTAATGATAGAGTTTCCCTCTCGACAAGCTCTTAGTATTGAGATCTCAATCAATGTATCTGAAGTTTGCGGGGAATCTGTCTCCGGTAGTGAACCCTCGGCATCAACCGTCATGCGATAAACGGTCAATGATACTCCGGGAGCCAAACCATAAGGAGGCTTGCCCCCGATCATCGAAGCGACCGAAGTGCCATGCCCATTGGGATCTAGGGAAGAATCACCGGCTGCATCATGTGCCTTGTTAGTCTGAATAGAGCCTGGAAAATTTTTTTTCTGGTTACGAAGATCAAATCCACTATCGAGTACGGCTACTCGAACCAAACTTAAATCGGCACCCGTTTTTTTCAATTCTTCGAGAGCAAAATCAGAGTCAGTCGCCTCCGTTGCCCAAAAACGTCTCGTGGAAGTCGAACCGCATTTTTCAAAAATTTTGCAATTCAAATGATCTTCTAATTTTTCCCAATCCCTTAGGGTTTGACCCAATGAAAGGTTTTCGCTGGTTCTTGGTTCGCACTGATCGAGCACTGGATTTGTACTTGAAGGTAAATTTTTGTCTGCGTGAATCAATCGATCAGGTCTCGCGTCTTTGACATCAGGGAGTTTGGAGATCAAATGAATATCTGCAGGAGAAATTTTATTTTTTGATTGGAGCACCAGAAGAGTTCCTTCTGAAGCAATGATTTTGAATTTTTCCGGCAAAGTTTTTTTGAATTGATCTGCATTTGAGCCAGGTTTGAGTTCCACGCGGAGGAGATGAACAGAGAAATTTTGTGGTCGTGTTTGAGCAAAAATCAAAGTCGAGGTATTCAAAACCCATGCTGTCAAAATAATGACAAAGACGAAACCCAGCTTCATGTCAATTTTATCGTCGCAACGGCAGCAGGACATGAGTACGATGTTTATGAATCAACTTAAGGTAATTTTATGGTATATTTTAAGGTATCTTTTGGGTTGATAGTTGGCATAATAGAATAGCCGACTATTGAGGAGCCGAAAATATGACAAACTCATTGCAGGAAATGGGAATTAAAAATTATTTGGGTCTTTTTGACGAACAGGGAGATCCTGATCTAGATAAAACAGTCGAGTTTCTTGATATTTCGAGAAAAGGCCTCGCTGAAGCGTTTGGATTATCTCTGGATCAGATACGTCCAGAACGCATGTCAGAAGTAGCTAAGCAAAGGGTTACAGAGCTGGCTGGCACGCTGGAGTTTGTTGCGGGTATTTTTAAGGGAAATAAGCAAAAAGCACTTTTTTGGATTAAAACACCGAATCCTCATTTTGGGGGGGTTTCTCCTAGAGATATGATTATCCGAGGAAGACAGCGAAAGGTGCGTGCATTTGTGATGGCTGCAATGGGACGGGAATCTGGCCGCGTGGCATGAGTTCAGGAAGAAAAAGAAACAACATCAGTCCAGGCTCTTCAATTAAGTTGAAGCGCAAATTGCCCATTCTTACAGGTCGAGGCGATCGTACGGAAAAGTTGAATGCCGTGCTTATTGATCTCAGTAAAAAAACTGAAGATCAGCTCGAATATTGGGATGCTTTCGAGAATTATCTTGTTGGCCAACGCGAGTTTAGAAAAGAAAGAATTCACGAGACTTTGCGATCCAAGATGATTTCGGGATATGACGATGGTCATTTGGTGAGAGTAGTAGATACGCGGTACCAAAATCGACCATTGAGCTCTTTTGGCAGCATTGTTGTCGCACCAGGCGGTCGCTTTAATTTCGGCGAGATTTCAGCTTCACGTGAAAGATTTCAAGCACTCTATCTTGCATCCGATTTTCGTACGGCAGTATCGGAGCGATTTTTGAAGGACCAAGGAAGTCAGGGCTCTGTTAAACAGGATTCTTTGATTCTTCGTTTGGATCCTGAAGCATCATTTTCTTCCTATCGAATTCGAGCTTCCAATCTGAATGTCATTGATATCCGAAAAGACGAGAGTCTGGAGCCCTTTCTTGAAGTGGTTGCGGAAATTGTGGCTCCTAGGTGGCTTGTTGATTTGGCCAAGAAGCTAAAGCAGCCGCCTCCTCAAACCATACAGTCTGTGAAAATTTTGAGAGCTTTGCTTTTGGATCCTAATTTTACTCAGTGGGGCTCTCTGATTGACCAACCTTCGACCTCTCAATGGTTTGGATACTATGTCCGTGAAGCTGGAATTCACGGCATTGTTTATCCTTCGGTGAGAAGCCGGGAGGGTTACAATCTTTGTGTCTTTCCGGATACGTTCAGTGGGAGTAGTGCAAAAATTGAATTATTGGACTCAGCTGCTGGAGTTTTGCTAGAAGATCGTACTCTTGATGAAACTAATGCGACTTTTCATATGCAGATTTCTAAGCAAGATTCTGGTCAAGATTTAGTTCACTAATTTTTGAGACAATTCGCCTCTTGTTTGAGTAAAATTTGATTAAAATATCCTAGAATAAGCTCTCCTAGAGTCACAGGGGACCTCCTTCAGCCTTGGCACTGCCTTTGCACCCCTTGATAAACTGTCAGGTTGGATGAACTTGGGGGTGCAGAGATGATGTTCGCAAGGATTTTGCGATGCATAGATGTGCTGGGATTTGCGGCGGCATTTTTTTTGTCGTGCTCAGCTAGCTCAGAAACTATTTCACCCGATGTTAGCACCTTTGAGCTGGTTGCAAATGACATTGAGTTGCTTTCGGATGGGACGATTTTGCGTTCTCCTTCGAGCACAGTCGACACTTCGAAATTACATTTTCAATTCAACCCCGACACTCGCCGGATTGAAATTACCAATTGGTACCTATTTGACTGGGTGGATTTACAAGGTATTTTTTATTTAGACGTGGATCACTATGTCAAAAATCAAAGAGCAGAATCCTTTTTGGAGGCGAAGAAG
The DNA here is from genome assembly GCA_964364175.1 of uncultured Bacteriovoracaceae bacterium. GTDB lineage: Bacteria > Bdellovibrionota > UBA1018 > UBA1018 > UBA1018 > CAYILR01. Next base: position 8,102 of record CAYILR010000009.1, read on the forward strand.
AAATTCTACGAGTTCACTGTTTTTGATCAGAAAAAATTTCAATTTCAGCCTCCTTACATCCCGCTTTATCAATGGGGCAATCTGGATCATCCACCGGTTCAGAGTCTGGATCACCCGCTGGAGTTTTATTATCCGCGATTTGCCCCGTTTCGAGACGAGGTGGTGTCTTCGAAATATTTTGATCCCGAATTCCATCGTCTGATCGATCAGAATACTGATTCAGAGCTGACTTCTGGGAACATTCTCAAGCTCCTGATCGATCGAGAGGCTTACGCCGAGAAAGTCGCATTGATCGAGCGTGCCCACTCCTTTGTCCTAGTGGTGGTGTTGGCAGTGGTTTGCGATTCCAGTGCAGAACCGTTTTTGGATGCCTTGTCACGCAAGGCGCAGTCGGGAGTGGATGTGCGCTTGATTGTCGAAGGTGTTTTGGGGCGGGACTTGAGTGTGAGTTGCATGGATCGTTTGGTGAAGGCAGGCGTGGATGTGATTTTTTCGGATGAGTACTTCAATCGCCAAAATCAGGGAGCTTGGTTTCACAGCAAATTCATTGTGACGGACGAGGGTCAGGCGATCATCGGTGGAGCGAACATTATTGATGCGAACAATACTTCGCGTTCTACTGATCTTAAAAATCACGATATCGATGTGCTGATCGACGGTCCGGCTGCAACCAGCTTAATTGGCGAATATATTAAAATTTCAAAATTCGTCACCCGGAATAAAAAAGTCCGCACTCCGGGAAAAAGGCGCACTTGGGACTTGGTTTCTGTCGGTCCGCTTTTCCGAAGGGTTTTCAATGGGCATCTTCCTGTCGATGTTTTGGAATCCTACTGGAAAGAGCGGGAATCAACTGAATTTGGAAAGAAAATACGCGGACAGGAGTACTACGAAAAATGGCTGAGCGAGCCGTACCTGAGAATGACGGGGGTCTGCCGGGTGCTGACGCAGGGTCCGTACAATTCGAGGAATCAAATCACCCGGGTTTTTTCGAAGTACCTGGAAGCCAGTCAAGAATATCTGGCTATGACGCCACAGCCCCCAGAGTCAGGTTCGGGTGGGCGGCAAGAAAAATTCCCTGGAATGGCTGAGTTTCGAAGCGTGTTTGAGCAAAAGAGAAAAGAGCCCGGCTATTTTGTGGATATGGTGGTGACGGGACTCAATTCACTGGAAGGGGAGGGTGTAGTCATGGTTCGAAATGAGCTGGCGAAAAGTCTTCGCGAAAAACGGAGGATTTTCAGCTGGCTCTACCGAAGGTACCTGGAGCGTTTGGAGGCAATGTACAAAAAAATGTTCTATCGACAGTATGTGAAAATCTCAGATCCGAACACGGCTGTCTGGACTTACATCAATTATCTTCACGCGAAAATTCTCTACTTTGATCGGATTGCGCTGTCGATCGGGAGCCACAACCTCAACCAGATTTCCGCCGATGAGCACTTTGAGTCAACGATCATTTGCCAGGATCGAGGTCTCAACGAACAGTTCGAACGGCAGTTGGTTCTGGATCTGGTGAATTCAACGCCGCTCCATTTGCCTTCGCTATCATGGTTTTCCCCATAAGCCTTTGTGCCATTTTTCGTGATCCAGTTTGAGTTCTGAGGCTTCAAATTTTTTAAGAGCGCACTTTCCGGTTTGCTCGTTCTTGAGCCACTGGATTTTTGTTTCTGTTTTTCTGTTGCGGGGATGGCTTTCTATTAAAATAAAAACTTGATCCAAGAGTTTTTTTTGAATGTCGAGGGGAAGGTCAGGAACGCACTTGCCCCACTCTAGGTCCAACTGGAGAGTTGGGATGACTCCTTGGGGTTGATCGGAGAATGTCCTGATTTTGAGATTGCATTGATAGCGGGTCTGAGAGCGGGTGGGATGTATTTCTCCTGTAACTTTTCCAGATTCAGAGAGCTTGAAAACCCATTGATCACCTTTTTGGCTCCGTGTTTCACACCAAAACAAGAAGTGCTCTGCACGAAGCATTTGGGGGAATATAATCAGTCCTGAAAAGATCATGAGTTTGAGCAGCCTCATCTCCGGGTCTCCTGTGAGGGGCGACAAAATGGCAACATGTGTGTAGCGCAATGTAAGTTTCCCATTCCGATATGGGCGTATTCAAAAGTATCGACAAACTGTGTGCGGAGGCCCAGGGAACGATACGAACTCTCCAGATGCCGAGCGAAAGCTCCGTTCATCGGATGAGGAGAGAAAACCGTTGCATTGACGTTGAGCGAGTTGCTGGGGTTTGGGGTGAGCGAATGAACCATGCCGTTAGGAATTTCTTCTTCTCCCGTTTGCTCGTTTTTGATAACGCGTCCGTGAAGGAATAGGTTGGGAGCCTGTACCCAGGAAATTTCGCATTGAGGCAATCGACTGTGAATTTTTTCGGTAATTTCTTGTTGAGTTTTCGCGAGTGAATTTTGAATTTTCCGGTTGAGGTACCCTGATGCCGTTTGATCGCCTTCTAGGAAGGCGGCGACTTCTGCATGAGTGACATTTTTGCAGTCAAATTCAGGTGCTTCTTGATGACCTCGTACTCGGATTTTGGCTTCAACCTGAGGCAAAGAGAAAAGCCAAAATACTGCGGGGACTCCTCTTTGGGGCGTGACGTTCGAAGGAGTGTGACCTGGAGAGGAATCCTGGTTTTTTGCCCTTTCTCGAAAAAAAGATTTCAAATCGCTGCAGAATTCTTGAATCAAGGATTGATTGAAACGGCTGTTAAGATCCTCAGGCTCAGAATTGAAATAAAATTCGAAAAATTTGTCAGTGGGATTTTGTTTGAGGAGCTCGAGTGCTTTTTGTGGACTCGCGATCGCCATCGCGAAATTGCAAGGAGGGCTAGCTCCAGGCCTCGGAAGAACATGAACGATTTCGTCCACGTGCCCGACTTGAAGCCATTTTGTGTTGACGATGACTTCGTTGGCTGGATCACCACAGTATTGACGGGCAAATTCAGGGCGTTGATTGTCGCCATGGAGACATAAGCCCCCGGGGAGTCCTTCGATATTTCCTCCCATGGTGCCACTCGTGTCGCTTTCGATCAGATCCGGACCGGGCTGCATCCAAGAACAAGCTTGTTGGGCTGCTTCAAAAAGCTCGTTTGCCCCTTGGGTGGCTACAATACTATCCATGGGATAGTCTCTCACGCGTCGTAAGACTGGCATCCCAGTGGCTGGGTTAATAAATGACTCAAAATAATCTTGCTGCCACGTATAATCGGCATGAGATGGCCGAGAGGTGTTAGACCAAGTGGTTTTGCCGGTTCTGGTTGGGGAGGGCATTACGAAAGTGGTGTCATTCACATGAACGAGTGAATGAAGGTAACGAGTACGCTGAAGTGGAGTGAGGGTGGTGTTGTTTTGAATACTCGCCGTAATTCTTTCCCATCCTATGTCATCGGTAGGAATTAAGATTAAAGGAAGTCGATTGGGATCCGAGTTCTGAAGGATTCCCAGAGTAAGGACTTCAGGAAGGGCTTTTGCCGATTCGTGAGGGTGAGCGAGAGCAGGTTGATCACTAATGACATAAGCCATGGCAGGAAAATTTTCGGGTAGAATGGTGTTGTTTCCAGGAGGACAGTAAGGAGTACGAGCCGAGTTCCGGGCCCATTCTAGGCTGTGACAGGATGTCGAAGAGCCACTTCGCGGAGTCGCATTGGCATGATGATTAGCCAGAAATAACCCCATTAAAAGGAGGGTCTTTGAAATGTGCTCTAAGCTCCGCTGCCGTGGCATTTTTTGAATTTCTTGCCGCTGCCGCAGGGGCAAGCATCGTTGCGACCGACGTTGGCAAACTCGGGGCCTAGGTTGTTTCCACCGGTGGAAGCAGGAGCAGCTGCTCCACCTGCGCCGGGTCCACGACCCATCACCATGGGGCCTTGCTTACGGACGGGGAATCGATTGATGTCAAACGCGGGCTGAGCCGCTGGTTGCACTGCTGGCTGAGGAGCAGATCCTGGAGCTACCCCAGAAATCGGAACCAGGCTTCCGTCTTCGGTGATATTGTACTGCATCTTGCGCTCTTGGGCTTCGGCAGCCTCTTGCGCTTTTTGAGCGAATTCGGATTCGAGGTCATCCACGAGCGGATCGCCGCGCCCGATTTGGACGGCGTAGATTTTCCTCACCACGTCGCCGGTGATCTGATCCATCATCATGTGGAAGAATCGGAATCCTTCTTTTTTGTAGGCGATCAGGGGATCTTTTTGACCGTAGCCCTGCAATCCAATTCCTTCACGTAGATGGTCCATCGCGAGCAAGTGATCTTTCCAGAGCTGATCAATGGTCGTGAGTAGGATCATTTTTTCCAGTTGTCGCAGATTTACTTCGCCGAGATCTTGAGTTTTGCGAGAGTAAGTTTCTTCGGCTCGCTTGAGGATGATGGCGATCAGACCTTCACGAGAGAAGGGCTGGATTTCATTCTCAGTGATATGCGAAGAAAATTGCAGAGTCGTTGTGATGGCGTCGTTGAGTTCGTGAATATCCAGGTGCGAGCTGCCGTTGGTTCTGCGGAGTTTGCCGTTCGGGAAAAACGCTTCGCCCAGGCTATTGGCGAGTTCCTGAACCATCGAGAAAACCATGTCTTTGAGGTTGTCTCGCGCGAGAACTTCACGGCGCCAAGCGTAGACGACTTTACGCTGTTGGTTCATGACGTCGTCATATTCCAAAAGATGTTTTCGAATATCGTAGTTGTGGCCTTCGACTTTTTTCTGCGCGTTCTCGATCGCCTTGGTGGTCCAAGCGTGCTCGATGGGTTGATCTTCCTCCATCGCGGCAACGGTGCGTTTTAGCAATTCGCTGTGACCGAAGATTCTCAGCAGATCATCTTCGAACGAAAGGTAGAATCGGCTTTCACCCGGATCGCCTTGACGGCCAGATCGTCCACGCAGCTGATTGTCGATTCGTCGAGATTCATGGCGCTCGGTTCCCAGAATAAACAACCCGCCTGCAGCAATGACTTCGCCTTTTTCTTTGGAGCAGGTGGCGATCCATTTGGATTTGGCTTCTGCAAGAAGTTTGGCGTGTTCTTCTGCCTCTTCTGGAGTGGCGTCCTTTTTCAGTAGGCCGATTTCACTCTTGGCCAAAACGTCAGGATTCCCCCCCAGCAAAATATCCGTTCCTCGACCGGCCATGTTGGTTGAGATGGTTACGGTGCTCTTGCGACCGGCTTGTGCGACGATGTCGGCTTCGCGCTCGTGCTGTTTTGCATTCAATACGGAGTGTTTAACACCGTCTTTTTTCAGCAAGTGAGAAAGGAGTTCGGATTTTTCGACAGAGACGGTTCCCACGAGAACTGGCTGCCCCTTTTGCTGCAGTATTTTGAGCTCTGCAGCGATGGCTTTGAATTTTGAAAGCTGATTTTTGTAAATCAAATCCGCCTGATCTTTACGGATCATTGCCTGGTTGGTGGGGATGACTGTGACATCGAGGTTGTAGATTTGTTTGAACTCAGTCGCCTCGGTATCGGCAGTACCCGTCATTCCGGAGAGCTTTTTGTACATCCGAAAATAATTTTGGAAAGTAATGGTCGCGAGAGTTTGGTTTTCATTCTCGATCGTGACGCCTTCTTTGGCTTCGATGGCTTGGTGCAAACCATCCGACCAGCGACGTCCGGGCATCAGTCGTCCTGTGAATTCGTCGACGATGAGGACTTCGCCGTCTTTGACGACGTAATCCACGTCGAGTTTGAAAAGAACGTGTGCACGCAGGGCTTGGTTGACGTGGTGGAGAACCTCGATATTGGCAGGGTCGTAGAGATTCTTGATTCCCAATCGGGCTTCCATTTTGTCGACGCCGGATTCGCTTAGCGCTGCAGTCTTGGATTTTTCGTCAATCGTGTAATCCACTTCGGGATCCAACCTGCTGGAATCTCGAATGTGTTTGTCGATTTTGTAATAGAGGTCGGTGGAATCTTCGGTGGGGCCGCTGATAATCAGAGGAGTCCGGGCTTCGTCGATCAGGATCGAATCAACCTCGTCAACAATCGCGTAGTTCAATTCGCGTTGAACGTAATCTTCCAGGCGGAACTTCATATTGTCGCGAAGATAGTCGAATCCAAACTCGTTGTTGGTGCCGTAGGTGATGTCGCAGCCGTAGTTTTTCTTCCGTTGCGGATCGCTGAGTCCGTGCACGATCACGCCCGTGCTGAGGCCCAAAAATCCATAAACGCGGCCCATCTGCTCGGAGTCGCGGCGTGCGAGGTAATCGTTGACGGTGATGACGTGAACGCCTTTGCCCTCGAGTGCGTTGAGATAACAGGGTAGGGTGGCGACGAGAGTTTTTCCTTCCCCGGTGCGCATCTCAGCAATGCGGCCGCGGTGAAGGGTGGTTCCCCCGATCATCTGAACATCATAGTGTCGCATGCCCAGAACTCTTTTGGAGGCCTCGCGAACGACAGCAAAAGCTTCGGGTAAAATCGCATCGAGTTTTTCGCCACGAGCAAGCCGCTCACGAAATTCGGGAGTCTTGGCCTGGAGTTGGTTGTCGGTCAAAGCTTGAATCGCGGATTCGAAGCTGTTGATTTGGACCACGATCGGAGCAATGGTCTTGAGTTCACGGTCGTTTTGAGTGCCGAAGATTTTTTTTGCGAATTGAGTGAGCATGTCTGGTTTGTGTTACCCCAAAATCGTTTAGTTTTCCAAAATATATGGTAACGGATCAACGGGTGTACCGTGAACCCGAACTTCGTAGTGCAAATGAGGGCCGGTCGAGCGTCCGCTGTTCCCCAAAAGTGCTACGACTTCGCCCCGGCGAATCTTCTGTCCCTTCTTAGCAATGATTCTGGCGCAGTGCGCGTACCAGGTTTGGAGGCCGTATCCGTGGTCCAGGATGATGGTTTGTCCGTAGCCGGGTTTGGGTGCTGCGTAGACGACCATCCCTTCGGCTGTGGAGCGGATGGCGGTGCCGGGAAAATTGGCGATATCGAGGCCTTCGTGCATTTTTTCTTTTCCGCCATAAGGAGAACGCCGGATTCCAAAACCGGAGGTGAAGTAACCGACAGCAGGTCGTCTGACTGGGAGTGCGTTCAGAAATGCTTTTTGATCAGCCAAGAGCTCGTATTGGTCCTGCAGGGTTTGTTCAAGAATGATCGATTCGTCGTAGAGTTTTCCAAAAGTCAGATCCAGTTCTTGAGCGTCCTTGCGGATTTGCGCTTGCTCGGGGGTTTCGTCCGGAAAAAGAAGCGCATCGACCCAATTCGGGGGGGTTGCTGGTGTGTTGGCCTCGGCGGTTGTCTCGGGAGAAGTGGTTTGGCCGATGTTTGCCGCCGAATCAGGAAGTTTGTGGGTGGTGTTTTGAACCAAACTCTCGCGGTCTTCGATGTTCGTGATGACTTTCAGGCGGGTGGAAAATGTTTTGATTCGCTCTAGATTACTTTCAATGGTGGAAAGTCGGTTTTGATAGAGCTGAACTTGTTGTCTGAGACGACGGTTGTCGGATTTCAATCTTTTGTTTTCTCCGACTTGGCTGGCGACGTACCAGTAATCCATCATCAATATGGCTGTGAAAATCCCCGCAATTACGAGGACGATCAAAGCTCCTCGCACAGCCCAGCTGGGCAGCACAATTCGACGGACTCGGTCCGTTTTTTCGGGAACAACCAGGACTGTGTAAAAACGGTTATGGCTCATGGCTACACCTGCACGAGAATGGCTGTAACGTTATCGTCCCCGCCATTCTCGTTCGCCAAAGCAACCAGTGCCTCAGCGGTTTTTTGAAGATCAGAAGATTCTTTTTGGACTACACCCAGGATTTCGGAGTCGTCCATCAATCCCGAGAGCCCGTCCGAGCAAATGAGGAAAATATCGCCCGGCTGGGTTTTCATTTCGTAGGTTTCCACGCTGACGTGGGGCTCGTAGCCCACGGAGCGGGTGATGACGTTTTTCATTTTGTCCGTTCTGAGTTGTGCGCGATTGATGAGTCCTGCGCGCAGCTTTTCCTGAACGAGAGAGTGGTCGCGCGTCACTTGCCAAAGCGCGGATTGACGAATCACATAGCAGCGGCTGTCGCCCACATGGCCCACCGTCAACAATCCATCGTCGAATAGCATGGCCACCGTCGTGGTTCCCATGCCTTGAAGATGGGGTTGCTCATGTCCTTTTTTGTGAATCAGCTCGTTCGCGAGGCCGATGGATTTTTGCAAAACGATTTTTGGATCCCAGGGCTGGGCTTTGCGGGAGTTCTCGACGACTTGAGGCATGGCGTCGACCACGATTGCGCTCGCGATCTCACCGCCCTGGTGTCCGCCCATCCCATCTGCAACCACAAACAGTCCCAGTTCAGGTGCGCTCACTGCGTTATCCTGGTTCTGCTTGCGTTTACGACCCACATCGGTCTTAAACCCCACATTGAAATGCATTAGGAATAACGTAACTTTACAGTGAGGTGTCTGTAAAGGTAAACTCTAAGTAGGGGGCACCAACCATGGCAGAGAACAATAAGACAGACAGTAAGGTCGACTGGGCAAAGCTTTTAGGAGACAACCAATCGGTTCGTGATTTTAGAAGTTTGCACTGGGAAGGTTCCTTCTGGGAATATCTCGACCTGGTGAAACAAAAACCATCACTGACTCGCAATGCCTTTCAGCGCATCTACGACATGATTCAGGGTTGGGGAACTTCCTCCTACGTCGAGTACAAAAAGAACATTGTTCGGTATCATTTTTTTGACGACCCAATCGAAAAAGGAAAAGACGCAGTTTTTGGTCTCGATGTTCAGCTCATGAAGCTCGTGCACTTTTTTAAATCAGCGGCGTTTGGATATGGAACGGAGAAACGGGTTCTGCTTCTTCACGGCCCTGTCGGATCTGCAAAGTCCACGATCACCCGCATGTTGAAAAAAGGTGTCGAGCAATATTCCAAGACCGAAGAAGGTGCTCTCTATACTTTCCGTTGGATTGATCCTGAGGGAAAATACCCCAGCATCATGGGCAATCAAAAAGACATGATTTCTCCGATGCACGAGGAGCCGCTGAAGCTGATTCCAGAAGAAGCGCGTATCAAAGTGCTCGAGGAAATCAATCGTGGCACCAAGACTCCTTATAAAGTTCAGATTGTCGGAGATCTCGACCCAGCCTCTCGGTTTGTGTACCGCGAATTCATGAAGCAATACCAAGGCGACTGGACCAAGGTCATGAATCACGTGCGGATTCAGCGGCTGATCTTGTCTGAAAAAGACCGGATTGGGATTGGAACTTTCCAACCGAAAGACGAGAAAAACCAAGATTCCACCGAGCTCACAGGCGATATTAATTATCGTAAGATTGCTGAGTATGGATCGGATTCGGATCCGCGTGCTTTCAACTTCGACGGGGAGTTCAACGTCGGAAACCGCGGGTTGGTCGAGTTCATCGAGATGCTCAAGTTGGACGTAGCGTTCTTGTACGACTTGCTTGGTGCTTCGCAAGAGCACAAGATCAAGCCCAAGAAATTCGCGCAGACCGATATTGATGAAGTGATTATCGGTCACACCAACGAGCCTGAATTCAAGAAGCTTCAGAACAATGAATTCATGGAAGCTCTGCGGGATAGAACGGTGAAAATCGATATTCCGTACATCACCAAGCTCAAAGAAGAAATCAAGATTTACGAGAAGGATTTTAATCCCAATCGAATTCGCGGGAAGTCGATTGCTCCTCACACAGTGGAGGTCGCTGCGATGTGGGCGATTCTGACTCGTTTGGAGCAGCCTAAGAAAGCGAATCTGACTTTGGTTCAGAAGTTGAAACTCTATGACGGAAAAACTCTGTCTGGATATACCGAGGACAACGTCAAGGAGCTGCGCAAAGAAGCCATCCGTGAAGGTCTCGAAGGGATCAGCCCTCGTTACATTCAGGACAAGATTTCCAACGCGCTCGTCAGCGACAAGAACGGTGATCTCGGTTGCGTGAATCCGTTCATGGTGATGAACGAACTCGAGAGTGGTCTTAAGCACCACGCTCTGGTCGCAAGCGAAGAAAAACGTCGTGAGTATCGCGAACTACTCGCTCTGGTGAAACAAGAATATGACGAGATCGTGAAGAACGAGGTTCAACGTGCGATCTCTGCGGACGAGGATGCGATTTCCAAACTCTGCGGAAACTACATCGACAACGTCAAGGCCTACACTCAGCGTGAGAAGGTGAAGAATAAATACACTGGCCAAGATGAGGAACCCGATGAGCGGCTCATGCGTTCGATCGAGGAAAAAATCGATATTCCCGACAGTCGCAAAGATGATTTCCGTCGTGAGATCATGAACTACATCGGAGCTCTGGCGATCGAAGGCAAAACTTTCGATTACAAGACGAACGAGCGCCTGCACAAGGCTCTTGAACTGAAACTCTTCGAAGATCAAAAGGACTCGATCAAATTGACCTCGCTGGTTTCGAATGTGGTGGATCGCGCCACACAGGAGAAAATCGATGTGGTCAAATCTCGTTTGATTAAGAACTTTGGTTATGACGAGATTTCTGCAACCGACGTCCTGAATTACGTCGCCAGCATTTTCGCTCGCGGCGATGTGAAGAAGAAGCAATAGAGGGAGATTGTGAACAGGAGAAGTGGCTCGCGCCACGACCAACAAGGATGAGTGACTCAATCAGGCGGGACCATTCCCGATTCCGGTCCATCATCAAAGGCCGGATCAAAGAAGACCTGAAGAAGTATGTAACCCACGGCGAGCTGATCGGTCGCAAGGGCAAGGATCGTGTTTCGATTCCGATGCCGCAGATTCAAATTCCCAAATTTCGATTTGGGGACAAGGAGCAGGGCGGGGTCGGGCAGGGAAAAGGGAATCCTGGCGATCCCGTGGGGCCGGGTGAGCAGGAGCCAGGCGAGGGTGAGGCGGGGAGCGAAGAAGGTCAGCACGAGCTTGAGGTCGATCTTTCGCTGCAGGAACTTGCAGAAATTTTGGGAGAAGAGTTAGAACTCCCGAAAATTGAACCTCGGGGACAAAAAACCCTTAAATCCAGATCTGAAAAATACACTTCGATTGCACGTCAGGGCCCAAACGCGCTTCGGCATTTCAAGCGAACCTTCCGCGAGGCACTGAAACGTCAGATTGCCACAGGAACCTACGATGCTGAGCATCCGATCATTATCCCCACACGCAATGACATGCGCTACCGATCTTGGAAGACGGACGTTCGCCACGAGAACAGCGCCGTGATTATTTACATGATGGATGTGTCGGGATCGATGGGCGATGAGCAAAAAGAGATTGTCCGCACCGAGGCCTTCTGGATCGATACTTGGTTGAGATCCCAATACAAAGGAATTGAAACTCGTTTCATCATTCACGACGCCACCGCACGCGAGGTTGATGAGGATACATTCTACAAAACTCGCGAATCGGGGGGGACTTTGATCAGTTCTGCCTACAAACTTTGCGAGAAGATTATCGAGACCGATTACGCGCCTTCGGATTGGAATATTTATCCATTTCATTTTTCGGATGGGGACAATTGGTCGGGCGAGGACACTCGGTTGTGCTTGGATCTTCTGGAAAAAAGCCTGCTCCACAAAGCCAATGTGTTTTGTTACGGGCAGGTTGAGTCTCGTTACGGCTCCGGGCAGTTTTATAAAGATCTGAAAGAACATTTCGGGACAGATCATGATTCTGTGATTCTCTCTCGAGTCGAAAACAAAGAAGGAATTCTGCCTTCGATCAAAGAATTCCTCGGGAAGGGCAAATGAACGACAGTCGCCTCACTCCTGAATTACAGAAACTACGTGACGAAATTGAGGGCTACGCTCGTGGATACGGGTTGGATTTCTTCCCCGTGCTTTTTGAGATGGTGGATTATGACCAGATCAATTCGCTGGCTGCTTACGAGGGATTTCCGGTTCGGTATCCACACTGGCGGTTTGGAATGTCCTACGACCAACTTTCCAAGGGCTACACTTGGGGTTTGCAGAAGATTTACGAGATGGTGATCAACACCAATCCTTCGTATGCCTATTTGCTCAAATCTAATAGCCACACCGATCAGAAAATCGTGATGGCGCACGTTTTCGGTCACGTGGATTTTTTCAAGAACAACTACTGGTTTTCGAAGACTGATCGCAAGATGCTCGACAAAATGGCCAATCACGCCGTGCGAATTCGTGAGCACATGGATGTCCTGGGCCAGGAGAAAGTGGAAGATTTTATTGATCGTTGCCTGTCGCTAGAGAATTTGATCGATCCTTTTTTACCCTTTGTGGACGCAAAAAAGAGAGAGGACAGAAGTCAGCTCGGAGAACCCGCTCAAGCTGCCTCCAAGGATGTAGCTCGTCTCAAGGTCGATCGATCGTACATGGACACCTACATCAACCCGCCGGAGTTCCTGGAGTCGCAGCGCAAGCGCAAGAGCGACGAAGCCAAGCAGGCCAGGAAAAATCCAGCCGAACCCATGAAGGATGTTTTGGCATTTTTGCTCCAGTACGCGCCGCTCGAAGAATGGGAGCACGATGTTTTGTCGATCGTGCGTGAGGAGGCCTATTATTTCGCGCCTCAGATGCAGACCAAGATTATGAACGAGGGGTGGGCCTCGTACTGGCACTCGCGAATCATGACGGAGAAGGCTTTGAAGGACTCCGAGATCATTGATTTCGCGGAGGCTCACGCAGGGACGCTGGCGACTCAGCCCGGCCGGATCAATCCCTACAAAGTGGGCATCGAGTTGTTCCGAGATATCGAAGACCGGTGGAATCGCGGAAAGTTTGGCAAGGAATACGATGAGTGCGATGATCTGACGGCTAAAGCCAATTGGAACAAGAAATTAGGCCTGGGTCGGAAGAAAATTTTCGAAGTTCGTAAGGTCTGCAATGACGTGACATTCATCGATCAGTACCTCACCGAGGAATTTGTAGATCGATTCGATATGTACACCTATGCGTTCAATCGCAGGACAAATCGGATGGAGATTGTGGATCGAGATTTTAAACGAATCAAAGAGAAGTTATTGTTCCAGCTCGCCAATATGGGCCAGCCATTTATTTATGTGACCGACGGCAACTACCAGAACAAAGGCGAGCTGCTGCTTTCGCACAAGCACCAGGGTCTGGATTTGGATATGCAGTGGTCACGCGAGACACTCAAAGCCCTCTCCGAAATCTGGCGCCGCCCCGTCAGTATCGAGACCGAGTCCGATGGGCAGAAGAAGATGCTGAATTTCGCGAATGGGGAGTTTACTGAGAAGTCGGGTTAAAAAAGGATGAGTCCTACCGTATTTAGATATAAGAATTACCGATTTTTCTTTTTCTCTCGCGAAGAATTGCGAATGCATATTCACGTTTCTTGTGAAGATGGAGAGGCAAAATTTTGGATTGAGCCAGTAGTGGCTTTGGCTGATTATACAGGGTTAAACCGGACTCAAGTGAAAGAAATTCAACGTACTATCGAGGAGCGTGCCAGTGAAATCACACAGGCTTGGAAAAAGCACTTCAAAACCTAAGGCAGAAATTTTGAATATTTCAAAGCATGGCATCTGGATCCTAGTCAGTGACCACGAGTATTTTCTTCCAATCAAAGAATTTCCTTGGTTCAGTCATGCGAAGATTTCAGAAATTTATAATTTTACTCTCACTCGAGGAAAATCGCTTCATTGGCCAAGTCTGGATGTCGATTTAGAGTTAGATTCACTGGCAGATTTAGAGAAATATCCTCTGGTTTATAAGTAAAAAAGAAATCAAAAAATGTAGATGAATTTTGTAGATTCGGCGCAGAAACTTGAGTCTGTAATTCTGATAAAACGCCTGTTTTTAAGTTGTTTTTGATTAAAATAGCGATACTGTTTTCGGATGAAAAACACCTCGGTTTCGCAACTCCATAACACGGAACTTTGGAATCAAGCAGCGGCGCTCGCTGCTGAAATCAGAACCAAAGAAATTTTTCTCATGGAATATGTCCGAGAGATAGAACGTCGCGAATTGCATAAACTTCACGGTAACCGGATCGAGTCAAACCGATTTCCGAAGAAAAAGTTGAAATCCGGCTTACAATTTCGAGGGAATGTATGGAGCAGTTGGATGCCCTGAGGGATTTGCTCGCGCACCAACTTTCTGGAGGTGGCTATGGAGAAGTGATGGAGAAAATTACGCAGATTGCGATTCAAAAATTAGATCCAGCGCAGAAGAAAGTTCGAGGGAATTCGAAACCGATTTTAGATGAAACTCGAATGGATTCGGCTCAGACAGGTTCCATCAAATCCGCTTCCGAAAATTCTACTTCTACAGCCTTCCCTCTGCATCACGCTCCGGGACCGTGCTTTCGCACGGTCGGATACCTCGCTCCTGCTCGGTATTCGGCGCCGAAGCTAATCCCGACTCCAATAGAAAATTCTCGATACATCCCTTCAACCGTAAAAAAACAGCTCTGGCTAAATGCGAAGGGCCATTGCCAGTATCGAGACCCTCTGACTGGTCATCGATGTACTTCGGGCTAAATTGAATCGATCCGTTCTTTCGATGGAAGTTGATTTTTTATAATAATTTTGTTGCTCGTTGTAATATTCCGATATCCTGACTATCGTAGGGCTCGACACAACATAAAGGGGAGCATCCATGAAATCACATCAAACAAAAACTTTTGCCATCCTGTTGTCTTTGGGAATTTTGACCACACCGCTTTCAGCATTTGCAATTACGGGCTTGTATGCCGGTGCTCTGGGAGGTTTAAACGTATCGCAGTTTAGTTTCAGTCCCGCACCCAGTGGAGCCACGATGGCATCGGGAAAATCATTTGCTGGAGGTGTCGCAGTGGGGTTTCCGATCATGCCACTTCTGGGTTTGGAAGTGGACGCGGTGATGGCGCAGCAAGCTTTGAGTATGGACGTGTCGACCACTGCTGCAGGCTACACGTTTTCCTACTCAGCTGATATGAAGATGAATCATTTGCAAATTCCAGTTCTGGTACGGTTTGGTTTTTTGGACATGTTTTCTGTAGGAGCTGGTTTGTTTTATGCGATGGGACTGGGTGATATCAGCTCCGATGAATCCATATCGGTAACCAACGGTGGAGCTACCGTTCAATCGACGAGCAAGACTACTACAGTCACTTATGACAAAGCAAAGATGAGCAAGTCTGTGTATGGAGCGATCGCCAGCGGAACTTTCATGTACTCATTCATGCCGATGCTGAGTGCGGGTGTGGATCTGCGTTATCTGATGGGTTTGAACAATCTTTACACGGGCAGTGGTGGCAGCGGCTATTCGGCAGGCACCAAAATCACCGTTTCGAACTTTCAAGCTTTGGCGAGTGTTCGGTTGAGTATTTAATTTTTACTCCTAAAATAATTCTTCACAGCAAATTCAGATTGTTCGATGAATATTTTTTTGAAAGCTGCCATATTGTTCCGCTCGTAAAAGAGAAGGATCGCTTTTTTATATTCTGTTTCATCTACGCTCCGAAAAGAGAGAGGGAACGCCTCGTCGGCAAGTAGAAGTGCATTACCGATAATCCGTCCACTGCGTTTGTTGCCGTCTTCAAAAGGTTGGATGTAGCTAATCAACAAAATAGCCAGAATGGCACGTGTGAAGCAGTCTTTTTTTGAATTAATGACTTGGCATGATTTTTCGATGGCCTCTCTAATCTGAAATTGATTATCGAGTGGACGATAATCGGTGCCTGTGATGCCAACCAGCGTTTTGCGGAGATTTTTTGAAACTCCAAGACCGCTGATCAAAATTGAGTGCACTTTTTCGATGTAAGGAAGAGAAAGAGGAAAAAATTCCGTTGCGTGCTCACGTAGAAACTCCAAAGCTGCCTTGTGATTCAGGAGCATTTTTGCTTCTTCAGATTTTTTCCCTTTTGCTTCAATACCTTCTTTCAGCAAAGTTTCGGTTTCCAAAAGTGAATAGGTGTTCCCCTCAATCGCTGAAGATTTCCAGCTCAACTCAATAGTTACCCGCTCGAATTCTTTTTTGATCAATGTTGGACTCAGCTCAATTTTTTGGTTGTGAAATTCTCGATTCAATTGATTGAGAAAATCCATTTCTGAGTCAGAAAAAATGGAAGTTTTTCTGATTTGTTCGAAAAGATCAAAATTGAACCGCTTGTAAATCTGACGTTGGTCTGGATCATCAACAAAGTAGGCGTCAATGTCCATGGGTCCTAGCAAAGCTCCTCGAATCGATAGCTGATAACGCACAGCGCGTCCTTTGCCTTTACGCTCGATATATCCCTCATCTACAAGGGGTTTGAGGTCACGAGTGAGAGTAATTTGAGAAAGCCGCTTTGGGTTGATCTCGTTGAGTTTTGCAAGCAGCTCGGTTGTAAGTAAGACTTGATTAATATTGAGTATTTTTATGATTTCAAGCTGTCTTTCACTCAATGAAATGGATTCGCCCACTAGCGGATCACATCATAATTGCTGATCAATCGCAACAAAATGATGCGATTTTGAGATGCAAATGATGCGATTAGAGAAACGACCTTGGCCAGATTATAGATCACATGTAAGTCAATGAAAGTAGCTCGATTTCTTCCTCGCCCTTGGGACTACGGAAGTTCACGGCATCGCCCTTGCGCGAATTGAGTAGGGCTTTTGCCAAGGGCGAGATCCAGCTGATTTTCTTGGCCGAAACATCGGCCTCATCGATTCCCACGATTTGGTAGGTTTGCTCTCTTCCGTCTTCGTGCCGGATGGTGACGGTAGCGCCAAACAAAACTTGATCCGATTTTACTTGTGCGGGATCGATGATCTGAGTTTTTTCCAGGCGCTTAGTCAAAAACCGAATTCTGCGGTCAATTTCGCGTAACCGGCGTTTGCCGTAAATATAATCGCCGTTCTCGGATCGATCGCCATTGGATGCGGCCCACGAGACGGTGCGCACCACTTCGGGGCGCTCCACATCCAACAATCGTTTGAGTTCTTCACGCAGCCGTGCTGCTCCCGCAGGCGTAATGTAATTGGGAGTGTTCGCAGGCAGGGGAGATGATTCATCCTCGTCGCGTTCGGGATCATCGTCTCCGTCAGACTCTTTGGTGAATGCTTTACTCACTGACCATCGGGTAGCCGGACTCTTCCCAATTCATCATTCCGGAGGTTCCGATACAAACCAGGTGATCATCCGGAATTCCAGCAGCCTTCAGTGCCTGAGAGGCGAAACGTGCGCGGCCTCCGGCTTTGCAGAAAACGTACAAGGTTTTGTATTTTTTCAGGGAGTCAACGTGATCGGCGACACCCTCGTGCGGGATGTTCTGGCTTCCAGCAATGTGGCCTTCCGAGTATTCTTCGGGAGTCCGGACGTCGAGAAGCAAGTCTTCTTTGCCAATTTTTCCGTTTGTTTTAATAATTAGATTATGGAGCTCATCCATCGTCATTGTTTTCATAGGGTTCTCACGGTACAGTAACTTCTCAACAAAAAAAAGGAGTCTCTATGGCATCAAACTCTGAAGTTCTAAAAAAATTGGATGAAATTCTCGAAAGTGAAATCTCGGGCGTAGTTCGTTACTTGCACTATTCACTCATGATTACGGGTCCTAATCGAATTCCCATCGTTAAATTTTTTCAGGATCAAGCGATGGAAGGATTTGCTCATTCAAAAATCATCGGCGATAAGATTACTGCTATGGGCGGCCATCCCTCGTTGAGAGTGTCGCCTGTGCCGGAGACCAACAAACACTCTGTGCTGGATATCCTGCGCGAAAGCTCGGAATTTGAAAAAAGAAACTTGGAGCTTTATCTGAGCTTGTTGCCGCTTTGTGCTGACAACGTAGCTTTGGAAGAGCTCTGCCGAGAGTTCATTCGAACCGAAACCGAGCATCTGGAAGAAGTCGAGAAAATGCTTAAGGTGAACGGTTAAATCCGAGCGTCAGCTCAGCTCAATGAGAGCTAGCGTTTCGACTTGCCGAGTTTGCGGAAAAAAATC
Source organism: uncultured Bacteriovoracaceae bacterium (assembly GCA_964364175.1). Lineage (GTDB taxonomy): Bacteria > Bdellovibrionota > UBA1018 > UBA1018 > UBA1018 > CAYILR01. The sequence goes on from CAYILR010000009.1 coordinate 25,917, forward strand.
GTAAGGTAGCAGTCGTTTAACAGCATAGCCGTTGTGACTGAATGTCTCGAGGTCTTGTGCGAGGCTCCGTGGATTGCAGGAGAGGTACGCGATTTTTTGTGGGCGTGCTTTGCCCGTGATCCATTCAGATACTCGGATGCCCAGCCCGTCCCGGGACGGGTTGGCGAAGACTAGCAACGAGTGGCTACGTTCTCGATGGGTTGCAGTCCAGTCTTCGAGCTGCGGAATTCGCTCCTCCACCCGTCCACGCAGGCAGTTGAGGCCGGTGTTTTTTTCGGCATAGATTTGGGATTCGCCGTGGAGTTCAGCTCCGATCGCGGCTGAGCCCGCTTGTTTCCAGAGTGCCATGCTGACGCCGATTCCTGAATACAGATCAAGAACCGCGGATTTTGGTCCCGGTACCAAAAACTCACTAGCTTGCAGAAGCGCGTGCTCATAAAGCTCCGGAATCAATTGCACGAAACTGCTGGGTCCGTGTTCGAATCGTGTTCCCAGAAAATCAATGGGTGAACTCGACTGACCTGCCAGGTGCTGCCAATGACGGCTCGAAAACACGCGATCTCCTGCTGCAGGATTGCAGTTCAGCCAGAGTCCGTCAGCCCAGGGTCGAAGCGCATCCCATACAGCCTGGATCCAATCGGTGTTCGCGAGACTCGGAGCTTTGATGACCCACGAAACCTGTCGGCCCACCACCGAAGCAAAGTGTAGTGGAAGCACTTCCGGCGCTGGAAGTAGTCGCGCAAGAGTTTTGTGAATTTGCCTCACGGATTCTGAGTGAATCGGACAATCCGGAATGGGGATGAGGTTCTCATCGCGATCTAGAACACCAAATTCCCATTCACTCTGTTTCGTGTTCCAGCGAGAATGGAGAAGAGCTTTGTCTCGATACCCCCAGCGACTGGCAAGTTCCATGGTGTTGGATGGCGATCGAATGGGTTCCAGGACATTCGACCAGGGTGCGAGATTGTGATGGAGCCAGTCGTTTTTCTGCTTCTCGCTTTCTGACAGGGTGAATTTGCGATGCGGGCAGGCGGGACAACGGGGTTCGCAGCCGGCGGGGATTTGGCTCATACGAACGCCTTCGTCTGGGACTCCAATATCGTTGCCCGCGCATGAGGACCGGGGTCGAATTGATCGTACCAAATTTGTAGAGTCGAAGGATTCTCAGCGCAGTAAAAAAGCATTCCTGCGCACATCTTGCAGGGTTTAAGTGTGACAAAAAGCTGCGCCCCCGCTGGAATCGGCGCACCGCCTGTCCTGAATCCCCAATCCTGCAGGAGACGCACCTCGGCGTGAAGGGTGCGATTACTATGATTAGAGTTATAGGCTTGCGCCAGGAGTTCACCCTCAGCTGAAACCAACACAGCGCCCACTGCGCGGTCGCGGAGGTATCGCTCGGGATTTGAGGTTTTGCAGAGGGTAGCCAGGCTTCGTGCCAGATCCATGGGTTGAGCAGAACTGAGCTGCAATTTCGCGTTTGGCGAAATTGCGTATGAGATGAGCACCTCATCTCGGCTTGAATTTCGCATTTGGCGAAATTCCTCAGAGGTTGCTAGAGGAGATGCGCGCTTTGCTGCTACGCGGACCATGCCTTTGCACATCTCAGTGAGTGGGGCAGATGAGTAAATCCGGGACCTGAGAATTTGCCGGGCAGTAGTGGGCTGAAGTTCGTATATCCCCTGAATGAGCGTAGTTACCGCTGATGCCGGAAAGTGCCTCGCGCGGGATGGGGTGATCGAGTGATAAACGGTATTCTCGTGAATGAGGAAGGCAACTACTTCTGATTGCACGTCAACGAAATGGATTTTCCAGTCACAGGATCACCGATCAAAAGAGAAATCTGAATCACGGGTGCTCCGAGCGGGGTGCTAGAAAATGCGGTGGCAAGGCGTTCTTGTTTTACGGTGTCAAAAAGAGAAATCTGAGTTTGTGTCACAGCTGCGGTTTCATCAATAATGACGATGCCGCGAACTCCGGGCATTTTTGAAAAGGTATAGGTGTCCGAAAAATAATCCACAGCATCGACTGGGAAGCTGACTTCTTCGTGCTCAGGACCGCCCGCAACCAAGCAGCTGAGGTGAATGGCTGACCAGGCAGGCAGCGAAGCCAGTGAGGTAGATAAAAAAATTAAAACGCGCACGAGATTCATACGGGAAAACGTCATAGAGGCATCTATTAGCGGAGATTGTCATAAAAGTCTATTGAGACTTAGGATCAAAAGCCTGCCGAAGCGCCTCGCCCACCAGATTAATCGAAATCAGCATGACCGCCAGCGAGGCCGTAGGCCACTGAATCAACCACGGTGCATTGCTGATATAGGTCCGACCCTGCTGGAGCATTTCACCAATGCTAGGAGTGGGGGGATTGAGCCCGTAACCCAGATAGTCCAAAACCGTGAGAATCGCGATGCCAGACGAGATGGCAAATGGAGTCAGTGTCAGGATGGGCGTAATGGCGTTGGGTAGGATGTGCTGAAAAATAATCCTGAGATCTCCGCATCCCATGGCTCGAGCGGCCTCGCAGAAATCGCGTTTTCTGAGACTCAGAAACTGAGCTCTCATCTGAGACGCAATATGGATCCATGCAAAGATCAAGACCACTCCCAGCGTCACGGTGAAGGATTGGGATTTAGTCAAACCATTCACCAGAATCACAACGGACAAAATAGGCATGATTTCTGCGAGTTCCTTGACTCGTTCTGTGACGAAATCGACCTTGCCGGCGAAGTATCCCTGGATGCCGCCGACAATGATTCCGACGAAGAAGGAGAAAAGCCAGTACAGCATCCCGTACGCCAGCGAAACCCGAATCCCATAAATCAACCGCGCAAAAACATCCCGCCCCAAGCTGTCCGTCCCCAGCCAATGCTCGTGAGAAGGCGCAGCCAAAACGTCAGGACCCTGGAAGTAGGGATCCCATCGATTCAGCGGAAAAATGGCCCAGTCTTTTTTACCCGCAGCCAGATCATCCGCAATGAGCTTGGGGAAGTCGACCACGAAGGAATCCGTGATGCCGAATTCCGCGACGGAGTAATTGTAGAAAGCCGGAAAGTAAAACCGGCTGCCCTGATCCGTCTGACGAATCAGAATCAGCGGACTCTGGTGCGACCAAAACTCAGCCGTCATCGAGAAAATCAGAACCAACCCAAAAAGTCCCAGTCCGACCCACGCTCGCTTCTGTGAGAAAAAAGCCCGCCAGCGTCTCATCCCGATTGAAACCTCATTTGAATTCAATCCTCGGGTCGACCAGAAAGTAAGTAATGTCACTGATCAATTGGCCCAGCATAATCACCATCGACTGAATCACCGCCACGGCCATGAGGACATTGTAATCGCGGGAGGTGAGGGATTCGATGATCAGGATTCCCATTCCTGGAAGTCCAAAAACGCTCTCGATGATGATCGATCCGGCCACGAATGCGCTCAGGATTCCGCCCATTCCCACCATCAGGGGCAGGAGTGCATTACGCAATGCGTGTTTAAAAACAACAATTTGATCTGACAACCCCTTGGCGTGCGCGGTTCGGATGTAGTCACTGCGCAGGACATCCAACATGGAGTTTTTCATCAGCATTGTGAGCAAGGTGAACGAACCCAAAAGCGACGCGCAAACCGGCAGGAACATATGCCAGACGTAATCTTTGATTTTCTGCCACGAAGTGAATGTGTCAAACCCGTCCGAGTAAGCTCCGCCGAGCGGAAACCAGGCCGTGGGCAAGACCCGGTCTGTGCAGAAAACCAGCAACGCAATAACGGAGATCACCAGGGGTGGGATGCTATAAGCCACGAATAAAATCGATGAGGACGCTAGGTCGAGCGGCTGGCCGTCTTTGAGTGCCTTGAGGACACCCAAAACAATGCAAACGAGATAGGTCAGAAAAAACCCCGGAATCCCGAATCCCAGTGAAATAGGGATGCGTTCGACCAGGACTTGCAGAGCAGGCCTGCGAGTGACAGTTGAATCCCCGAATTCCAGCCGCGTAATTTTGCCGAGCCAAATCCAATAGCGGACAGGAACGGGTTTATCCAGGCCGTACTGACGTTCGAGATCAGCCTTGAGTTTGGCCATGTCGTCCATGGTCATGGAGGATGCCGAGCCGCCATCGCCCGAACCCCGCAGTCTTTGCAGCATGTCCTGCACTGGACCGCCGGGCAGGTAGTTCTGAAGCATGAAATACACCCCCGTCATCACGAAAAACATCGGGAGCATGGTGAGTAGGCGGCGAATGATGTAGATACGCATCTTGCGTCTACAGTGTAACGGGAAAAGTGGTGCTTAACAATGGGTCAGCAGGCGCCGATTGGCAGCGTGTTTTTTCACTCGGGCGTGTGGACGATTTCAAGCGTGTAGCGCGTGCTCATGGTCCCCGGGACGCTGGATTGGTAGATTTTATCACCGATTTCTGGATTCATATTCCTCAATGGAAAATGTAGAAACAGCCAACCAGAACGATTCTCGTCTTCGTCTCCGCTGATTTTTTGGATGAAATTTTTCATCTGCAGCAGAGCCACTGTCATATTGTCCAGAGGTGAGGGTTGTGTCGTATCAGCGGTATTTCCTTCGTTGTCGACCAGGTGAAAAGTTTCTTCTTCAGCGCCGAATCGGTCAAAAGTGACATCCAGTCTGGGTTCATCCACGCACGGGTGAAGTTCAAGCGAGAATTCAGTCGAAAATGCGCTGGGTGAAATCAGAGCCCCTGATCCAGCTTCGGAGCTGATTTTTCCTTCGAGGTAGGGGATTTCAAAGACGCTGGGAAGGTATGCAGATCCGTTGTAGCGGACACGCTGTTTTTGGATCTGGGTTTTGTAGTGGTACCGGGCACCATCAACATCCAGTTTTGTTACATTGAGAACATTGATTTCAAAAACAAAGCTTTTCAGGATCTTTTGGATGAGCGCAGAAACTTGCGAAGGTTCTAGGGCGCCCAGTGCTTCAGCTTTCTTGACAAGGCCTATGAGTGATTGTGCTGTGTAACGGTAGTCATGATCGGCTCGGAGTCGGCGAATCATCTCAGTGGTCAAGTCCATCGTCATTCTGCTCACGGCCTCCAGGATAGCTTGGGTATCGCCGCCTGTGAGCTCTCCCATTTTGGCTAGATTGATCAGTGCATGGATGACAGGCATGTAGCTGTCGTACTTGCCTCGCCCGGGTTGCCGATTGAAATAGTCGATGGTTTTCTTCATCGCATTGAGCGCCAGCTGATGAGTTCGTTCCAAGAACGACTTAAAGTTTGCGTCGTCGAGTTGGCCGCAGATCTCCAGCCGTTTCCCGACGTTCAGCAGTTCTCGGGTCACCTGGGTGATGTCGTTGAGGTAGTGATTGACGTAGGTGGCTTTGTTCTGGTCTTGAAGTTGATCTCGCTCGGCGTAGTCAGCCTCGCCGCGGCAGAACAGGTCGTAGGTGGGGGGAGCAGGCGGAACAAACTGATTTGCATTTTTTTCGAGGGTCTCAATTTGGGTTTGAACGTTTTTGTAGCGAGCTTCGATCTGCGCGCCACATCCAGGAATCGGTGGTTCGTCTGCAAAAGCTAGAGTGGATGTCATCGAGAGCATCAAAGCAATGAGATAGGTTTTCATGAGAACTCCTTTATTGTTGAGGACGGTGATAAATCGTCATCGTCGTATCTTCTTTGACCGCTTCGTAAGAACGCTGAAATTTTTTCTCCGCGAATTTTTCACCGTAGAGAACATTCCATTTGAAGATTTCGTAGCGGCCTTTTTTGAGATTGTAGTCGTTGTACTGGGGCCGAGAGTGAATCGCGAGGAAAAGTCCGCCCCAGTGTGAAGTTCCTTCTCCTTCGTCCCTCATGGGGAACGAGATGGGAAAGATGTTCGGGGGATCGCTCTCATCGCGGCAAATGAAATCTGCTTTGCTGTAGGGATAGAATCCCTGGAGGAAGACTCCAAGGGATTGGTCGAAACGCAGGTCATTCATAAACAGCGAGGAGACTTGCGAGTCCATCGATGGCGCGGTGAGAGATACAAGATTGCAGGTCAGGCCTTCGATGTCCGCAGTCACTTTTTTGACCTGAATCGTTCCTTTGGATTTCATCGGGGAAAAAATATGTTCTAACCAAACATCGATTTCAGCGTGGGCAATGGTGGCTATGTCTGTTTCGTCCTGAGCCATCGACATCGTGGAGTCCATGACAAATTGGAAACGGGCACATTTTGTAGCCAATTCCATGAGTTCTTTTGCGATGGGATCACCTTCGATTCCCAACAGTTGATTTTGGCGTTCGACACTCACAGCGAGTGTGATGACGTCGAAGGGGCGATGATCGTGGTAACAGGCTTCGATGGCCCGATCGCGGCAGAAGTGAGCTGTGCGGCTCAAGGCGACAGCCTTGAAATTGTTGTTTACCAAGCCGTCAGTGTCGTATCCCAAAAGAGCGCATTGCCTGGTCCAGCCCGAAAGAGTTGCCAGGGATTCCAGGCCTCCTTCGCAGCTCTCGATGCTTCCAATTTGGGGTTTGACGACGAATTCAAAACTGTCCCTAATCACTTTGTCAAAGTACTCGGGATCGTGGGACTGCCCATTTTTTTTGCGCACAATCTGGTCAGCGAACCAGGATCCAATTCGTGCGGATGCGGATCGGTTAAAGGCTTTCAGGATCGACTCACGAATCGTGGGAGATCCGGTGATCGAGTAGGGTGAAAAGTGATCGAGGGCGAAGTCGATTGCACCGGGTGAGGATGGAGCATTCATCGAGAGCGAAGCCAGGCGAAGATCCTGGCCTTTTTCGTCGGCCGTCATCGGCACGAGATCGCTCATGGCGATCGGCTTTGCGGGGATGATGGAGAGAGTTGCAGGTCGCAAAAATGCAAGACCTTCTGGACCTAACTGAACTCCGACAGGTGCTGAAGCGAAACCGAGAGAGGGTTGTGCGAATGAGCTGATGGCAGTCATGGTGATCGCCATGTCCGAGGCCAGTGCTCCGGGTGGAATGGTGAGTTTGAAACTGTCGCCATTTGCGGTGACCAGGCTCAGCGTTCCGCCAGTGGAGGCTGTGACCAGCATGGATTGGGTGTTTTCCTCATCCAAGACGATTTCGGCATCCAGAGGAGCTGCGGGTTGAGCTAGGTACTCCACGAGCGAAAGCTCAGCGCGAGCCAGGGCAGGAGCTAAAATCAGAGCAAAACAGATCAATGGATTGAACATAGGGGCGCACTTTCGCAGACTATGTAAGTAAATCAAAGATAAAAAGAAAAGCTCTAAGCTTTGGCAGCGCTGGGTTCTTTGCGGCTCTCCAGAGGCCTGCGCATCAGTAGCCAGGCGATGAGCCAACGGAAGTGCAAAGCTGCAAAAGTCGCGAAATACCCATGCCAGGTAATGATTTTCTCGCGTCTGCGTTGAACAATGGCGTGGACCATCTGCCGTGCTGCGGTCGTGGCGGGCATGACTAGTCGACGTGAAACCGGTTCTGCTCCTTTTGCGTGCCACTTTCCCTTGTTGTCGACCTGGCGGATTTCGCTTTCGATGAAGCCTGGGCTGATGAGTGTCACAGCCACTCCGTGTGGAGCGAGTTCGGGCCGTAGCGATTCGGCGAGCGCTCGGACTGCGAATTTGCTCATCGAGTAGGGCGATCCCGCAGGAACGGAAATATAACTAGCGATGCTGCCGATCAAAACCAGCGAGCCGCGGGATTTTTTCAATGGCTCCAGTGTGGCATAGACCGTGTTCAGTAACCCAAAAACATTGGTTTCAAATTGCCGACGGTAGTCTTCGACAGTCAGTCTTTCGAGCCGACCCACGACCCCGAATCCTGCATTGGCCACGGCCACGTCAATTTGCCCAAACCGATCCAAAGCTGCTTGTACGGCTTTTTTTAGATCCTCGGGTTGGGTGACGTCCCCCGCACAAACCAGGCAGGATCGTCCCAGAGCTTCGATCTCGCGTGCCAATTCCTGCAACCGATCTGTCCGGCGGGCGATCAAGATCAAATCCGCCCCTTTTGCCGCGAATTCTCGCGCAAGTGCTGCTCCGATTCCCGAGGATGCTCCTGTAATGAGGACTTTCATGTGGAAGGGGCTTTTCCCGGCATCGAAACAAAAGAGAGATAGTGTTTCAGTTCATGAATGGAAGCGTACACGTCATCGACAGCGCGATGTTTGTCCTGCTTTTTGAATTCCACGCCATAGCGTTCACGGAAAACTTCTTTAAACGAGCTCACATCCACCATGCGGTAATGCAGACGCACAGCCAAGTGCCCCATGTAGCGGTCAATGAATCGCCGATCGTTTCCGATTGAGTTTCCCGCCAAGACGATTTTCTCAGCTTTTGGCCCAAAGCGCAGGTTGATCAGCGCCAGCAACTCGGTTTCGGCCTGCGAAAGGGGGGTGCCCGAAGGGACAGCTGCGGTCAGGCCACTGGCTCCGTGGTGTTTCTTGCACCAATCGTTCATGTTTTCGAGCACCTCGGTGGGCTGAAAGATGATCCGGTGAAATTCCTCGATGGGTGTGAGCTGGTAATCCGTAATCACGGCTGCGACTTCCAGGATGCAATCCTTTTGGTCGTCCAACCCAGTCATTTCCAAATCGACCCACAACATAAGGCTGTCTTTTGCCATTTCTCTAATGAATACCTGCTTCGCCCCCCTTCTGGCAAGCAGGATGGCAGAGCTGAAATCAGATTGATAAATATTCTTATTTAGTGTATAAAATCGCCAGGGAAGTGAGAACTCTATGAAATGATGTAACCGGAGCCAATCGTAAAAACATTTTCAATTTATCAAAAATTAAATCCTAACGAACTGGTTTGGAACGATCTATAAAATAAATAGGATCGTCGGCAGGTCCACCGTGTGAAGGATAAGATCGAGCTTTATTCAGGAACTCGGCAGAGTTAACAAATATCAGACTCCTAATACGAACTGACGCATCTCACGAAGAACTCGTCAACTTCACGAAAAAAAATGTTAAAATCGCCATCAAGCCCAAGAAAGGTATAAGCTGCTTGAGAATTGTACTGGTGAACAGACGAAGACCAGAACCAACCGAAAAAACCATCTGGTTTTTTCATATCAGGGAATACTTCAATCATATCTTTTCGTCCTCGCTCAGTGAGGTATCCGTTTGAGTCTAACTCAAAATATTTTTTCAAATTCTCATATTGCTCTACAGTAGGGAGTTTAGCTGCAATTTTATTGCAGGCTCTCGTTGCAGCAGAATCTGACACGAGCCTATCTTGATTGGAAGGCCCCTGATTGCTAAATTGGCCCTGATTGTTACTCCATCGGGTGCCATCTGGGGCAACCACCCAGGCATCAGCGATCTTTAAAAACTGCGCACCTTTGGATGTCACATAGGCATTCGCTAATGCAGGGACCATTGAACCTACGCTGAACACTCCCATAATTACTAACAACCTGGTTACTTTAACCATAAAATTCTAATCCTTTCAGGAAAACCCCATCTTTAGCTACTGAATTTACACAGGTCGCGTATATCAAATGTTTGAAATATTTCAAAGTTATTTCTAATATCTACTGTGCAATAGGCGTGCAAACTTCGGTCGTATAAAAATTCACTGATTGATCTGTGGATTTTGACTCGTCTGGAATACCAGATTCAGCATCTGCGCCATAATCCGAAAGTAATAATTTTCCACTTTTCAATTTCAAGAACAACGTTCTACCCGACAGTTTTCCGTTTTGCATGAGAGCAAATTGCAAAATCCCCGCATCTTGATGCACCAGAGATTGAAGAGATGTCTTGTTGACTAGAGATACCGTAACTGAAACTGAATCATGCGAAAAAACCATTTGGTTATTTTTAGAATTAATCACCAGGCTAGAATTATAGTTATTTGATCTAGTTGAAACACAGCGGTAGCTCCCCTGAATGGAAACCAACTGAGGGTCAGCTGCAAACGCAGTTATCGAACCAACTAAAATCATTCCAGAAACAAAGATTGTTTTTTTAAGCATGAATTCTGCTAGCAGGTTACGGAAAAACCGTCAAGACACCTAAATTTGGGTAAATTTTGGCCCTACTGTCCTTTCGCTCTTTTCACCCCCCCCCCCCCCCCCTCATTTAACGCCGTTTAGTTAAGGAGCGGGAAAGCCTGTATCCATTTGTGAGGACTCAAATGGTAGGATTCCTTTCAAATCGGGCGTCACAGATTTTCTCCAGGCATCTTACGCGCATCCCCATTTCGTACTCTCTTTTTTGACTGGGTTTTACCACTTGCGTAAAAAGATAAATTTCTATGTTTTTATTGGGGATTTTCTTCTCCTCTTATCTTTTTTTGCAGCTCTTAACTAAACGGGGTTACCCCCTCATTTGTCATACTCTATAAAGCCTGATTTTGCGGTTGAAGTGTAGTCTGGGTTTGGAGCGAGAATGTCTGAGTTGTTTTTCAGTGGTCAAGGCCGTGCATGCAAAAGTTAGAGCTTTCTTTGTCATAAAAATTGCCATATAATTATGACAAGATGGCAGGGAAAAAATCAAAAAAATCAATTGAATTTAAGGCAAAATTAGTCATTTATGGACATGGTATGGGCTGGTGCTTTACTCCAGGAGACCTTCAGGGCCTCGGAAACGAACTGGCCATCCTACAGGCTCTATTACGCCTGCAGAAACAAGGCACAATCAGGCGGCTTTCCTGGGGGCTATACGAATACCCGCGGGAGCACAAAAAGTTGGGACTGCTGCCACCGGACACCGAGCAGGTGGTCAAAGCCGTGGCCAGGAAAGACCAAACCAGGATGCTACCCTCGGGCGCCTTGGCGGCAAATCTCCTGGGCCTAAGTAATCAGGTACCCGCCAAGGCCGTTTATCTTACCGAAGGACTTTCCAAGCGCATCCGAATTGGTAATCGCGAAATCATCTTTAAGAAAACCACTCCAAAAAACATGGCTACGGCTGATACTCCCGCCGGCCTGGTCATCCAGGCCCTCAAGCACATCGGTAAGAACCAGGTGGATGACACAATGATCTCAATTTTGAAGAAGCGTCTAACCAAAGAGGATAGAGAGTCACTGCGCAGACAAGTGAAGTACGCCCCAGCTTGGATCAAGAAAATCATGCTCACTGTCGCTGGAGACAAGAACCGTGGATGATTTTGCCAAACTTCCCGCTGCAGAGAGAAAGCCTTATTTCGAAACAGCTTCGGCCAATGACGGCCGCATGGGTGAGCACATCATCGAAAAGGATTTCTGGGTGTGCTGGACACTTAAACGCCTGTTCGTAATGAAGTCCCTCGATGGACACCTGATCTTCAAGGGCGGCACCTCCCTGTCAAAGGTCTTCAAGGTAATTGAACGGTTCTCTGAGGACATCGATCTTTCGGTTAGCAGAGAACTCCTCGGTTTCAGCGGAGACAAAGACCCCGAGAAAGCAAAGAGTGCAAAGAAGCGTGATCAGGGCATAGAAGACCTTTCCAATGCTTGTCGCGAGTTCGTGCTGAAGAAACTGCACCCCGAACTCAAACGCACCATCAAGGCCACACTTGGCTCGCCAAAAGATTGGAAACTTGAAATCGACTCCAGTGATGGCGACGGTCAAACTCTCTTATTTGAGTACCCCGCCGCGAGCAAACCCGCAGGCGGCTACGTCGTGCCCGTCGTCAAGATCGAGATGGGTGCCCGTTCAGATCATTGGCCCGCACACCAACACGTTGTCAGGCCCTATCTGGCCGAACAGGTCACTGGCGTGCTTGTAGCGCCGGATACCCTAGTGAAGACCCTCGATGCGTCCCGTACCTTCTGGGAAAAGGCAACGATCCTACATTCCTTCGCGCATTATCCGGACACAAAGACTCCAGCAGCCAGACAGTCGCGGCACTACTATGACTTATTCAAACTCCTTCAGACGAAGCACCCAGGAGAAGCGGTAGCGGACCTGGGCCTTCTTGCTCGCGTCGCAGAACACAAGAGCGTTTACTTCCGCGCCGGATGGGCGAAGTACGAGGAGGCCAAGCGCGGCACTCTGAAGCTCATGCCCGGTGAGCGCTTAGCAGGCATCATGAAGCGCGACTACGAGCAAATGCAGGAGATGATTTTCGACGTTGCCCCTACTTGGGAAGACATTCTGGCGGCAATCGAGGAGTTCGAGACCAAGTTCAATTCTGCATATTTAACTCAGAATTTGACAAGCTGCAGCTAGAAGCATAGTCGAGGGTGCATGAAATTTGGGTTTTGGGTGCTTGCTTTCACCCTGAGCAGTACATCAGCGTGGGCACTCCCTAAACGCTTGGTTTTGGCGCTGGATGGCGTCGGTTACTCCGATGTGCATGCGCTTCAGCAAGAAGGTTACTTTTCGAATTTCAACCCGGTCAGCCGTTCGATTGCTACCTATCCGTCTCTCAGCGACGTGTGCTGGGCGGATATTTTTAGGACCTACCGCCCGCTCGGGTACCAGCGGTATCACTATAGTGTGGAAGCCAACCGGATCATCGGGGGGGCTCTTTCGGATCTCGGGAACCCGATCGAATACGAAAAACGGATGCACCTGGCATTTGAAAGCAAGATCCACCATGGGTTGTCGTATATGTTTCCGCTCCGTGAGGGGAAAAAAGAGATTCGTAAAGTAGTTCAGGGATTATTGAATTCGAAGGAAGAAGGCACGTTCTATGCCTACATGCTGTCGACGGATACGCTGCAGCACACGAATGGGGACATCAAGGTACTGCTGAAACATATTCAGGCCGAACTCAATGCGCTTCAAGCCGAGTATCAGAAACGAGCCCATCGTCCTCTGGAAATCGCGATCGTATCGGATCACGGCAACAACAAGCAAAACCATGGAGTCCGGGTTCCATTCAAGGAACGTCTGGCTGAAAAAGGATTTCAGGTCACTGAAAAAATCCGTGCTGACAACGACGTGGTTTTTACATCAGCGGGGATTTTGACGTCGGTCAGTATTTTTGCCAGAAGCTCGCAGCTCAAATCTCTCTCGTCGATTTTGTTGGGGATGGTGGGAGTGGATTTGGTCACCAGTGTTTCGCTGACGGATCGGTTTTCGATCTCTGTGCAAAATAGCAAAGGCGAGTCTGCGTGGATTCAGAAAAAACCGGATTTTTTATCGTACGCTTACGCTCCGGAACAGGGCGACCCTCTGAGTTATTTATCAGTCATTGAAAAAATGGCCTTCGATGGGAAGATCGATGCAGAGGGTTTTGCGACAGCAGAAGACTGGTTGAGCTACACGGCCGAGCATTATTACCCAGTTGCGCCTGAACGGATTTATCGAGGGCACTATCTGGTTGCAGGAAACGTTGCTCCGATGATCGTTTCTTTGAAACAAGGGTATGAAAACGCCAATGAGGCCGTAAAAAGACTCAGCGAGCTCAAAGGCCGTGGCGGAACCCATGGTGCGCTCTCGATTGCGGATTCGAGTGGGATTTTGATGACGAATTACATCGCCACTTCGCACACGACTACGAACCATGTCGCTGACATTTTGGACTTTTCGGATCTGCCGGACTACAGGGATCGAATTCCTGGGGTAGAGCTGATTGACAGTCAGATTGTTGGATATGATCTCAAGACAGGTGCTCCCATTGAAGAAGATGATCCTCTGGGGCCTGAACATGCAGTTTTTTTCAATATCTGGGATCCGTCTGCAGCCGAATTTTTGAAAATGGGAATCAGCACCCAGTACGAAGTCACTGTCAAAAAGGATGGATTTTCTTTTTTCAATCCGAAAGTTCCAGTGCTTCAAAAGGTTTTCTATGCGGAGACATTGCCCAGAACCCCGAATTTCACGGAATTTAGAATCCCGGTTTCGACAGTCCTGGGTCAGCTCGAAGCGGAGCAAGATTATTTCACTCGAATCAACGCACGTCGAATGGATCTGAGAACGGGGCGGTTGCTTCAAAAAGAGAGGATCGCCAAACATCAATTTACCACGGACTCCGATGGTCATGCTATTGCGTACTAAAATTTTACTTTTGGAGAATGTAAGACAGGCGCTGACAGCGAGTCGTTCGCTGGCGTCAGCTGGGTACGAAATTGTCGTGAGCCGCGGTCGATCTCGGAGCTTTGTCGAACTTTCGCGGTCCGTTAGCGGGTATTGTGCGTACGAAAACCTGGAAAAATATCTTGAATCACAAAAGGGAAAGCCGATCATCCTATTTCCAGTCGGGGAGATTTCGCTGGAGAGAATGGCGTTGGAGTATGATCGATTTTCTCGTTTTGCTACGTTAGTGATGCCAGACCCTGAAACCGTGTTGTTCTGCCTGGATAAAATGCGAGTTTATCCGCTTGTGTCAGAGCTGAAAATTCCATTTCCGCAAACTGCGCATGCATTCAATCCTGTTCTGTGGAGGAAAGCGGCTTCGGAATTTGGATTTCCTTGCATCGTCAAACAGAAGTCTTCTTTTCAGCTAGTCAATCAGGAGAAGGCGGTGACGTTTCACAACGCCGATGAATTGAATGTTTTCTTGGAGCGGGTGAAGGATGACCCAACCTCTCAATCACTGATTTTGCAAAAAAAGGTGGGAGGATTTCGGCATAATTGCCAGTTTGCGGCTGTTGAGGGCCGAATCATCGCTTATTTTGAGCAAAAAGTATTGCGCACGCATGTTTTGGACGGGAGCGGTTTTGGAGTGGAAAGTGTTTCGGTGGCTCCTGACGCGAAAATTCGACAGTACTGCGATACACTTTTGGAAAAACTAAATTACACAGGAGTGGGTTGCATTCAGTTTTTGGTGGATGAGAGCCGAGGAGAAATCTGCTTTCTCGAGATTAACCCCAGGTTGGATGCTAGCTGTGCGTTGCCTTATTATTGTGGAATTGATTTTCCAGTTCTGGCGGTCGAATGCGCTAAAAAGAGTGTAGGGCTTCCTTACAACCTTCCAAAAACAGAGCCTGCTTATCTAGTGAATCGAGGTATTTGCTGGTATTTGGGAGACGTCACGGGGTTTTGGCATGCAGTGAGGAATAGAAAAGTGAGTTTTGTTGAGGCCGTGGGTTGGTTTGTTCGGATGCATACGACTCTTTTGCGCAATCGCTATCACATGACTGGGTCCCTGCGGGATCCGTTGCCGACCTTGTACTTGTGCTGGACGGGGGGGCGGTACTTGCTTTCTCGTATTTTGAAAGGCTATTCCCGACAATCTCGCTTGATTTTTACCCGGCCCATGGGTTAAATGCTCCTCACACTTAATTAAGTAGGAGATAGCATCCATGGCTTCTGTTCGTGTTCCCATTGAAAGAGTTCGTAACATCGGTATTTCTGCACACATCGACTCCGGTAAAACTACTCTTTCTGAGCGGGTTTTGTTCTACACCAATCGAATTCACAAAATTGAAGAAGTAAAAGGTAAATCGGGCGTTGGCGCTACCATGGACTTCATGGATCTCGAGCGCGAAAAAGGGATCACGATTCAGTCTGCTGCGACCTTCTGTATGTGGAAGGACTATAACGTCAATTTGATCGATACTCCCGGCCACGTGGATTTCACGATCGAAGTGGAACGCTCTCTGCGCGTTCTCGACGGCGCTGTTCTGGTTCTTTGCTCAGTGGCAGGCGTTCAGTCGCAATCGATCACGGTCGATCGCCAAATGAAGCGTTACAAAGTTCCTCGCATTTGCTTCGTCAACAAAATGGACCGCGCGGGCGCAAACCCATTTCGCGGCGTGAAAATGCTGCGTGAGAAATTGGCTCACAATGCTCACCTGATCACTTATCCGATCGGTGCCGAAGACCAATTCAAAGGGGTTGTGGACCTCGTTCAAATGAGAGCTTTCTACTTCGACGGCGACAACGGCGAAAAAATCCGTGAAGAAGCGATTCCTGCTGAAATCGCAGCCGAGTGTCAGACGGCTCGCGAAGAGTTGATCGCAGCATTGGGTGATTTTGACGATGTGGTCGCAACGAAATACTTGGAAGGCCAAGAATTGACTATCGAAGAAATGCGCAAAGCGATTCGTACAGCCACGCTCAGCTTGAACTTCACTCCCGTGATGGTCGGTTCTGCTTACAAAAACAAAGGCGTTCAGCTCTTGTTGGATGCTGTGACGTATTATCTGCCCAGCCCTCCTGAGAAAGAAAACATCGCTCTCGACCAGAACAACAACGAAGAAAAGGTCGTTCTGAAATCAGACGACAAGCTTCCGTTCGTCGGTCTCGCGTTCAAACTCGAAGACGGTCGTTACGGACAGCTGACCTATATGCGAATTTACCAAGGTACGGTTCGCAAAGGGGATGTGATTTTTAACGCCAACAACGACAAGAAAGTCAAAGTTCCTCGCCTGGCACAAATGCACGCGGACGAAATGAATGACATTGACGAAGCGCAAGCTGGCGACATCGTCGCGATGTTCGGTGTGGATTGTGCGTCTGGGGATACTTTCAATGACGGCGATGTCAAATACACGATGACTTCGATGTTCATCCCGAACGCTGTGATTTCGTTGGCGATCGCACCCAAGGACAAAGCGGGTCAGGCCAGCTTCTCAAAAGCGCTCAACAAGTTTACACGTGAAGACCCTACGTTCCGCGTTCACCGAGACGAAGAATCGGCTCAAACCATCATCAGCGGGATGGGCGAGCTGCACTTGGAGATTTACTGCGAACGGATCAAACGAGAATTCGCGTGTGAGGTCATTGTTGGAAAACCACAAGTGGCGTTCCGAGAAGCGATTACGAAACGTGCTGAATTCACCTACTTGCACAAGAAGCAAACCGGAGGCTCCGGACAATTCGCTAAAATCATGGGCTATATTGAGCCATTGCCTGCTGATGCCGCGATGAACTACGAGTTCGTGGATGATGTGGTCGGTGGATCGATTCCTCGCGAATTCATCCCTGCGTGCGACAAAGGGTTTCAAGAAGCGATCAAAGAAGGCCGCCTGATTGGGTTTCCGATCGTCAACGTGCGAGCTGGAGTTGAGGACGGAGCGCACCATGCGGTCGACTCGTCCGAGCAAGCGTTCCGTACAGCAGCACTCATGGGATTCCGCGAAGCTTACGAAAAAGCAGGCCCAGTGGTTCTCGAGCCTTTGATGAAACTCGAAACTCAAGTGCCAGAAGAATTCCAAGGTTCCGCCATGGGCCAAGTCAACCAACGCCGCGGCATGATCTTGAACACCACCAACAACGAAGGCTACGCGATTATCGAAGCTGAAGTTCCGTTGAATGAGATGTTCGGATATTCCACCGACTTGCGTTCGGCTACCCAAGGTAAGGGCGAATTCACGATGGAATTCTTGAAGTACGCCGCCGTTCCTCGCAACGTTCAAGAGGAAATGGTCAAGAAGTACCAAGAGAAGAAAGCTAAGGGCGAGAAATAGCGAGACGCGGCTTTAATAGGCGGTTTATTTTTTTTCTCGCTTAACGTTGTAAACGTTTGATATACTAACGTTATGAACGTTAAAGAACGTAACTACTTGTTTTTAAAAGGAGACATCGACCGAGATGACCTGTGGAACAAGAGGTTAGAATACGAAAACAAGCTTCATCAGTTTAGGTTCTGGTTTGGGCTCAAGGAGCTTCCATTGGAACCAGGACTGATTTTTGTGCGTGGACCACGTCAATACGGAAAAAGTACTTGGTTGGAACTTGCGCTTGAAGACACTCTTCGTAGTTTTGGACCGGGATCTGCTTTTTACCTGAATGGGGACGAAATTCCACATCATGAGGCACTGGTCATTGCTTTGGAAGAAATTGCTGCTCTCTATCCTAAACAACAAAAAACCAGACGCTTATTTATAGATGAAGTCACAGCCATTTCTCATTGGGAAAAAGCATTCAAAATCGTGCTGGATCGGGGAGTGTTGAGAGATGTTCTCGTGGTCACCACTGGGTCCAAAGCGCCCGATATTCGTCGAGGAACCGAAAGGCTGCCTGGGCGAAAGGGACGGCTAGGGCGGACAGATTATGTTTTCTTACCCATTTCATTCAAAAGTTTTATTGTGGACGTGGGTCAAAACGAGGTCAAAAATACGGGAATCGACGACCTTGCTTTGATTTACTTGATCTCAGGGGGTTCGCCCCTGGCTTTAAATGAATTGATTCAGTTTGAAAAAATTCCAGAATACTTCATGACGTTGGTTCGAGATTGGATTTTGGGCGAAATTGTGGGCAGCGGTCGTCATCGGAACTCTTTTCTTGGGATTCTTAAGTGCCTTTACCAATATGCTGGTACTCCTGTGGGGTATGCCAAGCTGGCTCGAGAATCTGGTTTGGCTAATAATACAGTTGCCGCAGGTTACATTGAATTACTCTCTGATTTGTTTTGTGTTCTTCCTTCTCCTCATTGGGATTCAAACAAAGATATTTTTATACAACGCAAACCCTGTAAATTTCATTTTACAAATCTTGCGGCTGCGGTTGCATTTTGTGGGGATGAGATCAGGACTATTCATGATTTCAAGAGTCTTCCACAACAAAAGAAAGCTCAGTTTTTGGAATGGCTGGTGGCGGCAGAACTTTTTCGAAGAAATAGTTTGCGTGATTATTTTCGAAGCGAAGAATTGGGATTTTATCAATCTTCACAACACGAAATCGATTTTGTCGACAATGAACGGAATCTCTATGAGGTCAAGTTAGGGAAAGCGAGCCCTGTCGAGTTTTCCTGGATGAATCGAGCTTTGCCCAACAAGAAACTTCAAATCATTTCTTCAACTCCGTTTGAAACGGAAACCATCCGCTCTCAAACCCTTGCTCAATGGCTTTTTGAGTGTCCTTTGGATCCATGGCCCTATTCGGGCGTATCCGAATGGAGTCCTTTTGAGCTTTCGGAAGAATGACAGACTGATTGAAGACGCCCTATCAATGCTTATGTGAACTACATCATCAAGTATTAGGCCAAGACGACTAGAATCTTGTCGCTCTACCTCTCCCGTGGCATATCTTTTCTATGGCCTATACTCCGTTAGCAATCGAATCCAAGTGGCAAAAGTTCTGGGATGATCAGCAGGTTTTTAAGACTGTCTTGGATCGTTCGAAACCCAAGTACTATGCGTTGGATATGTTTCCTTATCCCAGCAGTCATGGTTTGCATGTCGGACATCCGGAAGGTTACACGGCGACGGATATTGTTTGCCGCTACAAGCGCGCCAAGGGGTTCAATGTTTTGCACCCGATGGGGTGGGATGCTTTTGGGTTGCCGGCGGAGCAGTATGCTTTGCAAACGGGGGTTCATCCAAAAATTACTACTGATAAATCGATTGAGACGTTTCGGCGACAGTTGAAGACTTTGGGTTTTAGCTATGATTGGTCGCGCGAGATTTCTACTTGCGATCCTAAGTATTATAAATGGACTCAGTTTATTTTCACGAAGCTTTATGAAAAAGGACTCGCTTACCAAAAAGAAGTTCCTGTGAACTGGTGCCCGGCCTTGAAAACGGTTCTTGCGAACGAAGAAGTCGTGGATGGCAAGTCCGAGCGCGGTGGGCATCCGGTTTTTCGGGAGGTTCGCAAGCAGTGGATGCTCAAGATTACGGATTATGCGGATCGATTGCTGCGGGATTTGGACAAGCTGAATTGGCCCGAGGGGACTAAGGAGCTACAGCGAAATTGGATTGGGCGTAGCGAGGGGCTGAAGTTATTTTTTGGGGTGGACGGATCCAGTGAGAAAATCGAGATTTTCACCACTCGCCCGGACACGCTTTGGGGCGCGACGTTTTTGGTTTTGGCCCCCGAGCATCCTCTGGTGAATGAAGTGACGACGGCAGCTCAGAAAAATCAGATCGAAGATTATCGTACGCAAGCTGCACAAAAATCCGAAATCGCTCGGCAAGATTCGTCGTCCAAAGACAAGACCGGTGTTTTCACCGGTAGTTATGCAATCAATCCGGTGAATGAGGTCAAGGTTCCGATCTGGATCTCGGATTACGTGATGATGGGCTACGGTACGGGCGCGATCATGGCGGTGCCGGCGCATGACGAGCGGGATTTTGGGTTTGCTCAGAAATTTTCTATTTCCATTGTTGAAGTGGTGCAAGCAGATCATGAATTGAAGTCGGGTGAGTGTTTTGCGGGCGATGGAACCGCCGTGAATTCTGGATTCATCACTGGGATGCGTACGGTTGAAGGCAAAAAGAAAGTCATCGAATGGGCCGAGTCCAAGGGCCTGGGAAAAGGAACAGTCCAATACAAACTTCGCGACTGGTTGTTCTCGCGGCAGAGATATTGGGGAGAGCCTTTTCCGATTATTCATCTGTCGAGCGGCAAGAGCGTTGCACTGGGTTCGCCAGACGAGTTGCCGGTTGAGCTGCCTGCAGTGAAAAGCTACGAGCCTACTGGCACGGGCGAAAGTCCGTTGGGGGCAATTACGGATTGGGTGAATACGAAACATCCCAAGACCGGCGAAACCGGCCGTCGCGAAACCGACACCATGCCGGGGAGTGCGGGGTCGTCTTGGTATTTTCTGCGTTACTGCGATCCCCACAACGACCAAGAATTCTGCAGCCGAGAGGCCGAGCAGTATTGGATGCCCGTGGATCTATACTTGGGTGGAGCCGAACACGCCGTGGGGCATTTGCTCTACTCAAGATTCTGGATGAAGGTTTTGTTCGACGCAGGTCTAGTCACTCACGACGAACCGTTCGGAAAACTGATCCACCAAGGAATGATTCTGGGCGAAGACGGCGAGAAAATGTCCAAGAGTCGCGGCAACGTGATTAACCCAGACGAAGTCGTCCAGAAGTACGGCGCCGATACACTGCGATTGTATGAAATGTTCATGGGTCCGCTCGAGAAGGAAAAACCTTGGTCAACGACCGCGATCGAGGGGGCGTATCGATTCCTCCAACGGACTTGGCGAGTTTACTGTGACGAGGAAACCGATCGGTTGTTAGTCGCGGATTCCGAACCGACCGAGGACGATCTGCGTGCGATTCACAAGACCATCCAAAAAGTGACCGAGGACATCGAAGGCCTGCGATTCAACACGGCCATCAGCCAGATGATGATTTTCATCAATCACATGACCAAGCAGGAGAAGCGCTCTCGTGCGTGCCTGCGTCCGTTTGTTCAGCTGCTGAATCCCTTCGCCCCCCACATGGCCGAGGAGTTGTGGCAGCGATTGGGCGAGAAAGAATCCCTGACCTACGCCCGATGGCCGCAGTTCGACCCCAAATATGCCACGGCCGACAAGATCACGATGGCCGTGCAAGTGCTAGGTAAAACCCGAGGCTCGATCGAGGTTTCCCCAGGCGTAAGTCAAGAGGAAGCCGAGAAGCTCGCCAAGGCCGTCGAGGGAGTAGTCCGGCAGCTCGAGGGCAAAACCATCCGCAAGGTGATCTTTGTGAAAGATAAAATTCTGAACTTTGTAGTAGGGTAAAATCATGTCACCGAAAGAATCCGTCCAAAAAGAAGTCCTGCGAGTCCTGAAAATGGAAGGTCAAGCGATCTTGGCTTGTGCAGATCGCCTGCAGTCCCCAGCTTCGGCGCCGAAGCTGCAGGAAATCGTCGAGCTGCTTTCGCGTGCGATCGACCAGGGCGGCAAAATCGTTCTCACTGGCGTTGGAAAATCGGGCAAAATCTGCGAAAAAATTGCGGCCACACTGTGTGGCACAGGCAGCCTGGCCGTGTTCCTACATCCGACCGAGGGATTGCACGGCGATCTGGGCATTGTGACAGCCAAAGACGTCGTGATTGCCATCAGCCAGTCGGGGAACACCGATGAGTTGATTCGTCTGATCCCTGCGCTGAAAAAACGAGGCACTCCGGTGATCGCGATGAGTGGGAGTCAGACGTCAAAACTGGTTCAGCTCTCCAACTTTTGGCTAGACACGGCGATTGAGCAGGAGGCCTGTCCTCATAATCTGGCACCCACAACCAGCACCACATTGGCCCTTGCGCTAGGCGATGCGCTAGCCATGGCGCTGATGCAACTCCGCGGATTTGATGCAACGGCTTTTGCGGGCAACCATCCGGGTGGCAGTCTGGGCCGTCGTCTCCACTTGACTGTGAATGAAGTCATGCACAGTGGGGATTCGCTCCCTCGAGTGGCCCCGAGTGCCGGGATGGAAGAGGTCATTCATATTTCAACTCAGAAAAAGTTGGGTGCGGTCGCTGTGATGGAATCCAGCGGAAAACTCAGTGGCCTAGTGACGGATGGAGATTTACGTCGAGCGCTGGCTCATCGTGAGAAATTTTTCAACTTCCAGGCTCAAGAAATTATGACCACAAAACCCACCACGGTACGCCCCGAGCAAATGGCCAGTGAAGCACTCGAACTCATGGAAAATCGCCCTTCTCAAATCAGTGTTTTGCCGGTGGTCGATGCACAGGGAAAATGTGTCGGACTGGTTCGTCTTCACGATCTGCTGCAAAGCCTATAAGAATCAACCTTCCTTCCCTGGCGTGGGAAATAAAGTCTCAAACCAAAAAGAGCCATGCGTCGTTTTGGCCCGTCAGGAATCCATTAAAATCTTTTATCTTGCTGTTATTTAAAGACTATTTTCGTCAACAGTTTTGGCCTACAAGTTGCACAACTAGTACTCAGTCAACTCGAACGTATTTTCACAGCACTGCGAGAAAGGAACGTCTATGAACTTTCGCCAACACTCCAGCATCATCTTTGGCTCCGGCCTTTTTCTCCTGGTTTTCGGTGCAGCCGTGTACTCCGAAGAATTAAGCAAAGGAATAGGGCCCGTCACGGAGATCAAGCTGGATTCCACCATCAACAGCAAGCAAGTCGCCAAAGGGCAGGAAATTTTCAAAACCAAATGCAGCGCATGCCACAAAATCGAGGAGCGCTACGTGGGCCCTGCTCTGCAGGACGTGACCAAGCGGAGATCGCCGGAGTGGATTATGAACATGATCCTGAATCCACAAGAAATGTTGGAAAAAGATCCAGTGGCATCGAAGTTGCTCGAAGAATTTATGGCGCCGATGGCATCTCAGGATCTCACTCAGGACGAAGCGCGCTCGGTTCTGGAATTTTTCAGAAACAATGACTCTGGAGCAAAGAAAGCTCCCAGCAAGAAGAAATAACAAAAACTAACTAGAGGAGGACGAGTATGAAAAGCAAGGCAATATCCTGGATTGGAATCGCGGTTTTCGCCGCATCGATGGCGGCAATCGCTGGGTCTCCATATGAAAAAAATATCAAAGTCATCAAGGCAGATGGAGAGGATGGCAAGGACATCGTAGAAGTCACAGCTGGATCGCCGGATCACAAAACTCTCTTGGCAGCAGTTCAGGCGGCTGGGCTGGTGGAGTCTTTGTCGACGCCGGGTCCTCTGACTGTTTTTGCCCCTACGGATGCTGCTTTTGCAAAACTTCCCAAAGGAACGGTTGAAACGCTGTTGAAAACGGAGAATCTGCCCAAATTGAGAGGAATTCTTGAACACCATACGGCTGCTCCTAAGTTTGGCATTGAGATTCTTGCTCAGCAAAAAGAGCTCGATATGGTGGATGGCACCAACAAGTTGAAAATTGAAACCAAGCAGGGAAAAATATTCGTGGAAGGGATTGAAATCAAAACAGCGATCCTTGCCAAAAACGGAATCATCTACATCGTCGATAGCGTGATTCTCCCTAAATAAATTTTAGAAAGTGAAAGGACAAAATATATGAAACACAAAACACTAAAAAAATTCATCTGGAGCGCGATCGCGGCGAGTACGCTTTTTGCGCAGCCCACTTTATTGAATGCGGGCCCACCCAAGGCACTGATCGCATCCGATGCGGCAGAGAAGGTTTATGTCGCACCCGGAAAGTATGATGAGTTCTACGCCTTCTTGTCGGGTGGTTTTAGCGGACAGGTGGCGGTGTACGGACTGCCGTCTGGGCGTCTTCTTCGAGTGATTCCGGTATTTTCAGTAGATCCTCAAAGTGGCTACGGGTATTCGGAAGAAACCAAGCCGATGCTGGAAACCTCGATGGGATTCGTCCCCTGGGATGATTCGCACCATCCTTGGTTGTCTCAAACGAATGGCGAGGACGATGGCCGTTATCTTTTCATCAACGCCAACAATTCTCCCCGAATTGCAAAAATCGATCTCACGACTTTCCGCACGACTGAGATCATTGAGATTCCCAATTCCGGAGGAAACCATGGTTCACCTTTTGGAACGATGAATACGGAGTACCTCGTGGCATCCACCCGGTTCTCAGTGCCGATTCCTCAAAAAGACATTCCCATCAAAAATGTGAAGGATTTCAAGGCCAGCATTTCCTTCGTCAAAGTGGACAAAGAAGAGGGAGGAATGGAAGTCGCGTTTCAGTTGATGGTGCCTGGAATTGATTATGACCTAGCACATTGCGGAAAAGGCCCGTCGCATGGATGGTGCTTTTTCACCAGCTACAATAGCGAGAAAGCTCATACGTTGATCGAGGTCAATGCATCCAAGAATGACAAGGACTTTCTGGCTGCGGTTAATTGGAAGGCGCTCGAACAATGCGTTGCAAATGGAAAAGCAAAAGACGTTCCGGCAAAATACCTGAACGTCAAATACAGCGAAGTGACTCATAACTCGACTGTAAAAAAACACACGAGTGTCAAGACGATCACCCCAGATGCTTGCCCGGGATCGATTTATTACATCCCGATTGCAAAATCTCCCCATGGGTCGGACGTGGACCCAACAGGTGAGTACATCATCGGTGGCGGAAAACTGGCCGCGCAGATCACTGCGTACTCCTTTGCTAAAATGCAAAGCGCAATTGCCGACAAGAAATTCATCGGTGATTTCGATGGGGTGAAAATCCTCGACTATGCTTCGGTGATGGCTGGTGAGGTCAAAAAACCTTGCCTAGGCCCTCTGCACACGGAGTTTGATGGTCAGGGTTATGCTTATACTTCGTGCTTTGTTAGCTCCGAAGTCGTTAAGTGGAAACTCGGAACTTGGGAAGTTGCAGATCGCATGTCGACTTTCTATTCCTTGGGACACTTGATGATTCCGGGTGGAAACACCATGAAACCCTGGGGCAAATACGTCTTGGCGATGAACAAAATCACCAAGGATCGCTATCTGCCCACGGGCCCCGAGCTCAATCAAGCTGCACAGTTGATTGATATCTCGGGTCGCAAGATGGAGATGCTCCTCGATTTTCCAACGATCGGTGAGCCCCATTATGCCCAGGGGATCAAAGCGGACGTGATCATGAAGCGCTCCAGGAAAATCTTCAAAATTGAAGAGAACAAACACAAGTACGCCATCAAGTCCGAGGCGGACTCCAAAGTGGTTCGCGAAGGCAAGAACGTGCATGTGTATCTCGGAACGATCCGATCTCACTTCTCCCCGGATAATATCGAGGGAATCAAAGTGGGTGATACGGTGTACTTCCACGTGACCAACTTGGAGCAGGACTGGGATATTCCGCACGGATTCTCGGTGATCGGAAACAATAATTCCGAGTTGCTCGTCATGCCGGGCGAGACCATGACTCAGACCTGGAAACCGCAGCAGCCAGGAGTGTTCCCGTTCTACTGCACGGACTTCTGTTCTGCTCTTCACCAGGAGATGCAAGGTTACATCCGCGTATCGCCTGCAGGAAGCAGTACTCCTCTGAAGTTCGGAACGGGTAAAGCCCTCTAACGGCACATTGCAGAAAGGAACGCCCAGTATGAAAAAGCACGAAAGAATTGCAGTCGCAATCGCAGCTCTTCTACTGGGTGTTTCCTTTATTGCTCCGCTCTGGAACATTGAGATCTGGGCCCCTCAGTACCCCGAGGGACTCTACATGCAGATCTGGACTTCAAAAATCGAGGGTGACATCACCACGATTAATATCCTGAATCACTATATTGGGATGAAAGCGATTACGCCGGATAGCTTTCCTGAGCTGCAGTTCTTTCCGAAGGTCTTTGCTACGCTGCTGGTTTTTGGACTGCTCGTTGCGGGCATTGGGAAACGATGGGGATTGTATCTCTGGACGTCGACTCTGTTGGGATTTGCGCTTTGGGCATTTTATGATTTTTGGCGTTGGGAACACGACTTTGGTCACAACCTCAACCCGGATGCAGCGATCAAAGTGGAAGGGATGACCTATGCTCCACCTCTGATTGGATCTAAAGAATTATTGAACATTTCGGCGTGGTCGCTGCCAGGTTTGGCGGGGTATGCTTTTGGACTGGCGGTTGCGCTCGCGCTCTTGGTTTCTTATTTAACGATATTCAAAAAATCCAAGCTTTCGACGCTAGTCGCGGCTTTGTTTGGCCTTAGCGTTCTGGCATCTGCTTGCAGTCAGGCTCAGCCAGTACCGATCATTTTTGGCAAAGACGGATGTGAGCATTGCAAGATGACGATTACCGATCGTCGTTTTGGAGCAGAAATCGTGACCACCAAAGGCAAAATCTATAAATATGATTCCTTGGAATGCATGTTAGCGCACGCCAAGACACTTCCAGCAGAGGATCGAAGGTATTATGTGCTCGATGCGGTTCATTCGGATGTGTTGATCCCTGTTTCGGAAGCCTCTTTTGTGAATTTAGACCCATCTGTCAGGAGTCCTATGGGAAAAGGAATTTTAGCGACCCGCAATCGCAAGGATTTTGAAGATTCTCTGGGCAAGATGACGTTGGATCGGTTTTTACGATGGGAACAAGTCCTGCCCGTGATATTAAATCAGTAATGAAATCCCGTTCTGCTCCCTTCTGGTTTTGGGCGGCGATCGCTGTTCCTCAGCAGATCGTGGTTTGCCCCGAATGCGAGATTAAATCCGTGAGTGAAGCAGTTTCGAAAGCCAGTGCGGGTTCAACCATCACGGTTCGCAAAGGCCTGTACCGGGAATTCATGATCCTCATCGACAAGCCACTGACTTTGTCGGGTGAACCGGGTGCCGTTCTCGATGCAGAGGGGAGGGGGCACGTGATCAAGATTTTCAACGCTCCAGGGGTCACGATTCGTGGATTGACTCTGACCGGATCAGGAATGAGTTATATCGAGGAGCGCTCGGGAGTCCGTGTCGTTCAAAGTCCCGACTGTCATATTGAAGGGAATCGGTTTAAAAACGATACTTTTGGTGTTTACCTAGAAAAAACAGATCATTGTACGATCAACGATAATTCTTTCGAAGGAACTCAAAAAGGGGAGTCCGATTCTGGAAACGGTGTCCACGTTTGGTACGGATCAGATCATGTGATTCGCGACAATAGAATTTCTGGTCATCGGGACGGGGTTTACTTCGAATTCGTCAGCAGGACTCAGGTGATTCATAACAAAGTCACTGGAAATTCGCGTTACGGCCTTCATTTTATGTCGTCTCATCAAAACAAGTACGAATCGAATAATTTTTCTTCAAATGGAGCCGGCGTTGCTGTGATGTATTCTCACGAAATCAACATGACTGGGAATTACTTTGGAAAAAACACGGGACCTGCAGCTTATGGGCTTCTGCTGAAGGAAATTCACTCAGGCAAGATCCAAGACAATTTTTTTGAAAACAATACTTCGGCAATTTACATGGAAGGATCTAATCGTTCGAAGTTCACTCATAATCGAATTCGACAAAACGGTTGGGGACTGCGAATCATGGCCGACTGCGAATCAAATGTTTTTCAGGACAATGATTTCGTCGAGAACACATTTGACGTGACCACCAATGGCAGCCATAGTTTCAACGACTTCGATGGAAACTATTGGAGTCAGTATGATGGATATGATCTCAATCGAGACGGGAAGGGCGACAAACCCTTTCGGCCAGTCAGTCTTTCTTCAATTATGCTCGAACGGGTTGATTCATCCTACGTTTTGATCAAAAGTTTTATGTTCAATCTCCTGGACGAGATCGAGCGTGCGTTGCCCGTGTTGATTCCCGAAGCACTCAAGGATGAACACCCGTTGATGAAAACGGTGACTCAGGATTTGAAAGTGAGTTTTCCCAGATGATTCAGATCAAAAAACTCACTAAATCATACGGGGTCATTCGAGCTGTGAACGGTGTTTCGTTTTCTGCTCAAAGTGGAATGATTACGGGTTTGATGGGACCTAATGGATGTGGAAAAAGCACACTGATCAAATCGATTTTGGGTCTGGTCATTCCGGATCAAGGTGAGATTGAGGTGGAGGGTGTTTCGGTGAGGGCCGATTGTGCTTATCGCCACCACATCGGTTACATGCCGCAGAATCCTGATTTTCCGAAAAATCTCTCGATTACTGAGCTACTGGATATGTTGGAGGATATTCGCGGGCAAAAAGCAGCTCGTAGAAAAGAGTTAGAGGCGCTTTTTGGACTCGAATCCGTGGGGAGCCGATCGTTTGGTGTGTTGTCTGGCGGTACTAAACAAAAAGTAGCGGCAGTGGCTGCTCTGATGTTCAACCCGAAAATCCTGATTCTGGATGAGCCGACGGTGGGTTTGGATCCCGTATCAGCTGCGCAGTTCAAGACAGTTCTTCAGGATCTGGCCAGATCCGGGTGCTGTATTCTTTTGGTCTCGCATCTCCTGGGGGAGGTTCAGTCCCTCGTTCAACAAGTGGTGTTTATGCTGGAGGGTCAAATCAGGTTTTCTGGCACGCTCGACGAGTTCAAGTTGCAGACTTCCTCCACGACTTTGGAGCAGGCGATCTTGAGGAGTACGGCGAAATGATGGGACTTAATCGAAAAATTCTCAAATACGAGTTTTTGAACATCATTCGCAGTCGATGGATCCTGTTTTTCTCCATTCTGCTTTTTGTCCTCTCTTTCGCTCTGATTCAAATCACGGGCGATTATGAAAAATCGCTGGTCGCATTGCTCTCGATTACGTCCGTATTGGTGCCTTTGGTCGCACTTTTTTTCACGACGGTGTCCTGGTATTACTCGGATCGGTTCACCGAGTTGCTTCTGACTCAGCCGATTCCCAGAAGGCAGATTTTTTTCGCTCGAGTGCTCTCTCTCATTGCCTCGCTGAGTCTTTGCTCCGGGCTTGCGCCTGCTGTTCCGTTTTTGATTCGGGGGTATTTTTCGATGGGGCTATTGAGTTGGATGGGCAGTGTTTTGTTTCTTAGCGCGGTATTTACTCTGATGGGGCTCTGGGTGGGGATCAGTGTTGCAGATCGAATCAAAGGCATTGGGGCAGCGTTTGGGTTGTGGTTGTATTTTACTTTGATACACGATGGCGTCACGCTCTTGGTTTTGGTTTTTTTCAAGGACTATCCCATGGATTGGGTTGCGGCTTTGATTGGATGTCTCAATCCGATTGGCCTGGTACGAGTGGTGCTTTTGACGATTTTTGATTCGGCCTTGTTATTGGGGCACACGGGAGCGATTGTCCGGGAGTTTATGTTGGGTTTGGGTGGTCAAGTGGTTTCACTCGGAATTGCTGGACTTTGGATTTCCATCCCCACTTTATTTGCATATAAAAAATTTAATTCGCGGGATTTTTAGTCCCTCAAAAAAAACACACGAGACAAAAAAACTCTTAAAGATGTACTTCGCGCTCCAAAAATCCAATTAAATGCCTATAACAACTCGAAATGAGTGGCATTAAAATTGCTTAAAATAGCCTAGGAGGCCAAATCATGAACGTACGACGAAAGTGGATGTTACAGCCCGTCAGACGCTGTGAAAAGGGCTGCATAGTTAGGTCCCGGGCACGACCTTAAACTGCCCTTTTTACTACAAAGGAATCGTGGAGCCTTATCGAATATTTTTCCCGCTGGGAATCATCACTGCCATACTGGGAACGTTGGGTTGGATCTCGTTTGGATTCGGCGCAGCTGTTGCTTATCCAGGCCTGTATCACCCAGATCTGATGATGGGTGGTTTTCTTTTTGCTTTTTCTGCCGGATTTTTGATGACGGCTGTGCCTCAGTTCACAGGTGCTGATCGTTGTCAGAAGTGGGAATGTGCACTGGGTGCGGCGATCTTTTTGCTGCTCATGGCGGTGAGCTTCTCTGAAAATCGTGCGCCATTTCATTTGGCATCCTTGATTTCGTTTTTCGCGCTCATCAGCTATTGCCTGAAGCGATTCTTGAAGCGAAAAAACACGCCACCTCGTTTTTTTGTTTTTGTCGGGTTGGGTTTATTGATGGGCACGGCAGGTGTTCTGATTCTTTTACTGTCCGAAATTGGATTGATTCCGGAATCCTGGTTTAAATTTGGGAAGCTACTTTATACGCAAGGGATGATTCTTGCACTGGTGCTTGGGGTGGGGACGCATCTTTTGCCCGCCATCTGGGGCTGGTCGGATTTGCCGATCCAACCGGTGGGGAAGAGCGAAGAGAGTTTAAAGAAAAATCTGTTGCCTGTACTGGGGCTCGCAGCTGCTTTGATTTTTAGTTTTTGTGTAGAGAGCACCGGTTACTTTGCTTTGGGGCAGGGCATTCGTGCGGTGTTAGTTTCTTATCTTGCGGTGATGAAGTGGAATATGCTCCGAAAGCCTAAAACCCGTGGCAGACTTTCGTTTTGGCTTTGGGTTTCGGCCTGGTCGCTTTGTTTAGGGCTATGGCTTCCATTGTTTTTTCCGCTCTATGCGATCCATATGATGCATTTTGCTTTTATTGGCGGATTTGGGCTCATGACACTGATGGTTGCGTCGCGTGTGACTCTGGCTCACGGAGGATATGGTTATCGAGTGGAAGTGCGATCTCGTTTGTTGACGACTTCGGCTGTCCTAATTTTGATATCGGCAGCAACCCGGCTCTCAGCTCCAGGGATTCCCAGAATTTATCTTCATCACTTAGCATATGCGGCTATCGTGTGGATCTCAGCGATGCTGATCTGGTCGGTGGTTCTGATCCCTAAGATGATCCGGCTAAAAGATTGAGCAGGTTTGAAGCAAGGGGTCTTCGGTTTGCTGCAAAGCGGAGGGTTTGCCTTGGCAAACCGGCATGACACCATAAGGACGGACTTTGATCCGACGAAATGCCGCCAGGCCGATTTTTTCGAAAGCGGGTTGCAAGGCCGCTTGTTCGAGCAGCAATGCCTGCGTCAATATGCGACCCGCAGATTCCATCCACTCTCGAGCATCTCGCTGCTGGCTGTCTTCGGATGCTGATAAAATCTGCTTGAGTCCAGCCTGATTTTCTCGGACTTTGTTCTTTAACTCATCCCATTCAGACCCAAGCTGAGAAGAAAGCTTCGAAGCGGCAGTGAGTGCCTTCTCGATTCTTTCAAAAAAAGCTTCGTGTGCGGATTCCTTGCGGATAGCCCGCAGAGCATCCAGGGTCAGGATATGAGTCGTACCTTCCCAGATCGGGAGCACTTGGGTGTCGCGCAACAAGCGAGGCAAAATGCTTTCTTCGATGTAGGCATTGCCACCGATGGCCTCCATGCACTCGCTGACTCCCCAAAGTGAAAGTTTTCCGCTCAGGGCTTTGGCCATGGGGATCGCCAGGCGTACGTAACGGCGTGCGGACGAGTCGCCGCAATCGGCCTGGTCGAGAGCTCGAACGGAATCAAAAACGAGGCTGAAAATTCCCCAGTGCTCCGCAATTAAATCCGCCATCGAGGCTCGCCAGAGCGGCAGGTTGATTAATTTTTTTCCAAAAGCTTCGCGCTCGGATCCGTAAGCATGAGCTTCAAGGACCGCGCGACGCAGGGAAGCTACGCTGGTGACCGCATTATACAAACGAGATAGATTCAGCATTTCGGCCATTTGTTTGAAGCCTTCGTTGATTCCGCCAATCAAATAGGCCTCTGTGTTTTCGAATGTCACTTCACCTGTGGGCATGGAGCGCACGCCGAGTTTTTCTTTGATTCGATGAATGCGAATCGTTTTTGAATTGCCTTCCGGTTTTTTTCGCAAGACGAGGAATAACCCTAGCCCTCGTGTGCCTGTAGGAGCGTCGGGCATTCTGGCCAAAGCCAAAATTGCATCGGCTGCCACATTCGAGCAAAACCACTTATCACCACTGAGGTACCAACGATCGCCTTCGCGGCGAGCAGTGGTGGTATTTGTTCCCACATCTGATCCGCCTTGCTTCTCGGTGAGGAACATCGCCCCTTGCCACAGTTCACCCAGATCAGTGGAAGAAATATGACGGATGGTTTCGGCCGTCATAGGGTGATTCGGTGCAGATTGCTCGAGCACTCGGCCCACGCCATCCGTCATGCAAATTGGGCAATAAAGTCCCATTTCGGTTTGAGCAAAGTAGTAAGCAGCACCAAAGCCGACGAGATGTCTGACAGATCGATGTTTTTTGAGAAACTGCGGATCGTACTTGATGCCAATGATGTTTCGACCGTAGGAAAGTTTCTGAAGTTCAATATAGTCCGGATGTTGAACGATCTGATCGATTCGTTCGCCGGTCGTATTGTGTGTTTTCAAAACAGGGCCTTGCCGATCAGCACTTGCCGAAAAAGGTCCAGCTTTTGCCCCGGCATCACCGAGAGATACAAAATGTCCCTTGAGTTCACGATACCTTTCACTTCCCAACCAACCTTCCCAAAAAATCTGCGCGGTCGGATCTGCAAGAAAAAGATTCTGGAATTGAGGGGAGGGGATGGATGAGGTATTCATGGGGTGAATCTAATATGAAACGCTTTGGAATACAATTCAGTGAACGGATGGCCGGCAGGATTCACTTCAACAATGAGCCTGATATCGACTATCCCTTTGAATTTACGATTCGAGTATTTTCCACAGAATTTTTGCGTCCGTTTTCGCCAAGAAAAATTTCTGGCACATCATTTTGGCCGGGTCATCCTTCCGCTGAACGATTTCCGCTCACAGGAGTGCTGGCATTTAATTTTTCAGGCGTAAGCTACGATTTTAGCACACAGTTGCCGGATCGGCGAGAAGTGCGAGTGATTGGAACAAAGAGTTATGTTTGGACCGTGCGATCTTGGAAGCGATTTAGGGATTCTTTGACAACTCTCTATTTTAAAGTTTTTTTGTACAACGAGCCCGATTTGTCACCGATTGCTACCGGGATCATCCGGTATCTGGATCCGCTATATTCATTTGTGTTTTCGATTCGATTCCGTCGCATTGAAAATGCTTTTGCTTCAGGGCAGAAAAAACTTGCAAATAGAATCGCAAAATTTGCTCCAATTCTTTTGCCGAATGATAGCACTCGAATTCCCCAAGATGCTCTCATTCAATCGATCGAGCAGCAGCTAGAGTCAGTCTCTGGAAAAGAACTCTTGGGTCTGAGTGTTTTGTTCGAGTGGGTTCGAAGAGTAGGTCAATTGGAACAGAAATTAAATCACTCACGGATCCTCAGAAAAATGATTGTTCCGTTCTCGACTTTAATTTATTCGGGTGTCTATCAGAGGAAAAATAAAAATATTCCATTGTCCTCGCCAGAGCCTGAGCGTTGGATGAGTCAAAACATCCGTCCCACAGTCGTCCGTGATTCAAGAGGTCCAAATTCTCCCATCGAGGCAGATGTGGTGATTGTTGGATCGGGTGCTGGAGGTGCTGCGTGTGCCGAGCGATTGGCGCGGCAAGGTTATGCGGTGGTCGTGATTGAAGAAGGACACTATTATAAACGCTCCGATTTTACTGGGCGGCGACTGGAGATGATGAGCAAGCTCTATCGAAACGGTGGATTATCGTTTGCGTTATCGAATTCTCTCGTTTGGCTGCCGACGGGCAAGTGTGTGGGGGGTTCGACTACGATTAATTGCGGAACTTCGTTCCCAACGCCGCCTCAAATTTTAGAGCGGTGGGCGAAAACTTTGGGTCTGCGAGACTTGGGTTTAGAACAATACTGCCGGGAAGTTGAAGAGTTCCTTCAGGTCAAACCCGTCGACCGCCCTCTTTTGGGCACGATTGCGAATGTTTTGGAAATGGGGGTTCGTGAAACTTCCTATACGGTTTCTCCTCTTCCTCGCGGAGAGGTGGGATGCGACGGTCAGGCACAATGCATCTTGGGCTGTCCCACGGATGCAAAAAGAAGCGCCAATGTTTCTTACCTCCCCGAGGCCCTTAAAAAGGGAGCAATGTTGCTGACTCGAT
The DNA here is from genome assembly GCA_964364175.1 of uncultured Bacteriovoracaceae bacterium. GTDB lineage: Bacteria > Bdellovibrionota > UBA1018 > UBA1018 > UBA1018 > CAYILR01. The sequence continues at coordinate 59,646 of CAYILR010000009.1, forward strand.
ATCGTGCGCAGCAAATTTTGCCAGGAATGACTGGAATCCGTGCAGGTGTGGAGGGCTACGAGGATGACTTTGAAATTCAGGTTCACGCCAAAAAAACAGTGTTGGCATTGGGAGCACTCGGAACACCGGCTTTTCTGAAAGCAAATGGAATTGGCAAGAATCTGCCCCATCTAGGAAGGAATTTGACGATTCATCCTGCGTTGACGATGGGGGCTGTTTTTGATCGTCGGATGAGTCAGGAAATGTATGTTCCTCAGTCTTTGGGCATATTTGGGACTGAGAATCTGGGTTTTGTTCTTGAAGGGCATACTCTGTCCCCCGACCAAATAGCGGTGTGTTTTCCATTGTGGGCTCGGAAGCTCGAGAATCTGATGCATCAGTCGGATCAGTTTGTGAATTTCTCGGCTATGCTTACTGATTGCAAAACTGGGCGAACGTGGGGGAGTGTCCCTGTCTATGGAATCGATCGAGACACAGCGAAGCGCTTGAAGGACGCCGCAGTTATACTGGGTCGTATTTTTTTCAGGGGGGGTGCGAAATCTGTTTATGCTCCCATTTATGGTTTTGAGGTTTTGGAGTCGCCGGAAGATATTGAACGGCTGGAAAAAGCAGATTTGAGGGGATGGGATTTTGAGATGCTCTCCGCCTATCATCCTCTGGGCACCTGCCGAATGGGAGACAGTCCTCAAAATTCAGTGGTGGATCGAAATGGAGCCGTGTGGGGCTACCCGAATCTTCATATTGTCGATGGATCAGTGATTCCAGGCCCTCTCGGTGTGAATCCACAGGTGACAATTATGTCGAACGCAGCCCGAATCGCAGACTATATCGGAGAAAACCTATGATGCCCATTCCTCAACAATTTGAGATCAAAAAAATGACCCACGGATTGTACGAGTCCTATTATTTTAGAGGAACCATGCCGGATGGTTCTCATGCATTTTGGCTCAAACATAATTTTTTGAGAAGAAACGGTGGGTCACGGATTGAAGTAGAAAATATTCTCATTGTTTTTGATAAAAAAAATCAATGCACGACGGTTTATCGAAAAAATCAAGAGCTGGAGAAAAATGAATTTGACTCTCTGAGCAGCTCGAATTGGGATCAGTACTCGTTTTTTTTTCCAGACGGATCATTTTTTGAAATTTCTCAGACACGTGTTCGGGGAGCGATGGTTTCGCCAGATGCGGTCCAATGGGACTTTGCACTCAAACGATCCCAGCAGGTTTATTACCATTTTGACCGCCCTTGGTTCTATCGTGGTTTTTTTCCCAAGAAAAAAATACTGACTCGAGATATCCGGCTGGAATTTGAGGGGCAAATTCAAACGTCTGAAGGGCTACAGCGATCCCAGTGGGTAGGGATGAATGGACATAATTGGGGGCGCGAGCATGCATATCGATATGCCTATGGGAATTGCAATCTTTGGAAAAGCGAAAAGGATGTGTATTTCGACGGTTTTTCAGCAAAAATTAAACTGGGCCCGATAATTTCGCCTTTTCTGAGTGGATGTTCGTTGAAGGTGGGTGAGGATTGGTTTCACTTTAATTCGGTGATTCACTCATGGGAGCCTCGTGTCGATCGAATGGAGAGGACTCGCTGGAAAGCCCAGTATCAAAATTCAACGCATCGCCTCGAGCTGGATGTGATCGGCCCGGAAGAGGATCCTGGACAATGGGTTGTGTTAGATTATGCCCATCCGAGTGGTGCCCACTCCTGGGTCCATAATACTAAATATGCCAAAGCTACCGTTCGTTTGTTTAAAAAAACAGCACTCGATGTTCCGTTATATCAATTTGAATCAAACCTCTTTGAATTGGAGACTCTGTAAAATGTTAGAATCAAAGTCAAATGGCTCTTTCCGTGGTGAGAGATCCCTCGCTGTTTATGTGGATCTAGCGGATGCATCCTGAAAAAATTTGGGTGGCGCAGTCCCCTCTTTGGAACCTGGGATTCAGGCCATTCTTTCTCCTGGGTTCGATTTTGGCTGCGACGTTTATGGCTCTTTGGTTGACGTTTTTATCGGGGCTTCTTCGTTATACCGGATTTCTTCCGCTGCCTGTTTGGCATGCGCACGAAATGATTTATGGGTTTACGTCCGCGATTATTGCGGGATTCGTGCTGACGGCGATTCAGAACTGGTCGGGGATGCGGGGTGTGCATGGGCGGAAGCTGCAGGGGATTGTTGCAGTGTGGTTGGCTGCTCGGGTTTTGATGCTTGCGGTGCATCGGCCTCATTGGATGGTGTCAGTAGTAGACCTCAGTTTTTATCCTTTGCTTGGGATTTGTATTGTTCCTCACCTGCGAGATCTTGAATTGAAGTTAGAAAGAGTTTTGCTGGTATTTTTCAGCCTGCTTTTTTTTGGAAACCTTCTGGTCCACTCGGAGGCACTCGGATGGATTTCGGGATATTCGCGCCGAGGGAATTTGTTGGGACTCTATACGGCGATTCTATTGATCGTATTTATGGGAGGGAGAGTGATCCCGTTTTTCACTGAGAGTTCGATTGCCCGCGCGCAACCCAAAAAAAATCCTGGAGTGGAGGCTTTCAGCCATCTATTGACCGTTTGTTTTTTGCTGAGTCAGTTTTTTCTGGAGAGTACGGTCTGGGCAGCGGCAGTTTCATTTTTGACTGCTGGGATTCACCTGGCTCGCCTGGCAGGCTGGTATGTGCGTCGGATCCGCCGAGTGCCGATCATTTGGATTTTGCACCTGGGGTATTTTTCGATGGTGCTTGGGTTCTTGCTTTCCGGATTTTCGAATTTGGGCTGGGTGCCCGCTCCATTGGCAATCCATGCGTTTACGGTGGGTGGGTTGGGCATGGTGATTTATGGCATGATGACTCGAGTTTCTCTCGGACATACAGGACGTCGACTGATTCCTCCAAAAGCCGTGGTGATTGGGTATTGGCTTTTGGCTTGCGCCACCGTGATCCGTGTTTTTGGGCCATGGATTACGGTGGCACTCAATTCGGTTTGGATACAAATCAGCGGGATTTTGTGGATCGCCGCTTTTGTTTTATTTTTTATTTCCTATGGACGGATTCTCATTCAACCCAGGCACTAAGGACTTAAAATTTATAACCGACCCCAAATGCGACATTCCACGCATTGCTGATGAAATACATCGGCAGCGAAACTACAAATTTAGTATAGTTGAAAAAGGGACCAAATCCCAAGATGGGGGAAAGTTTAGCTTTGCTATTCTTGGCAGTGTCATATCTCAATGACGGGAAGAGACTGAGACCCGCACCGAAATCACCATACTCTGCTTTTAGATTGGGGCCAGCAAAGTTGAGAAACACCCCTTTGGAGCTATAGGCCGCGTTGACTGAGCCTAGAAGTTTAAACTCTGCATCGGCTGAAAATGCAGATCCTGATGCCAAAAAAAATATTCCTGCTACAATCCATTTGCTTTGTTTTGCTTTGAACATGGTTTCTCCGTTTCGTTTATTTAAAATGATACCTGCTACTAGATGATAGAGGTTTGAATTGGACGTCAATTATTTTTGAAAATTTTTTCATTTCTTTTTGTTGGCTTAGACAAAAAATCCCACAAAAATCGTTGATTTAATAAAAATGAGTAATAATGCCCCAATTTGCGTTTGGTTTGAGGAGGCAGTAGACTGTCCAGACATGTCCAAAAATTCGGAAGTGCACACTGTTGTAGTGAGTGACATTCATCTTGCTGATACTGAGCCACCACATCCCAAAAATCCACTTTGGAAGAAATTCAAAAATCCTGAATATTTAGTGGACGCCGAATTCAAGAAATTTTTGGAAGAGATCCAGCGTCAGATCGCTGCTACAGGAAGCTCGCAGCAGAAGATCGAGTTGATATTGAACGGCGATATCTTTGATTTCGATTCAGTTATGGCCTTTCCTCAGACGCCGTTGTTCAAAGTCAGTCGTCTGGAAAAACTGCGTGGACTGGGCGCAGAGGAGGAAAAATCAAGATTCAAATTGAAAACCATTTTGGATCATCACCCAGTTTGGCTTGAGTCGCTCCGGGATTTTTTGAAAAATGGCCACCGGATTGTTTTTGTGATTGGGAATCACGACATTGAATTTCATTGGCCTTCGGTCCAGCAGGACTTCATCGATCGGTTAGGTGGCCCTGTCAGCTTTTCTGATTGGTTCTACGTCAGCAATCAGGACACTTTGATCGAGCATGGCAATCAATACGATATGTATTGTCTATGCACGAACCCGATCAACCCGCTGATTCGAAAGCATCATAAAACCTATGTTCGGCTGCCTTTCGGGAACCTGGCGTCCCGTTACATGCTGAATGGAATGGGATTGATGAATCCCCATAGCGAAGCGAGTTTCATACGCAGTTCACTGTCGGAGTACCTGGTGTTTTATTACAAGTACGTCGTTCGAACCCAACCTCTGTTGCTCTGGACGTGGTTTTGGGGTGCGCTGGTGACTTTGGGGGTGACGCTTTCGGAGGGATTCAGACCTGCAAATAAAGATCCGCTCACGGTTGCCAGCCGAATTGATCAGATCGCGGAGCGCTCTAATTCAACGGCGGGCACGATGTGGGCTTTGAGGGCTCTTCACGCGCATCCGGTTTGCTTCAAACCGCTCCGTCTGATGCAAGAGCTTTGGTTGGATCGAGCCGCCCTGTTTCTTTTTGTGCTTTGGGTTTCTTTTCAGTTTTATACATTCGTGCACTTGATTTTTCCGGTGTCTATTCTTTGGCTGATCATTCCAATGATCCTGTTGATGCCTGCATTTATTTTCTATGCACGCTCCGTCCATTCAGAGGTTGAACAAAGCCATCGTTCTGCTCTGAAAGCTGCACCTTTGTCAGCTCAAATCGCGAAAGTTCAGCGCGTAGTCCACGGGCATACTCATTTGGCGATGCATGCGATGGTCGAGGGAATCGAGTACCTGAATACGGGAACGTGGTCTCCCGCGTTCAGAGACGTGGAATGTATGCAGCCCTACGGGAAAAAATGTTTTGCTTGGATCCGACCCAAACAGTCGAATCGTACTGAGCGCGAAGCCCTGCTTTTTGAGTGGGGTGATCGTGGCGCTATACTCATTGAAAACGCGGGTTAAAAAATGAGATTGATTATCGATTTCGATTCTGTTACAGGTCTCCTCAGGAGAATAACGACATGAAAATAGTTTGGATTTTAATTTTGAATTTGGTTTTAGGTTCATACGGAATGGCTGACGAGCACGATCATCACGCAGCATTCGCCACGCCGCCGGCAGAGACCGAAATTCGTGTCACCAGCGGGGATCTTTTTTTTAGAGTTGAAGGGCGTCCAAACAATCAGCCAATCGAGTTAGTCGCAGGAAAACGTTATCGACTGACCTTCACCAATGTGGGTTCAATCATGCACGAGGTGCTTTTTGGTCGCAATCCATCGACTGAAGCAGATGGCTCACCCGGAGATTATCAAGAGCAGATGTTGAGCGGTTTTGAGGTCAAGGTGAAGGGCAAGGGATTCGAAGTGGAAGCTCAGGGCCTGAACGAGCTTGAATTGAGCTCTGGGGTTGCTTTGAGCGTGATTTTTACTGTTCCTCACTCTTTGGTGGGAAATTGGGAAATCGGATGCTTTATGCCAGGCCACTATATGGCTGGGATGAAGTTGCCCGTCATTGTTCGACGCTAGTTTTTAAGACTCTTTCGCATTTTTTTTGCCAATTCTTTAGGTTTCATTTCTGAACCCTCGATTCGCCCAATGACTCGTCCTTGGGGATCGAGGGCGACGACTCCATAGGAGTGCTCGAATTCGTCTTCGGCGACTTTTCGATATTTGAAATCGATCAAAGAGGACAATTCTCGGAGATGGGATTCTTGCTGGGATGTAATGAACATCCAGTCAGGAAACGGAAGTTCGTGTTTTTCAGCGAATTTCCTCATCACATCCGGGGTGTCTCTTTTGGGATCAAAGCTGACCAACACAAAACGCACATTTTTTTTGTCAGACCCCAGCTCTTTCTCAATTTCTTTCATTCGCGCCACGGTCATGGGGCAAGTGTGCTTGCAGCTCATGTATACCATCGAAATCGCAATCGCTTTTCCTCGGAACTCTTTGAGTGTCAGCTCTTTGCCGGTTTGATCCGTCCATTTTGTATTGGATTGATAAATAGAATCTGCGACCAGAGGGGGCGGGCTGGCATTTCCTAGGGATGGAATTGCGATCAGAACTAAAACTAAGAGTTGAATCATTTTATTTCTCCGTCTTTCACGCATCGAAATCCCAAATTAGCGATCGTGTAATTTGCTTTTAAACTACTCCGGAACCCAAATCTCAAAAAAGCCGCATAATCATTGGGATCAGCAGAACCGTATGCGCCGCTTCCACAATACATGGTTTTATCCAGAGAGCTGTCCGCTCTCGACTCACCAGTGACCATGGTTGAATTAAAATCCAGTGTCCACTCCCAGATCAATCCATGAAGGGAGGCAACACCTAGCGAATTTTTCACACCCGTTTTGATGGAGGGGAGCACGTCAGGTGTGGGGCGAGAGTACCAATTGAGAATGATGGTTTTGGCATCCGTGCCTTCAATAGGACGGGAAGCGACAAATTCCCATTCGTTGACAGTCGGCAGTCGTTTGCCCTCGGATTCGCAAAATGCCTGCGCAGCAAACCACGAAACTTCAACTACGGGAGAGTCGGGTGGGCTTTTTTGTCCCAGCTTCAAATCACTCTTCCAATGCTTCAGGTAGGTTTTGTCGATAAATATTTTTTTTGCACGGGATCTCCGCCATTCCAGATGCGTTTCCACAAATTTGAGAAACTCACTGTTGCTGATCGGGGTTTGATCGATCTCGAAAGAGGAAACTAAAACCGCCTTTTTTGCTGTTCCGTACAAGGGAACGAACTCGCCAGACGGGATGGGGATGAGAACCCGATCTGCCAGCGCAAGCGCTGGCAGAAGAGTCAAAAAAAATATTTTCCAGTACTTCTTCACGGTGAATGGATGACTACTTACGAAGTGCTTTGACCTCGGACGCAGTCACGATTTTTTTGGAGTTGCCCCAGGAATCGTAAACATAGGTCAACACGTTGGCGACATCCTCGTCATTCAGCACTTGAGCGGGCATCATTGAGTTGAATTTTTCTCCATTGACTGTGATTTCTCCACTCCGTCCTTTGAGAATGGTTTCGATCGCGCGGGATTTGTCTTGGTTCAAATAGTCAGAATGAGCGAGGGGTGGGAATGCGCCCTTGATTCCCATTCCGTTGGACTGGTGACAAGCCATGCAGTTGTTTGTATAAATTCTTGAGCCAAACTCAATTCGCTGTTGATTGTTCTTTGCAATCGGAGCGACCGGAGCAGGTTCTTTAGACATTTCTTGAATGCCGGAACCTTCAGGTTGATAGACCTCGTCGCTTTGTTTGCCCGAGTAGATTTTTTTGTCCTCAGCTCCTTCGACTTTCAGCATCCCCAAGGAACCTTTGTTGAAAGTTCTGGTCAACGCATGATCTACCAAGATGTAGGTAGAGGGAACGTCGAGTTTAAATTCAACGATTGCAGCTCCCCCGGGAGGCACAATAGTGGTCTGGACGTTTTCGTTGATCGTTTTGGTGCCACCCTCGACATAGACTTTGTCAAAAATTTCACCGATGACGTGAAAGTTGGAAGCGATATTGGGTCCGCCTACTCCGAAGTACATACGAACTGTTTCGCCAACTTTCGCTTTCAATGAGCGATCCCCAGTGATTGCACCGACAGAACCATTGAAGACAATGTAGGTGGGGCGCTCGTCAATTGCTTTTTCCATATCGAAGGGTTGAACTCCCGGTTCTCCATTTTTACCCTTCGTATAAAAGTCACCTTGCATGACGTAAAATTCTTTATCGACTTTAGGCAATCCAGCTTTTGGTTCAACCAAGATCAGTCCATACATTCCGTTGGCGATGTGCATTGCGACGGGTGCTGTTGCGCAGTGGTAAACATACAAGCCTGGATTCAATGCTTTGAAAGTGAAAACAGAACTGTGACCAGGCGCAGTAAAGGTTGCGCCCGCGCCACCGCCTTGCCCAGTGACGGCATGAAGATCGATGTTGTGTGGGACTTTGGAACTGGGATGATTATTTAAGTGGAATTCGACTTCATCTCCTTCGCGGATACGAATCATTTTTCCCGGAACTTTGCCGCCATAGGTCCAGTAAACATAGTCGACGCCATCGGCCATTCTGGCTGTCAGTTCTTTCACTTCCAGATTCACCACGACGTGAGTCGCGTGTTTGCGTGTGATGGGCGGGGGAACCAGAGGAGGATCCGTGAGGATCGCGTTTTCTTTTCCAACGATTTCCTCTTTTGCTAGGGCGGAGAGAGGGCAGGTCAAAATGCAGGCAAGGGTAGCGAGGCGAAGAAGCGAAGAGCTAAGCATGGAGTGATCCTTTCATGATGATTGAATTGAAGGTAACAGGCATTTGCGCTGATGTTAACAAAATATATTTATGGGAAAATTTGTCTCGTTCGGTGGGACAATAAAACTGACCAGCAGGTTGGGTTGGCTCCAAAAAGAAATTTAAGCGAGCGTGGAGATAGGTTTTTTTATTGGCACGAAATTCGCAAGTCAAATTTTTTGGACACTCAAAAATGAACAAAGCAGCAAGAGATGTAGTGCCAGAAAAGTTTGTGCCAGAAACAGTATTGCAGCACCCTAAGTTTGATCTGGGTGAGTTTCGCGATCGCTGGGAGCGGTCGCGACTATCAGCACTGGCAAGCGTGTTACAAAAAAGCAGCTTAAATGAAAGTGCGCTGCTCAAGGAAGTGGATTCCAAAAATCAAGATCAAGTGCTGCGCGCTGTTTTTGAGAACAGCAGGAAGTTTGGACTCAGCGCCGCGAAGTACCTCGGTGTGGCTTGGGAGTTGTCTGACTTGATCGATGTTTTACCCAGATTGGGGTTGCCGTGTTTTGCGGAGTCCTGGCGTTCGCATAATTCAGCGCAGGTATTAGAGCGATCTGGCTGCGTATCTTTGGGTCAGCACGGAAGTTTTGGCTGTGATTACTGGCGCGAGGCGCTCGATGGTTTGGTGATGGGCGTGGGCGAGAACGAGCGCCTGGCTAGGCATCGGAGCTTGGGACACGGGGACTCGGGTTGTCTGGATGTGTTGTTCACCGAGGAATATGTGGTTCCGAGGGTGGTGAGTGCGGAATCTGCGAATCCGAAGTTCGGTCCGATTCCCAGCGCGATGATGAAGAATCTGGAGCCAACGCAAAAATCTTTTGAATCCATGAAAGTCAATTTGCTCCTCAAGGGATTTTCTGAGGGGACGTTGTTCTATCAACTGGACGCACAAGAGGGTGTTCTCTGTGGCGCAGGTGGAAAACTCATGCACGAGTCATTTGCTCAGGACGTTGCGCAGATGGACCCGTCTCTCAAGATTCAAGATGTGTCACCGATTGCAGTGAAACTTAACGCTTAACGGAGGAAATATATGACTGAAGATGGAAATTCGGCGAATTTAGGGAGACGTAAATTTCTCAAAGGAGTGGCGACCACAGGTGCCTGGGTGTTTTCTCATTCCGCTTTTGGGGCGCCGATCAAGTACTTCAAGCCTACGCATGTGGATAATCCGCTCAAGTTCTACCCCAACCGAGATTGGGAAAAAACCTATCGGAATATTTTTTCCTATGACTCTGACTTTACATTCCTCTGTGCTCCCAATGACACGCATAACTGTTTGCTGAAAGCCTATGTAAAAAATGGCGTGGTGGCTCGAATTGGTCCTAGTTATGGTTATGGAAAAGCGACTGACTTGTACGGCAACAAAGCATCGCATCGTTGGGATCCTAGAATTTGCCAAAAAGGCTTGGCGCTGGTCAGAAGATTCTATGGGGATCGTCGGGTCAAGGCACCCATGGTTCGTCGGGGGTACAAGGAGTGGGTGGATGCTGGGTTTCCTCGTGATTTGGTTACGGGAGCGCCCGATTCAAAATATTTTCAGCGCGGCAAAGACAAGTGGTTGCGCCTGAGTTGGGATGATGCCTACCAAATTGCCGCTCAGTCTCTGGAAAATATCTCAAAAACTTATAACGGCGATTCGGGAAGCCAAATGCTTACCAAACAGGGTTATGATCCTGCGATGGTCCATGCGGTCGAGGGAGCAGGGACACAGACTCTCAAATTTCGCGGAGGGATGGCATTCCTGGGTGCCACTCGGATTTTCGGCCTCTACCGATTCGCCAACATGCTGGCATTGATGGATTCAAAACAGCGAGGTGTCGGTCCGGACAAGGCGATTGGCGGACGGGGTTGGGATAGTTACAGTTGGCACACAGATTTGCCACCGGGGCACCCGATGGTGACAGGATCTCAGACTAACGACTTTGATCTTTTCTCGACGGAATATGCCAATTTGATCATCGTTTGGGGGATGAATTGGATCACGACAAAGATGCCGGATTCTCACTGGCTGACCGAGGCTCGTCTCAAAGGCGCCAAGACCTTTGCGGTCACAGTCGAATACAGTGCAACCGCTTCGAAGGTGGACGAAGTCGCTGTGATTCGTCCCGGCACTGATCCTGCCTTCGCGCTAGGGCTGGCTCAGGTCATTATTTCCAAAAAACTCTACGATGTGGATTTCGTGTCCGAGAACACGGATTTACCTTTCTTGATCCGCATGGACAACCTGCAGCCTTTGCGTCCCGAAGAAGTCATCGAGGGATTCAAAGAGCCTGAGTTGAAATCCATTCGGTTCATGAAAAAAGGAGAAAAAAATCCCTCAGGCGTGGAAAATGGAGGACAGTTTGCTCCCGAAGGAATGCGGGATCTGTTCAAGTCTTTCGTGATCCGAGATTCGAAGAGCGGAAAACTCGTGGCTGTCACTCGCGACGATTTTGGCACGCAAATGCGGGAGAAAAAAGTCTCGCCGGATCTCCGTGCCTCGTTTTTGGTCAAACTTCTGAATGGAAAATCAGTGAAGGTGCGCTCGACTTTTCATCTCACCGAAGAGTACGTCAACAAAAACTTCACGCCGGATCAAACCTCCCAGGTCACGGGTGTGCCCAAGTCCGCGATTATTTCATTGGCTGAGCAGATTGCAGCCAATCGAGAAAAAACACTCTTTGCTTGCGGAATGGGGCCTAATCAGTTTTTCAATTCGGATCTCAAGGACCGAGCGATCTTTTTGGTCGCGGCCCTGACCCGCAATGTCGGATTTCCTGGGGGGAATGTCGGCAGCTACGCTGGGAACTACCGCTCTGCTTTGTTCGGCGGAATCCCGGCGTATGCTGTCGAAGATCCCTTTAACCTGGCGCTCGGGAAGGGAGATCAGCCGAAAATCAAAAAATACCTTCACTACGAGTCGCTCCATTACTTCAACTACGGAGATCGGCCGCTGCGTGTCGGAAAGAAAATGTTTACTGGCGATGGTCACATGCCGACTCCTACAAAAGCCATGTGGCTCAATAACTCGAACTCGGTGATCGGTAATATTAAGTGGCACTTTGATGTTGTCAATAATACTTTGCCAAAACTTGAATTCATTGCCTATGCGGATTGGTGGTGGACGGGATCTTGCGAGTACGCGGATCTTGTTTTCGGTGTCGACAGCTGGGCGGAATTCAAAGCCCCAGATATGTGCGGATCGTGCACGAATCCATTCGTTCAAATTTATCCGCGCACACCGCTGCCGAGAATTTTTGACACGCGCACGGACATCGAGGTGATTGCTGGCGTCGCTGAAAAATTGGGTGACTTACTGGACGAACCGCGAATGAAAGACATGTGGAAGTTCGCATCGGGTGACGATGTACCTGTCTATCTCCAAAGGATTATCGACGCTTCTGCCAACCTGAAAGGCTACGACGCGAGAGAGTTGGAGAGCAAAGCAGCGAAAGGAATCCCTGCGCTGGTCAATACGCGAACCTATCCTCGAGCCTCGTCATTCGAACAAGCGAAGTCGGAACATCCTTGGCACACGCGCTCGGGACGGTTGGAGTTTTATCGACCGGAGTCTGAGTTCATCGATGGCGGAGAAAACATGGTCGTGTATCGCGAGCCGGTGGATTCGACGCCTTACGAACCCAATGTTCTGGTGGCCCATCCGCACGAGGCGATTCGTCCAAAACGTCCTGAGGACTATGGAATTCCCTCGAGCGATGTCTCGTCCGAGACTCGTCAAGTTCGCAACGTGATGAAAACTCCGGAGCAACTCATGGGGACGAAACATCCGCTGCGTTTGAAACTGCACACTCACGTCTATCACACACCGAAGTATCGGCATGGTGCGCACTCCACGCCGATTGATACGGACTACACGGCCATTTGGTTTGGTCCGTTCGGCGATGTGTATCGACATGACAAGCGCATGCCTTCTAACGTCGAGGGTTACGTCGATATCAATCCGCTGGATGCAAAAGAACTCGGGGTTCAAGATGGCGATTATGTTTACATCGATGCGGATCCCGAAGATCGTCCGTTCCGAGGCTGGAAAAAAGGAACTGAGGAGTACAAGGTAGCGCGTCTGATGTTGCGTGCTCGGTACTATCCCGGCACTCCTCGTGGCATTGCACGGACTTGGCACAATATGTACGGAGCTACCACCGCGAGCGTGCGCGCGCATGAATCGCGCGAGGACGGTCTCGCAAAAAGTGAAGGGACCAACTATCAAGCGATGTACCGCTACGGAAGCCACCAGAGTGCAACTCGTGCTTGGTTGCGTCCGACACTGATGACTGAATCACTCGTGCACAAAGGAATGTTCGGTCAGGGAATCGGAAAAGGGTTCGAGCCGGACATTCACTGCCCAGTGGGTGCGCCTCGCGAGGCCTTCGTCAAAATCACGAAAGCTGAAGCAGGTGGAATGGGAGGCAAAGGCCTCTGGCGTCCTGCTTCTCTCGGGTTCCGTCCGACTTACGAAAACAAGGCCATGAAAGAGTACCTCAAGGGCCGATTCATGAAGAAGGGGGTGTAGTTTATGGCTAAGGTAAAAAATTGGCATCTGGGTCGGGAAATGGAATACGCCTACGACGAAAATCGTCCGAAGCGTCAGTGGGCGATTGTTTTTGATTTGAACAAGTGCATCGCTTGTCAAACTTGCTCGGTTGCATGCAAGACGACATGGACCAGCGGCAAGGGCCAGGAGTACATGTTCTGGAACAACGTCGAAACCAAGCCGTATGGAAGCTACCCGCTGGCCTGGGATGTTAAAATTCTGGAAAAAATGGGTCAGCAACAGTGGAAGGCTCATCAGCCCTATCATGGCAAAACCATTTTTGAGGCAGCTGAGCCGAACGAGCGCGCAGTGCACTTTCATCCGACTGACGAGGATTGGATGTATCCGAACAATGGCGAGGATGATTGCTTGGGAAACGTGTCAAAAGGCGAGCACATGAATTTGCCGCACGACAAATGGTTTTTCTACCTTCCCAGGACTTGCGCGCATTGCACCTATCCTGCCTGTCTGGCGTCCTGTCCGAGAAAAGCAATTTATAAACGGGAGGAAGATGGAATTGTCCTGATCGATCAGTCCCGTTGCAAAGGATATGGAGAATGTGTCCGTGCATGTCCGTACAAAAAATCGATGTATAATCCTCATACCCGCGTGAGCGAAAAATGCGTGGGTTGCTACCCAGCGGTCGAGCAGGGATATCAGCCGATGTGCGTGCAGAACTGCATTGGGAAAATCCGAATCATGGGATTTGTGAATCCTCCCTGGAAATCACGCGAGGATAACCCAGTCGATTATCTCGTGCATAAAAAAGGACTCGCGCTTCCGTATTATCCGCAGCTGGGATTGGAGCCCAATATTTATTACATCCCGCCGATTCATGCGAATCGCGAGTATCTGGAGCAGATGTTCGGGCCCAACGTCAACGAAACGATCGAACGCTACAAAAAACTCCGCGATGATCCTGTGGCCCAAGGTCTGTTGGTGCTGATGGGAAGTACGGATCGGATCATTCATTCGTTCAAGGTGAATCAAGGAACTGCTTTTGGATATGACGAGAAAGGCGACGAAATCGTCAGTGTCCCAGTGACTGAACCGTTTATCGAACGAAAATCGTATGACGCGCAATATGGAACCATCAGGAATAATACACCCTAGGAATTGAAATGAAACGAATCGGAGGAATGATGCTCAATAGAAATGGATTCATAGTCACATCGGTGCTGCTGATGCTGCAGTCTAGTGTCAGCATGGCTGAGATTAAGGCTGCCAAAGTCACGGCAGACCTTTCGAAAAGTGCGTTTGAGGAATCAGTTTGGCAGGGAGTGCGTGAGGAGACGGTTTCTCTCATGGCACAGCCGATGGCGCTTCCTCGTCCCAAAACGACGACGACGCCGTTGCTTCGAGTGCAAGCTATTCACGACGGCCAGTGGATTGCATTTCGACTGCATTGGAAAACAGATGACGTGAATGAGGCCGGGAAGTTGGGGCAGTTCTCGGACGCTGTGGCGCTGCAATTTCCGGTGAAAGAGGGATCGCCTCCCCCCATCTTCATGGGTGCGAAGGATAATCCGGTTCATATTTTTCATTGGCGCGCGCAGTACCAAAAGGACATTGAAAAAGGAAAACCCACGATGAAGGATCTCTACCCGAATATGAACCCGGACATGTATCCGATGGAGTTCAAAGATTCGGGGAATGTCGAGGGATTGACCGAGGAAAAGCGGGAAGTTTATTCGCCGGGGAAAATCTCGGGCAACCCGCAGTCCTACGAGAAATCCAGTGCAGTGGACGAGATTTTTGCCGAGGGTTTCGGAAGCAGTGCTGTGATCCAGAATCGAATGTCCAATGGACGTGGGTCCTGGAGAAAAGGGGAGTGGTCAGTAGTCATCTCCCGCCCACTGAAGCGCGAGAACGGCTCGATGCTTGAAGTTGGAAAAAATAGCTACATTGCGTTTGCGGTGTGGCAAGGTGGCAAACAAGAGGCGGGGTCACGAAAAAGCCTCACCATGAGTTGGATCCCATTGGAGGTCAAATGATTGCAATTAAAAATGAAACGTCTGCTCCGGCTTTTATCTTAGCTTCCTTGCTTTCGGCTTATCCGGATGAGGGATTTGCGGAGAATGTGGGTTTGATCTTGGAAGACGAGCAGTTTTCCAACGAGGCTTTGCAGAATAGTCTGGGCGATCAGCTGATCGAGATTCGGGCAAAGGCAGGGGATGTTTTGGGATCTCCAGCAGCTTTGGATGATCTCAGGTCGGAGTACATTGATCTCTTCGACCGTGGCAAGCAAGTCACTTCTCTCTACGAAACCGAGTATGGCCGAGAGCGCGCCATGGTCAAAGGGAACGAGCTGGTCGACATCGCCGGGTTCTATCGCGCGTTCGGATTGGAAACAGGTGGCGAAGGTGTCCAGGCCGAAATGATTGATCATGTTTCGGTTGAGCTCGAGTTTTATGCATTGATGGTCATGAAGAGCGAAGCGTTGGCAGATTCGAGCGAAACCGAAGGAGCTGAAATCGTTCTGGATGCGCGGAAGAAATTTCTCAAGAGTCACCTGGGACGTTTTGTGGGCGCGATTTGCGAGCGACCAGGGGTGATCGAAAGTCCGTTTTATTCTGCAGTATTTAAATTTTGTAGGGAATTGGTTGCAGATGAGTGCCGACGGCTTGAAGTGGAAGTGGAATCCGAGCAGTGGATCTCTTCTCAAGCTGAAGTCGGAGACATCAGCTGCGGCGGCTCTGTGGGATGCGTGAAATAGGGTTCTAAAAAGACGGGAGAAATGTGCCGAATTTAGTGGATTCCCATCAGCGAAATTTTTCCTATCTGAGGCTTTCAGTCACGGACCGCTGTAATTTTCGGTGCATTTATTGTCTCCCTCAAGGATATGTTGCTAGCGATGAAATGCGCGAGTCGCCTGAACTTTCGGTGAATGAGGTTCGACGCTTGGTTCATGCTTTTTCGCGCCTGGGAGTCACTAAAGTGAGATTGACTGGAGGCGAGCCGACCGTCAGGCGAGATATCGTGGAAATCGCTCGTGCTGTGGCCTCAGTGGAGGGAATTCAAAAAGTCGCTTTAACCACCAACGGTCAACGTCTGTCCGAGTTGGCCCTGCCGCTTCGTGAGGCCGGAGTGAATGCGATCAATGTGAGCGTGGATAGTTTAGATGCGCAAAAATTCAAAAAAATTACAGGAAGCTCACGGCATCAGGAGATCTTGCGTGGAGTGGATGTAGCTCTGAAGTCTGGATTTGAAAGTGTCAAAGTCAACGCGGTTTTGCTGAAGGATTGCAACGAAGGCGAAGTCTCGGGTTTTATGGAATGGGTTCGCGACCGTCCTATTTCTGTCCGTTTTATTGAATTGATGCGCACTGGGAAAAACGGTGATTTTTTTGGGCAAAGACACTTATCTGCAGGAGTGATTCAATTCAATTTGCTGAAATCTGGCTGGTTACCTCAAAAGAAAGAAACAACGGATGGTCCGGCCGTCGTCTACCGGCATCGAGACTACGAGGGCTCGATTGGGTTGATTGCTCCGTACTCCAAAGATTTCTGCAAAGGCTGCAATCGTTTGAGAGTTTCGTCACGAGCTGCTTTGAGACTTTGTCTTTTTGGGGATCAGGACGTCTCGTTGAGGAGTTACCTGGGGGATGATTCTTTACAAGAAGATTTGCTGGAGAGAATTCAAGATCTGGTTCTAGAAAAACCCATTTCGCATTATCTGCACGAAGGAAAATATGGAAACACATGGAACCTCGCCGGAATCGGCGGCTAACTATCGGATGATCGATATCGCAGACAAGATCGACACCCATCGACGAGCGGTGGCATCGGGATCGTTTTTTGCAGCGCCAGAGACGATTTCTCGAATTCGAGAACGCACTCTTCCCAAAGGTGATGTTTTGATCTTGGCGGAAGTTGCTGGGATTCAAGGAGCGAAACGCACGGCGGATTTGCTGCCGTTGTGTCACCCGCTTGCACTGACTTCGGTTCGAGTTTGGTGTGAGGTCATGCAAGATCAGGTGCTTGTGTTTTGTGAGGCAAAGACGGTTGGGAAAACAGGCGTGGAGATGGAAGCGCTTTCGGGTGTCAGTGCGGCGCTCCTTTGTATTTATGATCTCACTAAGGGAATCGATCCTGCATTGAGGATTGGCGGTATTCAGCTGGAGATCAAGGAGGGCGGCAAGTCGGGGCTTTGGGTACATCCGGGGAGCGTTCGGGCTCAGCAGCTGATTTCGAAAGAATCGTCTGTACGTGCGATCCTGAATGGCGTCGTTGTGTCTGTCATTACCCTGAGTGATCGATGCTCTCGCCACGAGAGCCAAGATGTCTCGGGCCCGACCGCGGTTCAGTGGTTCGAAGCTCGAGGGGCTGTTGCGAAAAAACCGATTGTGATTCCAGATGATGCGCAATTGCTCCAAGCGGAAATTCTCCGCTTGTTGGAAAATAATTTGCCCCAAGTGATTTTGACGACGGGTGGAACGGGGCTTTCTAAACGCGACATCACTCCTGAAACCGTTTTGAATCTCTCGCAAGAGCTGGGAGGCCGAGAGATTCCGGGGATGGGTGAGTTACTCAGACAGAGTGGCGCCCGTCACGTTCACTCTTCCTGGCTCAGCCGCTCGACCGCTGTTTTGGTGAAGGGATCATTGATTCTTTGTTTGCCGGGGAGTCCTGCCGCTGTTCGAGAGGGATTGGACGCAGTGGGCGGATTAATTCAACACTCTTTGAAAATGGCCTCAGGCGGAGGGCATGGATGAAAAATCAGCCCATTCTCCGCAATGTTCTGGGTGCTTTTTCGGACGCGGCGGTTTTGTTTCCTCTTCTTGCGCTCCTGTCCACAAAGGCCGGGTTTTCTGGGCCGATCATCTTGTTGAGCACAGGGATTGCGTATTTGGCGGCAGCAGTGATTTTTCGAGTTCCCATGTCCGTTCAGCCCCTCAAATCGATTGCCGTGGCGGCCGTGACCGTGGGTGCGAGTTTTGAAGAAGTTCGGTGGGCAGGTTTATTGCTAGGCTTGGTTTGCTTTTTCATCGGATGGTTGAATGTGGATCGTGTAGCCATGCGAGTTCCAGCTGCGATCATTCATCAGCTTCAGGTGGGTTTAGGAGTTTTGCTGATTCTTCAGGGAGTGAAAGCGGGGGGTGAGTGGCAAATCGTTTTTGGAACTGTGCCGGGTCTGCTGCTCGTGGTGGGAGCTCTGTGGATGGTGCTCAAACCAGAAATTGCGGGGATTCCTTTGCTGGGGTTGCTTGCAACGTTGGGTCTTTTGATTGCGGTTTTCTCGGGTGATTCGAATGCTCTGAGCGTGAGTGGCATGGCATCTTCCTCTTCACGTGAGATGTTTCGCCCCGAGCTCGTGGCAGGATTGCTTTTGCCTCAGATTTTTCTGACACTCGCCAACTCGGTTCTTGCGACAAAGAATGTGAGTGAGCGTTATTTTGGGGAGAGTGCTTCGCGAGTGACCGTCAAGCGGCTTCTCTATTCCATTGGAATCGGCAATCTTCTTGCAGCCGGAGTCGGTGGAATGCCATTTTGTCATGGCTCAGGTGGGGTGACGGCTCATGTTCGGGGTGGGTCGACTCGTGCGTGGTCGACTGCCTTGATGGGGGGATGCCTCCTGATCCTGGCCGGAGTTCAATATTTCAGTGGATCGAGAGTTTTGATCTATCCTGCTGTTTTGTTGGTGCCTCTGCTCATCGCGACAGGAGTTTTCCACATCTTTTTGGCAGCTCCCACTGCGAGGTTGGCGCCTGGAATGATGAAGCTAGCGACTGCTGTGCTCATTACGCTTGTGACCCGAAATTTGCTTTGGGTGACAGGCTCCGCCATTTTTTTAGAATTTTTATTTAATTATCTGCCAGAAAAATTCAGCCGGATTTCGCTGCAGGAGGAACGATCATGATTGATTATCGAGAGGCGTTGAACATTCTGGAAGAAATCGCGCGCAAACACCCCTATTCTGAGGAGCGGATCGGGCTCAATGAATCCCTGGGTCGGATTTTATCAGAATCGGTTTTGAGTCACGAGGAAGTTCCATCATTCACGAATTCCGCAATGGATGGCTTTGCTGTTTTCTCTGCAGATACTGTGCGCGCCACCTCTACCCATCCGGTTCGCATCGCAGTGAAGGGGATGGTCGCGGCTGGCGATCTAAAAGCTTTTGCGCAAGCCCGCGCGAACGGACCGGGGCAATCGGTTGAAATCATGACGGGTGCTCCGCTGCCCGAAGGTGGGTACGATGCCGTGGTCCGCATCGAAGACGTTCGGGTGGAGCGATCCCCATCGGGCGACGCGATTGGAATCGATTTGGTGAAACCGCTTCAAGCCGGAGAAAACATCCGCCTCAAAGGAACCGATTTTGGAATCGGGCACCCGGTTTTGAGAGCAGGAATGCGGATTGCTCCGGAACATATTTTAGCTTGCGCTAGCCTGGGCATTTCCCAGCTCAAAGTCAAATCCATGCCCCGCGTGGCAGTGATTTCCACGGGGAGTGAGCTTGTGGATCCATCCGAACCCACACTCGCGCCGGGAATGATTCGAAATTCGACGGGCCCATTTTTGGTGGCAGCTTTGAAGGAGATGGGCGCAGAAGCTCGATACTGGGGCGTGATTCACGATGATCCCGGACTCTATCAAAAAACTCTCGAGCGAGCTTTGCAAGCTGGGGCTGACCTCATCATCAGCACAGGCGCCGTTTCGATGGGGAAATTTGATTTTGTTCCCGAAGTCCTGGGGCGAATGGGTGCAAAGACCTATTTCCACAAGGCCGCGATTCGTCCCGGCAAACCAGTTCTTTTTGCGGAGATGAGTGCATTACACAAAGGCTGTGTTTTTTTTGGGGTTCCAGGGAACCCTGTTTCCACAGCGGTGGGATTGAGATTTTTTGTGGAGCCATTTGTTCGTGCTGCATTGGGATTAGAGCGCGAAGAGCCGATCCGTGCGCGGTTGGTGCGAGACAGCTCTAAACCCAATGGCCTGCGTTGTTTTTTTAAAGGCAGGTCACGTCTGGGGAAAGAAGGTGTCGAGGTCGAGACGCTCAAAGGTCAGGCGTCTTATATCGTCAGCGCGCTCCTTGATGCCAATTGCTGGGTTGTGTTTCCTGAAGCGGGGGATCGAATTTCAGCTCAAGATGCGGTTGATATTTATCCGCTTCATCATTCTTTTGATCGAGGGGTGCTGTGATGATTCAAGTCGAGGTGCGGCTCTTTGGAAAATTCAAAAAATACGAAACAGGACAACCTCGTGTGTTGATTCAACTTCAAGAATCGTCGACGGTTGAAAACGTCAAGACGGCGCTTTCAACTTACTTCCTGGAAAAGAACTCGTCTTTTTCTGACCAGCAATTGATTGAGGATTCGGCAATCGCGAACGAAAAAAATATTTTGTCGTCCGGGGATCGGATTCTTCAGCCGTGTACTTTGGCGATTTTGCCCCCGGTCTGCGGAGGATAAACGAATGCAATCCGTTCGATGCCGAGTGAGCGCAGAAAAAATAGATCCCACATGGGCGTTAAAGTTTTCAGAAAAATTGGGACATGGAGCTCAAAATATTTTCCTGGGTTCAGTTCGTGCAGTGAATGTCGGGAAAGAAGTCGTTGCAGTTGAGTACGATGCATTTGAGCCGCTCGCAGAGCAGGTTTTTCTGGAAATTGCGGCTGAAGCGCAGGAGAAGTGGGGGAGTGACCTGAAAATCAATGTGATTCATCGAGTGGGCAAGCTTGCTGTCGGAGAAATCAGCGTGGCCATCGGAGTCAGTTCTACCCATCGCGATGAAGCCTTCCGTGCTTCCAGGTACGTGATTGAACAAATCAAGGTTCGCGCTCCGATTTGGAAAAAAGAATATTACGCCGACGGAGAGACCGAGTGGTTGAAGGGGCATGCACTTTGCCAACACGCTCCTCACAGCGAGGATCAAGCGCATGTACACTGACGACATGCACACTGATTTTTTTGCTGCAGTACTGGCCGGAGGGCGCTCGTCACGAATGGGGCGGGACAAGCGTTTTTTGATGTGGAACCAGGAACTTTTGCTCGACAGGGCGATTCGATTGGCTTCGGAGGTCCTGGGTGTTCAACCGAATCAGGTCTATCTTTGCGGAGATGTGCCTGGACGAGTTTCTTTGCCAGACACGATTCCCAAGATTGGGCCACTGGGCGGATTATGGTCAGCATTGAGACAGGCGCGGCGTTTTGCTCGATCCAATTCAGATCCCTGGCTCCTGGTTCTGCCGGTCGACATGCCTCTGCTCGATCATGAGATCTTGATGGGTCTTCTGGCTGAAGCAAAAAAAGGAAACCCAGATGAATCGTTGGCGATCGCGTATCAGGATTTCGAAATGCCATTTATTTTAAGGTGTGGCGAACTCTCAGAAAAAATTATCGAGAAAATTTGTTTGGAGAATCCGTCTTCATTGAGATCGATTCGAGTGTATTTTGAAAAACTGAGTGTGCGGCGGATTCCGTCCCAAAGTTTTCACGGAAAACTTGCTTCTAATTTAAATTTTCCATCGGATGTTCGGGCGTGTTTTCATTTGGAGGTTTTGAATGAATCTTAGGTTGGATTCAAAGTCGATTCGCATTCGAGTGAGCCAAATGGAGGCTAAAAAGCTGCTTCAAGTCGGGATACTGGAAGAGGTTTTGTGTTTTCCAAACGGTGTGCTGGCTGTTCAGATCAATACGGGGTCGGAGGATCGTTTGAGTTTGAGGGAGTCCTCAGAGCCAAATACGATTCGGATCCAAGTTCCTCTGGTTGAACTGGAGGGAATTCTCTCGCTCCCGGCAGGTACGCGTCGAGAGGATCAAATCAGCGCGGGCAATATCCGGTTTGAAATCGATCGTTTTAGTAAACTTAATCCATCGGGGGCCAAGCGTGAATCCCGCCTTCCAGGTTGAGCACCGACTGAACTCCCGCCAGATTCAGGAGATGGGCTGCTCGCGCCGATCGCAAGCCCGTCTGACAGTAAACGACGATCGTCGTAGATCCTGCAGGCAACGGAGGGATTTCTCCTTTTTCGATTCGATGCAGGGGCCAGTGTATTGCATCCGCGATATGTCCTGTCTCCCATTCATCAGAATCCCGGACATCGAAGAGAAGGACGGGGTTTTCTTTCATCCTCATTTGCATCAAAAGATCGGTAGCTCGAATCGATTTTCGCTGCCCAGACTTCGTTGTGCAAAAAGCATCAGCATCTCGAAGAACGATCTCAGCGGGCGCAATCGAACAGCTGGGACAGTCAGGCTGCTGGGGCACCTGAATCGTCGAAATATTCCATCGACCTGCGAAATCAAAAATGCTCAATTGCCCCACGGGAGGGCAGAGAGGATGGTTCGGATTTCCAGCGGAAATCAGATATTGAAGCGCCAAAGTTGCTTGCAAGGTTCCCACCGTTCCCACGATCGAACCCAGAACCCCTGCTTCAGCGCAGTTTTGAATCTGCGCGCGGGGCAGGTGAGGATAGAGGCAGCGGTAGCAAGGACCGCGACTGTCGCTATTTTTGTCGTGGCGCGAGCCACTGGTAAACAAAGCCGTTTGCCCTTCAAATTGATTGACCGCTCCGTAGACCCAAGGAATCTGCTTTTTGAGGGCAGCGTCATGGGTCAAAAATCGCGTGGCAAAATTATCGCTTCCATCTACAATCAAGTCATACGATTGAAAAACCTGTTCGGCGTTCGCAGCTATCAGACGTTCATTGAAAACCTCGATTTGAACGTCGGGGTTTTGGCGCATCAGTTTTTTTCTTGCCGCCTCGACTTTGGATTCACCGATATCCGAATTCTCAAAAAGGATCTGCCGTTGAAGATTCGTCGACTCCACTCGGTCGTCATCGACCAGACCCAGTGTTCCCACCCCAGCAGCAGCGAGGTACAACGAGACCGGCGAACCCAGCCCACCCATGCCCACGCAAAGCACGCGGGCGTTGCCCAATCGTTCTTGACCTTCGAGTCCAATTTCTGGAAGCACTGTTTGTCTGGAGTAGCGTTTAAGGTTCATTGTCCCGTAGTCACTAACACGTAAACAAAAGGAGAAAAAGAGAGCATATGAAAACACAATTAGTACTCGGTCTAGCGGTTTTGGCGATGAGTTCGTGGGCGGAAGCTGCGCCACCGGCTTCGAGCCCCGCGCTATTGGAAAAAGGCAAGGCGGCCTACACTGTGAATTGCCTGATGTGCCACGGAGATCAGGGAGATGGCAACGGTGTGGCGGGTGCGATGATGAATCCCAAACCGCGCAATTTTGTAAAAGATAAGTTTAAAAAAGGGAATAAGCCGGAACAAGTATTCAAAGCAATCAGCGAAGGCCTTGCTGGCACGGCTATGACAGGATACGCGCATCTGAGCGAAGAAGAGCGATGGGGTATGACTTACTACGTTCTCGCGTTTAAAAAGAAATAAGGTTCATATAAAAAATCACCCAGGAGCCTCCACTCTCCTGGGTGATGATTCTATTTTCAAAAAACAAGCGACTTAGAATCGACGTCCACGTCCACCGCGGCGATCGAGATCGTATTGCAGATTTTGCAGAATACGGATCGCTTCTGGATTGCGAATGTATCGGAGCGCTGTCGAAATATCATTTTGGACATCTTCAACAGTCAAAAATCCGCAGGTACTGTCATAGCGGCCGCCTCGACCTGGGTCATAAGATGGGCGTCCACTGGTTCTCAGACATTGAATTTTGTCCTGGTCGGTTCCGCCGGGACGATTCATTTTACAACGATCCAGCTCATGGATGTCATAGTCTTTGTCGCCGATTGCAGTCAGACACCCGATGACAGTGTCAGTATCGGTGAAGAAGCGGATCTCGCTAGCGCAGAATTCTGCAGCCATGACATCAAACGATCGAGTTGCGTGAATCGCTTGCAGACAGCGGTTGGTTCCGTACTGGTTGTTCAGCTTTTGACAGGCGCGCTCCGCAGCTTGACGTCCGCGATAGTCCTCGCCGTTGCCGGGTCTGCCAGGACCGGGGCCAGGGCCAGGACCGCCGGGTCCAGGTCTTCCTGGACCATGATCAGCTAGCGCTGCTCCAGCAGCTAACAAAGCGGGCAAAGCCACCACGGCCAAATTTGTGAAACGATTTTTGAAGCTCATAATCCTCTCCTTCGGTTAGTTGGAAATCGCGTGAGCAATTTCTTTTTAAAAACGGGTTTTAAATCTGCCGATCCGTCTCTCAACAACATCGACGAAATCCCATTGAGCAAGCTTCATGCCAGAGAAAGGTGTGCAAAAAAAGGTTTTTGAGGGGATTTTGAGTGGGAAAAAAAGCTTCGGAGTCATTGCGGCACCAGAATCGGGGCTTGGACTAGATAAAAAGTACACGTAGAATAGAAAGTAAGAATGAGGAATGGCATCCACCGGAAATTTTTGAAGGGAGTCGTTTGCACGTCAGTGATGTTTGCGGTGACGTCATGCGCAACACCCTACCGTAAGCAGGATGCTGAAATTCAGCGCGTATTTAATCGGGTCTATCTCACTGATTTCAATACGGCCTGGCAGTCCGTTCTCGACGCCCTGAAGAATAGTCGAATGGACATCCAGAATCGTGAGGGCGGGTTTCTTCAAACCAAGATGAATGACAACACGGCTGCCAAGAACTTTGTGGATTCTTCCGGCATTGCTCCTGCCTATCTCAAAGCTCAGTATAGGTTTCGGATCACGGTAGCGAAGGGATTTTATAACAACGAATCAGCAGTCAAGGTATCGGTGATTCGGGACCAGATGGTTCAAAAAGACGTGCTAGAAGGTTGGAAGAACTCGGAAAGTGACACGATCGAGGAAAATACCCTGTTGTACCGCATTGGCCGGATTATTTGGATGAGGACGAGAATAGCTCAGTTGGAAGAAGAAAAAACCCGTCGAGAGCTGGAAAAATCGGGATTTTGATGAGAGGGAAAGAATCCAGTGACGCCGTGTAATCCTAAAGAAGTTGCCCTGAAAAGTTTTTTTCTGGGGCCTCGGGCCGAGAACGCAAAATGGGTCAAAGGGCTCGTGAGTCGCATTCTGGATCATTGGATGGATTGGAGGAGGTCTCTTTTTCCACAAGATGGGAGTGCGATCAGTCCTGAGGATCAGGAGCTTCCAGAATTCATCGAGCGTCAAAAAAATTTCGAAGATTCTGCGATCGAATTGCTCACGCGATTCGAAAAGGAGGTCCCAAAATTCTCTCCTCGCTATGTGGGACATATGTTCTCGGAGATTTCGCTTCCGGCATTGATCGGACATGTCGTGACCTTGCTTCACAATCCCAATAATATTTCAGGTGAGTCGTCTCGTGTGGGGATTCAAATCGAGGACGAGGCCGTGCGGTTTCTTGCACAGATGCTAGGCTATCCACCTGAGTCCGCGACGGGGCATTTTACATCGGGCGGGACGCTTGCGAATTTTGAAGCCATGCTTCGTGCTCGCTCTCGGCTAGGATCAGCTTCTGAAGCTCAGCGTTCCGTCATGCTCGTACCAGAAAATAAACATTATTCGTGGCAAAAAGGCTGGCGAATGATGGGGATGTCCAAGGAGTCGCTTTGGCCGATTGCTTTGGATGCTCAAGGCAGGCTTTCGGTGAACAGTTTGAAGGCTTTGCTCAAGCGAGCTTCTGGAGAGAACAGGCCGGTTCTCATGGTGGTTTCTGTGTTGGGCACTACGGAGCTAGGTGGGATTGATCCGGTGAACGAAGTTCAAACTGCGTTGGATGAATGGAGTGATGCTCAGGGAGTGCGAATTTGGCATCACGTCGATGCGGCCTATGGCGGTTTTTTTACGACGATGGATTTGGAGAAAACTGACGTTCTGTCTTTCGAGTCCAAGCAGGCGCTATCAGCTGTTTCGAGATCGACTTCGGTCACGCTGGATCCTCATAAACTCGGATATGTTCCCTATGCGTCCGGTGCTTTTTTGTGTCGCGATCCAAAAGACTATTTTCTCACGGGTTTCGAAGAGGCTCCTTACATTGATTTCAATCGATCGATTGATCGAGGTCCTTATACGATCGAAGGCTCTCGCTCTGCAGCAGGTGCTGTGGCGACTTGGATGAGTGCAAAAACCATGGGATTTCATTCGAATGGGTATGGATTGCTGCTCGAGAGAACCATTCGGATCCGCAGGGAGTTGTCGGATCGAGTGTCGAGTGAGGAGGCGCTGCAGATCAAAATCGCACCCGGCTGTGACACGAATATTCTTTGTTTTTCATGTCCCAGAGAGGGTGAGAAAATTTCTGTCACCAACCAAAGAACATTGAAGGTTTTTGAGGCGTTTTCTCCCAAAAAAAATGGAGAGTTCATTGTTTCGAAGACGGCTCTTCAGTGGCGCTCGTATGACGCGTATTTAGGTGAATGGATTCGGTCTTGGTCAGGTGTGCGGGACGAGGATGAGTTGGTTTTGGTTCGAATGAGCATGATGAATCCATTTTTTGGATCAGTCGAGACTGATGTGAATTATGCGGATCTATTCGTTGAAAACTTGAAAGGTATTCTTAAATAATAGAAAAAGACTATGATCGACTCCGACCAACCGAAAATTCTGATTTATCATGGGGGAGGGATCTCGGGTGCGCAGACAGAGATTTCTGAGATTTTAGAGCTCGGTTTGACGACGGTGATCACGTCTCAGCTGCAGGATCTAGAACAGTTGTTGCGGACTTCGCGATTCGATATTCTGATTTGGATTTTTGATCCGGCCAGTAATTGGAAATTGGAGGCTTGTCTTCAGAAGAGTCGTAATTTCAGTCAAGTGCGTCCGCTGAAGATTTTAGTGCTCGCGAAGGCGATGAATCGTGACCATATTGATCGCGTTCTGCAATTAGGCGCGCTTTGGATTTATTCGAATTCTGCCAGAGTAGACCGTTGGCTTCCAGTTGTTAGAGAAATTTTGGGACTTCAGTCTGGCATGAGTTTACCTCGAATGATCCAGCTTGATCCGCTCGAGGTTGAGATTCATTGCTTCAGTCGCATCGGAAAAATGCATTTTCATCCTGCCGGAGCGTTGACAGTAGAAAGTAATCTACAAGTGAAAACAGGAGAAATGCTGAAAATTCAGGGAGCTATTGCTGATTCCTTGTCTGGAGTCAACATGGTCTACGGGGTAAAAGGCGTTCATCAGAGCAATCTCTATTATCGATACAAAAATCGCATTGAGCTGCAGCCTCTTTTTAATCTTTCGGCGGATGATTGGCAGGCGTGGGTGCAAAACCATTCGACGGAGTGGGCGGTTCCGAAGAGTAAAATTCTTTGGATTACTTCGCAGTATGTTTATCAGAAGGAAGTTTTTTTTGATAAAACTTTATTCAGTGTTTATTCAGAATCTCCACAGAGTTTGAATGCGGGGGTGTTAGCTCGATTGTCTCCAAGAATTATTCTTCTGGATGACTCGATTGGGGATACGGAAGGGTTGCTTGAGAATTGGATCAAAGCCCAGCCGAGCGGGAGCAGTGTTTTGTTGATTAGGAATGGAAACCCCATCAAATGCTTCGGCAGCGATGGGTTGACGCCGGAGTTCACACAGGTTTTAAAAACTTTTCTGACCCAACGGATTCTTCATGCGGGGCAAGAATCCAAATTTCTTTCTCGGAATTCAAGATTCTCTCGAATTTCATTTATGTTTGCGGGTGTACTCAACGAGGCATCCTCCACGCATTGCTCGCTTCTGAGTCGGTTTGATTTTAAAGTTCCTGCGGTGATCGGTATCCGAATGGTCGACCCTCGGGCGCAGGTTTCATATTTGCTTTATGCTCGAGTGATGCAGAGTGAGTTTCTTGCGGATCACGTGAAGTATCGCCTGCACTGCGAGTGGATTCCGAACGGCGATACGTTCGAGGAAATCATCCCGGACTACAAGAAACTGCTCAAGTAAAAATTCATGTTGAGCACTCGTGAGTGACAATTTTGGACTGAGACAAGGAAGCGAGGATGCGAAGACGTGAGTC
The DNA here is from genome assembly GCA_964364175.1 of uncultured Bacteriovoracaceae bacterium. Lineage (GTDB taxonomy): Bacteria > Bdellovibrionota > UBA1018 > UBA1018 > UBA1018 > CAYILR01. The sequence goes on from CAYILR010000009.1 coordinate 87,436, forward strand.
GTACGAATAGTACGACGGAACGTTGAGCGACGAAGCTGACGCAGTATTCAGTCCAAAAGTGGCCTCACGAGTTAAGCATTTTTTCGAATTCGGCGACTAGATCGTCGTCTCCGCCGGCGGGCTTCGGTGGAGCTGCAGCGGCTGTTGCTGCAGGTTCGGGTGTTGGTGCAGCGGGTGCGGCTTCGGCAGCGGGTGGAGTGGATGTGGCGGCTGCTGCGGGTTCGGGTTCTGGTGCAGCGGGTGCGGCTTCGACCACTGGAGCGGGTTCTGGTGCGGGCGCAGCTTCTGCTGCAGGCGCGGCAGTTTCAGCAGCGGCGACGGGTGCAGCCGGTTCAGGAGCTGGCTCTGGCGCAGGTGCAGCTTCTGCTGCTGGGGCAGGAGTAGGAGCTGGTGCTGCAGCGACGGGAGCGGGCGCAGGCGCAGGCGCTGCTGCTGCAGGAGCAGGTGCTCCGCCTGCCATCGCTTTGAGCTGAGCATTTTCTTGCTGCAAGCGTTTCAGGTTGGCCAAGTCATCTTCGATGACGCTGTATTCAGCGAGGCGTGCTTCCAACGCTTTGATTTTTTCGAGAAGGCCCGCATCTCCACCTGCTGCAGGAGCTGCGCTGGCTCCGCCGCCCATTTTTAAAGTCGCGACTTCTTGTTCAACTTTGGCTTTCTCAGCTTTGAGCGTTTCGATTACTTTCATTTGCTCAGCGAATTTAGCTTCGAGCTGTGGAGAGCTTGCGCCAGCAGTACCGAGAGCAGCTGCTGGGATCGCTGCTCCCGCCATAGCGCCAGCACCGGGAATGGGCGAGGCACCACCGGTTCCCAACAGGCTTTGTAACGAAGCGGGATCATGCCCCTGAGAAGCGAGCAAGCCAAAGAGCTGAGTGCGAATCAGCATCGCGTTGCCGATGAGTTGATTGAGGTATTGTTGAACCAAGGCTGCTGGAATTTGTTCGTTTGCGGATCCAATTTTGCGTTTTTTCAAAATCCAAAAAGTCAGATAAATCGCGGACAAGACGCAAAGAATCAGTGCTTCGAGCAGGAGTGCTTCTTCAGTAAACTGCGAATAGATATAAACCCAGGAACGGAGCATTTAAATAAATCTTAAATCAAGCAGAGGTCAGGAGCAATCGTTTGAAGCAAAGTTCGGTGGATTCCTGGGCCACCTGCCAAGATTTCTTTGTGATCGACCTGAAATGGCTCGCCTTTGAAATTCGTGACCCTGCCTCCAGCCTCCAAAACCAGCAGTCCACCGGCAGCGACGTCCCAGGGCGCGAGCCTGCGCTCCCAAAAACCGTCAAAAACTCCACGTGCTGTGTACGCTAGATCGAGTGCGGCACTTCCGGGGCGACGAATTGCACGCACCACACCACTCAGCCGCTCAAAGGCCTCCATTTCTTTGTGCAGCCACTCCTCGCGGCGAGTGGTGAATCCCGTCGTCAGCAAAGTGTCGCGAATCACGCTCGTGGTGGAGACGGCGAGTTTTTTCTTGTTCACCCATGCGCCCATCCCACGCGCTGCCCAATAGGTTTCCTTGAAAACCGGGTGAAAAATCGCGCCTGCAACGACAGCGCCCTGCCATTCTGCCGCAATCGAAACGCAGAACATGGGGAAGCCGTGAATGAAATTGGTGGTTCCATCGAGGGGATCCAAAATCCAACGGCCTTCTGCGGGGGCGGCAATCGGTGCGGATTCTTCAGCGAGAAACGAAAAATCAGGGCGAAAACGACGCAGGACTTTGAATGCAGCCTCTTCGGCCTCGAAATCTGCGTTGGTCACTAGGCCCGCATTTTTTTTCTCGTCGATTTTGAGGCGTTTTCCAAAGTGTTTCATCAGGACTTTGCCAGCAGCCCACGAGGCCTTGATGACCCCCTTGCGAAGATGGTTGAGATCGCGTTGAGAGAGGCTCATCGGGCGAGTCTCTGGTGTAATGCCTGGCGGAGCTTCAAAGTGATGGGACCGGGTTTTCCTGTTTTGATTTTCTTTCCATCGACGCGAGTGACTGGGAAAATCTCTTTGATCGTGCTGCTGACCCAAACTTCATCCGCTTCGTAGAGGCGTTCCTTCGGAAATCTAACTTCCCGAGTTTCGATGCCTTGTTCGCGAGCGGTTTCGAGGAGCAGTCTGCGGGTGATTCCGTCCAGGATTCCGATATCCAGTGGAGGAGTGACCAAAATTCCTCGTCGAATGTAGCCGACGTTGAACGTCGTGCCTTCGGTCACATGTCCATCGAAATTGCACAGGATCGCGTCCTCAAAATCTCGGTGTTTGGGGTCTGACATCGCTTCGAGATAGGCCAGCAGGCTATTGAGATAGTTCCCTGATTTCATCGCTGGATCGAGTGCGCGCGGATCATTCCGGATCCGCTTGGAAACTTGCAGGTGCATTCCTTTTGCGACTTGCTCCTCCGTGGGTGGAGTGAGTGGCCTCACCAGCACGAAATACTGAGTCGGGGTTTCCACGCATTCGAGGCCAAATCCGATTTTTCCGCTCCCGCGCGAGACCATGAGTCGGACATAGTATTCACTGGTGTCAGAATGGATGTTTTTTTTCTTGTAGGCTTCCAGCGTATGCAACATCGCATTTCGGTAGTCATGCCGGGTTTGTCCGAGCTTCATCTGGCAGAGCTGAGCCGATTTTTCGAGGCGTTCGAGGTGCTCTTCGATGCCGAACGGCTTGCCGCCATAGGTACGGACGACTTCATACAGGCTGTCCCCATACATGAAGCCTCGATCCATCACGGGAACCTTGGCTTCTGCCGCTGAGACAATCTGACCATTGACGTTGATGAGGGTGTCGAGCATAAATTGGATATACACGAGATGAAAATCAAATGCTAGAAACTGACGAATCCCTGCTTCCCAAGTCCACATCGAGAGATAAGCTCAAGGTGATTTCCGTAGGTATCGAAAGCGATTCACTGGATGAGCTGTCGCGGCTCCTGGATACCTTGGGCGTCGACGCGGTTGCTCGGGTTCAAATGAGTGAGCGGAGCGTGAATCCGGCGACTTACATCGGGAAGGGCAAGCTGTTGGAAGTCAAGCAGCAGGTCGATGATCTCAAGGCGGATGTGGTGGCATTGGACGTCGAGCTGTCCCCTAATCAATTGAGGAACTTGGAAAAGGCTCTCGGCAAGCCCGTGTTGGATCGATCGGGTGTCATTATTGAAATTTTTTCACAACATGCTCGAAGCAAAGAATCGAAGACGCAAGTCGCTATTGCTCGATTGCAGTATCTGATGCCCAGGTTGACAGGGATGTGGACTCACTTTGAACGCCAGCGCGGCGGCGGGGTGGGGCAGCGTGGGATGGGAGAGAAACAAATCGAGGTGGATCGTCGTTTGATCAAAGACCGCCTTGCGGTTTTGAAAAAACGACTGAAGGACGTCGAGAATGAGCGTGCGATTCAACGGGCGCATCGTACCGAAGTTTTTAAAGTAGCATTGGTGGGGTACACGAACGCGGGCAAATCCACGCTTTTGAACGCGCTGACTCACAGCAAGGTTTTGGCTGAGGATAAGCTTTTTGCGACATTGGATCCAAGCGTTCGGATGCTCGATCCGGATTGTCGGCCGCCGATTGTGTTGATTGATACGGTGGGATTCATTTCTCGCCTGCCGCATGCGCTGGTGGCTTCGTTTCGTTCGACTCTGGAGGAATTACACGAAGCTGATTTGCTGCTCCATGTGGTGGATGGAAGTTCGAATCACGCTCGCGAGCAGTACGAGGTGACTGAGAAGGTTCTGGAGGAGTTGGGAGTCAAAGACAAACCGCAAATTCCTATTTTGAATAAAATTGATTTAATCGATCAGCCAGCGGCGAGGAATCGCGCGCGGATTGTCGCACCGGGGGCGATGGCAGTTTCGGCTCTTAAGGAAAAGGATATTGAGAAAGTGCGCCAGGCGATCCTCTCGTATTTTCAATCGAAGATGCTTCAGATGGATTTGATGATTCCGTACGCGCAGAGCAAGCTCGAGGCGCAGATGCATGCTGTGGCTCAAGTGGAGACCAAAAAACATTTGGAGAAGGGGACTTTCTACCGAATTCGCATTCCCGAGGGGTTGGCGAAGAAGTTGAATTTGGCGAGATTCAAGACGTGAGGAGCAACACAGACAAAGCGCTGGAGCCCAAATTAAAAATTTGGTGTCGCGGAACAGGCCTCCGTGCCTTTGTTCGCGCCCTTCGGGCTGCGCCGTCCTGGCGCGAAGAATCCGCTCACAAACTTTTAATTTGGGCTCCCGCGCTTTGTTTGTCTTGCGTAACCTCTTGGGTGAGCGCGGAAGAATCCATTCCTTTTCGAATGAATTACGAGGTTTCGCCCACTCCGCTGACCACGGCGATGGTCTGGACTCTGGATCCCGAGGAGCCTAATCCGCATCAGCGCCGTTGGATTCTTGAACGCAAGCTGCGCCCTGTGGATTGGAAGGTTTTTGAAAAAGCCCCAGGTGAGTGGGGCGTACGTCTGGGATCCGTTGAGTTTGTGTTGAAAGCTTATTTTCGCAACGGCGGGGCATGGTTTCAGACGATGAATGAGTTTCCTTGTCGGGTAGAGCCGAATTCATTTTTTGGAACGGAAGAAGGAACTCGCCTCGCGGCACGGACGGCAGCGGATTTTTTCGAAAAGCAGGTATCGGCGAATTTGCAACGACTGGTTTCTGCGCTTCAAAAGCTCTCGGATGTCGAGCCTGTTTTGCTACAAGAGAAAGCAGACGAGATTTTTCGAGCGTGGAGCATGTATGTGGATTTAATTTGGAGGGAGGGATTCAGGTCTGCTTCTCGCAGCGCTGAATGGAAATCCTATCTTCAGGAATCTAAGCTCGCTTGTTCGAGAAAGCTCAAGAAGAAGCAGGTTTACACGAGTCAAGAGCAGTATCGAGAACAGTGGCGCTTGCGAATGGAACCCGTGAATCTGGAGTCGCGGTGGAATCAAGTCATGGCTCGTACTCCAGCGCAACGTTGGGGTGGGCGGCTGACGGTGCGTGTGACTGTGGATATGGGTCATCATTCTTTGACCGGGCGATTTCTGATTGACTCGTCAGCAGAGAAAAGCATGATTTCTCCCAGTTTTGTCAAAGGAATGGGAATCCCCTCGAAACTCTTGCCGATTCCGGAAACGAAACCTGCCGAGATCTCTTGGTCAGGAGGCTTGGCCAAGGGGCATGAGATTCACGTTTTTGATACGGAGATCGCGAGCGTAAAAATTCCATTTAATTATTTTACCTTGGCTGAAACTCGAGTTTTTCTATCTCCTTCATTGAGAGATCCGTGTTGTGATGGAGTTTTGGGATTGGATTTTTTGCGGCAGAACGTGATGGAGATTCAACCACACGACGAAAATCCCGTGGTGATTTGGTATGATCGAGCGAAAGGGCAGGCTCCTGTGGATCCTGAGAATTGGGAGTGGGTCGAGACCTCGATCTTTTCGAAAGGTGTATTGATGAGCCCCTGTGGAAGCGCGGGCGTGCGTTGGAACTTGGCTCAGCCTTTTGGAGTGGTTTTCGGCAAGTCGCGCCCGGAGACGGTTTTGTCTTGTCCCGGATTTGATTTTGCGACTGGCGTTGTTTCTGAATCGGGGCCGTCGTTTGTATTGCCTATGACTCATGTGGGGTTGAATTTGTTGTTGCGAGGTAAGGTGATTTTTGATTTGGCGCGAGGGCGGATTTGGTTTGAGAAGGCTGCTCTATCCAAGCCTTCTTTGGTGGAATCCGGTTGGACGAAATCGTTTCCATGGAAGTTTGAGCTAACTCCGCGGGGTGCTCGTTCGCTGAAAATTTTTGCGTTAATGTCGTCCTATCCAGAGCTCAAAAAAGGCTACTGGATCACGGATATTCAGGATCATCCGGTTGAAAAAATCGACGACTGGGATGTGTGGAGATTGCTGACGCAGCAGAAGGATTCACCCGGGATAAAAATCAAATACCGACCCGAGAAATTTGAGGCTCCAGCGGAGTTGACGATTCGGAGACCGGATTGAGCCGGATTGTTTGGTTTTTTGGATGGGTTTGGGCGGTATCTGCTTGGGCGCAGCCATCGGTTTGGATGGAGTGGCAAGGGAAACGGGTCGAGGCGGTTCCTGATCAGTTGTTGATTTTATCTCGCGATGGATTTGTGAAAACAGAATCCAACGCACTAGGTATGAAGTTGCTTCATTCTTGGGGCGATGAGGATTTGATTCGAGTTCAGCTTCGGAAAAATTCAAATCTAGAATCTGAGGTTTTGCGCTGGAGCGTGATTAATCCGCAAGCTTTCGTGCAACCCAATTTGATTTATCGTTTAGTGGGGGAGGATTTGGATGTTGCTCACGAGCAAGGTTTTTGGATGACGGATTGGTTGAGCCTGTCGCCACAACCAACAACAAGTTCTTTGCGTTGGGATATGGATCAGATGCATTTGGGAGAGGCTCACCGTCTGATGACAGAGAAGAAACTTTGGAAACCAGACACAACGGTCGCCGTGCTGGATACCGGCTTTTATGGCAAACATCCCGCGCTCAGAAATTTTGTGAATCCCTATTCGATTTACGCGATATTTTTCTATAGCGGCGCTAAAATATATACCAGCAAAAATGAGTATGAGAACCCCATTCAGGGGATGCGGATGAATCCCGACTCCGGCCAGTGGGAATCCTACACGGTCACAGGCGGGTGGCACGATTGGGTGGGGCACGGGACACACGTCGCTGGGACGATTGCTGGTTCGCAGATTCAGGAACGGAATTTTCGGGGGGTGGCTCCTGGGTACCGAATTCTTCCGGTGAAAGTCCTGGACGATGAGGGAACTGGCTCGAGCGCGCAGATTCTGCAGGGTTTGTATTATGCGAGGGATCGTGGCGCGAAGATTTTCAGCATGAGTTTGGGCGGCCCTGGCAACGATCGAGTGGCGGAGCGAGCTTATGCTGATATGGAAAAATCAGGTGTGATCGTGGTGGCTGCAGCCGGGAATAGTTTTGAGGGCGGAAATCCGACATTTTATCCAGCGGCCTATTCGTCGACACTTGCGGTGGGATCGCTCGGGAGCGATGGATGGATTTCTTATTTCAGTCAGTCGGGAGATTGGGTGGATGTGGCTGCGCCGGGAGGCGATGGGCACAAGAGGAACAAAGTAGGCACGCAAAGACAGGTGTTCAGTGCATTCACCGCTGATCCGAGAGCAATCCCTCATTCTGGGCGTGATCCCACAGAGCCCGGAGAAGATGGAAAATATTATGTCGGGATGTCCGGCACGTCGATGGCGACGCCGCATGTCTCGGGTCTAGTGGCATTGTTGAAAAGCGTTCGTCCAAATTTAGTTTTGGCGGATGTTCGAAAGTTATTGCAGTCGACGGGAGTGCGGCCTGCGGGTGCCTACTATCCCAAGCAATTGCAGCTTTCTTCAAAAGTGCGATCCGTGGATGCTTTTGCTGCGCTCACTGCGGTGTTGGGTGCCGGGCCAGGGCCAAGTCCGCAGCCCGGGCAACCGGTTGCGGACTGGTCGGGGATCGAGTGGGTGAGTAACCCGGATTTGCCTCGGGGTGAATGGATTGTGGATCGAGTGCGAGTGCATTTTGGGTTGAGGCAAGATGTGGAGTGGAAGCCGGGTGGTGCTCAGGGACTGGATCTTTCAGATGGAGAGGTTGCACAGGTGCCATTATCGTTCGATGGTAGAAAAATTACTCCTGGCGATCCAGATTCCACAGCCTATATAGATTTAATGCTTCGGGTACGGGGCGTGGTGGTGCAAAGTCGTACTGTTTTTTTCAGGAGGCTGTCATCGGGTCAGTCCGCGCAACTGTATAACGCGCTCGAGATTTTTGCGGATCAGGCGAATCAGAGCTATCTGATTCGCCTCAAATAACGTCAAAACTCCATCGTTAAGAACCTTCTGAATTTCACCGATTAGCCTAAAGAGGTTGTGGAATAGCCGAAGGAGCGAATCAGAATGTCTCAGGGTGGTCCGACAGGTAAACTGGTGAAAAAAGGTGAGCTGATTTTTCGCGAGGGCGAAAAGGCGCAGAAGGTGTTCCTGATTCAAACTGGACAGGTTTCTGTTTTCATTCCGCGCCCCAAGAAAAATATAGAATTGTACCAATCCAGCTCGTCGCAGATTTTGGGAGAAGAGGCTCTTTTTGGATCCTTGCAATACACGACATCGGCTGCGGCCCTGAATGATGTGAACATCGTAGAAATCCCGTTGGATCAAATTCGCCAACAAATGGACCAGGGTTCACAAGTCATCAAGATTTTATTCCGTAGCATGGCAGAAAAACAGAAGAGCGCCATGGCAGAGATTCGTGCCAACAAGATGGAAAAAGACACGACTCCTTGCCCTCCGGATCACGTTGCCAAGGCTTTTGGAGTGATTTTCCATGTGGCCAAGCACATCGGCACTCTCACTGGGGATAAGAAGGTTACCGTTGAATGGGTGGCATTTAAAAAATACGCGCAAAGAATTTTTCTGGAATCACCCATGCGGCTCGAACAAACTTGCAACATCATGGTCAAACTCAAATTCGCTGAATACCAGATGGTGAAGGATGATACGGATCCCGAAGCACCAGAAACGATCGGCTTCATTCATATTCATGAGCCTGCTGTGCTCGAGGATTTTTTCGAATTTTATCAGAACTATCATTACAAAGGCCAAGGGGCCACTGTCCTGCGAAGCGACGAGAAGTGCATTCAGCTGACTCAGCACATGTTTGATCTCAGCCAAAACGAAAAGGTCGATCGTGCGGGCGTTGTGTACATGAATTACAAAGACGTCCTCGACAAACTCAAAGAGCTGATGGGCAACGCGTTCACCGCCGATCTCTTTGATCGCATCGAGCAAAAAGGGCTTTTTGTTAAAAGAGAATCTAGCCAAAAAGGCGGGCAGATCTCGTTCTTCCGGAGCGAGTTCGGAAGTATGCTTCGCAACTGGCGCATTCTGAGAGAAATCGAAAAGTGGAACGACAAAGGCACTGTGGACTTGATCGAAGCCGTCCCCGAGAAACCCAAAGACGCTGCTGGAGCAGCAGTCGCAGCCAAGGCCTGCCCCGCATGTAAAGCCGCCGCCACGGAAGCCCAGAAATTCTGCGGTCAGTGTGGCCACAGCTTCGCCGCCGCCAAAGCCGCCTGATAAAAGGTGGGGGCCACCTTTTATCGAGTACGCATAAATACAGTATAACCAATTTAAGGGCTCAATAGCCTCTTTTTATGACGCGACGCTAGACAAAAAGGTGGGGACCACCTTTTTACTTGGTGGATGAGGTGGAGGATGAGCTGGTAGTGCTGCTGCTGGTTGATTCTTCTTTTTTCCCGGTTCGGTAGATGGTTGCGTCGATCAGGATGGCTGAGCCGGCGTAGCGTTCGATGCGGATGCGATCGATGAGGGGATCTTGGGCTAATGGGATGAAAATCTGTTCTTGGCGGACTCCTCCTGCGTAGGGGGGAGCAAGGACCGAGAGTGTTTGGGCGATGTGGGGAAATTCGTCTGTGGCGGAATAGGTGAGGTACCTGGGTTGAAGGACGCTACGCAATTTTTCCACCACTTGGTTTGTGCGAACTAAGTGGATTCTGAATATGGGAACCTCAGTGCTCATGGGTGCAGCATCGGGCCTCAGATTTTCTGATGAGAGTGGCATGTAGGTCAAATTGAGAACCAGGTTTTCGTCTGCTTTCAGAGCATCGCGATTGAGATCGATGTACGCTCCTCCAGCCAAGAGTTTGTTGGTCGTCGGATCGTTCGAAACCACGGGACCTGCCTTGCCACACGCGTAATCTAGCATTGTGTAATAACCTGAATTGTACCCAGATGCGGGAATGTAGACCGAGGTTGAGAACGCAAGATTACCTTGTGGCGGAGCTACAGCAGCTTTTCCAGGGTCATTTCCGAACGTGGTTTTCTTTTTCCAAAGATAGCAAGGAGCACTGGTAATTACTGCTCCGCCGGATTCTGAGCTGTCAGTGCTGTAGATTCGTTTTCCGGTCCAAACCTCAGGACCGACGTAGGTGCCGTAAGCGTAGGAGTACGTTGAGGCCAAAGGAGTTCCGCTTGAGTACGAACTGGATCCCACGGCGTACCCGCCAACGATGATGACTTGTTTGCTCATCGGATCGAATCCCATGCTGTGCCCGTATCTCGGTTCGGGATACACAGATCCTGAATAAGTGCAGGGGGGGATGGAATCCCAAACACCGTTTCGCAGGTGTCCTTCAGCATCGGCGGCTGCTGTATAACCAGCAACTTTGCTGGGCGGAGTGTATTCGAAGACGTGATTGTAACCCGTGAATTTTGAAGAGTCGGTGACCTTGTCTGTAGATGAGGTGGCTTGAGTAGGGCTGATTCCACCAAAAAATAGGATTTTATCCTGAAGTGGATCGTAGGCTCCTGCCCCCATGTAGGTTCCGATGGTGGCGGGATCAAAGGTGGTCGTGGTCGCTGGTGTCGCAGCTACTGCAACTGTGCTTTCCGGTTGTTTTCTCAACCATCGTCCTCCGAAATCTTGCACAGGCGATGTGGAACTTTGATTGGTGCTGATGTCCCAGGCGTCGCAGTTTGCATTGTCAGTCCCGATTCCGGATGGTTTTTCTCCAGTGGATCCTGGACAGAATTTATAGACTTGATTCAGGGTCATAAATTTTCCATCTTTTTTCCTTCCGCCGAATAGGAAAACCTCAGGAATTTTGAGCTGCGTGATTGAGCTCGAGTTGGAGGGAGAGTAACTTCTGAGTGGGGATGGATAGGTGCGTGTCACCAGGGTTGCTCCCGCGAGTGGCGGAGGGGTTGTTTCGGCGATGTTGGGGGAGACCTCAGTGGAAAATCCTGCCGCTGCTGTTGTTCCTCCTCCTGATGTGCTGACATAATACGCGGGTGCTGCGGTATCCAGGAGGTAGGATTGTCTAATTTCAAATTGAGTTAAAGAAGAAATATCTAATGCGTTTCTTCCGTCGTCTTTATATCCTTTCCCATATAGATGAACGCGGTTCCAAGTGTTGTTCGAAAAATCATACATGTAGGTATCCGCCAGAGTGGGAGCAATAAATCCTGTAGCGGTCGTGGCCACTCGAGAGTTGTGCATCCCGGTTTGCCCTCCATAAAGCAATGCTCTCGAAAGCATGGTTTGGCTTCCGGCATTTCGGTATTCGAAGGTAGCAAGTGAGGCAAGGTTTCGAGGTGGGAATCCACCGACTTTCTGCCAGTGTCCAGATCCACCGTTAGCGGTGGGATCAAACATCCATCGATCCGAGAGGATTTTGATTCCGTCGGTGGTCCCTCCCTGCATGAAAATTCCGAAGGAGCACGGCGCTGTGCTAGAGCAGCTAGCATCGGGTTCAAGGGATGGATCTGTGTTATTGTAGTTTGCTTCAACGATCCGATGACCGCGACGTGCCTCGGGGCAGGTTGTGGGATTGCAGCTGAGCCCTGAAGGAGTGTTGAGTTGTCTCCAAGAAAATGTGCACGTTGGTGTGGCCACTCCATTGGAAGTACAATCTCCAGAGACGCTGAGCTCCCAGGTATCATTCACGACTTTGGTGACACCCGCGGTTTGATATCCACCAAAAATGTAAAATTTATCTGTGACGTGGCTGTATACCATCGCTGCATCTGCGAGGGGAGTGGGTTGTGCGCCTGTGACTACAACAGTACGCCATTTGTAAACGCCAACGCCGCTGTTATAGAGAACGTAAATATTGCTGTCATTAGCAGTTCCTGCAGCGCTGACCCCGCCCCAGGCTACGATGATGATATTGCCGGATTCGTCTCGGCCGCGGGCTGTCGCCATTCCGGCACGGAGTGGAGCGGCGGTTGAGTACGCGGTTGCTACTCCCATCCCTGCTGCGATAATTGCCTGAGTGACATAGTATCCTGGGTTTGAGTTGGCTCCTGTGATGTTGCAAGTAGATGCATTAGGGTCGAGGTAACTTTGACAGGTTGCTCCGCCAAAATAAGCAATGTCACCCAGTGTAAACCCTGGGAGCAAGTGAGAGCCGCCGTATTCAAATTTAGGTGATGCAGCGCTCACGATGTCATATAAATTTGAGAAATCCCAAGCGACTTGAGCGAGTCGAGTTCCGCTCAGAGAGTTTGCTGTGAAGGAAAAATCTGCGGTTGATGTTACATTGGCATCATTGCCTTCTCGTCTTGCCCAGTTAATTCGAGCCAGAGCAGCTGCGTTTCCATTTCCGTATAATAAACCCGCGGGATCAAACCCACCCAGCGTAACAACAGTGCCAACTTTAACACCGCTGGTGTAGGTGATCGGTGCAGTGCCAAAATTATACACCTTGGTTGAAGCGTTTCCTGCGGAGTCCACAGCGGTAGGTTTATGGAGAGACGTATCATTCCAAGCAGCATTATAAAGGCTGTTCATGAGTTGGGTATGGTAATTTTCTGTCCAGTGAACCAGAGTGCTGTCTGCTGATGCAGCTCCGTTGACTTTGATGATGTCCCGCTTCTCCGGCCCAAAAGTAGGATTGAACTTCAAAGTAAAATCCGAAGTCGTAATCGTGCTCGAAGTGGCACTGGAGCTTACAGAAATTATCCCCCCCACCACTACAATTTTTTCGGTGGTATCTATCGAGGCGTTTCCCGCTGCAACACCCACGGTACCGTTGTAGCTCAAGGTGTCGATTGAAATATTAGGCACCGCCGCAAACCCAAAATACGCCCGCGCCGCGATCTCCTTGCTGAGCTGCGAAGTGCCATCATACCCCACCACCATATCATTCGCCGCATAAGGAATCGCATCCTGCCGAGCCCAGCCCTGCGTCTCCAAATCAAAAATCCAGGTTTGATTGGAATCCGCAGCCGGAGCATAAACACTCGACCCTGCCTGTAGTGATGTCACGCCACCAAATAAAATCGCCTTGCGCAATTGCGTGCTGTAAGCCGCAGAGCCCGCCGCCGATGCGCCCGGCGAGGTATCTCCTGAACCATCCGACACCTTGACCCAACTCGAAATCGATTCCGTCGCCGACGTCAATCCGGGAACCAAAGTGCTCGGTGGGCTAGTAGCAGCGCCCTTCGACAATCCATCCACCGTCAAAGCGTAGGTAAAATTATTACACGAGTTCAATCCATCGCTCGAAGTCACTTGATTGCTCGGCAATGTGTATCCGCAAGAGGCTGTAGACCCTCCAGTATTGCTGCCCGTGATCCCCCCATACATCAGGAATGACCCACCGAGAGTCGTTGGGACGCCGCCGATTGCGCCGTAGTCAAAAGTCGCGCAGTTCGAGGGAGGTGGCACCGAGGGACTGTTGCCCATCGAGCATGCGTAGGCTTGATTGGCGGATAAATTGACGTTGGCATCCGTGAGATCCACGGAAATATTCCGGATGAATGCAGGTTTCACTGTGCCACGATAATCTCTCGGGTCGTCGGGGAATTTGCTTCCGTCCGAGGTTTTGTAGAGATGGAGAATATCTCCCGCGCAACCCGTGTCCTGTCGCGGCTGAACCAAGTTGTAGTAATCCGAAGAGTGGAAGGTGAATCTCGCCCCTGCTTCTTGCTGAGCGGCGAGCACGGCCGCGTCTGCAGAGTTGCTGTTGTTCGATGCACTGCTGCTCTTGAGTGACTTGGATCCGTCACGAGTGTTCCCCGCGCAGCCGCCAGCTACGAGCGTCGTCAGCGTCAAAAGGATGATTTTATTCAACCTAATTGTAGTAATTTCCCCCTCCTAAATTCGATAAAGTGTCAGAGCATAAAAAACCATGCCGACACAGAGTGCTGAGTTGCTTGAGCACGCAGTTGTGAAATTAGTGGATGTGAAACCCAAAGCCTTGATGCGACTGATCTGAATCACGCTGAGATTTTCGTCCGCAGCGGTCGGCATTAGAAATTGCTTGGTCGTCGTGCCGCCTCCACCTGTGTTGCGAGCCGTATTGACGTAACCGGAGAAGGGAGGAGTCAGCATCAAATAAGGCTGCACGACTTCACCCGCGCTGTGCTTCAGATAAATCTGCCAAACCGAATCCGCGCAGCCGGGATTGCTGGGAGTGAACAGTCCATTCGCAAAACACGAAGTCGGTGTCAAAGGCGCAGAGTTGAACGCAGACGATGCATACTCCAAAACCGCAAGAATATTTTCGTTCGCCGCCAGGCCGCCAGTTTTCGATCGATCGAGAACCACACGAATGTACACCCCATCGTCACCGCCGCCAGTTCCGTCGCGCGCCGATGCGCCATTGGTGCAGTCATACTCGCTGACTCGGAAGAGCCCCACGGGTGCTCCGCAGGGAACTGGGTCTGTGTCCGTCCCGGAGGTCAAATTGAAATTGCAAACCGTATTGGTATCTTCACCCGATTGAGAAAATCGAGCGCACGATGGATTAGTAGCCGATCCATTGCTGCTCCCACTCACCCCAACCTCAACCGAGCTCACCCATTTGGGCCAAGATTCGGACGTAGAGCCACTCGCCAACAACGTTCCATCCGCATTGAAAGCACGCGTAGCCTTGTGTCCACCGCCAGGAACCGCCAACGTACCGCCCGATCCCGGAGCATCAAAACTACCACTAGTGCCAGACTGCTTAAAATAAAACCGAGCAGTCTTACTGATCAACACACTCGACGAACTCAACGAACTAGCCGAAGTCGACCCACTCGGAGAAGGAGCCACATTCACCGCCAACCGAGAATTAGAAGTACACCCCCCGCCCCCGATCCCGCCCCCGATCACCAAAAAGAATAGCAGGGGGTTCACTGCATTAATTATTCTGAATCTGC